>CAWALW010000049.1:0-12082 GCA_963782855.1 uncultured Alphaproteobacteria bacterium | reverse complement strand
GATCGGCATCGCGTGTGTGAAATCTGAACTCGGTCGCTTCCACCGCGTCCGCCGCCAACGCAAGCAGTGTCGCGCAATCGTCCATCAGCGCTTCGTAAGGCGCGTTCGCGCGATACCACTCGAGCATCGTGAACTGGGGATGATGCAGCGCGCCGCGCTCGCGGTTCCGGAACGAGGGAGCGAACGTGAAGATGCGTTCCTCGCCGGCTGCCAGCAGCTTCTTGCACGCGAATTCCGGCGACGTGCTCAGATAATCGGACGCGTTTCGCCATCGGGTGCGACGCAGTTCGGTCGCGAACGCATGGAAGTCGAGTTCATTGCCCGGTGAAACCTGCAGGAGCGCCGGCTCGACCTCGACGAATCCGTGCTCCTGGAACCAGCTGCGCAATGCCCGCTGGATACGATTTCGAGCAAGCAGGAACGCGCGCCGGTCGGCATGTCTGTCGTGGTCCCACCATGGTGTTTTTGGGGTCGCGTCCGGCACCTTTCGCTTGTTTCTTGGCGATAGGGGAAAAGGCCTGTAGAAGCCAAACGACATGGCGAGCCCGCCGCCGTTCCGGCGGCGTTCTGGGCTCATTCAGCCTTGAAAAGCGGAGAAAGCGACCGGGGCGAAGCTTATCGCAAGCGCGGTACGCAAAGGCAACGTGCTGGATGTCGCCGGCAAGCTGTGCGTCGTGATGAAGGCCGAGAACATCCACCCCGGCAAGGGCACGCCCGTCACCCATCTCGACATGCGCCGGATAGCCGACGGCGTGAAGATCACGGAACGCTACCGCACCACGGATCCGCTTGAGCGCGCGTTCCTGGAGGACAAGACCTACAACTTTCTCTACGAGGACGACATGGGCTACCACTTCATGGAGCCCGAGACGTTCGACCAGATCCAGGTGCCGAAGGACATCATCGGCGAGCAGTCCGTCTACCTGCAGGAGAACATGCCGGTCAGTCTCAGCCTGCACGAAGGCGTGCCGATCTCCGCCGAGCTGCCGCAGCGCGTGACGTTTGAGATTGTCGAAGCCGATCCCGTCGTGAAGGGCCAGACGGCATCGTCGTCCTATAAGCCCGCCATACTTTCCAACGGCCTGCGCGTGATGGTGCCGCCGCACATCTCGGCGGGCACGCGCGTCGTCGTCATGACCGAGGACGGCTCCTACGTGGAGCGCGCAAAGGACTGACGGCTTCAGGCCGCGTCCGCTTCCATACCCTGGGCTCTGCCACGCGCGCGGCCGCGAGCGGCGGCCGATGTCGCGTCCGGTTCGTCGGCGGCTACGGTGGCGATCTTCCAGCCGAGCACGATGAATCCCAGCGAGGCAATGCCCACGAGTGCCGCGAACCCGAGCACCAATGCCTCCCATGGCGTGCCGGGTAGGACCATCGATTCCAGCAGGTACCGTCCCGCCGGAATAGTCAGGGCAGCAAGCAGGAACAGGAACCCGAAGCCGAGCACCAGCCTCCCGTGGTCGCGCACGGCTTCGAGGGCGCGCTCGGGCTGCGCCGGATCGTCCGAAGTCTCGCGCGCGCCATAGGCACCTTGCCCGCTCGATGCGTAGGGGAGTTTCGGTCCCCTGAATGGCACGACCGCTGCCGGAGGGCCCGAGACGAACGCCGCCACCGGACCACCGAACGCGGCAGACGGCAGCCAGTCCGGTGCCTCCTGCTTTTCGTTCGTCTGCTCGGGGCGAGCGACGACGGGCGGAGCAGCCGATTCCCCGCGGGACGAGCGACTGACCGGCACTCCGTCGGCCTGGCCGCGCCTTGGGCGAAGATGCCCTTGGCGGCAGCGAAATTGCTCTTGCGGTGCTCCAGCCCGTTGAGTCCGCCGTTGATGCGCTTCGTTATGCCTTCCAGGTCGTTCCTGTCCGCATAACCGTTGAGATCGCGATTGTCCCAGAACGCGGCGGCCGTCATCAGGGCGTAGAGCGGTTGGGCCGCGAGATCCGGATTGGCCTCCAGGTCGACGCCGATCTTCCTACCCATTTCGCGGTAGTTGGCGCGGCCCGTGATCTGCATGAACCCGCGCCCGCGATAGCGGTACCCGTCGCCGGGCTCGGTGTTGCCGAGCCGGCGCGCCATGGTCGGATTGCCGAGACCGTAGATACGCTCCGCGAAGGCAGCCTTGTTGCCGGCTAGGCGCCCCGCTTCGGCTTCCGTGATGCGGGCGGAATGCTTGCCGGGGCCGAACACCTGCACCATGCGCGCAGCCGAGTAGTTGAGGTTCTCTTCCGCTACGGAGAAGCCAGCGCACTCGTGCGACACCTGCGCCAGAAAATGGCACATGCGGCTGGCATTGGCGTTGATGGCGAAGCGCGCGAGAACCTCGTTGCCCTTGTCCGCGATGACAGCGACGAGTTCGGGCTTGGCGCGCGGCGCGAAGCGTTTGAAGGTTTCAGCCGTGAGAAGAATGCCCGGCCGCTGCACGGGCGGAGGCTGCGGTCCGAGCCCAGGGCGCGGCACAGGCTCCGGCGCGCCCTCGGTTAGGGGACCGGGCCATGCGGTGCTGTCCTGGGTGGGCGCGCGGTGCTGTTGGAACGCGGTTCGGCAGACATGAAAGCCCCTCCGTCCTGCCCCACGCTCGAACGAATCAAGGCGAAATGCCTGCTTGTTTCCTCCCACGCGGCGAGCGCCGCGATAAGAAGGTTTCGGCTCCGCCCTGCGATGGCCTGTGGGCAACCGCGCGAGCGAGCAGATACAAGTCGGCGTCGCGCGTCGGTAGATCAGTTGAAGGTGACCGGGGGCATCGGATCGCGTTTCACGGCAAGCTGGAAGATGTCGGGCCGTGCGTAGTGACCGGTGACGTCCAGCGACCGGCGTGCGGCAGCGGCGCGCTCCGGATCGATGTCGGCGTAGAGGATGCCCTTCTCGCGATGCAACGGCCCCGCCAGCACCTTTCCTGACGGCTCGATGACCACGGCGTCCCCGTCGCACAGCCAGTCGTCCGCCTTGAAGAGGGTGTCCCGGTTCGGGAAAGATGCCGGCACGTCGCTGCCCTGGATGGCGGTGGCGAGGCTGATCACCCAGCAGCCGCCTTCCCTGGCGATGTGGCGCATGGAAGTGAGCCACGTCTCCCCGCAATCCCAGGTCGGCGCGACGTACACGTCGAGGTTCTGCGCGTAGAGAGCGTACCGGGCGAGCGGCATGTAGCTCTCCCAGCAGATCAGTGTCCCGATGCGGCCTGCGGGTGTCGAGACCACCTTGAGGCCCGCGCCGTCGCCAGGACCCCAGACCATCCGCTCGGGATTGGTCGGCATCAGCTTGCGGTGCCGGTTGAGAATGACGCCATCCGGACCGATGGTGACGACGCTGTTGAAGAGCGTGCTGCCGCTGTAGCGGCTGTCGATCTCGCTCATGCCGCAGACCACTGTGGCCGCATGCTTGCGCGCGCCGTCGCACAGCGGCGCCAGGTCTCCCCTGTCGATGTCGATTGCGTTCTTCCGCAGCCTGGAATGAATGTCGCCCGACAGCGCCATGTCGCCGCCAGGGCGCAATCGCCAGATCCAAGTCGGATAGCCGGGCAGGTAGGCCTCGGGGAAAACCACCAGCTTGCTGCCTTCCGCTGCAGCCTCAGCGAGGCTTTCCACGGCCCGCGCCATTGTCGCCTCGCGATCGAGGAGTACGGGCGGCTTTTGCACCACGGCGACTTTCAGGCTCATCGCACAGCTCCGCGCATTAACCTTCCGCGAGCGAGCCCCGGGTCGTCGGCTGCCGGGGATGGACGACATCCTTGAATTCCGGGAACGTCTTCCAAACCGGTTCCACGGGGTCGATGCCGGGTTGCGGCGTATAGACCGAAGGCTCCACCAATTCCAGCTTCGGAATATAGCGGGGGCAGTTCGGGAAGATGGCCTCGGCTTCAACGCGAACGATGAGTTGTGCGCCGACCGTGTGAGCCAGCAGGGGATCATCGCGCGAGACTTTCGCCTTGCCCAGTACGCGCAACCGCTGCGGCCTGCCATGCATTGCGATGAAGAGCATGCCGACATGCGGGTTGACCGTCATGTTGCCCAGGCTCTTGAACATGCCGTTGCCGTCGTAGTCCGGAAAAGCGAGTTCGTTGTCCGCGGTGACCCTGACGAACCCGGGTGAGCCGCCTTTGAACGAGCAGTCGGGTCGCCCCTCCGCATCCGCCGTCGCGATGAAGAAGTAGATGCAGGACTCGATAAAGGCGCGATCGTCAGCCGTGAAAGCGACACGCGTGAACTCGTTCAGCCGGTCGGAAATGCGCCGGCTGTCGAATTCATCCTGCAGTCGGCGATTGCCTTCATGGAACATGGGTCTTTGCTGCATGGTTTTCGCCTCCTGCGCGACGCGCCGTCACAGTCTCGTTCGCCTGCGGTCCTATCGGGATACGCAAAAACACGCACATGGCTTGCCGCGAATTTTCAACGATTAGGTAAATTATTGCGCGGGGCTCCAACCCCCTTGCTCAGTCTAACCCAGGTGGGCTACCAAATATCTGGTATACCAGCAAAGCAGCCGGCCCGGGCGCAAGCATTCAAAAAGACGCCCGGCTCAAGGCTCGGGAGGAGCGGCAGGGTGACGAATGAAGTTGGCTCTCGCCTCGCTGACACGGCGGTGGCTGAGCCCGCTCGGGCTTTCGTCGGCAAGCGTCCGGCCGGCCCTCTGCTTGAAATCGACAACCTCCATGTGCAGTTCGTAACAAGCCACGGCACCGTAAGGGCCGTGGAGGACGTGACGTATGCCGTCCACCCGGGTGAAATGGTGGCGATCGTCGGGGAATCCGGGTCCGGCAAGTCCGTCTCCGCGCTTGCCGTGATGCGCCTCCTCCCCCAGGGGACGGCGCGCATACCTTCGGGTTCGATCCGTTTCGATGGCAGGGAACTCCTGACGCTGTCCGAGGAGGAGATGCGCCGCGTGCGCGGCCGGGAGATCGCCATGATCTTCCAGGAGCCCATGACCTCGCTCAATCCCGTCCTCACGGTGGGATTGCAGATCATGGAACCTCTCTTCATCCATTTGAACATGGATGAGCAGGCTGCGCGGGCCCGTGCCACCGAGCTGCTGACGCTCGTCGGCATCACCGATCCGGAAAGCCGGCTGAACCAGTATCCGCATCAGCTCTCCGGCGGCATGCGCCAGCGCGTGATGATCGCGATAGGCCTAGCCTGCAATCCCAAGCTGCTGATTGCCGATGAGCCCACCACTGCGCTCGACGTGACCATCCAGGCGCAGATCCTCGAGCTGATGAAGGACCTGTCGCGCCGTCTCGATATCGCAGTGATCCTCATCACCCACAACCTCGGCATTGTTGCGCGCTACGCTGACCGCGTGAACGTGATGTACGCCGCGCGGCTGGCCGAAAGCGGCACGGCGGAGCGCGTGTTCGCCCGGCCTCTGCATCCCTACTCGCGCGGATTGCTCACCGCGGTGCCCCGGCTCGACCGCGGCCGCAGCGCCAAGCTCGCCACCATCGACGGTGCGCCGCCGAATCTGCTGGCGCCGCCTTCGGGCTGCCGCTTCCGTCCGCGCTGCCGCTTTGCGATCGACAAATGCAACGTGGTGCCGCCCCTTGCGTCCACCGAACCCGGCCATCTGGTCGCGTGCCATCGCGCGTCCGAAATCGAGGCGCTCGATCCTTTGAACGAGCGTGCAAGCGCGTCGAAGGTCTCCGCCAACGGCAGCGCCGAGCCCATCATCGACATGCGAGGCGCCACCAAGTTCTTTCCCATCAAGGCTGGATTTTTCGGAAAGACACGCCAGATCCGGGCCGTGAACGACGTGACGCTGCAGGCCAGGCGGGGTGAGACGCTCGGGCTCGTCGGCGAGTCAGGGTGCGGAAAGTCGACCTTGGGCCGGCTTCTGCTGCGCCTCGATGACCCCACCGGTGGGGAGATACGCTTCGAGGGCATCGACATCGCCAAGCTCGAGCGCGGCCAGATGATGGCCGTGCGCAAGCGCATGCAGGTGATCTTCCAGGACCCCTATTCGTCACTCAATCCGCGCATGACCTGCGGCCAGATCATCGCCGAGCCGATGCGCGTGCACGACATCCTGCCCAAGGAGCAGATTCCCGATCGCGTCAGCGAGCTGCTGCAACTCGTCGGCTTTTCCCGTACATGGCGGACCGCTATCCGCATGAACTCTCCGGCGGCCAGCGCCAGCGCGTCGGCATAGCGCGCGCGCTCTCCGTAAATCCCGAAGTGATCGTGTGCGACGAGGCGGTGTCCGCGCTCGACGTGTCGATCCAGGGCCAGGTGATCAACCTGCTGGAGGACCTGCAGCAGAAGCTGGGCCTCACTTTCATTTTCATTGCCCATGACTTGGCCGTCGTGCGGCACATCTCGAGCAGGGTGGCCGTCATGTATCTCGGCCGCATCGTCGAGTTCGCGCCCGCCGACGAGCTGTTTGCCAATCCGAAACATCCCTATACGCAGGCATTGCTCGCCGCGGCGCCGATCCCCGATCCCGTCATTGAACGCACGCGGCCGCGACGCATCATCAACGGCGAGCTGCCGAGCCCGCTCAATCCGCCGGTGGGCTGCGTCTTCCATCCGCGCTGTCCGCAGATGACGGAGGAGTGCAAGAAGGGCGTGCCGCCCGATCGCGAACTCGGCCCCAACCACACCGTCGCGTGCATTCACGCGACGTAGGCGTCCCGCTCTGGCGGCATATTTCCCTCCCCTTGGGGGCGTGGACGTAAGGCATACGGCCGAGCTGGTCAGGGCGACTTTGGCGTGGGAAGCAAGACCCTTTGTCCGCCCCTTCGGGGCGTCTTTGCCCCCTCTTCCACCGTCCGCCACGCCGCGTCGCGCGGAGCAGGCGTCACACCTCCAGCGCCTTGCGCACCTCGTAGATTTCCATGATGCGCTTGCTGCGGTGCGGCCAGTCACACACGAACTGCCAGGCGCCTTCACTGTAGGTGTCGCACACCTTGACGCCCTTCACGACCACCCAGTGCCCTTCCTTGCCGACGTGCAGCGCGATCACGTAGTGGATCCACGAGTTGCGCGGCTTCTGCATCCAGTCGCCGTAGAGCGACGGGCGCTCCTTGCGCGGCCGGTTCATGTAGCTCTCCTTGAGCTGCATGCTGTAGCCGTAATGGGAGAGAGCGGCGGCGACTTCCTCGGTGTAGGTGCCCTTCACGATCGGCTTGCTGTCGGGGTTGATGTTGCGGAAACCACGGATCTCGGTCTCGACCTTGCTCACCGAAAGCCGGTGATGGCGGAGACCACGATGGGCCCGCAGTAGGCGGTGCGGCCGGTATCGTTGTTGGCCTCGTGCAGGGACGATGAGAGGCGCGCGGGCGCTTCCTGGAGCGCTGGGGGCATTGCGGACGATCCTGGGTGGAACGGGCTGGTTAAGCGAATCTTCCCATGCGTTGCTTAATGAAAGGTTGCCAAACAGGCCCCCATGCTAAACTCGCCCATCTCCACGGGCGCGAGGCGACATGAGCACGACCGACGGCAAGGATGAGCGCGGCTTCCTGCGCGGCCTGCAGAACTACGGCGACCGCGACTTCTCCATCTACATGCGGCGCGCGTTCGCCAAGTCCATGGGCTACTCGGGCGACGAGCTGAAGCGACCCGTGGTCGGCATCGCCTTCACGCACTCCAAGTTCAACCCCTGCCACCGCCACTTCCCCGAGCTGCTCGAGGCGATCAAGCGCGGCGTGGCGGCCGCCGGCGGGCTCGCGCTCGAGTTCCCGACCATCTCGCTGCACGAGTCCACGCTGGCGCCCAACTCCATGAAGTTCCGCAACCTCATGGCCATGGACACCGAGGAGATGATCCGCGCGCAGCCCATGGATGCGGTCGTGCTGATGGGCGGCTGCGACAAGACCGTGCCGGCGCAGCTGATGGGCGCGGTCAGCGCCGGCAAGCCCGCCATACAACTCATCGGCGGCCCGCAGATGACCTCGCGCTACAAGGACGACCGCGTCGGCGCCTGCACCGACTGCCGCAAGTTCTGGATGCAGTACCGCGCCGGCAAGATGGACAAGGCCGAGATCGATGCGGTGGAAGGCCGCCTCGTCACCACGGCCGGCACCTGCGCCGTGATGGGCACCGCCTCGCACCATGGCGGCCATCGCCGAGGCGCTCGGCATGATCCTGCCGGGCACCGCCGCCATTCCCGCCGTGCACGCCGACCGCCTGCGCGCGGCGGAGGCGACCGGCGTCCGCGCCGTGCAGCTGGCCGGTTCCGACCTGACGCCCGACAAGATCATCACGCCGGCGTCGCTCGAGAACGCCGTGCGCGTGCTGCTGGCGCTCGGCGGCTCCACCAACGGCGTCATCCATCTCGCCGCCATTGCCGGCCGCGCCGGCGTGAAGCTCGACCTGAAACGCCTGAACGAGCTGTCCGACACGACGCCCGGTGCTCGCGGCCGTGAAGCCGGTCGGCAACGAGTTCTACATGGAGGACTTCTTCGCCGCCGGCGGCATCGGCGCCGTCATGCGCGAACTGAAGCCGCTGCTGAACCTCGACTGCATGACCGTCACCGGCGAGACCCTGGGCGACCGCCTCGCCGCCGAGGAAGGCCACTACGTCGACCGCCGTGTCATCAGGCCCGCGTCCGATCCCTTCGAGCCGCAGGGCGGCCTCGTCGCCCTGTTCGGTTCGCTGGCGCCCGACGGTGCCATCATCAAGCGCTCCGCCGCCACGCCGTCGCTGTTCGAGAAGACCGGGCGCGCCGTGGTGTTCTCCTCGCTCGACGACCTCGGCGCCCGCATCGACGATCCCAAGCTCGACGTCACCGCCGACGACTTCCTCATCCTGCAGAACGCCGGCCCGCGCAGCGCCGCCGCCATGCCGGAAGCCGGCTTCCTGCCGATCCCCAAGAAGCTGCTGGCTGCCGGCGTGAAGGACATGGTGCGCATGTCGGACGCGCGCATGTCCGGCACCGCCTACGGCACCATCATCCTGCACATCGCGCCGGAGGCCGCTGTCGGCGGGCCGCTGGGCCTGGTGCGCACCGGCGACAAGATCAAGCTGTCGGTGAAGGACCGTACCCTCGACCTGCTGGTGGACGACGCGGAACTCGCCAAACGCCGCGCCGCAACCAAGCCGCCGGCGTCGGAAGCTGTGCGCGGCTACGACAAGCTGTTCCGCGAAACCGTCCTGCAGGCGCCCGACGGCTGCGATTTCGAGTTTCTGGTGCGGTGATGCTTCTTCCCCCTCTCCGCTTGCGAGAGTAGGGGTGAGGGGAGACAGCCACTGCCCTGCATGCCCGAAGGATTTCTGCTGGTGAGCGCCTCTATTAAGCTCCTCTCCACCCTCGCCGTCAAAGGCGCGCTCCCCGAGCTGGTGGCGCGCTATCAGGCTGCGAGCTGGCAACGCCGTCGACATTCACTTCGCGGCAACGAACGGCATCCTGGAGCGCTTGGCGGCCGGCGAGACTGGCGATGTGGCCATCGTCACGCGCGTGGCGTTGGACGACCTTGCGGCCAGGGGCGTGATGCGTCGCCGATAGTGTGAGCGACATCGCGATCTCCCATGTCGGCATCGCCGTGAAGGCCGGTGCGCCGAAACCGGACATCTCCTCCGTCGACGCGCTGAAAGCCGCACTGCTCGCCGCCAAATCCATCGCCTATTCGCGCATCGGCGCCAGCGGGGTGTTCTTCGCCGGACTGATCAAGCGCCTCGGCATCGCGGATGCCGTGAATGCAAAGGCCATCATCACTGCGGGCCTCACCGGAGAGATTGTCGCGCGTGGCGAGGCTGAGATTGCCGTGCAGCAGATCAGCGAGTTGATGCAGGTGTCCGGGCTCGACATCGTGGGGCCGCTGCCACCCGCCGCGGAGAGCATCACCATGTTCTCGGCCGGCGTGTTCAGCGCATCGGCTCAGACCGATGCGGCGCGGCAACTGATCGCCGCGCTGCGCTCGCCTGCCGCCGGGAAGGCGCTGGTTGCGGCGGGCCTAGAGCGGCCCGCCTAAGAACTCACCGCTCCGCCATCAGCTGCGTGGCGTTGAGGATGGTCACGCGCCGGTTGAGCCGCTCCGGTCCCTGCGTGTCCACCTTCAGATACTCCTCGCCGTAGCCCTGCGTGACGAGGTTCTCGGGCGGCACGCCGAACTCGTCGGTGAGAATATCCGCGACCGCCGAGGCCCGCCGGTCCGAAAGGCTCAGGTTGTCGTCGTCGGAGCCCACCGCATCGGTATGTCCCTCGATGAAGAACACCGAATCAGGGTTTCGATCGATGCACGCGCAGCATGGTCCGTGCGATGCGCTCCAGCTGCCGATACTGCTCAGGCGGTACTTCCCAAGCACCGGACTCGAAGGTGATCGTATCGAGGTCGATGCGGGGCATGTACGAGCGCAGCTCATGGCTGTAGCGAATCTCGTCCAAGGCGTAGGCCCGGTCGAGGCTGTCCACCGGAGGCGCAATCAGCGCGTCGTAGAGATCATCGTCCGTGGCGCGGTCGTAATCGACGATGTAGCGGTCGCGCGGGATCGTGATGCGCGGCCTGGCCAGGTTGAGAGCGATGATGGTGCCAACGCCGATCCCGATGCCTATGCCGAGGTTGCGATAGAAGCGCCGGTTGTCGATGATGTTGTACTCGCGGCCGTCCCGACCGCGCCGGTAGCGCCGGAGCAGCCGGCCGTTGTCATCGACGATGGTGATGATGCGCGATCCGTCCTTGCGGTCGTAGTACGTCTCGTTTGTGCCGTCGCCGCGCCGCACCGTCTTGGCATCAGGCCGCCGCCGGAAGCGCTCGGATTCGTCGTGGCGGATAATCGCCCTGTTGCCCTCTTTGACGATCAGGCGGTTGCCCGGCTCCTGGATCACCTTGCGGCGCCCGCCATCCTCCACGCGCTCGCGGCGCCCCTTCTGGATGTCGTCGAACCGTTTCGGCGCAGGACCTGCGGACGGTAGGCGCAATCCCGGCGGCGCACCCTCCGGGGGTGGACCTTTGGCTGCCGGTGGCCGTCGGAACTCGTCCTTTGGTGCAACCGGCGCGGATTCGAATTTCTTGGGACTGCCGTCGCGCGGTGGATCGCCCGGCTTGAGCACGGGAGCCCCAGGGCGCTTGTCGGTCGGCAATGTCTGCCGATCGCCCGCTGGCGGTGGTCCCTCCTGTTTGAAGCGGGTTCCCTTGTCGCCGCCTGGCGGCACCTTTGGCTCATCGCCACCGTCTCGCCTGAAACGTGGATCGCGATCGCCTGACGGGCGCTGCATATCGCGCGGCGGAGGTGCGCTGTCCTGGCGAAACCGTTGCTGGGGAGGCTGCTGCGGCTGTCGCTCCAGTTTGGGGGCCGGCGTCGGGCGGTGGACGCCGGTCGGGTTGGCGTTCCCTGCCCTTGTCGTCCTTGCGGCCCTTCTTGTCATCGTCGGTCTGTGCTTGGGCCCGATCGGCGAAGTCGAACGTGGGGGTTGCCAAGCCTGCCGCCGCTACTCCAGCGGTCAACAGAACGGCGTGCAGGCGGTTGCGTGGGGAATGGCTCATGGAAATACCGAGAGTTCCGGGGTTGGGTTCGGCGCTTCGGCCGGACGGGTGTTCGTCAACTGAGGTCGCCGGAGTTTGAGGCGGCAGCGAGGCCGAATTTGCGCTATTCGTTCATCTGGAGCATTCGTGTGTGCCTATGGCAGCGCAGTTACCAGGAACGAGCGAGCCGATGAAAACCGTCGAGATCGTCGAAGTCTCTCCGCGCGATGGCTTCCAGTCCGTCAAGCCGTTCATACCGACCGAGCGCAAGATTGCTCTGATCGAGGAACTCGCGGCGTGCGGGTTCCGGCGCATAGAGATCGGTTCGTTCGTAAGCCCGAAGGCCATTCCGCAGATGGCTGACACACCGGAGATCCTTCAGCGGGCGCACCTGCCCAAGGATATCAACGTTATGGCGCTGGTTCCGAACGCCAAGGGCCTGCAGCTGGCCAGGAATGCCGGCGTGAAACGCGTCGCCTGGGTGGTGTCGGTGACGGAAAGCCACAACCGCGCCAACGTCAATCGCAGCGTCGATGAAAGCTTCGCCAACTTCAAGGCGGCCTGGAGTGAACTCGGTCAGGACAAGCCTAAGCTTCGCTTTGGCCTCTCAACCTGTTTCGATTGCCCCTGGGAAGGGCGCGTGCCGGAGGAGGCCGTCATCCGTGCGGTCGAACGGGTGCTGGAAATTGCGCCGGATG
>CAWALW010000048.1:0-15816 GCA_963782855.1 uncultured Alphaproteobacteria bacterium | reverse complement strand
CCCGCAACCGCCACCACCGGCACATAACTCCCCGCCCCCACCTCCGGCCACCGCTCCGGCACCTTGCCGAGCGCCGCCAGTATCCGCTCCGGCGTGAACGGCTGCGCGAACACCTTGGCGCCCAGCGGCCGCAGCGCGTCGTTGATGGCGTTCATGATGGCGCCCGGCGCGCCGGCGGTGCCGGCTTCACCGGCGCCCTTCGCCCCCAACACGGATTCCTTCGTCGGCGTCTCGACGTGGCCGACTTCGATGTCGGGCATCTCGGCGGCCATGGGCACGAGGTAGTCGGCCATGGAGCCGATCAGCAGCTGGCCCTCGGGCGAGTAGACGCAATGCTCGTACAGCGCGCCGCCGATGCCCTGCACCACGCCGCCGCGCACCTGCTCGTCCACCAGCAGCGGGTTGATGATGCGGCCGCAGTCCTCCACGCACCAGACCTTCAGCAGCTTGACGAAGCCGGTGTCGGCGTCGACCTCGAGCGAACAGGCCATCACGCCGTTGGTGAAGGCGAAGGGATACTGCTTGGTGATGAAATGGCGCGTCTGCATCAGCTCGCGCGGCAGGTCGGGCGGCAGCGTGTCGCCGCGGAAGTAGACGATGCGCGCCAGCTCGGCGAGCGGCATGCGCGCTGTGCCCGTGGCGCGCTCGACGATCTCGCCGTTGACGAGGTCGAGCGTATCAGGCTGCGCCTGCAGCATGGCGCCGGCGATCTTGAGCGCGGACTCCTTCACCGCCATGCCCGATTGCAGCGCGGCCTCGCCGCCGATGCCGGCGCCGCGGCAGGCCCAGGTGCCCCCGCCATAAGGGGTCGTGAGCGTGTCGCCGGTGATGACGCGCACCTGGTCGATGGGCACGCCGACGCCCTCGGCCGACGACCTGGCGGATGATGGCTTCCGTGCCCTGGCCCTGCTCGGTGACGCCGGTGGCGGCGACGACGGAGCCGTCGGGGTCGATGCGCACGGTGCAGCCGTCCTGCGCGGAGATACGCGCGCCGCCCATGCCGTACATGAACGGGCTGGGGTTGGTCAGCTCGATGAAGGTGGCAAAGCCGATGCCGCGATGGATGCCGCGCGCGCGCAGCCGCTCCTGCTCCACGCGCAGCGCCGGGTAGTCCATCATGTCGAGCAGCTTGGCGAGCGAGGCCTCGTGGCTGAGGCCCTCGAACTTCATGCCGGCCGGAGAGGTGCGCGGATAGGTGCCGTCCTTCATCACGTTGCGGCGGCGGAACTCCACCGGGTCCATGCCGAGCGCCTCCGCCGCGAGATCGACGAGCCCTTCCGTGACGGCTGACGCGATGGGATGGCCGACGGCGCGGTACTGGCAGGTCGGCGTCTTGTTCTGGAAGACGACGGTGGTTTTGGCGCGGTAGTTCGGGAAGTCGTAGGGCCCGCCCATCAGGTTGACGACCTGGTTGCCCTCCACGGCGCTGGAGCGGGGGAAGACCGAGTAGGGGCCGATGCCCGTGAGGTCATCGACGTCGAGCGCAGTGATGCGGCCCTCGGCATCGACAGCCATGCGCGCGGTGATGCGGTGGTCGCGGGCGTGGATGTCGCTGGCGAAGCTCTCCAGGCGGTCGGCGATGAACTTCACCGGGCGGCCCATGATCTTGGAGATGGCGGCGGTGGCGATCTCGTCGGGGTAGACGTGCACCTTGATGCCGTAGCTGCCGCCGATGTCGGTGCAGATCACGCGCACGTCGCCCTCGGGCAGGCGCATCTGCTTGGCGAATACGCCCTGCATCATGTGCGGCGCCTGGGTGGCGTGATAGACGGTGAGCTTGGCGCTGGCGCGGTTGTAGTCGGCCAGGATCGAGCGCGGTTCCAGCGTCGCCCCCGTGTGGCGGCCGGTGTGGAAGGTAGCCTCCACGACCTTGTGCGCGGCAGCGAAAGCCTCGTCCACCTTGCCGCTCTCGTTGACGCGCTGGAAGCAGAGGTTGTCGCCGAGATCGGGATGGATGACGGGCGTGCCGGGACTGAGCGCGGTCTCCATGTCGACGGCGGCGGGAAGCGGCGCGTAGGCGATGTCGAGCTTGGCGAGCGCGTCTTCTGCCGTCGCGCGGTCGCGGGCGACGATGGCCGCGACGGCCTCGCCGACCCAGGTGGCGCGCTCCAGCGGCAGCGGCAGCTGCGGGGAGACTTCATGCCCTTCAGGTGTGCGAGGATCGCGACCCAGGGATCGCAGTGGGCGGCGAGGTCCTTGCCGGTGAAGACCTTCAACACGCCGGGCATTTTCAACGCGTCCGCCGCATCGATGCTGACGATCCGCGCATGCGCATGCGGGCTGCGCGCGAAGGCGACGTGCACCATGCGCGGCAGGATCATGTCGTCGACGTACTGGCCGCGGCCTTCCACCAGCTTCCTGGCGTTCGGGCGCGGGATCGACTTGCCGATGTAGGAGTTGGGCCGGTCGACGGCGTGCAGGTTGACGTTGCTCACGGGGCCAACCCTTCCGTTCCGCACCACCTCCCTCCCCCCTTGTGGGGGAGGGCCGGGGAGGGGGGGATTCCAGAACGTTGAACGTCGGGGTTCCCCCCACCCCTAACCCCTCCCCACCAGGGGGAGGGGAACGCGTTGTGCGCTTTGCGCCGGATTGCCATGGCCTCAACCCTTTCCGCTGCGCTGGCGCGCGACCGTTTCCACCGCATCGACGATGGCGTGGTAGCCGGTGCAGCGGCAGTAGTTGCCGGAGAGGTGCTCCCGGATCTCCTCGCGCGTCGGGCTGGCGTTGGCCTTGAGCAGGTCGGCGGCCGTGAGCAGCATGCCCGGCGTGCAGTAGCCGCACTGGCAGGCATTGCGGGTAACGAAGGCGTCCTGCAGGTCGCGGATCTCGCCGGAGTTCGAGACGCCTTCGATGGTCTCCACCTTGGCGCCGTCGAGCGAAGCGGCGAGCACGAGGCAGCCGCGCACGATTTGCCCGTCGACGCGCACCGTGCAGGTGCCGCACAGGCCGTGCTCGCAACCGGTGTGCGTGCCCATCAGGCCAAGTTCGCCGCGCAGGAAATCGACGAGGTGCTGGCGGGCCTCCACGCGGGCGGCGACCTGCTCGCCGTTCACCGTGAGAGCAATGTCCAGGGCGGTGCTCATGCCGCGCGCGCCTCGGTGCGTTCGGTGAGTCGGTTGAGTGCGCGGGCAAGCAGCACGCGGGCGAGGTGGCGTTTCATGTCGGAGCTTCCATGCTGATCGGCGGGCGGATCGAGGTCGGCGTCGAGCGCGGCCTGGGCGGCGGCGATGGTGTCGGGCAGCACCTGCTTGCCGCCGGCGGCTGCCATCGCCCGCTCGGCCAGCACCGGCCCGTCGCCGATGCCGAATAAGACGAGGCGTGGCTCGATGATGGTGCTGCCGGTGACCTTGGCCTTGGCGGCGATGCCGGCCATCGCATAGTCGCCGGAGCGGCGCGCGAGTTCGAGGATCGTGCTGCGCTCGCCGGGTTTCCGCATCGGGAACTCGACAGCCGCGATCAGCTCGTGGTCGCGCAGGGCGGTGCCGTAGAGGCCGGTGAAGAACTGGGTGGCGGGGATGCGCCGTTCGTCGGCGGCATTGCGGGCGATGATGGTGGCGTCCAGAGCGACGCAGCAGGCGGGCAGCTCCGCGGCCGGATCGGCGAAGGCCAGCGAGCCGCCGATGGTGCCGCGGTTGCGGATGGCGGCGTGCGCGATCAGCGGCACCGCTTCGGCGAGCATCGGCACGTGCTCGCCGATCAGCGCGTTGCTGCCGAGTTCGGCGTGCGTCGTGAGCGCGCCGACGCGGATCGCAGCGCCGGACTGGGTGATGCCCCGCAGTTCCCGGATGCGCGAGATGTCGATCAGCGTGCCGGGATCGGACAGGCGGAAGGCGAGCGTCGCGAGCAGGCTCTGCCCGCCGGCGAGCAGCTTCGCGTCGGGGCCGGCATCGCGCCAGAGGTGGAAGGCGTTCGCGAGCGACGTCGCCCGGACATAAGCGAATGGCGGCGCCTTCATGGCGTCGTGGTCCTCCCTGCGATGCGCGTGTTGTGCGACCGCGCTTGGATGGAGTGTAGGGTCCGGCCGAGCGCAGAACAAGGCAACGCCGTCATTCCCGCGAGCGCGCCGGCGTGCCTAAGGGTGCGCGCCCAATGCACGGTAGATCGCGTTTCTTGCCTCCCCCTCGAGGGGGAGGATGGATGCCACGGACTTAGACTGCCGAACTCCACGTCTCCGCGAGTTCAACCGGCAGTCTAAATCCGATGGCATTCCTGGTGGGGGTGGCTACCGTCCCCTCGCAGCTCAATCACCCCCACCCGATGCGTCCAGCAGCTTGGCCCGGCAGTCGAGATTGCACTACGGGTAGTGATGCCGGTCCAAACCGCGGACGCATCGCCCTCCCCCCTCGAGGGGGAGGCAAGAGGGCGTGAACGACGTGCCTACTTCCCGCGCAGCAGGCCCCCGAGGAAGCCCGGCTTCTTCGCGGCCTCCGCTGCCAGCATCTCGGGCGGAGGCGCACCGTAGGGAGCCGAGCCCTTGCCGTCGCCGGCCGTGATTGCCCCGGGGTCGGCGCCGACGCGGCCGGCCTTGCGGTCGGCTTCGGTTTCGCGCGCGAGGCTGAAGTCGAAGTGGATGCTGGGCAGGCCCTTGATGGGGGAACTGGGGTCGCCGGCTTTCTCCTCGGCGATGAGATCGCCGGAGGCGCCGAACACGACGTCGTCCTCCAGGTGCTCGTCGCCCTTGAGATAGAGCGCGGTCACCAGCTCGCGATAACCGGCGGCGCTGATGAGGAAGTGGATGTGGGCGGGGCGCTTGCCGTGCCGCTTCTGCGCCATCACCATCTGCCCGACGGGGCCGTCGAGCGGGATGAAATAGCCGAGCGGGCGCACGGTGCGGATGACGTAGTTGCCGCTGGCATCGGTGCGGAAGATGCCGCGGCAGTCGATCTCCTCGATGCTGTTCTGGATGTCGTAGCGGCCGTCGGCGGCGGTCTGCCACACGGTGACGAGCGCGTTGGGCAGCGGCTCGCCCCTGGCGTTGGTGACGCGGCCGTACAGCACCACTTCCGCGCCGCCCTTCAGGTCCTTGGCGATCTGCCCGCCGCTCGCGAAGACGGGCGTGTTCTCACGGAAGAAGGGCCCGAGCAGGCTGGCGCCGGTTGCCTCCTCCACCTTGGTCTTGTCGTGCATGATATTGACCAGCGCCGAGAGGCCGACGGTGTCGGAGAGCAGGATGAACTCCTGCCTGGCCGGTGAGCACATCTGCCCGACCTTGGTCATGAACTCGATGCCCTTGATCCATTCCGCCGGGGTGAGCTTCACGTCGCGGGCGAAGGCGTGCAGGTGCTTCACCGCGGCTTCCATGACCTCCTTCATGCGGGGGTCCGGTGTGGTCGACATCTGTTCGAGCACGGCATCGGTGATGTTCTCTGGCGTATATTCGCGCATGGGCCTCTTCTCCCTGGCGCCGGTCGATGCGGCGCGCGTTCCCTGTCCCGCGAGATTGTGCGCGCGGCATCCGCGATCTTCAATAGTGAAATGAGAATTCGAGCTTATGGCCCGCCCGTGCTTTGCTGATGGGCGGCGTCCCCACAATGTCGAATTGTACGCGATACAAGGCCATGAAAGCCTTGGCTTGGCGCATCTGCGCGCTTAAAGTGCCAAAAAAAACCGGTTCCAATAGGGAGGACTGTTTTCATGACGCAGAACATCTCGCGTCGGGTGGCTGGTTTTGCTGCAGCTTCGACTGCGCTCGCCGTTGCCGGCTCGACGCTCTTGTCCAGCCCAGCGCTCGCACAGCAGAAGCCGATCAAGATCGGGTTCTCGATGTCGCTCACTGGTCCCCTGGGTGCGGGCGGCAAGTCGCGCGCTGATCGCCATGGAGATCTGGCGCGATGACGTGAACGCGAAGGGCGGCCTGCTCGGTCGTCCGGTCGAGTTCATCTACAACGACGACCAGACCAATCCGGCACGCGTTCCGGCGATCTACACGAAGCTGATCGAGGTCGATCAGGTCGATCTCGTCGTCTCCAGCTACGGCACCAACGTCATCGCGCCGGCGATGCCGATCATCATGCGCAAGAAGATGGTGTTCCCCTCGCTGTTCGGCCTGGCGGCGAACGAGACCTTCAAATATGACCGCTACTTCCAGATCATGCCGGCAGGTCCCGCACCTCTGACGGACTGGTCGCGCGGATACTTCGAGCTTGCCAAGAGCAAGGGCCTGAAGACGATCGCCATCGCCGCAGCCGATGCGGAGTTTGCGCAGAACGCCGCGGCCGGAGCGCGTGCAAACGCCAAGGCGATGGGATTCGATATCGTCTACGACAAGTCCTATCCGCCGCCGACGACCGATTTCACGCCCATCATCCGCGCCATCCAGGCGACCAATCCGGATGCCGTCTACATCGGCTCCTATCCGCCGGATTCGGTCGGCATGGTCAAGGCGGCCAATCGAGCTTGGCCTCAAGGCCAAGATGTTCGGAGGCGGCATGGTCGGCCTGCAATTCGCGGCCATCCAGAAGAGCCTCGGGCCGATGCTGAACGGGGTCGTCAACTACGACTTCTGGGTGCCGGCGCCAACGCTTAACTTCCCGGGCATCGAGGCGTTCCTGAAGAAGTATCAGGCCAAGGCTGCCGGTGCCGGCGTCGATCCGCTCGGCCACTACATCCCGCCGTTCGCCTATGCCTATCTCGAGGTGCTGGGCCAGGCCGTGCAGGCCACCAAGAGCCTCGATCATGGCAAGCTCGCCGAGCATATGCGCACCACGACCTACAACACGATCGTCGGGCCGGTGAAGTTCGGCATGCATGGCGAATGGGCCTCCTCCCGCGCCCTGATGGTGCAATTCCGCGACCTCAAGGCCGACGATCTCGAGCAGTTCACGAAGGCCGGAAGCCGGGTGGTCCTGTATCCTCCATCGGTGAAATCGGGGAGCTGGCGTTCCCCTACAAGCAATAGCCTGCGAATTCGAGCTGCAGGCATGAGTAGCCGACGGGCGCCGCGACGACAGTGATTACTGATCCAGGACTGTTCCTGAACGCTGTCGTCGCGGGCATTTTGCTTGGCGGTTTCTATGCCGCCGTGGCGCTGGGCCTGTCGATCGCCTTCGGCCAGCTCGACATCGTCAACATCGCCCACCCCGCGTTCATCATCATCGGTTCCTACTTCGCCTACTACTTCGGCGCGCACTACGGCTTCGATCCCGTCTTCACCGGGATCCTCATGACGCCGTTCTTCTTCGTGCTGGGGATGGTTGTCTACCGCATCTACTACGTCAGCTTCGAGCGTACGGGTCAGGAATTGCTCTCCGGCCTCGCCTTCTTCTTCGGCCTCATGTTCATCATCGAGGTCGTGCTCATCATGATCTACGGGGTCGACTACCGGCTAGTTCCCGCGTCCTACATCGGCATGAACTGGAAGATAGGCCTCGTTGACTTCCCCCTGCGGATGGCGGTGCCTTTCGTCGTCTCGATGGTGATGACGATCAGCCTCTATCTCTTCCTGTCCCGCACCTTCATCGGCCGCGCCATCCTGGCCGTCTCGCAGGACCGGCAGGCACTGCAGCTGATGGGGGCCAACCCCATCAGGATCAAGCAGATCGCTTTCGGGCTGGCGCTGGCGACCGCCTCCATCGCTGGTGCGCTGCTCATCATCATCGGGCCCGTCGAGCCCTCCATCAATCGCGAGTACATCGGCCGCGTGTTCGCCATCGTCGTGCTGGGCGGCATGGGCAGCATCACGGGCACGGTGCTGGCCGCCTTCATCCTCGGCATCGCCGAGAGCTTCGTGTCGACGTTCGCGGGTCCCTCCTGGGCGCCCGCCGTCGCCTTTGGCATCCTGCTCGTCACGCTCGCCGTACGGCCGTCCGGCATCCTGGGCAGGGCATCATGAAGGGCTGGGGGTTCTGGATCTTCGTGGCCCTGGCGCTGGCCGCCGGCTTCGTGTTCACCAGGGTGTCGAACAACGAGTATTACTTCTTTGCCTCCTACATCGTCCTGCAGTCGCTCATCATGGCGACGGCCTGGAACATCCTGGGCGGCTTCACCGGCTATGTGAACTTCGGCAGCGCCGGGTTCTTCGCCGTCGGGGCCTACACCACGATCGCGCTGCAGAAATACCTGCGCAGCCTGGGCTTCGATGCGCCCTTGCCGGTGTTCATCGCGGCGGCGGCTGCCATCGGCGGCCTGATCGGTCTCGGTGCCGGCTACCTCACGCTACGGCTCAGGGGCGTTTATTTCGCCATCGCCACCTTGGCGCTCGCCATCGTGGCCCAGACCTTCATCAGCAACTGGGACTATGTCGGCGCCGCCAAGGGCGCCTATATCCTGACGCCCGACCCTCCGCCGCTGTTCTCCAGCTATGTGAAGTACCTCTTCATGACGATGCTGGTGCTGGGCCTCCTGGCGCTGGCGATCTCGCGCTATATCACCCAATCCAAGTTCGGGCGCGGGCTGGCAGCCGTGCGCGACGACGAGGTGGCGGCCGAGTGCATGGGCGTGCCGACCCTGCGGCTCAAGCTGATCTCCGCGACGGTCATGGGGGCCCTGATGGGCGTGGCGGGTGCGCCCTATCCGTTCTTCGTCACCTTCGTGGACCCGCTGTCGGCGTTCCAGCTCAACATCGCCGTCAACTCCATCGCCATGCCCATGATTGGCGGCACGGCCTTCTGGTATGGGCCATTGGTCGGCGCGCTGCTGCTCGGCACGGCGCAGGAAGTGATCTCGGTCACCATCTCGTCCGAGATCAACGTGCTGCTCGTCGGCGTGGTGCTCGTCAGCTTCGTGATACTCGCCCCGAAAGGTCTCGTCGGCCTGTTCAACGACCTGCGCGGCAGGGGCAAGCGCGATGGCTGAGCGCATCCTCAATGTGAAGGGGCTGACCAAGCGGTTCGGTGGCTTCGTGGCGCTGAACGCGATCGATCTTCACCTGGAGGAGGGCGAGCGGCTCGGCCTCATCGGACCCAACGGCTCGGGCAAGACCACGTCGATCAACTGCATCTCCGGTTCCCTGTTCGGCGACGAGGGTTCGGTTGTCTTCCGCGGCTCGGACATCACGCGGCTGTCCGCGCACCAGCGCACGCACCGCGGCATCGTGCGCAGCTTCCAGATCCCGCGCCCGTTCCGCAGCATGACCATCCTGCAGAACCTGTTGATTCCGATGGAGTATACGGCGCCGCATCGCGGCGGCGGCGGCGACCGCGAGGAGGAGGCGCGCGAAATCCTCGACCTCGTCGGCTTCGCTGGCCGCGCCAACGACAACTCGGGCCGGCTGACGCAGGTCGACATGCGCAAGCTGGAGCTGGCGCGCGCGCTCGCCGCCAAGCCGCAGTTGCTGATTTCCGACGAAGCGATGGCGGGGCTCTCCACGTCCGAGGTGGACGAGATCCTGGGCCTGTTGTTCAAGCTCAACGAGCGCGGCGTCGCCGTCATCATGATCGAGCACATCATGCGTGCCGTGCTGCGCTTCTCGCAGCGCGTGATCGTGCTGGATGCCGGCGCCAAGATCTTCGAGGGCACGCCCGACCAGGTTGTCAAAGACCCGCTAGTGGAGAAGGCCTACCTTGGCGAGTAGCATCGAGATCAAGGACGTCGAGGCGGGCTATGGTTCCGTCCGCGTGCTGCACGGCGTCTCGATCACCGTCAACGACGGCGAGACGGTGGTGCTGCTCGGCTCCAACGGCAACGGCAAGAGCACGCTGATCCGCTGCATCGCCGGGCTGGTGCGGCCGGATGCCGGCAGCATCATGTTCAAGGCGGACGGGCGCGAGACCAATCTCGTCGGGCTGGCGCCCGAGGAGATCGTCGGTCTCGGCATCGCGCTGGTGCCGGAGGGGCGGCGGCTGTTTCCGGCGCTGACGGTGGAAGAGAACCTGATGCTCGGCGCCTACCGCAGCGCGGCCCGGCGCAACATCAAGGCGAACCTGGATTTCGTGCTGACGGCGTTCCCGGCGCTGGCGGGACGGCGCAACCAGCTCGCCGGCTCCATGAGCGGTGGCGAGCAGCAGATGGTGGCGGTGGCGCGCGCCATCATGTCGGAGCCCCGGCTGCTGCTGGTGGACGAGCCGTCGGTCGGTCTCGCGCCCATCCTCGTCAGCCGCATGATCGCCAAGATCAAGGAGCTGAAGGAGCAGCGCAACCTCACCGTGCTGATGGCCGAGCAGAACTTCAACCAGGCCATCAAGATCGCCGATCGCGGCTATGTGATCGTGCACGGCGAGATCGAGTTCGAAGGCAAGACCGCCGCCGACCTCGCCAACAACGACACCATCAAGCAGTATTATCTCGGGACGTAGCCGGCCTCTCGGGCGGCTGCGTCCGGGACAGCGATTTCTGTCAGCGCAAGGGAAGATGGCCCGCACCCCGCGTCGCGCCCTCGTCATCGGCGGCTCCATGGCCGGCCTGTTCGCGCGCTCTATTTGCGGCGCGCGGGCTGGCGGGTCGACGTGTTCGAGCGCTCGCCGGTGGCGCTCACCGGTCGCGGCGCCGGCGATCATGACGCATCCCGAGATGCGCGAGGCGCTGGCGGAACTCGGCCTCGAGACGGGGCAGGACTTCGGCGTGCCGGTGCCGGGCCGCATTGTTCTCGACCTGGCCGGCGCCGAGATCGGGCGCAAGGCGCTGCCGCAGATCGCGACCTCGTGGAACCGCCTGTTCGAGATGCTGGGCGGGGCGCTCGGGGCACCCGCCTATCATGTGGGGCGCGACCTCGTGCACGTGACCGCAGGATGCGCGCGCGGTCACGGCGCATTTTGCCGACGGCGCCTCGGAAACCGGCGATCTGCTGGTGGGGGCCGACGGCTTCCGCTCCGCGGTGCGCGGCCAGCTGTTGCCGCAGGTGCAGCCGCAGTATGCGGGCTACGTCGCCTGGCGCGGTCTCGTCGACGAGCACGATGCGGTTGCGGCGATGGGGCAGGACCTGTTCGATCACCTGAGCTTCCGCCTGCCGCCCGGCGAGCAGTTCCTCGGCTATCCGGTCGCGGGGCCGGGCAACGACCTGCGTCCCGGGCACCGGAGCTGGAACATCGTGTGGTATCGCCCGGCGGATGCGGGGCGCGACGTGCCGCGGCTTCTGACGTCCGACAGCGGCAAGCGGTACGAGCTGTCGATCCCGCCGCCGCTGATCGCGCGCGGCGTCATCGCGCGAGATGCGCGATGCGGTCGCGCGCCTGCTGCCGCCGCAGTTCCGCGCGGCGATGGACCACGCCGAGCAGCCGTTCCTGCAGCCGATCTACGACCTGGCAGAGCACGGCGATGGCCATCGGCCGCGTCGCGCTGGCCGGCGACGCCGCGTTCGTGGTGCGTCCGCACGTCGGCGCCGGCGTCGTCAAGGCGGCGCAGGATGCGGCTGTGCTGGCGGCTGCGCTCCAGACGCACGACGATGTTGCGGAGGCCTTGCGCGCCTACGAGGCGCAACGCATCGGTGTCGGCGGCCGGTTCGTCGCGCAGGCGCGGCGGCTTGGCTCCTATTTGCGGCACTCATTCGACAGCGAAGCGGAGCGCGCCAAAGCCGCGTGGCATGCCGAGCCGGCGCAAGTCATGGCCGAGACAGCGGTGCTGGATTTTATTCGTGAGAGTTAGCCGTCGGAGTGCAAACACGCCCGCGCTACACGCTCTCGCACCCGCACACGCGTAGCACGTGCCCTGGGCTCCCGCCTCCGCGGGAGTGACTGTCCTGATGAAGCGATATGCTCGCAACAACGTCATCCCCGCGAAGGCGGGGACCCAGGTCACATTGCTGTGCGGATTTGGCCAACCGAGATTGCAGAGCGCGTGGAGCGCCACCTATCGCCGGAGGCTCAGGACACCTGCAGCCGCACCCCATCGGGCACGGGCAGCGGCTCGTTGGCGCTTTGCAGATACTCCACCGTGGTGAACAGGAGGTCCGTATCGCCGATGTTCGCCACGCTGTGCAGCAGGTACTCGCCGGCCGCGTAGTTCAGATGCCGCGTGTCGCCGGGGAAATGCACGGTCTCGGTGACGGAGCCGTCCTCGAAGTAGCCGCGCGCCTTGCCGTGGGAATGAGCACGTCCAGAAGTAGTCGAGCACGTGGCGGTGGAAGGTGCAGCGCTTGCCAGCCGGAATGTGCAGGTGCCACACGCGCACCTTGTCGGTCTCGGAGACGAGCACGCTGCCGACGATGGGACTGAAGCGGTTGTCCTCCAGCTCCTGCTGCAACTCTACCGGCCAATGGGCGCGCGGGTTGGCGCCGGCGGACGGCCTCTCGATGGTCTGGGTGGCGGTCATTGCGCAATCTCCCTGGGTAATTCGTGCGATCAGCGCGCATGATTATTGCGGCGATCATGTCTTCTCATCGAACCTCAATTCGCCGCCCCTGGCAATCGCCGCGTGACATGGGCAAAATGCGCGCAAAGCGGAAAGCGCCCCCACGGCGCGGAGAAGAAGGGCGGAAACCATGTCGAGCAGCCGGAACATCACCGTTTCCAAAGCAGCCGTCGATCAGGCCTTCAAGGAGCTGTCCAACTGGGGCCGCTGGGGCAAGGACGACCAGATCGGTACGCTGAACAACGTCACGCCCCCGGACATCGTCGCCGCGGGCAAGCTCATCAAGAAGGGCAAGGCGTTTGCGCTCGGCATCCCGCTCGGGCAAGCGGTCCGCAGCGCGGACTGTTCGGCAAGCGCTGGAACCCGATCCACACCATGCTCGCCACCGGCACGGACGCCGTAGCGGGCCGGCAGGCGGGCCTCATGTATGCGGATGATGCGCTCAACATGCCGATCCAGTCGGCGACGCACTGGGATTCGCTGGGGCACATCTTCTATCACGACAAGATGTACAACGGGCATCACGCCAGTGCGGTCGACAGCAACGGGCTCTCCAAGCTCGGCATCGAGCACGCGCGCGACAAGCTGGTCGGGCGCGGCGTGCTGCTCGACATCGCGCGCTGGAAGGGCGTCGACACCCTCAAGGATGGCGAGGGCATCGCCAACGACGACCTCGACGCGTGCGCCGCCGCGCAGAAGGTGGACATCCGCAAGGGCGATTTCGTCATCGTCCGCACCGGGCAGATGGAAGCCTGCAACGCGCGCGGCGAGTGGGGCGGCTACGCCGGCGGTGACGCGCCGGGCCTCAAGTTCGAGAGCTGCTACTGGCTGCAGGAGAAGCAGGTCGCGGGCGTATGTTCCGACACCTGGGGCGTGGAAGTCGGCCCAACGAGACCAAGGACGTCAACCAGCCCTGGCACTGGGTGGTGATCCCGGCGATGGGTCTCTACATGGGCGAGATGTTCAATCTGAAAGAGCTCGCCGAGGACTGCGCCAAGGACAAGGTCTACGAGTTCTTTTTCTGCGGCCCGCCGCTGGTCATTCCGGGCGGCACCGGCTCGCCGATCAACCCGCAGGCCATAAAGTAGTGTTCAGGAAAGCGTGCTTCCCGCGATCCGCTGTCCGCTAGCGTCAGAGCAGCAGAGGAACGGCCTATGAAACTCGGTTTCTTCACCATGCCCCTGCATCCGCTGGGGAAGGATTGGGCGGCTGTGCCTGCGCGAGGACCGCGAGGCGTTATCCTCGCCGACGAACTGGGCTTCGTGGAGGGCGTACGTCGGCGAGCACGTGACGGATGCGGCCGAGAACATCCCTTCGTGCATCACGTTCATCGCCACGCTGGTGCGATGCCGCCAGACGCCATTCAGCTCGGCACCGGCACCGTCAATCATGCCCAACAACCATCCGGCGTCGGTGGCCTCGAACATCGCCATGTTCGGATCACCCGCTCGACGGCCGCTTCATCTTCGGCATCTCGCCGGGCGGGCTGCTGTCGGACGCGGAGGTGTTCGGAAATCTCAACGCCAACCGCAACGAGATGTTCGTGGAGGCCATCAACCAGGTGCTCCGCCACTGGGCCGGCGAGGCGCCCTACAACATCAAGGGCAAGTACTGGACGATCACCACCGAGCGCACGCTGCGCGCCGACATCGGCCAGGGCGTGATGGGCAAGCCGCTGCAGAAGCCGCATCCGCCGATCGTGGTGACGGTGGTGGCGCCTTACTCGCAAGGCGCCACGGAGGCGGCCTCGCGCGGCTGGGAACCGATCTCGGCCAACTTCCTGATGCCGGCGTGGGTCAAGACGCACTGGCCGAAGTACGTCGAGGGTTGCGAGAAGGGCAAGCGGCCGGCCGATCCCGCCAACTGGCGCGTGGCGCGCTCGATCTTCGTCGCCGACACCGATGCGAAGGCGCGCGCGTACGTGACGGCGGCGAACAGCCCGTACCGGCTGTACTTCGGCAACCTCCTGACCAAGCCGAAGATGGCTGGACGGCGGAGGCCTTCAAGGAAGACCGCAGCATGCCCGACGATGCGGTGACGCCCGAGTACGTCGTCGACAAGCTGGCGATCTACGGTTCGCCCGAGCGCGTGGTAGAGCAGCTGCTCGCGTTCCGCGAGGAGATCGGCGACTTCGGCACGCTGCTCTATGCCGGCAAGGACTGGCTCGACCGCGACATGGGGCGACGGTCCATGGTGCTGATGGCGGAGAAAGTGCTGCCGAAGCTCAACGCGGCGATTGGGAAATGATTGTCATCCCGGCACTCGTTGCCGGGATCCAGCCTTCAGCGAACGCCCGAGCAAGCTGAGAGATGGATCCCGGGCACAAGCCCACGGCTGTCCGGTTCAGCACAGGGCGAGTTCCGGCTGGCGTTGATCGCGCGTGATGGTTGGGGGCGGGGCGGCGAGATTGTCGAGCGGTCGCCGATGCATGAGGTTGGCTTTTGCGAGGCGTGCGAAGGCGAGGAGGCTGGATGGGAAGGACTTGGCCCGGTGGGCCATCCTGAGGATGAGGAAGGCGATGAGCGCGACCGCAATCTGCGCCCTGACGGCGTTTTCGCTGGTTCCGAGGAAGCGCTTGATTTTGAGGTTCTGCTTGATCCAGCGGAAGAACAGCTCGATCTGCCAGCGTGTCTTGTAGAGCGCACCTATTTGTTCGGCGGGAGCCTCGAGATCGTTGGTGAGGAGCCGCAACGTTCGCCCGCCGTCGATCGCGACCACGACTTGGCGCAAGGCGATGCCGGCGAGCGGATGGCGCGCTCCGCGTGCGCGATCTCAGGCGCCCATCGATGGCAACGAGGTTGTCCGATCGGACAGGGCTGCCCGGGGTGACGGCCCGTGCCTCGACGACGCGCGGGCATGTATGGGTCTTGAGCCGCGTTACGATCCTGCAGCCTGCCTTGTGGAGCCGGCCCCACCAGGAAAAGTCATAGTATCCAAGGTCAAAGACGTAGGTGGCGCCGGGCTCGATCGGCAGCGTGTGGGCCATGCTCACGTCGTTGACGCGCGCCGGCGTGATCGCAAAATCGGCCGGGATCGCGCAGTCCGCGTCAAAGTCCACATGGCGCTCACCCAGCGCACCATGGGTCTCGAAATCGGCCCAGGCCCGCGATATGTCGGTCAGGCGATGCTGCTCGCATCAACGAGATGGACCGCTTCGCGCGTGGCGCGGCGCAGGCCAGGGCTCGCGCGCGCAGCGAGCACGGCGAACAGGTCGGCGAAAAGCTGTGCAGGACGCTTCGCATTGGCGTCGGCGAGTGTCGAGCGCGCTGGCACCGTGGCGCCGAGGTGATAGAGCCGGTGCTCGTGGCTCGCCATGGCTTGCCCGATCTCGCGAAGGCTCTGCGCGCCCGAAAGCTGCGCATAGATGAGCGCGATCAACTGGCTCTTCGTCGTCAACCGGCGCACGCGCGCGTCGGCACAGTGATCATCCACAAGACGGTCGAACTGGTCCCACGGCACGAACTGCAACAGCTGGTGAAAGAGGCTATTGTGATGCCGCATGGCGTCGATCTCCATCTGTGTCCGAGTAGGCCGGCAGCTTCTCCAATCACAGTTGAATCAACGCCATGCCCCTCCTTGTTCTATCAAATCTCA
>CAWALW010000047.1:0-8984 GCA_963782855.1 uncultured Alphaproteobacteria bacterium | reverse complement strand
GCTGGGTCGTGTTGATGAGCGCGCCCTTCGGGGGACCGCCGGCGCTGCCGTTCGACGCGGCTGCGCGGGGTGCGGCGCGCGCGCCATCCGGGCCAGATATTCACACCGCGCTGGCTGTGCTCACGCCGCCGCGCAAGCATTATCATTGGTACTATTCCACGCGCGAAGCCGACGGGGACATGCGCAACGCGGCGCAGGGCATACACGCCTTTCTGCGCGCCTACTATCACCACAAGAGCGCCGACTGGGCACCGAACCGGCCGCATCCGCTGACGGCGTGGACGGCGAGGAACTGGCGAAGTTGCCGACCTACTACGTGATGGAACTCGGCGAGACGATGGCCGAGACGGTCGCCTCCGAGATGCCGTCGCCCGCCGAGGTCGCCGCGTGGGATGGCTCACCGAAGAGGAGCTTGCCGTCTACAGCGGTGAGTTCGCGCGCACCGGTTTCCAGGGCGGGCTGCAGTGGTACCGCTGCCGGACGAGCGGCAGGTTCGAGGCCGAGCTGGAGTTGTTCTCCAGCCGTACGATCGACGTGCCCTCGCTCTTCATATCGGGCAGCAGCGACTGGGGCGTCCATCAGGCACCAGGCGTGCTCGAGCGGATGCAGGCGGTCGCCACTACGCAGATGCGCGGCTGCCATCTGGTTGACGGCGCAGGCCATTGGGTCCAGCAAGAGCAGCCCGAGGCCGTGACGCGGCTGCTTCTCTCCTTCTGGATGAAGCGGCACAGCCCTCCTGAAATCGATCCGCCGGGATACCGCATCATGAGCAATCGAACCGCAACTAAGCGTGCAGTACCTGCGAAACATCCGGCAGGCCGGTCCGCGGAAACCCGGCTGGCGGAGGTGCGCCGGCGGCTCGCGGAGGTGTCTACGACCTCGACTACGCCGGCGCGGTACTCGGCTGGGACCGGCGACTTACATGCCGCCCGGCGGCGCCAGCGTGCCCGGCAGGGCGCGACGCTTAGCCGGCTGGCGCACGAGAAGATGATTGATCCCGGAGCTTCGGTCGCCTGCTCGACAGCCTGGCCAAGCATGCCGAGAGCCTGCCCCGCAATTCCGACGATGCGGCGCTGATCCGCGTGACGCGGCGCGACTACGACAAGGCGACACGCGTGCCGGCGGACTTCGTTGCGCGCTGGAGCGAGATTGGCTCGGCTTCCTCTGACGCGTGGACGCGTGCGCGGCCGGCAAATGACTTCGCCACCATGCGCCCCTACCTGGAGAAGGCGCTCGACTTCAGCCGCAAGTACGCGGACTCCCTGGGGTCCGTACCAGCACGTCGCCGACCCGCTGATCGACAGCCTCGACGAGGGCATGACGGTTGCCTCCGTGCACGCGCTGTTCAGCGAACTGCGAGCGGAGCTGGTGCCGATCGTGCAGGCGATTGCCGCCCAGCCGCTCGCCGACGATGCCAGCCTGCGCCAGGCGTTTCCCGAGGCGCAGCAGCTGGCGTTCGGCCTAGTCCCGACGCGGGCATATGGCTACGACTTCGACCGCGGACGCATCGACAAGACGCATCATCCCTTCTGCACCAAGTTCGCGTCAGGCGACGTGCGCATCACCACGCGCGTGCGCGAGAACGACCTCGGCGACGCGCTCTTCACCACCCTGCACGAACCGGCACACGCCCGCTTCCCGAGCAGGGTGTGGATCCGCGCTCGACCGCACGCCGCTCGATCCGGCACCTCCACGGGCGTCCACGAGAGCCAGTCGCGCCTGTGGGAAAACATCGTCGGACGCAGCCGCGGCTTCTGGCGCATTTTTACCCCTGCTCCGCAAAACTTTTCCGCACGCGCTCGGCGATGTGCCGCTCGATGCCTTCCACCGCGCCATCAACAAAGTCGAACCCTCGCTCATCCGCGCGAACGGAGCAAAGTCACCTACAACCTGCACGTCATTCTGCGTTTCGACCTCGAACTCAAGATGCTTGAAGGGCCGCTGAAGTTGACGACCTGCCCGACGCGTGGCGCGAACCCTTCAGCCGACTTCGGCATCGCGCCGCCGGACGATCGCGACGGCTGCTTGCAGGATGTGCATTGGTACGCCGGCACGGTGGGCAGTACTGCAGAGGTACGCCCTCGGCAACGTCCTGAGTGCGCCGTTCTACGGCGCCGCGCTTAAGGCGCACCCGGAGATCCCCGCCGAGACCGAGAGCGGCGAGTTCGCAACGCTGCACGCGTCGCTACGCGGCGCATCTATCGCCACGGCCGCGATTCCGGGCCGGACGAGATCGTCAAGCGCGCAACGGGCAAGGCGATGTCGATTGGCCCCTACATCGCCTACCTGCGGGGCGAGTACGGTGAGCTTTACCGGCTGCCGCAGTAGTTCCTCTGGGTCCCGGATATTGCACTATCGCGCAATTCCGGATGAGCGTGAACTGGCCCACAGCCAAGGCACGCGCAGACGATGCCGGGAGCAGGGTGAGGAACATGGGGGACGGCGGCAAGAATGGCCCGGCGGCATTTCCCGGCAAAATCGGGAAGACGATAAAGAAGTCGACGCCGCATTGGCCCGCGGGGCCAAAGCCCCCGGCCGGAGCACCCAATATCCTCATCGTGCTTTTCGACGACGTAGGCTTTTCCGACTTCGGCTGTTACGGCTCGCCGATTGCCACGCCGGCCATCGACCGCATCGCCGCGCAGGGGCTGCGCTACACTGGGTTCCACACGACGGCGATGTGCTCAACAACACGGGCGGCGCTGCTTCAGCGGCACGAACCATCATTCGGTCGGCATGGGCTGCCTTGCCAACTTCGACAGCGGCTATCCAGGTTACCGCGGCAAGATCGCGCGCGAGGCGGGCACGCTGGCCGAGATGCTGCGCCCTCACGGCTACCGCAACTACATGGTCGGCAAGTGGCACGTCACGCCTGTGTCCGAGACGGGACCGACCAGGCATGCGACGGCTGGCCACTCGCGCGCGGCTTCAGCCGCTACTACGGCTTCATGGATGCGGAGACCGACCAGTACTCGCCGGAGCTGGTGCTCGACAACACGCACATCGATGCATCAGGCACGTTCGAGAAGACGGGCTATCATCTCGCGTCGACCTTCATCGACGAGTAGATCGCGTTCATCGCCGACCACGTGGCCGGTGCGCCGAAGTCGCCACTGAGCGTGGGTCGCGCTCGGAGCATGTCACGCGCCGCACCAGGCTCCGCGCGAGTTGATCCTGAAGTACGACGCGCTGTTCCAGCACGGTTGGGACGTGGAACGCGAGCGTCGTCTCGCGCGGCAGATCGAAATGGGCGTGGTGCCCACGGGCACGACGCTGCACGCGCGCAATGATCGGCGTGGTCGCGTGGGAGACGCTCGGTGCGGACGAGCGCAAGGTGTTCTGCCGGCTGCAGGGCGCCTCACCGGCGATGCTCGACCATGCCGACCAGCACATTGCGCGACTGATGTCGTTTCTCGAGAGGTCGGGACAGGCCGACAATACGCTGGTGCTCGTGCTCTCCGACAATGGCGCCAGCCAGGAGGGTTTCATCTGGGGCATGGTCAATGCCATGGGCCCCTACAATGCGATAGCGAAGCCCATGCCGGCCAAGCTTGCGCGCATCGACGACATCGGCGGTCCCAACTCGCACTCCAATTTTCCCTGGGGCTGGGCGATGGCGTCCAACACTCCCCTCAAGCGCTACAAGCAGAACACGCACGGCGGCGGCATCCGCGATCCGCTGGTGATCTCCTGGCCGAAGGGCCTTCCCGGGCGCGGCGAGCTGCGCCACCAGTTCTGTCACGCCAGCGACCTCACGCCGAACGCTCGATGTCATCGGGATCGCGGCGCCTGACGAGAGTGTCGACGGAGTGCCAGCCGCAAGGGCTGGAGCGAGTTCGCAACGAGCTTGCACAATGCTGCTGCTCCGCAACGCAGGAAGCGCGCGCAGTACTTGAGATGTTCGGGCATCGCGGGCTTTGGCATGAGGGCTGGAAGGCCGTCGCGTTCCATCCGCCGGGCACGCCGTTCGAGGGCGATCGCTGGGAACTCTATCACCTCGACCAGGACTTCGCCGAGGTGCACGACCTCGCCGACAAGGAGCCGCAGCGCTTGGCCGCCATGATCGCGCGCTGGTGGCAGGAAGCGGAGCGTTGCCAGGTTTTGCCGCTGGACGATCGCTTCGGCCGCGCTTTGCGGAGAACGCGGCGCGCGTGCAGGGTCATCGCCGCCAGTTCGTGTTCTACGACGGCATGGGGCATGTGCCGACAGATGTGGCGCCGGACCTCAGGAGCCGCAGCTACCTGATCGAGGCCGACGTCGAGGCGGCGGGCGAGGGCGTGCTGATCGCGCACGGCGACATGACCTCCGGCTACAGCCTGTTCATTCAGGACGGCAGGCTGGTGCACGACTTCAACATCGGCGGCACGCACCAGATTGTGCGCTCGGAGGGCAAGGTGCCCGCGGGCAAGTCCCGGCTCGGCTTCCGCATGCGGCGAGTGGAGAACAAAGGCACGGGCACGCTGCTGATCGACGGTGAGGCGGCCGGCGAGATGAAGACCAACGACATGTTCCGCGTGTTGATTTCCTGGTCGGGCCTCGATATCGGGCGGGATCGCGGCAGCCCGGTGTCGCATTATGCGGCGCCGTTCGCGTTCACCGGCAAGCTCAACAAGGTCACCGTCACGATTCGTGACGACCAGGCGCTCGACGGCGAGGCCGCCGGTCGCGCCGAGATGGGTCGTCAATAGAAGGCATCATGCATGTCCGCCGACGAACAGGGCCATAAGGACGCGACGCCGCACACCTGTGCGCACAACCGCTCGATGCTGGGGGCGCTGCCGTTCGGCGACACGCAGGACTTCGAGGATGCCGCTCGCGGTTTGATCGGCACGCTGCCGGAGGTGACCATCCGCAATGCGGAGGGCCGCGTCATCTACAGCTTGCGCGACTATGCATTCCTCGCGCACGAGGCCGCGCCCGACACCGTCAACCCAAGCCTGTGGCGACAAGCGCAGCTCAACTGAACAACGGTCTCTTCCAGGTCACCGACCGCATCTACCAGGTGCGCGGCTTCGACCTCTCCAACATCACGTTCATCGAGGGCGACCAGCGGCTTGATCGTCATCGATCCGCTGATCTCGGCGAGACCGCGCGGCGGCGCTCGACCTCTACTGACAGCATCGCGGGCCGAAGCCGGTCGTGGCCGTCATCTACAGCACAGCCACGTCGATCATTTCGGCGGCGTGCGCGGCGTGGTCGACGAGGCGGACGTCAAGGCGGGCAACGTCGCGATCGTCGCGCCGGACGGTTTCATGGAGGAGGCGATCAAGGAGAACGTCATCGCCGGCACGCCCATGGAGCGCCGCGCGATGTTCCAGTTCGGCGCGCTGCTGCCGAAGACCCGCGCGGCCAGGTCAATGCGGGCCTGGGCACGGTCACTCGCGCGGCACCGTCACGCTGATCCCGCCGACGGAGATCATCCGCCAGCCGGGCAGACGCAGACCGTCGACGGCGTGAGCTCGACCTTCCAGATCACGCCGGAACCGAGGCGCCGGCGGAGATGAATCTGTTCTATCCCGGACTGCAGCGCTAACCTGGCCGAGAACGCCACGCACACGCTGCACAACATCTTTACGCTCCGCGGCGCGCAGGTGCGCGATGCCAATGCTTGGGCCAAGTACCTGACGAGGCGCTCCGACTCTACGGCGCCCAGGCCGACGTCCTGTTCGCCAGCATCACTGGCCGGTCTGGGGCAACGCGGCTGCGTCGAATACCTCGAGAAGCATCGCGACACGTACAAGTACCTGCACGACCAGACGCTGCGGCTGATGAACCACGGCGCTAAACGGCCGCCGAGATCGCCGAGCGGCTGGAGCTGCCGCCGAGCCTGGAGCGCGAGTGGTACGTGCACGGCTACTACGGCACGCTCAGCCACAACTCCAAGGCGGTCTACCAGCGCTACCTCGGCTGGTACGACGCCAATCCCGCCAACCTCTACCCGCTGCCGCCGGTCGAGCGCGCCAAGAAGCTCGTCGAGTACATGGGCGGCGCGACGCGGTCATGGCGAAGGCGCGCGAGGATTTCGCCAAGGGCGAGTATCGCTGGGTGGCGGACGTCATGAGCCAGGTCGTGTTCGCCGAGCCCGGCAACACGGCGGCGCGCGAACTGGCCGCCGATGCCCTGGAGCAGCTCGGCTACCAGGCGGAGTCGGCCACGTGGCGCAACGCCTACCTGTTCGGCGCGCTGGAGCTGCGCAGCGGCATTCCGGGCCGGCCGAGCCCGCCGCGCCGGCCGGGACATCGTGCGCGGGCTTACGCTCGACCTGTTCTTCGATTTCCTGGCCGTGCGCCTCAACGGCGAGAAAGGCGAGGGCAAGACATCGTGATCAACTGGACCTTTCCCGACTCGGCGAGCGCTACACGCTGACGCTGCAGAACTGCGCGCTGACGTACCTCGGCGATCGGACGCGGATGCGGCAGATGCGGCCGTCACCCTCGACGCCCACGCTCAATCGGGTGATCTTGCGCGAGGTGGCCCTGCCCGACGCGATGGCGCAGGGGGCTCGTCAAGATCGACGGCAATGCCATGAAGGTCGCCGAGCTGTTCGGCCTGCTCGACGACTTCACCATGAACTTCAACGTGATCGAGCCGCTGCGTGCGAGGGGGTTAGGATGAGGCTCTCCATCACCCAGCGTCTCCGGAGACGGGGAGAGGGAGATCGCCGATCGGGAGGGCGATCCATGGAGTTCGACTACGTGATCGTCGGTGGCGGCTCGGCGGGCTGCGTGCTGGCGGGGCGGCTGAGCGAGAACGCGACCGACGCGCGTGTGCCTGATCGAGGCTGGCCCGCCCGACAACCATTTCCTCTGCCACATGCCGTTCGCCACCGCGCTGTTCATTCCCGGCAAGTGGCGCAACTGGGCGTTCGAGACCGAGCCGCAGCCGGGCTCGACGGGCGGCGCGGATACCAGCCGCGCGGGCGGATGCTCGGCGGTTCCTCCGGCCTCAACGCCATGATCTACATCCGCGGCCACCTCGCGACTACGACGACTGGGCGGCGCAGGGCGCGACGGGCTGGGCGTTCGCGGACGTGCTGCCCTACTTCAAGCGCGCCGAAGGCAACGAGCGGCTCAGCGGGCGATTGCACGGCATGGCGGTCCACTCAACGTCGCCGACCAGGTGAGCCCCAATCCGATCAACGAGGTGTTCCTTTCCGCGTGCGACGAGCTGCAGTTGCCGCGCAACGCGATTTCAACGCGGTCCCAGGAGGGCGTGGGCCTATATCAGGTGACGCAGAAGAACGGCGAGCGCTGGAGCGCGGCGCGCGCCTATCTGCCACCTGAGGCGCGATCGCGGGCCAACCTGCACATCGCGACGGGTTCGCGCGCGCTTCGCGTAGCGCTCGATGGCAAGCGCGCGACCGGGGTCGTGTGCCGGCGCGGCAAAGGGGATGAGACCATAACCGCGCGTAGGGCCGTGATCCTTTCCGCAGGTGCATTCCAGTCTCCGCAGCTCCTCCAACTTTCCGGCATCGGGCCTGGGGCGGAGCTGAAGGGCCATGGAATCGCGGTGGCGCACGAGCTTGCGGGCGTCGGCCAGAACCTGCAGGACCACCTTGACTTCACGCTGCTCTATCGCGCACGCAGCCCCCACCTGTTCGGATTCACGCTGGGCGGGATGACGAAGCTGCCAAACGCGATCCGCCAGTGGCGACGCGAGCGGCGCGGGCTGTTCACCACAAATTTCGCGGAGTCCGGCGGCTTCCTGAAGACCGATCCGGCGCTGCCGCGGCCGGACATTCAGTTGCATTTTGTCGTCGGCCTGGTCGACGACCACGCGCGCAAGCGCCACTTCTCTACCGGCTATAGTCTCCACACTTGCGTGCTGCGGCCGCGGAGCCGGGGCACCGTCGGCTTGCGCGACGCCGACCCCATGAGTGCGCCGCGCATCGACCCACAATTCCTGAGCGATGCTGGTGATATGGAAACGCTCCTGCGCGGCGTGAAGATCGGGCGTCGCATCATGGATGCGCCGCCGTTCCGCGAGATGCAGCCGGACGAACTTTATACCGCCGGCATCTACGAGGATGCGCCGCTGCGCGAGCAGATCAGGCAGCGCGGGGACACCATCTATCATCCTGTCGGTACCTGCCGCATGGGTGCGGCAGATGATCCGCTGGCGGTGGTGGACCCGTCCCTGAAGGTGCGTGGTATGGATGGGCTCTATGTGGTCGATGCCTCCGTCATGCCCACTCTGATTGGGGGCAATACCAACGCGCCCACCATCATGATCGCGGAGAAGGCGGCGGCAATGTTGCGGGCATAGGCGATTGGCGTTGACGCGCCTGCACCATACTATGCGGGATCAGGAAAAATAATTTATACGGCGGCGCGCGTGTTGCTGCTTAACGGGTGATGGTCTGGGAGGAAGATTGGGATGAAGCTCTACACCTACTGGCGCTCGCTGGCGACGTTCCGGGTGCGCATCGCGCTCAACCTCAAGGGGCTCAAGTACCGAGTCGATCTATGTCGATCTGGATGGCGGCCAGCAGCATCTGTCGGACTACAAGTCCATCAATCCGCAGATGGTGATCCCATCGCTGATCGAGGACGACGGCAACTATGCTGTTCCAGTCCATCGCCATCATGGAGTACCTCGACGAGACCCATCCCAATCCGCCGCTGCTGCCGAAGGACCCGCGGGGCCGCGCCCGCGTGCGTGCGCTGTCCCTGATCACGGTGGCCGATACGCATCCGCTGATCGTGCCGCGCGTGCGCAATCGGATCGATGCGCTCTACAAGGTGGGCGAGGAAGGCAAGATCGAGTGGGTGAAGCACTGGTTCAAGGAAGGGCTCGACGCCTACGAGACGCACCTGTCGCGCGACAAGGCGACCGGCCTCTACTGCCACGGTGATGCGGTGACGATGGCCGACCTTTGCCTCGTCAGCCACGCGGCCGGCACGCGCGTGTTCAAGGGGACCATCGACAATCATCCCACCGTTAAGCGCATCGTTGACCGCTGCCTCGCGGACGAGCGCTACGCC
>CAWALW010000046.1:0-28241 GCA_963782855.1 uncultured Alphaproteobacteria bacterium | reverse complement strand
GCCTCGATCGATGACGAATGAATTGGTGTTCTTGGCAGCCAGTGGCCGGATATTGATCTCGACCTCGTCAATGAGCTTGTTGAGGTCGATATCCTCAATGTACAGGTCCATCTTCCCTGCCTCGATCTTCGAAATGTCCAGGATGTCGTTGACCATCGACAGCAGACGCTTGCCGGCGGCACTGATCTTCAGCAGGTCCGAGACTGCTCCCCACGACCGTCGAGTTCGGCATCTTCGAGCAGGATTTCGCTGTAGCCGATCACGGCGTTTAGCGGCGTGCGCAGCTCGTGAGTCCATCTCGGCCAGGAATTCAGACTCGGCGCCGTCGGCCCGTTCGGCTTCCTCCTTGGCATCCGTCAGCTTCTTCAGCGTGCCTTCATGGCGCGCTATTTCGCGAAGCAGCTCGGACTGGGAGTCCACGATCTGGGTATAATAGCTCGCCATCATAAAAACGTAGAGAGACGCAGACAGCGCAGAAATGACCCCGACGCCGACCATCTGCTCAATGGGGATATTTGAAGGAAACTTTTGCTCCCAGAGATATGCAACGTAGAAGGCTCCAGGCTTACGGCGATCTGGAGAAGGACGCCAACGCGCGTGGTTTTGTTCGAGCCCATGTAGAAAAAGGCGAGAAGGGGGAACAACGAGCAGCCACATCAGGAATGGAGAGCTCGCACCGCCGTAGTGGTAGGAGCCCCACAGAATAGCGAAAATCAGGTTCTGGACCGAAAGGAGGGCAAGAACCGTGTAGTAATTCGGCAGGAACTTTATAAGGAGGGGGAAAACCCAGAATAGAGCGATCGACGCACCGAGTATATAAACATGCGGCCAAGGGTTTGGATCTCTGAAGTAAAGGAACGCAGTGATCGGTTGCCCCAGCAACGGTCCGAACAGGTGGCTGATGAGGAACATTCGTCGGCGACGAAATTCGTTGCTGCCGGCCCGCAGATCTTTGGCGATGAACCAATCGACAAAACTGCTCAATTTATCGAGGTGTATCATTTCGCGCCCAACCACAAGCAATTGCGGGGCAAAACATAGTCACCTAAGGATGATTATGGGTAACGGGAAGAGGCCGCGTGCTGCTCGACAGTAGGCCAAGCCAACGCTTATCGGGCGTGAGCGGCGCGATCGAGTGCTGCGAGCGTGGCAACCAAAGTCGCTTGCAGGCTCTCGATATGGCCCGCAACGTCATCGACGCTGTGCGACTTGAGTTCGATATCGCGGGCAGTTCCTGCGAGCCGGGAGGCGCCAAGATTGCCGGCCATCCCCTTGAGACGATGTGCCGCCCGCTTGCACGCCGTCAAGTCGCCTTCGGTGACTGCCTTCTCAATTTCCGCAATATTCTTGCGGGCGTCGTCCGGGACGCGGGAAAGAATGGTGAGAATATCGCACCGATCGATGTCGGAGCACCAGTCATCCATTGCGCGCGCATCCAGGAGCGGCAACAGTTCATGGGGTGATTTCGCTGGCAGGGCCATCGTCAAATGTATTCGTGGGCAGATTGATCCATTTTCAAAGATAACCAGCATTCACTAATTATAAATTAACGTCTCTTGCGAAATGCACATTCGGATAGCACGCGTTGCCAGGTTCTTTTGGGATGTTTCAATTCAATTTTCTAAAATCGCGCTCACCTCAAATAGTCCTTACGTAGTCTTTACTCTGCTCAATGTAGTCTTGCATGCATTGTGACGACATGCCTCGTCCGGAAGCATGGGCAGGCCTTTCGGACTTTGGAGGAGTAATGCGTAAGCCAAAGGTCCTGGTTGTGGACGACGACGCCTTTTCGCGAACGGTCGTTGCAAAAAAGATTGCGAAGCTTGCCGATGTGGCGGAGGCCGAGGATGGCCGCATCGCCATGACGCACCTGCTGACGTCGGGCGTTGTCGATCTGGCTATTGTTGATCTCGAGATGCCGAATGTCAGCGGGGTCGAGCTCATCAGGGCTATCCGCTCACACAGCGCCCACAAGCACATTCCGATCATCGTCCTCACCGCTAACGAGACCCGTGGTGGACTCGAGAACGCGCTGATGGCCGGCGCGACATCGTTCCTTCTCAAGCCCCTCAACTGGGACGCTTTCGGCGAGCATATCCGGCACGTGCTGGACCTCGCTTATCGTGCAGGCCACATGGCGTTGCACGATGCTCTTACCGGTTTGCCCAATCGCGTGCTTCTCAATGAGCGGCTGGAACATGCGTTGACCGCAAGCAGTGCCGACACCGTTGTGGCGACTTACATTCTCGATCTCGATCAGTTCAAGCATGTCAACGATACTCTTGGGCATCCCGCCGGTGACAGGCTTCTCAAGTTGGTCGCGGAGCGCTTGCAGCACATAATCCGCGGCAAGGACACGGTCGCGCGCATGGGCGGCGACGAGTTCGCCCTTGTCCTGGTCGACGCAGCTCAACAGGCCGATATCGAGGCCGTCGCGCGCCGCATCATCAGCGTTGTGAGTGAGCCCTATGAGATCAACGGGCGCCCGGTCCTCATCGGGACCAGTGTCGGCATCGCGGTCGGAAAGCCCTTGCAAGGCGTTCTCCCGGATCAACTGATCCGCAACGCCGACGTCGCGCTTTACAGTGCCAAACGCGAGGGCCGCGGAACGTTCAGCGTCTTCAAGCCAGAGATGGACGACGTCGTGAAGGCGCGGGTCGCCCTGGAATACGATCTGCGCAAGGCTCTACCCGCCGGTGAGTTCGAACTGCACTATCAGCCGCTCGTTACTCTTGCAGACAACAGCATCAGCGGCTTCGAGGCCCTCCTGCGGTGGCGACACCCCGAAAAGGGCTTGATTCCACCGGGCATGTTCGTGCCCCTGGCGGAAGAAATCGGCCTGATCGTGCCGATCGGTGAATGGGTGGTGCGCGAGGCGTGTGCCACAGCGGCTCGATGGCCGGGCGCGCCGAAGGTCGCGGTCAATATTTCGTCGGCGCAATTCTGCGATACCGCTCTCGTCGGAACGGTGATGGACGCGCTGGCTGCCTCCGGCCTTGCACCAGATCGGCTCGAACTGGAAATCACCGAAACCAACCTGCTGCAAAACAGCGCTGCCACTTTGTCAGCGCTGCATCAGCTTCGCGACATCGGCGTGCGCATCGCGATGGACGACTTCGGCACGGGGTACTCGTCGCTCAGCTACTTCCAAAGTTTCCCGTTCGACAAGATCAAGATCGATCGATCGTTCGTCGAGAACATCACCAGCGATGCCAACTCCCTCAACATCGTGAGGGCGGTGGCAGCCCTGGCGAAGAGCTTGGGCATGGCATCGACGGCGGAAGGCGTGGAAACCGTGGAGCAGCTCGCGATGATCAAGGCGGAAGGCTGCACGGAAATCCAGGGCTTCCTTATCAGCAAGGCCGTCCCGGCGCGCGAGGTTGCAGCCTTGTTGCGTGGTTTGGACGTGCAGCCCAAGGCAGCTTAGGTCCAGTAGCGACCGCACACACTGCAAATCCAGCGCTTTCACTCGCCATGTGATGATCATCTTGGCTTGCTGAGGGCAGTAGCCGGATCCCCCGGCCTGGCACGTTGAGGCACACCCTCACGCGGCGCAGGCGCGCTCATCGCAGTTCTGCTAGCGTGGCCACCTAGGCCACAGCGAGATGTGGCCGCCAGTCTCAAGTCAGCGACACGAGCACAATGGCAAGGCTCCAGGGCAGGACTGCGATTGTCACGGGCGGGGCGCGAGGCCTAGGCCGTCACTATTCGGAGGCCCTCGCCCGCGAGGGCGCGACGGTGGCCATCCTCGACGTGAGCGAATGCGATGCCGCTGCCGTCGCGATCAATCACGCCGTAGGCCGACCGGCGTGCATGGGACAAGCGACAGACGTCAGCGACGAGTTATCGGTCAAGGCCGCGATCGCCTCCATTCTCAAGTGGACCGGCCGCATCGACATTCTGGTCAATAACGCCGCCCTCTATTCCACACTGCCCCCGATCTCGTTCGCCGACACCGATGTCGCGGCGTGGGATAAGGTCATGGCGGTCAATCTGCGCGGTCCCTTCCTGATGGTGAAGCACGCGGCACCTGCAATGATCGCGCGCCAATACGGCAAGATCATCAATGTCAGTTCGGGAACCGCCTACAAGGGAATGCCACTACTACTGCATTACGTGACGTCCAAGGGTGGCATCCTGGCCTTCACGCGGGCGCTCTCACGCGAACTTGGTGCGCACAATATCTGCGTAAACACCCTCGCACCGGGACTCATCAAGACCAATGGCGACCACGCCAACTCGCCGCGCATCGCGGCTGCGCGCGACGGGGTCATCAGAAGCAGGGCATTCCAGCGCGAGGGTTACCCGGCCGATCTGCTGGGAGCCCTGATCTTCCTGTCGTCTCCGGACAGCGACTTCATCACTGGCCAGACGATCGCTGTCGATGGTGGGTCGGTCAACACCTGACCGCCCCGACAAGCGAACCCGGGTCTGATCGACAATTGGTCCGGTCGGCGCGCTTGGCAGACCAAAGATGGCTGGCGGAAATTGTGCAACGCCGTGGGCGGAACAGTAAGAACCCGCTGCCGCACGCCGGGACGCAGGGCAGCGAGCGCTATCAGCCTCCCATGTCTTTGCTACTTCAATGCTTTGTGGCCCTTCGGAACCGTCGCGGCGTACCGGCGGCTCACGTGACCATCGCCCGGACTGGAGCCACCATCTGCATTCATCTAATGTAGTTGCAAACAACAGGGAGGAGAAAAGCCATGCACGCGACACGCAGGACTTTTGTTACGGGAGCGCTCGCCGCCGGCCTCGCGGGGACAACGCGCCACCGATCGCTTGCGCAAGGCGCTGTCGAATTGAAGATGGCGAGCTTTGTGCCCCCAACTCACGTGATCTGGGCCGACGTGCTCACACCCTGGGCCAAAGAGATCCAGGACAAGAGCGGCGGCAAACTGACGGTGCGCGGGTTTCCATCCATGCAGCTCGGCGGGAAGCCGCCGGAGCTCTACCGCCAAGTGGTGCAGGGCATAGCCGACGTCGTGTTCACACTGCCGGGATACACCTCCAGCGACTTCCCGATGATGGCGTTGACGGAGTTGCCTGGAACGGCACAGAGCGCCCAGGACGGTACGCGCAAGCTGTGGCAGCACTTCGACAAGTTCCTGGCACGCGATTTCAAGGATGCCAAGGTGCTGGGGCTGTGGAACTCCGATAGCGCCGGCATCATGAGCAGGGAGAAGCCGGTGCGCAAGCTCGAGGACGTGAAGGGGATGAAGATCCGCACGCCTTCGGCGGCGCAGGCGGCGCAGATTGCCGCGATGGGTGGCACGCCAATCCCCATGCCCATCACGCAGGTCTACAACTCGCTGGAGCGCGGCGTGATCGATGCGGCGATGGTCCCCGCGTCCGTGGGCCTCGACTTCAAAGTCATCGAGGTGGCGAAATACTATACGTACAACGCTCCACTTGGCCATTCGCCATTCCTCGTGGCGATGAACAGCAAACGTTATGAGTCCTTACCAACCGACTTGAAGAAACTCATCGACGATACCACCGGACTGCAGTTCAGCCTGAAGGGGGCCAGCCTCTACGACCAGCAGAACAAGGCGACGCTGGATGCGATCAGGAAGGATCCCAGCAAGGAGCTGATCCTTTTGTCGACCGAAGAGAAGGCGAGGTGGGTCAAGAACTTCGCGCAGCTCATCCAAACCACCACCGAGCAGGCCGAGAAAGCCGGCCTGCCAGGGCAAGCCCTCGCGGCTGCGTACGGCCTGCAAAGCTGACGCGTCAGAACGGCAGTTTCGGGTGAATTAGCCATTGGAGATGCCGATGGAGCTGTTCGGCGGCTTCCTGCGCATCCTTGCCCTTGTCAGTGGCGCACTGCTGCTGGTGCTGATGGGCTTCACGATCGTCGACGTGGTGCTTCGGTACGTCTTCAACGCACCGTTCAGTGGCTCGTTTGAGTTCACCGAGTTCCTCATGTCGGCGATCGTGTTCCTGGCGATAGCCTACACCGGTTGGACCGGCGGGCACGTTTCCGTCGATCTGTTCGAGAAATGGCTCGACCGCCCAAGCCTGCGATTCCTGCCGGCGATCATCGCGTTGACTGGCAGCGTTCTTTTCGCGGTGATCGCCTGGCAGGCTACGCGCGAGACCATCGCGACCATCGGCCAGTTCAGTAACATGCTGCGCTGGCCGCACTATCCCTTCCGGTTCATCGTCGCTTTCGGGGCGGCGATGTTCGCGCTGGTTCTCCTCATTCAAGCGATCCAGTCGCTGCGGCGGCCCCCGGCCGGAACCGATCGATGATCGCGCGCGAAATGATCGGCCTAGCGGGCATCGCGGCCATGTTGGTGCTGCTTGCCCTGCGCATGCCGATCGGCATCGCGATGCTGCTCGTCGGCATTGTCGGCTTCGGCGTGCTGAACGGATACGAACAGGCGCTCTATGCGCTCGGCAGCTACCCGTACGGATATGCGGCGGTCTACGAACTGGCAGTCATCCCCCTGTTTGTACTGATGGGCAACGCGGCAGCGGTCTCGGGCATGGGACGCGACCTGTACGCCGCGGCGTATGCCTGGGTTGGCCACTGGCGCGGCGGGCTTGCTTCCGCGACCATCGTGTCCTGTGCGGGGTTCGCGGCACTGTCAGGGTCCAGCGTGGCGTCTGCGGTGACCATGGGCCGGGTCTGCCTGCCCGAGATGAAGCGCTACAACTACGATGCGCGGCTCGCGACCGGCACCGTGGCGGCCGGCGGCACGCTCGGCATCCTGATTCCCCCCAGCACCGCCTTCATCGTTTATGCAATCCTGACTGAGGAATCGATCGGTAGGCTGCTGCTCGCGGGTTTCCTGCCGGGCCTCCTACTGACCGCCCTGTTCGTGGTGACGATCTGGATCTGGACCCGCTATCGGCCCGAACTCGGACCGCCCGGGCCGCGCGCGACCCGGCAGGAGCGATTGCGAACGCTAGGGCAGGCAAGCCCGATGATCACGATCGTGGCTGCCACCATCGGCGGCATCTACCTGGGGGTGTTCACGCCGGGGGAGGCGGCCGCCGTTGGCGCATTTCTGTCGCTCGCCTATGCGCTCTTCCGACGGTCACTCGGGAACGGCAATCTTGCCTATGTGCTGCTCGAGACCGTCAAGATCACCGCATTCGTGTTTCTCGTGCTGATCGGCGCGCTGGTGTTCGGTCCATTCCTGGCACTGAGTGGGCTGCCGCAGCAAGTGGCGCAATGGCTGACGTCGCTCAATGTTCCGGCCATCGTCGTACTCATCTTTCTGATGGTGCTCTATATTTTCCTCGGCATGTTCCTCGAGGGATTCTCGATCCTCGTGCTGACCTTGCCGATCGTGATCCCGATCGTGAAGGCGCTTGGCTACGACCTGATCTGGTTCGGCGTGCTGATGGTGATCGTGCTGGAGATGGGACTGATCTCGCCTCCGGTCGGCATCAACGTGTTCGTGGTCAAGGGCCTGGTGCCGGACGTGCCGATGGGCAAGATCTTCGCCGGCATCCTTCCCTTCTGGCTGGCGATGATCGTCTGCCTGATCCTCCTGATCGTGTTCCCGGACATCGCTCTGATCATTCCGAACACGATGATCAAGTGACGGACGCGCCCCCAACGCCCACCGCAGTAAGCACCCCGCAAACGTTCAAATCGTGCAGCCAAGCGCGGTGCCTTCCTCGATGGCGCGCTTGGCGTCGAGTTCGGCGGCGTGCCTGGCGCCGCCGATGACGTGCGCGGTGCGGCCGGCGGCGATGAGCGCGTCAGCAAGCGAGCGGTTGGGCTCCTGGCCGGCGCAAACCACGAGCGTATCGAAGGCGATACAGCGGTCGGCGTTTTCGACGGAGATGTGCAAGCCGTCGGCGTCGATCTTGCGGTAGGCGGCGCCGGCGATCTGCTCGACGCCGAAGTCGCGCAGCTCCTGGCGCAGGATCCAGCCGGTGCTCTTGCCAAGCGTGCGGCCGAAGGGGCCGGGCGAGCGCTTGATCAGCGTGACTTGGCGCTTGGGCGGCGAAGGATGCGGCGTGCCATCGACCCCCCAGCGATGCGCGAAGGCATCGGGCTCCAGCGTTTCGCGCGGATCGGGGTGGGCGAGCGCCAAGGCGACGTCGTGGCCGATGCCACCGGCGCCGATGATCGCGACGCGCTTGCCGACGCTGACACGGCCGGTCAGCGCGGCCTCGTAGGAGACGGCGCGCGGGTCGGCGGCGCCGGGTATGTCGAGCGCGCGCGGCTTGATGCCGGTGGCGATGATGAACTCGTCGAAACCCTCGGCCAGCAGCTCTTCCGCATCGACGCGCCGGCCGGTGACGATTTTCGCGCCCAGATCGCCGATCTGGGCCGCGTAAGCGCGCACGACGTCGGCGTAGTCGGCCTTGCCGGGAATGCGGGCGGCGAGGTTCATCTGGCCGCCGATGCGCTCGGCAGCTTCGAAGACCGTGACCTCGTGTCCGCGTGAGGCGGCCTCTATGGCGCAGACGAGGCCGGCAACACCGGCGCCGACCACGGCGATCTTCTTCTTGCGCGCAACGGGCTGGGGAATGAACTCAGCCTCGCGTGCGCCACGTGGGTTGACGAGGCAGGTGATCTCGCGGCTCTCGAAGTAGTGGTCCAGGCATGCTTGGTTGCAGGCGATGCAAGTGGTGATCCTGCCGGCGCGGCCGGAGAAGGCTTTGTTGGCGAACTCGGGATCGGCGAGCAGCGGGCGCGCCATGGAGACCATGTCGCACGAGCCGTTCGCGACAAGGCGCTCGGCCAGCTCGGCTGAATTGATGCGGTTGCTGGCCGTCACCGGGATCGGCACGGCGGCCCTGAGCCGGCGAACGGGATCGACGAAAGCCGCGTGCGGGACCGTGCCGGCAATCGTCGGCACCTTGGCTTCATGCCAGCCAATGCCGGAGCTGATGAGATGGGCGCCGGCGCGGGCGACCTCGCGCGCAACGTAGACGGTCTCGTCCCAGGTCAACCCGCCTTCGACGAGATCGAGGATGGAGTGGCGGTAGACGATGAGGAAATCCGAGCCAAGTGCCTCGCGTATGGCGGAGACGATGGCGACGGGAAAGCGCGCGCGATTCTCGATGGTGGCGCCCCAGCGGTCCTTGCGGTGGTTGGTGCGAAGCGCCAAAAATTCGGTGATGAGGTAACCTTCCGACCCCATCACTTCGACGCCGTCATAGCCGGCCTCGCGGGCGAGCCGCGCGCCCCGCGCGTAATCAGCGATAGTTTGCTCGATCTCCGCGTCCGTGAGTTCGGCGGGGCCGTGCTTGTTGATGGGGGATCGGATCGGCGAGGGGGCGACGACCTTGTCATGGTAGCCGTAGCGGCCGGAGTGAAGCAGCTGCAGGACGATGGCGCCGCCCTCCGCGTGCACAGCATCCGTGATGCGGCGATGCAGGGGGACCTGCTCGGGTTTGTCCATCGTGGAGGGCTCGTCCTTCATGCGGCCGGCATGGTTCGGCGAGAACCCGCCGGTGACGATGAGTCCGGCGCCGCCTTTGGCGCGCTCAGCGTAGAAACGGGCGAGTTGGTCGAAGCTCTTCTCGGTCTGGTGGCCTTCGAACCCCGTGTGCATCGAGCCCATGACGATGCGGTTGCGCAAAGTCACGCCGCCGAGCGTGATGGGGGTCGCGAGATGCGGAAAGGCCGTGCCCTGCGATGCCAAGGGAAGCTCCTGCCGTTCGTCGAGTGTTCTTGTAAGGAGTGGCGTCGAGGAGGCCAAGGGCGCACATCCAGTGCGTTCGGCGGCGTGCGGACCAACTCGATCTTTCAGGGTACCGATGCTAGGCTGGCTTTGGCGACGGGCGCGACAGGCGCCCGGCAATCAGGCAGCAAAAAAGCCTGATCGCCGTGGAGGAGGAAACCGGACCCATGGTGCAGACACTGGGGGAGATTCTCCCCGAAGCGGCACGCCGCTACGGCAACAGGACCGCGCTGATCGTCGAAGGGCGGAGGTTCAGTTTCAACGAGTTGGAGGCGGCAACGAATTCCTTCGCCAATGGGCTTGCGCATGCGGGCGTGGCACCGGGCGATATCGTCATGATCTACGGGCCCAATTCATGGCAGTGGATGGTGGCCTACTACGCCATCGCAAAGACGGGCGCGGTGGTGAATCCTGTCAACACCATGCTCACCCCCGAGGAGGTAAAGTACATCGCGCAGGATTCGGGCGCGCGCGCCGTCGTCGCCTCCGACGACAAGGCCGGCCCGCTGATGGACATGCAGGGCAACACCGGTCTCTCGCAGGTGGTGATCTGGGGCGACAAGGCGCCGGTCGGCGCCACTCCGTTCGAAAGCCGGTTGAACGGCGGCAAATCCACTTTCGCGCCGCGGCCTCGCCGGCCGAAGGACATCGGGGCGATCTGCTACACGTCCGGCACCACCGGGCACCCCAAGGGTGCCGTGCAGAGCGTACGCTCGATCATCGCGACGGCGAAGGGCACCGCGCTGATGCATTCGCGCACGGAAGCCGACATCGTCGTGAGCCCGCTGCCCAACCCGCATGTGTATGGAAGCTGCGTTTTCAACGCGGCGATGATGGCGGGCTCGACGTTCGTGCTGCTGCCGCGATTTAGCGAGGAAGGCGTGCTGCAGGCGATCCAGGAGCACCGCGCGACGATGTTCGACTGCGTGCCGACGGCCTACTACTACCTGCTCGCGCACCCCAAGTTCGATTCCTACGACCTGTCCTCGCTGACGCGCTGTACGGTGGGCGGCCAGACACTTGCCGCCGCCAAGTCGGTCGAGTTCACCGAGCGTACCAAGGCGCCGGTGCTGGAGCTGTGGGGCATGACCGAACTCGCCGGCGCGGCAACCTTCAATCCCTACTGGGGCGACAACAAGCCCGGCACCATCGGCCTGCCGATGCCCGGCATGTTCTGCAAGATCGTCGCCGCGGACGATCCTGAGAAGGAAATGCCGGCGGGCGAGCGCGGCGAGCTGATGGTCAAGGGTCCGCTGGTGATGGACGGCTATGCGGGCAACGAGAAATCGACCCGCGAGACCGTCCGCACCGACGGCTGGATGCATACCGGTGACATCGCGACCATGGATGAGGACGGCTACTTCACCATCGTCGACCGCAAGAAGGATATGATTCTGACTGCCGGCTACAACGTCTACCCGGCCGAGCTGGAGCGGGTGATCTGCATGCATGCGTCCGTGGCGTTGGCGGCCGTCTGCGGCGTGGCCGACGAGGCCAAGGGCGAGCTGGCGAAGGCCTATGTCATGCTGAAGCCGGGCGCCTCTGCTTCAGGGCAGGATGTGGTGGAGCACTGCCGCAAGCACCTGGCCGCCTACAAGCTGCCGCGCGCCGTGCAATTTGTCGCCACCGTGCCGATCACCTCCTCGGGTAAGATCATGCGCCGGCTGCTGAAGGACGTGGACGACGGTTCGCGTGCCGCCAGCGATAGGCGTGAGACGCGGGCGGGCTAGCTTCCAGTACTGTCGGGTGCCGGCCTTGAGACGAGCCGCCCCCTTGCAGGGAAGGGGCGGGGTTAGTCGGCGAGGTCTCGCGCGTTGCTTCACACCACCCCCCGCGCCGTCATGTTCGCAAGGTCTTGCGTCCTGCTCAGTCAGGCTTGAGGCCCGAGCGCCTGATCACGTCGAGCCACTTGGCGGAATCGCGCTGTATGGTCTGGGCGAAGACTTCAGGCGTGCCGCCCGCCACCTCCTGGCCCAGGGCCCCCAGGCGCTCTCCGAACGTCGGCGTATGAATGGCCCGATTGATCGCGGCGTTGAGCTTGTCGACCACGGACCGCGGCATGCCGGCAGGCCCGATGACGCCGTTCCATGTCGTGACCTCGAAGCCCGGCACGCCCGCCTCGTCGATGGTCGGCAGGTCTTGGAAAGGCAGGCGACCGGCGCGGCCCCGAGACGGCCAGCGCGCGCACATCTCCCGACTGGGCAAACGGGGCAATCGAGCTCAGGCTCTCCAGCATCATGTGAACCTGCCCGGACATCAGATCGGTGATCGCCGTTGAACCACCGCGGTAGGGCACGTGCGCGATATCTGCGCCGGTCATGAACTTGAACAGCTCGCCGCCGACGTGACCCGGCGAGCCGGCACTGGACGACGCGTAGACCAGGGTGCCCGGTTTGGCCTTCGCCAGAGCGACCAGCTCCTGCACGCTGCGGACCGGAAGCTTCGGCGAGACGGCGAGCAGCATCTGGCCGCGGGTCACCAGTGCGATGGGCTGGAAATCGCGCTCGATGTCGTAGGGCAGCTTCTTGACGAGGTGGCGGGTGATCGCCAGCGCGCCAACGGGACCCATGGCGATGGTGTAGCCGTCGGGCTCGGACTTGGCGGTGAAAGAAAGCCCTGTCGTCAGGGCGCCGCCCGGGCGGTTCTCCACCACGATCGATTGCCCGATCTGGGGCTCGAGTTCAGCGGCCAGGATGCGCGCGAGCACGTCGGTTGCGCTGCCCGGAGCCTGGGGAACGACGAGCCGGATCAACCGTTCCGGATACTCGGCACCCGCGGGACCGGGAGCAAGCGCGCACATCAGCCCGGCGAGCAACAGCGCCGCCGTCCTGTGGCCGGGCATCGGACGGCGGGGCCCCGTGCCACGTCGGGTATCCTTCACGTTTTCCTCCGACAGCTTTGCGAGTGAAAGCTATCAGACGGCGGCGCTCTTTTCTCACTCGAACTTGGCCGACGACGAGAACGGCCGGGTGGCATCGACCATGAACATGACGAGCTGGTCCAGATCGCTCGTGCCGGCACTGAACACTTCCATCGCCATGTCGGCGCCATGCCCGTTCATGGTCTGACCGGCGTCCGCGTAGCCGACGCCGTGCGGCGTCCTTTGCCCCAGCCGGCCGGCGAGAACGTAGAAGGCCTCCGAACCCGGATGCGTATGGACCGGCGTCTTGGCCCCGGGCGGACCGCCGGCGTGATTGATGCGCAGCAGATACTCCGGAGCTACGAGCGGAGGCACGGGTCCGATCTCCGCCACCTTGCTGCCACCGGACGTCGCGCCTCCCTTGGGACCTAGCGTGAACAGCCAGACCTTGCCGGAGACCTCGGCGGCCAGCGAAGTCTCACCCGCAGCCGCCTGTGCCAGGGCGAGTGTCGGGAAGTTCTCGAACTCGCCAGAACAAAGGTCCGGCCGGCAGCTGCTTGAGCTTCTTTTCCGCGACGTTCTTGATCTCGAATTTCTGCTGCGCCGTTGCGTTCGACGGCGCCAGCAACGCTCCTGTCAGGCCCAGTGTCAGCGCCAAGGCAGCGATACGCACGGCATCGAGTGCTGGCAGCTTCATGGCGATCCTCCGTAATCCTGCACCGCTGCCAACATGCCAGGGGGCGAGCGCGCCCGCTCTCAGGGCATCCTCAATTTCTGCTTAGGGTTGCCTCCATTTTTCCTCCCGACACGCTGTGCTAGGATGGCGTGCTGCCGCCTTGACACACCGCAGGATGGCGTTTTGCCCTACCTATTCGAGGATTGTGTACTCGATACGGATCGCCGCGAGCTGCGCCGGGGAGCTGCCCTGGTAGCTGTCGAGCCCCAAGTCTTCGATCTCCTCGCTCACCTGGTCCGCAACCGAGAACGTGTGGTCAGCAAGGACGAGCTGGTGGCCGCGATCTGGCATGGTCGCATCGTCTCGGAGTCCGCCCTGTTCAACCGGATCAATGCGGCTCGCAGCGCCATCGGCGACACCGGCGGCAAGCAGCGGCTGATCAAGACATTGCCTCGCAAGGGCCTCCGCTTCGTCGCCGCCGTCCGCGAGGACGAGGCCCCGCCGCCGTCTTCTCATCTGCCGCTGCCGGATCGCCCTTCGATCGCAGTGCTGCCCTTCGCTAACATGAGCGGCGACCGTGATCAGGACTATTTTGCCGACGGCCTTTCCGAGGACCTGATCACCGGGCTAGCCCGCATCCGATGGCTGTTCGTCATCGCCCGCAACTCCACCTTCGTCTACAAAGACCGCGCCGTTGATATTGGCCAGGTCTCGCGCGAACTCGGTGTCCGCTACGTGCTCGAAGGCAGCGTGCGCCGCGGCGGCGACCGGCTGCGCATCAGCGCCCAGCTGGTCGACGCGATCACGGGATCGCATCACTGGGCGGAGAGCTACGACCGGCAGCTCGGCGATATCTTCGCCGTGCAGGACGACATCACCCGCAGTGTCGCCGCGGCCATCGAGCCCCACCTGCTCGCGGCCGAAGGCATCCGTACCTTGTCGCGTTCTGCCGACGACCTGGGCGCCTGGGAGCTGGTCGCCCGCGCGCAAACGCACTTGTGGCGCCTGACACGCGAGGACTGCGCGGTGGCAATCGAGCCGCTGCAGCGTGCCGTCGAAGCCTTCCCCGACTACGCGCCGGCTCGGGGCCTGCTGGGTTTCTGCCAAGTGTTTGCCACGCACATGGGCTGGATCGACCGCGAGCCCAATCTGCGCGCGGGGCGCCAGCAGGCCGTTCGCGCCATCGCGCTCGACGACCGCCATCCCTGGGGCCACATCGCGCTCGCCTACGCCGCCATGATGGAGCGCCGCACCGAGGAGTCGATCGCTTCGTTCCGCCGGGCGGTCGGCCTCAATCCGAATTCGGCGGCGGCCCATTCGCATCTCAGCCGCGGCCTGGCTTTCGCCGGGCGCGATCGCGAGGCCATAGAGCACGGGGAGGAGGCCATCCGCCTCAGCCCGCTCGATCCGGAGATGGCGCTGTTCCTCGGAGCCATCGCGGTCGCCCACTACGCGGCCGGACGATACGCTGAGACGATCGAGCGTTCGCTCGAAGCCCAGCGGCTGCGTCCAGGTTTCCAAGGGTCGCGGCGCCTGCTGTGCGCGAGCCTGGCACAGGTCGGGCGCATCGACGAGGCCCGGTTGCTTTTGGCTACGATACAAAACGAACAGTCGCAACTCTCGCTGGCGTGGATCAAGGCAAACGTTCCCTATCAAACGCCCGAGTTGATGGAACGCTACCTCGAGGGCTTCCGAAAGGCGGGGCTGGGCGGGGACTAGGACAACGTTGGATCAGACTCGGTTAGGCGCCAGTCGAGTGCAGGATTTCCTTTTGCTCCCCGGGCAGAGGTGAACCGTTCCCTCCGACGCGGTGAGTACCGATCGAGGGAGGGAATGCCAACGGCGGGTTTTGCGCCGCGGTTGATGCTGCGTTTGCGCGTCATCTTTAAGCGGACGAAGGCGCCGCGTCCCGACTGAACTGCAAAAAGCGCGCCGAGCCGGGCTTGCCTGCCGATCGCCTTGCCTTTTGGCCGCGGGTAGGAGAGCATAGGCGGATAACAGATAATCGCACGGCACGTCCCGCAGAATGGATAAAGCCGGAGCGGAGGAAACGAAGCGAAGGAGGACCCCCATGTTTCGTGGAAGAACCGTGGCCGTGGCGGCTGCGTTCGGCTTTGCGGCGCTGTCCGTTCCCGGCGTTGCCGGCGCGCAGGAGCGCGAGGTAAGGATCTCGGGCTTCGGCGCCATGACCGGTGTCGTGCGCTCGTTCGGGATCAACAGCAAGGCGGCGCTGGAAGCTGCCGCCGACCAGATCAACAAGGCGGGCGGCGTCAAGCTCGGCGACGGCGCCAAGGGCAAGATCGTCATCGACTTTCTCGATGACCGTTGCACGGCGGAGGAAGGCATCTCTGTCGTGCGCCGCATCGCCTCCGGCAATGCGCTCGTCGCGGTCGGGCCGACCTGTTCCAACGTGGCCGAGCCGCTGTTCGGCGTGTTGCAGAGGAAGGCTGGCGACGCCAGCGATACGGGCCTGCAGTTCCCGATCTTTACGGATGTCGCCATCAAGGGCGGGCTCGCCAAGATCTCGGAGTGGGCGTTCCGCAACGTGCCCAACGAAGCGCAGATGTACACGACGCTGTTCAAGTGGCTGAAGACCACGCGGCCGGAGCTGAAGACGGTGTTCGGCGGCGTGGAGGAGGATTTCGCCCATTCGCGCGCGACTTGGCACGCCATCATGAAGGTGGTCTCGGCCAAGGAAGGTTACGAGGTGCTGGGTGAGTCCAAGTGGCTGCTCAACGATACCAACTTCTCCAACCAGGCGCGCGAGGCCAAGAAGGCGAACGCCGACATCATCGCGATTGCCGCGCATCCGTTCACGACCTGCGGCATGCTGAAAGAGTTGGAGCGCCAGGGCGTCAAGCCGAAGCTGGTGATCGGGCTCACGTCGTCCTCCAGCCTCGAGACGCTGCAGGGCTGCGCGGGCCAGGCCGAGGCCATTATCATTCCGACGAGCTTCGCCCCGGTGAACCCGCAGGCACAGGCGGCGGCTGATGCGGTGGCCAAGTTCAAGGGCAGCCTCGACCTGCACTCCGGCGCAGCCTGGGAGAACGTGCTCATCCTCAAGCAGGTGATGGAAGAGCAGAAAGTGATGGCGAAGGCGGATACGGTGCAGGTCGACCGCGAGAAGATCCGCGCAGGTCTCGCCAAGCTCGCCGAGACCAAGGGTTTGCTCGGTGTCTCCAAGCGCACCGATGATCGCGAGGCGGTGAAGCCCTACCTGTTCGTGCATGCCAAGGCAGGCAAGTGGGTCGTGCTGCATACACCCTAGCGCTTTTCGCATTCGCGAAGGGATCCCGGCCCGGCGGCCCGCCTGAAGGGCCGCCGGTGCCATATCGGGGATAGCGGACGTGGCGATCGATGTTCTGCAGACGCTGGCTGACGGGCTCCTGTTCGGCGCCATCTATGCGCTGATCGGCATCGGCTTCACGCTGGTGTTCGGCGTGATGCACAAGATCAACATGGCGTATGCGGCCGCTTCCCTTGCCGGTGCCTATGCCGGTGTCGAGCTACTGCGGGCCGTCGGGGCCTCGGCGTGGATGGTCATTCCCCTGTCCTGTGTGGCAGGCGCAGTGCTGGGCCTGATGGTCTATTACCTGTGCTTCAGGTTCATCCCGTTGTCCCATCCGCTGGCCACGCTGATGTCCACCGTCGGCATGCTGCTGCTGATCGACGAGGTGGTGGTGCATGCCACGGCAGGCATGCCCGTCAACTATCCCACGCTGGTCCGTGGCATGGTCCACATGGGTGACTTCAGCCTGCGTGCCGACCTGCTGGTGTGCTTTGCCGTGGCGGTGGTCGTCATGGGCCTGTTGCTGCACCTGCTGTACAGGACTCGGCTCGGCATGGCGACGCGCGCGGTATCCCAGCAGCCCGTAGCAGCACAGCTGTGCGGCATGAGTCTGGGACAGGTGAATGCCATGACATTCACAGTCACCGGCGCACTTGGCGGCATAGCAGGCGCGCTGATCGGCTCGGCCGTCGGCCTGCTATCCCCGCTGATCGTGGCACCGCTGACGGTGAAGGGCCTGATCGTGACGGTGATAGGGGGCCTAGGCAGCATCCCCGGCGCCATCATCGCCGGCCTCCTCGTCGGCGCGACGGAGAACCTGTTCCAGTTCTTCCGCGGCGTCACCGAGCGCGACATCTACGTGATGCTGCTGCTGTTCGTGTTCCTGGTGTTCCGCCCCGGCGGCATCCTCGGGCGCGACCCGGCCGGGACCTGAGAGGCGGCGGTCCATCCAATGGATTTCTACCTCGGCCTCCTCCAGATCATCGGCGTGCATACACTGCTCGGCCTTTCGGCCTACGTCGTTCTGCTGACCGGCCAGGTCTCCCTCGCGCAGGCCGGCTTCATGGCGGTCGGCGCCTACGTGGCGGCGATGCTGACCGTGCTCGCGCACTGGACGCTCCTGCCGGCGCTGCTCGCGGGCGGGTCGGTGGCGGCGGTCGTCGCCTGCCTCGTCGGCTTCCCGGCGCTTCGCGTGCGCGGGCTAATGCTCGTGGTGGCGACGCTGGCGTTCGGCGAGGCCGTGCGCCTCTTCTTCTTCAACTTCGACTATCAGATCGCCAAGGGAAACCTCAAAGTCGGACCGCTGGGCGGCGAAGGCTTCCGCCAGATCCGCTACTTCCCGGAGAACGGCTGGACCACGTTCCAAGTCATGGTGTTCATCTGGCTCGTGGTCGCCGCCGTGATGGCGGTACTGTGGTGGATGGACCGCTCCCGCGCCGGCGCCGTGCTGCGCGCTGTCGGCGAGGACGAGACGGCCGCACAAAGCTGCGGCATCAACCTCACCGCCGTGAAGGTCGCCGCCATGACCGGCGGCGGCTTCATCGCCGGGCTCGCCGGGGGCATCTACGCCCACTACACGACGCACATCGAGCAGGGCAACTTCAACATCATGGTCGCGACCTTCGCGATCGCCTATCCGATCCTGGGCGGCCTCTCGAGCGTGTTCGGCACGTCTGGCCGCGGTTGTCTTCATCCAGGGGTTCCTGATCGAGGGCCTGCGTTTCCTCGGCGACTGGCGCAATCTCCTGTTCGGCGCGCTGATCGTGCTGGCCATGAACCTGCGGCCCGGCGGCCTGCTCGATGCCCGCACCAGCGCATCCCTTCGCTCCGTGCGCGATCCTGCAACTTGGCGGCGCCTGCGCGGTCAACTGACGGACGGCACCGCGTTCGACGATGCGCAATCCGCGCTGCGCCGCCGCCTCGCCAACTGGCGGAGTTCCTTCGGTGCTTGAGCTCGATCACCTGAGCAAGCATTTCGGCGGAGTGCGCGCTGTGGACGACGTCTCCATGCGCGTCGAGAAAGGCGAGATCTTCGGCCTGATCGGCCCCAACGGCTCAGGCAAGAGCACCATCGTCAACCTCATCTCCGGCTTCTTCCCAGCCACCTCCGGCCGCGTCGTCTTCAACGGCCGCGACATCACCAGACAACCGAGCCACGCGCTCGTCTCCATGGGCATCGCGCGCACCTTCCAGAACATACGCCTCTTCGGCCACCTCGCGGTGTGGGAGAACCTGTGGGTGGCCGAGAACCGCGACCGACAGCGCAAATCCCAACCCGTGGTGCCGCGCTGGTACAACGGCTTCCAAAGCGATCGCGAGCGCATCGGCAAGCTGCTGGAGTTCTCCGGCCTCGCCCATAAGCGCGACGACCTTGCCGCCAACCTGTCCTTCGGCGAGCAGCGCCGCCTTGAGCTTGCGCGCGCGCTGGCCGCCGAGCCCGAGCTGATCCTGCTCGACGAGCCTGCCGCCGGCATGAACGCGGAGGAGATCGAGGAACTCGAGCAGCGCATCCGGCGCATCCGCGACAGCGGCATCACCGTGCTGCTGATCGAGCATCATATGGAGCTGGTGATGGCTGTCACCGACCGCATCGCGGTACTCAACTTTGGCCAGAAGATCGCCGAAGGCCATCCGGCCGAAGTGCAGGCCGACCCGAAGGTGCGCGAAGCCTACCTCGGCAAGGCGGCGTGAGAGGTCCAGCGCGTGCTTGAAGTCAGAGACATCGCCACCGCCTACGGCAAGATCGAAGCGCTGAAGGGCGTGTCGCTCTCTGCCGGGAAGGGCCGCATCACCTGCCTGCTCGGACCAAACGGCGCCGGCAAGACCACGCTGATGATGACGATCGCCGGCATTCTCAAACCCAGGCGCGGCTCCGTGCGCCTCGACGGGGAGGAGATTGCCGGCCTTCCCAGCGCCCGCATCGTCTTGCGCGGGCTTGCGCTGGTACCGGAGAACCGGCTCGTCTTCCCGCAAATGAGTGTGAAGGAGAACCTGGAGGCCGGCGCCTTCCAGCGCGGCCGCGATCCGGCCATCGCTGAGGACATCGAGCGCATGTACCAGCGCTTCCCCCGCCTCAAGGACCGCAGGGATCAGCTCGCGGGCACTTTGTCGGGCGGAGAGCAGCAGATGCTGGCCGTGGCGCGCGCCCTGATGTCCCGGCCGCGCATCCTCCTGATGGACGAACCATCGCTCGGCCTCGCACCTATGGTGGTCGAGGAGGTGTTCCGCATCGTCGGCGACCTCAACCGCGACGGCGTGACGATCCTGCTGGTCGAGCAGAACGCGCACCTGGCGCTCAAGGTCGCTCACCACTTCTACCTGATGGAGCAGGGCCGCGTGACCTTCTCCGGCGAGCCCGGCAAGCTCGCCGAGGATGAGGTGGTGCAACGTGCCTATCTCGGGACGCGCCGCGCGAGCGGGTAACAGTGACATGATGCGTCGCGCATTTTCTGTCATCCCGACCAAGCGCGAAAGCGCGCGAGCCGGGACCCGGGGCCGCAAGCTCCAACCTCGTGCTGAGCCCCGTCGAAGCACGGCCTCCCATGCAGCCCGTCCCTCAACATGCTCAGGACGATGTCACCTACTCTGCGCTGGGTCCCGGATATTGCACTGCGCGCAGTTCCCGGATGACACAGCATGATCGATCTCATCCAGAACACGCTCGACGGAGCGATGGTGGGATCGTCCTACGCGCTGCTGGCGCTGGGCTTCACGCTGATCTTCGGCACCATGCGCCGGCTCAACCTCGCCTATGGGCCTACCATCATGGCCGGCGCCTACCTCGGCACCTACGCGTCCCTGCGTTTCGGCATCGGCGCCCTGCCGGTCGCCATCGTCGTAGTGGTGGGCGCCGCGCTTGTCGGGCTCTATGTGGAGCGTCTCTGTTTCCGCCCCTTCGGCGATAGTGCGGCCATTGCGTCCATGGTCTCCAGCTTCGCGGTGTGGATGCAGATCGAGGAGGCGGCCACGCTCCTGCTTCCACGGCACCTCAATGCCTTTCCCGCACTCGTCGCCGGTCCGCCGTTCACGCTGGGCCCGTTCCTGTTCCGGCCGGAGCACCTGCTGATGCTCGCCGTTGCCACGGCTGCCGCTGGCCTTGTCTACTGGGCACTGCACCACACGCGCTTCGGCCTCGGCGTCCGCACGGTCATCGATCATCGCCGCGCGGCCGAGATCGTCGGCGTTCCCGTGGAGCGGGTGCTGATGCTGGCGTTCATTCTTGCTTCCGCCATAGGCGGCGTCGCCGGGTTCCTGATCGCGGCGACCGACCATCAGATCACGCCGATGTTCGGCATGTGGGCAACCACCAAGGGCCTGATCGCCATGATGCTCGGCGGGCTGGGTTCGGTCCCGGGCGCCATCGCCGGCGGCCTCGCGCTCGGCATCATCGAGGCGCACATGCAGTGGGCGTTCGGACCGCAGGTGCGCGACCTCATTGCGTGGGGCGTGCTCTTCGCCGTGCTCGCGCTTTGGCCCGGCGGGCTGATGGGCTCGCGGCGGCTCGCGGATGCCGCGGCCGTCCAGCGCCGACTGTGATCACCATGGACGATTTCCTCATCGGCGTGCTCACGAATATCGGCATCATCTCCTTCGTGGCGCTGTCAGCCTACATGCTGCTGCTGTCCGGAGAAGTGTCGTTCGGCCAGCAGGCCTATTTCGCCATGGGCGCCTACGCGGCCGGCATGGTCACGACGATGTTGGGCTGGCATCTGCTGCCGGCCCTTCTCGCCGGGGCCTTGGTTGGGGCGGCTGCCGCCACCGCTGTCGGAAGCGCGACGCTACGGCTCAGCGGCTTCTATTTCGCCATGGCGACGCTGGCCTTCGCCGAAATGACGCGCATCGCCTTCGAGCTTTTCGTCTTCCGGATCGACGTCGGCGGCACGCCTGTCGGCCCCAACGGCACGGACGGCTTCGGCGACATCCGCTACCTCTTCGAGAACGGCATCACGCCGCTGCAATACCTGATGTTCGTCTACGCTCTGCTCGGCCTGGTGCTTGCAGGCTTCTTCGTGCTGGAACGCACGCGCTTCGGCCGCGCCCTGCGTCAGGCCGGTGCCGATCCCCTGCTCGCCGAGTTGCAAGGGCTGTCCGTCGTTCGCATCCGCCTGCTCGCGGCGGCTGCGGCCGGCGCGCTGGCGGGGCTCGGTGGCGGCCTCTACGTGCATCTCCTCACCTACATCGAGCCGGCGAGCTTCAACATCATGCTCGGCGTTCACAGCCTTGCGTATGGCTTGATTGGCGGGCTCGGTACCGCGCTGGGCCCCGTGCTCGGCGTGCTCATCGATATCGGCGTACTTGAATCCTCGCGCCTGTTCGCCGGTTACCGCATGATCGTGTTCGGCGGCCTCGTGGCCCTGCTCCTGATCGTGCGACCTCGTGGCCTGCTGGACGAGCGGGCGGTGCACTGGATCACATCGCATCTAAAGCGAAGCATGCATGCTGCTGGACGTTCAGGGCTTGACGGTTCGCTTCGGCGGCGTTGAGGCCCTCAACAATGTCGATCTTCAACTCGCGGCCGGCGAGGTGCTCGGCCTCGTGGGCGCGAACGGCTGCGGCAAGACCACATTGCTCAATGCGATCACCGGCGTCGTGCCGATTGCTGCCGGCCACGTGAAATTCGCCGGCGAAGACATCACGGGAGCGCCGATCCACGACATCGCGCGCCGCGGCATCGCGCGAACCAACCAGACCGCGCGCCTGTTTGCGGCGATGACCGTGGCGGACAATATCTCCCGGGTCGACCAGCGCAGCGATGAAACCATCGACGCCGTGCTCGGGCACACGGGCCTAACCGAGCGCAGGGAGACGCTGGCCGGTGAGCTCTCGCTGGCCGAGCAGCGCCGGCTTGAGGTTGCGCGGGCACTCGCACGTTTGCCGCGGCTGCTCCTGCTCGATGAGCCCACGAGCGGGCTGAGCCCGGAAGATACGGACGCTATGATTGCGCTGTTGGCGAAGCACGTTCTGCCGGGCCGCGCGGTCATACTGATCGAGCACAAGCTTCCGGTACTCAGCGCGCTCTGTGCCCGAGCGACGCTGCTGGATCAGGGTCGCGTAGCAGGTACCGGCCCGCCCGCCGGCCTGTTCGGCTCGTTCATGCACAGGGAGGATAACGCATGTTGAGGTTCTTCAGCGCTGCCATACTGGCATCCACCTGCGCGGCAACAGCGCTTGCTGCAGACCGTGCCAAAGCTGCGATCGAGTGCCAGCCCGCGGACGCCAAGTTCGCCTACGACTGCGTCTTCAAGCTCAGCAACGCCCGCTCCGCTGCGCCGCTGGAGAAAGCCGATGTGTCGGTGGGCGCCGACATGCCGTCCATGCCGATGGCGCACAACGTCAAGGCAGTGATTGCCAAGCCGACAGGCAAGCCGGGCGAATACGAGGCACGGCTTCAGCTCGAGATGTTCGGCGACTGGGCCGTACGCCTCAAGGTCGAAGGTGCGCTGCGCGACCAGCTTGTCGTGATCAGAAACTTCAGCGACAAGGGCTCCGGCCCGCCGGCGCGCAAGTCGGGCGGCCACGGCGGCGGTCACAAGCACTGAAGCGGCGGACCGCCCGGCTCTTGTCTGAAGGGCGGTCGGCGCATGGAAAAGATCGGCGGCGTCGCGCAGCGCGAGGTTAATTTCGGGGGGAATGTCGCCTGGCAAACGCGCCGCTATCGCCCCAGAGACGAGGCGGAGCTTCTGCAAATCCTGCAGCGGCATTCCCGCGAGACCATCCGCGCCCTCGGTTCCAAGCATTCCTGGAGCGACATTGCCGCCGGCGCCGCCGTTTCCCTCGACATGAGCAGCTTCGACCAGGTGACGCCGTTCACCGCCGGCGGCCGAAGCTTCGTGCGCGTCGGCGCAGGCGTCACGATACAGGCGCTGCTGGACAGGCTGCATGCGTCGACCGACCAGACCCTGCCGACGCTCGGCGCCATCAAGAAGCAGACCATCTCGGGCGCCATCTCGACCGGCACGCACGGCTCCGGGCGCGAGAGCATCTCCCATTTCGTGTCGAAGGTCCGGCTTGCGGCCTACGATCCGAGCACGCTGCAGCCGACGATCCACGAATACGCGCTCGGGGCCCGAGCTCAAAGCCGCGCGCTGCGGCCTCGGCTGCATGGGCATCATCGTCTCCGTCGATCTGCCGACCGTGCCCAAGTACAAGGTGGCCGAAACGCTGCGTTCGCACGCCGGCCTCGGTGACATCCTCCGCCTCTATTCCGAGCAACCGCTGACCATGTTCATGTGGGTTCCCTACGCGTGGCGATGGATCGCCTTCGAGCGCAGGCCCGTCGGCCAGCCGAGAACCGGCCCGCTGAAGTCCATGAAGGCGCTGGCGATGCGGGGCTACAACGCGATCGGCCAGGACGTCATCTTTCACCTGCTGCTGCACCTCAACCGCGCGCTTGGCGCCTGGGCGGTGAAAGGCTTCCTCGGCCGCTCGCCGCGCCTCATGCTCAAGAGCGTCGAGCGCGTCGATGACGCCGAGCACGTGCTGACGCTCGGCCACCACTATTTCCGCCACGAGGAGATGGAGCTGTTCGTGGCTGAGCCGCGGCTCGAGGAAGCCGCCGAGATCATCCGCTGCGTCATCGAGGTGTTCGCGGCCTCGAACGGCTCCGTTCCCGAGAGCGTGCAACGCCGCCTCGGCGAGATCGGTCTCGGCAGCGAGCCTCTGCTGAAGCCCGGCCGCTACGTCCACCACTACCCCGTCATCTTCCGCCGCGTTCTGCCGGACGACACGCTCATTTCGATGGCCGCCTCGGTCGCTGGCCCGATCTACTCGATATCGCTCTTCACCTACGATGCACCCGGGAAGCGCCAGCCCTTCTACGATCTCTGCAATGCCGTCGCGCGCATTCTGCGGCGGCGCGTCGACGCGCGCCCGCATTGGGGCAAGCACTTCCCGCTCGGCTTCGCGGATATCGCGCCGCTCTATCCCGAGATGGAGACATTCCGCGAGCTGTGCCGTCGCAACGATCCGAACGGCGTGTTCCGCAATGACTACACCAGGCGCGTCCTCCAGCTCGAACCAGGCAACCAGAGCGCTCCGCGGCGATAACAAGAGCACCCTTGGGCAATGTCCCATCTACCGCAAAAGAGCTGTGACGTGGGCCACGAATGTGACCGCATTGTTGTCGAAGCCGCGGCCATCTAGAGTGCTGGACTGAAATTGCCGGAAGCCTAACTTCCGGCACCAAAAGACGATACGGGAGGTAACCATGCGTCAACGGCCGAAAGCCGACAAACCTGACCTGCAACGCCGCTCGCTCCTCGTGGCCGGCGCCGCCGCGGTGGCGATGCCCCGCGTCGCACTCGCTCAGGGTGGCGGCACCATCAGGATCGGCGTGCCGACCCGCACCTACTGGCCGACCATCGTGGCCGAGACGGCGATCCGCCAGAAGCTCTTCGAGAAGGAAGGCATCAAGGCCGAACTGACGATCTACCGCAGCGGCGCAGAAGGTTTCGAGGCCCTCGCCGCTGGCGCCACCGACCTCGTCCTGAACTCCTCCTCCAGCGTCGCAGCCGGCCTGAAGAAGGGCGTCAACGCGCGCTGCGTCACCAACGGCGCCAACGGCTACTACGGCTGGTACCTGGTGGCGAAGACCGACTCTCCGCTCAAGCAGGTGTCGGAGCTTGCCGGCAAGAAGGTCGGCATCACCTCGGCCGGCTCGGGCAGCGACATCTGCGCCCGCTGGACGCTCGCGCATCACAAGCTCGATTTCACCCGCGTGCCGCTCGGCGGCGGCGGCCTTGTGCCGAACCTGCTCACGGGCAACATCGACGCCACGGTCCTCTATTCCCCGCTCACCTACAAGGTGATGGACGAGAAGCTGGCGCGCCCGCTCATCGACTTCGGCGCGGCCATACCTGCGCATTCCAACGCAAGCTGGATCGCCAGCGACAAGCTCATCAACGAGCGGCCCGAGGTGCTGCAGAAGGCGTTCAACGCCATCTACGGCGGCGTTGCGTTCCTGTGTGCCGACGCCAACCGGGCCGCCGCCGTCAAGCTCATCGCCGAGATCGACGAGATCCCCGAGGCCATCGCGGCGCGGGAACTGGACGGCAACATCAAGAATTTGTCCAGGACCGGCGAGTTCCAGCTCGACTGGATGGAGCGGGCCCTCGACATGGCGCGGCTGATCGGCATGAGCGACCTGTCGTCGGCCAAGGAAATGTACATCGAGAAGTTCAGGCCGGTGCCGACCAAGGTGTAAGGTAGGGCCGAAATCGGATCTCGGCGGCGGCGGGATATGCCGCCGTCTTCCAGGCGCCTGCAACAAAGAGCATGACCCGTTCGAAATCATCGCCATCCGGCTGATTCTCCTCGGTGTCGTGCTCGCGGCATGGGAGTGGCTGCCGCGGCTCGGCTTCGTCAACCCGCTCCTGCTGCCGCCGCTGTCGCACGTGCTCGTCACGCTGGTCGAGCTCCTACAGCGGCCGATGGTGCAGGAGGCGGTGGCCGTTACCGCGCTCGAGGTGATCGTCGCGTTCATCGTCGCCGTGCCGATCGGCGCCGCCGCCGGCATCCTGATCGCCGAGAACCAGTACGTCGGCGACATCTTCAAGCCGATGCTGTTCTACGTGTTCAGCATTCCCAAATCGATCTTCCTGCCGATGTTCATCCTGGTGTTCGGCATCGGCTTTCAGCAGAAGGTCGCCTATGCCGCCTTCACCACGGCCTTCGTGGTGCTCATGAGCGCTGCCGCAGCCGTGGAATTGGTGCGCTCCGACCACATCATGGTGGCGCGCTCCTACGGAGCCACCAGGGCGCAGATCCTGTTGCGCGTCTATGTGCCGAGCATGCTGCCGATCCTGCTCGAAGCGCTGCGCATCGCCATGATCTTCAATTTCACCGGCGTGATGATCGCCGAAATGTACGCCTCGCGCACCGGCATCGGCCACCTGATCGCCAACTGGGGCGAGAACTTCCAGATGCCGCAGCTCTTCGCCGGCGTCATCGTGCTGTCGGCGGTGGCCATCCTGTTCAACGAATGCGTGCGCGCCCTAGAGGCAAGATGCAGCACCTGGCGAACGTGAGCGAGCTGCGGGCGCAGGCCGGCGAGGCGGCCATCGAGGTCGACAATCTCTCGCACACCTATGCCGGCGCCGACGGCAGCGTCCCGGCCCTGATCGACATATCGCTCACCGTGCGCAAGGGCCGCTTCGTCGTGATCGTCGGGCCCGAGCGGCTGCGGCAAGACCTCGCTGCTGATGATGCTGGCTGGACTGCGGCAGCACGACGAAGGGCACCATCCTCTGCCACGGCCGGCCGATCCCGCAGCCCGACCCCGAGCGCGTCGGCGTGATATTCCAGGAGGCGAGCCTGTTCCCGTGGCTGACCACGCTCGACAACATCGAGTTCCCGCTCAGCCTGCGCGGCACCTCGCGCGAGGAGCGCCGGCGCCGTTCCCAGGCCATGCTGAGCCTCGTCGGCCTCGAAGGCTTCGGCGAGCGCTACCCGCACGAGCTGTCCGGCGGCATGAAGCAGCGCGTGTCGATCGCCCGCGGCCTGGTGCAGGACCCTCCGGTCCTGCTGATGGACGAGCCGTTCGCCGCTCTCGACGAGCAGACGCGCATGACCATGGGCCACGAGCTGCTGCGCATCTGGTCCACCACCCGCAAGACGGTGCTGTTCATCACGCACAGCCTCACCGAGGCCGTCTATCTCGCCGACGAGGTGCTGGTGATGTCGGCCCGGCCGGGCCGCATCATCGACCACATCGAGGTCCCGCTGCCGCGTCCGCGCACCTACGAGATGATGGCGACCGACGTATTCGGCCGCCTGCGTGACCGCATCTGGCAGCAGATCCGCAAGACAGCGTGAGGTCATCATGCGCCGTCCCGACCCTGCCACCGTCCGCTGGATGATCCTGGCCGCCCTGCTCATCCTCTGGGAGGTCGTGCCGCTCACCGGCGCGCTACCCGAGCTGTTCCTGCCCTCGCTGTCGAAGACGCTGACCGTCCTCTACATCGACCGGCAGACCTACTTCGAGGCGCTGCTCGTCACGCTCTACGAGGTCGCCCTGTCGATGGTGATCGCGTGCGGGCTCGGCATCCTGATCGGCGCCGTGGTCGGCGGGTTCGCGATGCTGCGCGACCTGCTGCTGCCCGTCTTCTCGAGCCTCTATGCCGTGCCGATCGTCATCCTCTATCCCGTCTTCACGGCATGGTTCGGGATCGGCTCCAGCTCCAAGATCGCCTTCGCCGGCATCTACGGGTTCTTCCCCGTCATGCTGTCCACCGCCGCCGGCATCCGCACCATCGATCCGCAATTCCTGCTTGCCGCGCGCAGCATGGGCGCCACGCTGCCGCAGCAGATCACCCGCGTGATCATCCCCGCCTCGCTGCCGACCGTGTTCGCCGGATTGCGACTCGGCGGCGCGCTGACCATCATCGGAGTGGTGGTGTCCGAGATGCTGACCGCGTCGGCCGGCATCGGCTATCTCGTCACGCTCAACCGCACCATCCTCGACAGCCCGCGCGTGTTCGCCGCGATCCTGGCGATCCTGGTGCTGTCGATCGCCTACTACATGCTGGCGCGGGCGCTCGAAAGCCGCATGGTCGTGTGGCAGTCGGCCGGCCGCGGCAACAGCAGCAAGGAACCACGCGCAGCGTCCCTGCCGCCGTACCCGCTACAGCCGCCGCATGATGTCGTAGTCGACATCCAAGAGAGGCGAAACACCATGAGCCAGCACCTGCTTCCCACCACCGTTGTCGGCAGCTACCCGCAGCCGGACTGGCTGGTGAACCGCGAGATGCTGCACAATCGTTT
>CAWALW010000045.1:0-152022 GCA_963782855.1 uncultured Alphaproteobacteria bacterium | reverse complement strand
TGCCGAGATGCTGCGCCGGGGCGGGCGGCTTGCCTCAGCCGACATTCTCGGGCGCGGCACGGTGGCATTAATGACGGCGGACCACTTGCCGTCGTCCTTCAACAACATGATCGCCGACAAGATGGACCCCGCCGCCACCGGCTACGGGTTCGGCCTCGGCTTCGCCGTTCGCCGCCAGGATGGCATTGCCGCCATGGCGGGAAGCGCGGGTGATTATTACTGGTCGGGCGTGTACGGCACGTACTTCTGGGTCGACCCGAAAGAGGAACTCAGCGTCGTGTTCATGGCCGCCGCGCCGGGCCTGATCCGTCTGCGCTATCGCCAGATGATGCGCAACCTAGTGTACCAGGCGCTGCTCTGACCGGGCCGGCTACGGCAGGCGCGCACGACCCGCGCAATCAGCGTTCAGTTGCAGGTGCGAGGAGGCGGTCTCTGCGCCCCGAGGCGCATACCTGCCCTGCCAGGATTGGTGATCACGCGATTATTCTTATTATTGTCAGTGCGTTATCGAGGATTGGAACGGCCAACGGCGCTACTCTTTCTCCCCTAGCGGTGGACCCGCCGCAGGAGTAGAAGGCGCGCCATTTCGTTTCTGCACCGCAACACGTGGAGCAGGTGCCATGGCCTCGGCCGCCGCATCAGGACTGTTTTCCCGCCCCATCAGACATGCCCCCGCCCAAGCGGCGCCGTTCTGGCCGCTGGCGCTCGGCGCCGTCGGCGTCGTGTACGGCGATATCGGAACGAGCCCCATCTACGCCTTTCGCGAGGCGGCGACCGCGGCGGCCGGAGGAGCCCAGGTGAGCGAAGCGGCCGTCCTCGGCATCCTGTCGCTGATCGTGTGGTCGCTGATGCTGCTGGTGACGCTCAAGTATGTGCTCATCCTGTTGAGAGCCGATCTGAACGGCGAGGGCGGCACCTTCGCACTGATGGCTCTTGCCCAGTCTGTTGCGAGCCGGCGACGCGGTACGCTGCTGGTGCTCGGCGTTGCGGGCGCCGCGTTTCTCTACGGCGATGCCGCCATCACGCCGGCGCTCTCGGTGATCTCGGCGGTGGAGGGCCTCAAGGTCATCGCGCCGGCGTTCGAGCAAGCGGTCATCCCGTTGTCGATCGCGATCCTGATCGGGCTGTTCGCCATGCAGAGCCGCGGCACCGCCAGCGTCGGGACATTCTTCGGGCCCATCATCCTCTTGTGGTTCGCCGTCCTCGGCGTCATTGGCGCCATACGTATCGTGGAGAACCCCGGCGTGCTCGCCGCTTTCAATCCGGCTTACGGCATAGCCTTCCTCTTCAGCAACGGCATGATCGGCCTTACGGTCTTGGGCCTCGTGTTCCTGGCCGTGACGGGTGCCGAAGCGCTCTATGCCGATCTCGGTCATTTCGGCCGCTTCCCAATCCAGGCTGCCTGGCTCGGCGTCGCGCTGCCCGCGCTCACGCTCAACTACTTCGGGCAGGGCGCACTCGTGCTCGGCAACCCGCAGGCCATCGAGAACCCCTTCTTCCTCATGTTCCCGAGCTGGGCTTTGTGGCCGGTCGTGCTGTTGACCACGGCCGCGACCGTGATCGCCAGCCAGGCCGTGATCACCGGCGCCTTCTCACTGACGCGTCAGGCGATCCAGCTCGGCCTGCTCCCGCGCTTCGACGTGCGCCACACGTCGCAGGACATGGCCGGACAGATCTATCTGCCCCGCATCAACTGGCTGCTGCTGCTCGCGGTGCTGCTGCTGGTGGTGGTGTTCAAGACGTCGAGCGGGCTGGCGGCGGCCTACGGTGTGGCCGTCACCGCGACCATGATCGCCACCTCGCTGATGGCCTTCGTCGTGCTGCGGCGGCGCTGGATGTGGCCGGCGTGGCGCGTGGCGCTGCTTCTCGTGCCGTTGCTTGTGATCGAGCTGGTGTTCTTCCTCGCCAACGCCATCAAGATCGTCGAGGGCGCTTGGATGCCTCTCGCGCTCGCGGGTGTGTTGATGGTGATCGTACTCACCTGGCGCCGCGGCATGGCTATCCTGAACGCGGACGCGCGTTCCGATGCCGACGTGGATGCGCTGATCGCCACGCTCGAGAAGAAACCTCCACATCGCGTGAGCGGCACTGCCGTGTTTCTCACGGCCACTCCGGAGGCTGCACCATCGTCCCTGCTGCACAACCTCAAGCACAACGGATGCTGCACGAGCGCAACATCCTGCTGACGGTGAAAACTGCCGAGGTGCCGCACGTGCCCAATGCCGAGCGCATCGAGGTGGAGAAATTGTCCGACACGTTCACCGCCGTGACGCTCACCTACGGGTTCATGGAGACGCCCGACGTGATCAAGGGGCTGCAGCTTTGCCGCAAGCGCGACCTCAATGTCGATCCTGCCGCCACGTCGTTCTTCCTGTCGCGGCGTACGCTAAGGCCGACATCGCGCTCGAAGATGCGGCGCTGGCAGGAGAAGCTGTTCATCTGGCTGGCCGGCACGTCGGAAGACGCCACGGCGTACTTCCAGATCCCGCCCGACCGCGTGGTGGAGATCGGCACGCAGATCGCGGTCTGAGTACGCGATGAGGAGCGCGCCGCGCGGCGCGCTCTGAAGGGGGCGATGACTACTTCTTCTTCGTGTCGAGCGCGGCGAACGTTCCGTCCTCGGCGGCCAACCGCTCGATCAGCGGGGCGATCTTCCAGCGGGCGCCGTACTTGGCCTCGTAGGCCTTGATGCGCTCGGCCGCTTTCTTCATGCCGATCACATTGTCGACCTGCCACATCGGGCCGCCGCGCCAGGCGGGGAAGCCGTAGCCGTTGAGGTACATGGTGTCGATGTCGCTGGCGCGGAGCGCGATGCCTTCCTGCAGGATCTTGGCGCCCTCGTTGGCGAGACGCAGGAGACTGCGCTCCACGATCTCGTCGGCGGGGATGGAGCGCTGCTTGATCTGCAGCGACTCGGCTTCGCTTCTGATCAGCGCCTCGATGTCGGGGTCGACCTGGCGCTTGCGGTTCTCGTCGTACTTGTAATAGCCGGCACCCGTCTTCTGCCCGAGGCGGCCCATCTCGACGATCTTGTCGGGAATGCGCGCATTCTGCGCAGCTTCGCCGGTGAGCTTGCGCTCCTTGCGGATGCGGTAGCCGACGTCGAGGCCGGCGAGGTCGCTCACGGCGAGCGGACCCATGGCCATGCCCCACTTCTCCAGCGCGCCGTCGATCTCCTGCGGCATGGCGCCTTCCAGGTTCATGGCCTGCACCTCGCCGCCGTAGGAGGCGAGCATGCGATTGCCCACGAAGCCGTCGCACACGCCGGCCTGCACGCCGACCTTGCCGATCTTCTTGGCGATCGCCATCGAGGTCGCCATCACATCGGCGCGCGGTTTTCTCCGCGCGCACGATCTCGAGCAGCCGCATGATGTTGGCCGGAGAGAAGAAGTGCAGGCCCACCACATCCTGCGGACGCTTGGTCTGCTCGGCGATCTCGTCCACATCGAGCGTGGAGGTGTTGGTGGCGATGATGGCGCCGGGCTTGGCGATCTTGTCGAGCTTGGCGAAGATCTCCTTCTTCAGCGCCATGTTCTCGAACACGGCCTCGATGATCAGGTCGTTGCTGCCGAGGTCCTCCAGCTTGATGGTCGGCGTCAGGCGGCCCATGCGCTCCTTGGCCTGCGCCTCGGTTGCGCGGCCGCGCTTGACGTTGGCTTCCAGCGTGTCCCTGACGCGGGCGACGCCCTTGTCGAGGGCCTCCTGCGTGGTCTCGACGATGGTCACCGGGAAACCGGCATTCAGGAACGCGAGGCCGATGCCCGTGCCCATGGTGCCGGCACCGAGGATGCCGACGGTCTTGATATCGCGCAGCTTGGTATCCGCACCGACGCCCGGCACGTTCGCCGCCTGCCGCTCGGCGAAGAATGCGTACTGCAGCGCGCGAGCGTAGGGGCTCGCAGCCGCTTCGCGGAACAGCGCGCGCTCCTTGGCAATACCTTCGGCCAGCGCCAGGGTCGTCGCGGCCTCGACAGCGTCGATCGCGGCCTTCGGCGCGACGGGTCCGCTCGGATGGCGGCCGATCGAACCGCGTGCCTTCTCGAACAGGCCGGCTGCGACCTTGTCGACCTTCTTCTCGCCGATGCGGCGCGGAGGCTTGCCAACCTGCTCGCGTGCGAAAGCCACCGCCGCGCCGACCACGTCGCTGTCGACCACCTTGTCGATCAGTCCCGCAGCTGCGCCCTTGGTCGCGTCGATGAAGGCACCCGTGGTGATGAGTTGCAGCGCCTGCTCGGCGCCGATGGCGCGCGGGAGACGCTGCGTGCCGCCGGCACCCGGAATGATGCCGAGCTTGATCTCGGGCAGGCCGAGCTGACGCACGTCCTTGCTCGCGACGCGGTAGTGGCAGCCGAGCGCCAGCTCCAGGCCGCCGCCCAGCGCCGTGCCGTTCACGGCCGCGACCACCGGCTTGGCCGACTGCTCGATGTGGTCGATCAGCGGCGGCAGGTTCGGCTCCTTCATCTCGCCGCGGAATTCGGTGATGTCGGCGCCGGCGGAGAAGAACCTGCCCGTTCCCGTCAGCACGATCGCCTTGATGCCGGCATCGGCATTGGCCGCGTTGAAGGCCTCCTGCAGGCCCAAGGCGCAGTGCGTGGCCCAGCGCGTTGACCGGCGGGTTGTTCATGCGGATGACCGCCACATCGCCCTGCTTCTCGGTTTCCACGACCGCCATGGCGCTCTCCTCTGGCACTTAAACTGTTTGATCGACCCCGCTTGGCGCGGGGCTCGGGAGGGGGATATTCTGGCCGTCATAAAGCACAGTGGGAGGACCATGCCAATGCTGCGCGGGATGATGATGGATCGGCCGCTCCTGGTTTCGAGCGTGATCGATTATGCCGCCGATATCTATCCCGACGTGGAGATCGTCTCGAACACGGTGGAAGGCGGTATCCATCGCTACGGCTACAAGGCGTCGCGCGAGCGCATCGGCCGGCTCGCCAATGCCCTGATCGGTCTCGGCGTGAAACCCGGCGACCGGGTGGCGACGCTGGCCTGGAACGGCTACCGGCACTTCGAGCTCTACTACGCCATCGCCGGCATCGGCGCGGTGTGCCACACCATCAACCCGCGGCTGTTCCCCGAGCAGATCACCTACATCGCCAATCACGCCGAAGACACCACGCTCTTCTTCGACCTGACTTTCCTGCCGCTGGTCGAGAAGCTGAAGCCGGCGCTCAAGACCATCAAGACCTACGTGCTGATGACCGACCGTGAGCACATGCCGGCCAACGGCATCGCGGGACTGCTCTGCTACGAGGGCCTGCTGTCGGAGATGTCGCCGGAGATCGAGTGGCCGGAGTTCGACGAGAACGCGGCCTGCGCGCTCTGCTACACCTCGGGCACCACGGGCGAGCCGAAGGGCGTGCTGTATTCGAACCGCTCGATGCTGCTGCACACCTTCTTCCTGATCGCGACGCGGCCCGACCTGTTCGCGCACAACCGCACGATCCTTCCCGTCGTGCCGCTGTTCCACGCCAACGCCTGGAGCCTGCCCTACATCACGCCGCTGACGGGCTGCAAATTCATCCTGCCGGGCGCCAAGCTCGATGGTCCCACGCTGTACAATCTGATGGAAACCGAGGGCGCCGACGCCGGCTGGGGCGTGCCCACCGTCTGGCTCGGTCTGATCGACGAGTTCAAGAAGAACGGGCGCAAGCCGAGGAACCTGCGGCAGATCCTGAGCGGCGGCTCGGCGGTGCCGCAGGCCATGATCGACACGCTGACGCGCGACTACGACATCGAGGTCACGCACGGCTGGGGCATGACGGAGATGAGCCCCGTCGGCACGCTCACCGTGTTCCGCCCCGAGGAGCAGACGCAGTCGCCGATGGAGCGCGCCAAGCTCAGCGCCAAGCAGGGCCGGCGCATGTTCGGCGTCGACCTCAAGGTCATCGACGATAAGGGCAACCGCGCGCCGCCTGACGGCGAGACCTCGGGCGAGTTGTTCGTACGTGGCTCCACCATCGTCTCGGGCTACTTCAACAACCCGGAGGCTTCCGCCAAGCAGATCGACAGCGAAGGCTGGTTCGGCACCGGCGACGTCGCCAAGATCACGCCGGACCAGTGGCTGCTGATCGTCGACCGCACGAAGGACCTGGTGAAGTCGGGCGGCGAGTGGATCAGCTCTATCGACGTGGAGAACTCGGCGCTGGCGGCCGTCAAGGGCATCGCCAACTGCGCCGTCATCGGCGTGCCGCATCCCAAGTGGCACGAGCGGCCGCTGCTGGTGGTGGTGAAAGCACCGGGTGCCGAGCCGACCAAGGCCGAGATCCTCGATGCGCTGGGCTCAAAGATCGCCAAGTGGCAGATGCCCGACGACGTGGTGTTCATCGACGCGCTGCCGATGACGGCGACGGGCAAGATTTCCAAGAAGGACCTGCGCGCGAAGTTCGCGGACTACAAGCTGGCGGAGTGAGTCGATGGGAACATGGCTAGGCGGTGCGAGTCGCAAGCTAGCCCTTGCCGTTCTGCTTGCGCTCGCGGCCTGGGCTGGCAATTTCAGTCGCGCCAGCGCGCAAGAGTCGATCATCGGCACATGGCAAGGGCTCTACCAATGCCCGCAAGGCGTAACCGGGCTTACGCTCACCATTTCGGGCAGTGCGCCCCACGACTTGACCGGCAATTTCCGGTTCTACGCGACGCCCGAGAACTCTCGCCCCGCGAATGGTGCCTATGAGGTGTCCGTGACCTTCGATCCGCCCAGCAAGCGGTTCGAGGTGCGCGGCACGCGCTGGATCGATCAGCCGAGCGGATACGAGTTCGCCACGTTGCGTGGCGTGATGCAGGGACGACAGCTCATCGGTACGGTCGAGAACGAGGGCTGCGGTGCTTTCGAGCTGAACCGAACCGACGGATAGCAGCCGGAAGAACGGCGCGAGGGCAAACTCCCCTACAGAAATGTCGCGATTTCGCTGAGCGGTTTCTTCTGTGTGGCGTAGAGCGGAATGGTGGCGTCGGGCGCGGGATAGCCGGTGACCAGCAGGATGTAGGGCTTGTCGTTGTCGGGGCGGCCGCAGATCTCGTTGAGGAACCCCATCGGCGCCGGCGTGTGCGTGAGCGTTGCCAGCCCAGCGGTGTGCAACGCTGCGATCAGGAACCCGGTGGCGATGCCGACCGACTCCGGCACGTAGTAGTTCTTGCGCATGCGGCCATCCGCGCCCGGACTGCGGCGCGCGCCGAAGATGCAGATGAGATAGGGCGCGATCTCCAGAAACGACTTGTCGGCATCCGTGCCGAGCGGCTTCAGCGCCTCCAGCCACTCCTGGCCGGCGCGACCCTCGTAGAACACCTTCTCCTCGGCTTCCGCGCCTTCGCGGACGCGACGCTTGAGCGGCCGGATCGGTGATGACGGAGAAATGCCAGGGCTGGTGATTGGCCCCGCTCGGCGCCGTCCCCGCCGCCATCAGGCATCGCTCGATGATGTCGCGCGGCACCGGACGCGGCGAGAACTCGCGTACAGTGTGGCGGGTGCGGATGCCCTCATAGAACGCCTGCGCCCGCCGCCGCATCTCGTCGACGGGCAGCTCGGTGTAGTCCGGCAGCGGGATCGGCACGTAGCCTGTATGGTCTTGGTCATGCTATCAATCCTTTGTCATCGCGGGCCTTGTGCCCGAGATCCAGGGCGCAAGGTCGGAGAATTCCGAGGGTGGATCCCGGCAACACGTGCCGGGATGACAGTTCAATCCTTCTCGAACGTGTAGTCGAAGTCGCAGTGGGTGGCGCCCTGCATGATGGTCTGGGTGCGCTTGAGCTTGATGCGGTCGTCGTAGCCTTCGCAGAAGGTGCCGTCGCGCTGGCAGGAGAGCAGGTGGCCGATCTCGCCGAGGCCCATGTCGCGGTACATCTCGGCATACTTGCAGCGCGTGACGTTGTAGCGGTAGCGCGTGTCGGTGTGCTCCTTCACCTCGATGGTCGAGCGACTCGCCGCGCAGCCACGGCTCCTGCCGGGCGATGAAGGTTTCGCAGCGAGGTCTTGCCGCCGGCAGCCTTCGCCAGCTCGCCTGCCTGCTCCATCGCCGACTTGCGCACGGCCTCGGCGACGGCCTTCTTGCGCCACCTGCATGCCGTGGCTGGCCTTCAGCGTCTCGTAGACGTGCTTGAGGATCGCCGCCTCGATGCGCCGCTTCTCCAGCATGGCCATGGTCTGCGTGTCGGACATCGCGGACGCTCCGTGGGCGATTGCGCAAGTGTGCAGAACGCGAGCAATCCCCCATGAGGCTTGCGCGCGCCAAATGCGCGAAGTGCGACTGCGCCGCATGAGCATGCCCGACGCATCCTGGCCGCCTTCCCTGTGGGCGGCTGTTACGCCGCCCGGCCCGGTGCTGCCCTCGCTCGAGGGTTCGCACCGCGCCGACGTCGTCGTGATCGGTGCCGGCTTCACGGGCCTGTCGACCGCCCTGCACCTGCGCCGGGCCGGCATCGGCGTCACGGTGGTCGAGGCGATGGAGCCCGGCTGGGGCGCCTCGGGTCGCAACAACGGCCAGGTGATCCCGACGCTGTCGCGGCCCGACCCGGACGACATCGTCGCCCGGCACGGCGAAGCCGGAGAGCGCTTCGTTGCGCTGCTGCGCGACAGCGCCTCGATCCTGTTCGATCTGGTGCGCGAGGAGCGCATCGAGGCCGAGGCCGAGCAGACGGGCTGGGTTCAGCCCGTGCATTCGCCGGGCCGCATGAAGATCGCCGAACGGCGCGTGGCGCAATGGTCCAAGCGCGGCGCGCCGGTCGAGCTGCATCTCGCGAGAGGAGATGGCGCGCCGCCTCGGCTCGGACGCCTGGTTCGGCGGCTGGTGGAACCCGACCGGCGGCCACATCAATCCGCTGGCCCTGTCGCGCGGGCTGGCGCGCGTCGTGATCGAGCGCGGCGGCGTGATCTACGCCCGCATCGCCCGTCACCAGCTATGAGCACGCGGGCAACGGCTGGAGCGTGAGGACGCGAGCGCGGCGAAGTCACGGCTCCGGCGCTCGTGCTGGCGACGAACGCCTACACCGGCGAGATCGAACGCGGCCTCGCGCCGGAGATCGCGCGCGAGATCGTCCCCGCGCTGTCGTGGCAGATGGCGACCGCGCCGCTGAGCGACAACGTCCGCCGCACCGTCCTGCCGGATCGGCCGGCGATGTCCGACACCCACGGCGAGTTGTATTTCGCCCGCTACGATGCGCGGCATCGCCTGGTCACGGGCGGCGCGCTGCTCAATCCGATCAACGGCGCCGAGCGGCTGAAGCCCTACATCGCGGCGCGGCTGGAGCGGCTGTTCCCGCAGATCGGCGCCGTGCAGTTCGACCATGTCTGGAACGGCATGCATCGGCATGACGCGCGACTACCTGCCGAGGTTCCACAAGCTTGGACCCAACGGCTACGCCTGGGCCGGCTGCAACGGCCGCGCGGTCGGGCTGTCCGTGGCGCTGGGACGCGAGTTCGCGCGGGCGATCCATGGTGTGCCGGACGACGAGCTGGCGCTGCCGTTCACCGATCCCGGAGCCGATCCCGTTCCACGGCCTGGCGCGCCAGCTCTCACCGCTGATGCTGCTCGAATACAAGCGGCGCGACCGGCGGGAGATTAGACCGCACGCTGGCCGCGCGATCCCGTTGGCAATCTATCCGCTCGACTAAGATCGTTGCGCGGACTACGCCACGCCACTTGCAAAGGACAGCCTTGAGCACCGACTGGACAGGCGCCATCGACTGCGACTTCCACCCGCGCGATCCGACGCCGGCGGAGCTCAGCGCGCTACATGGACGAGCACTGGCGCGACACGGTCGAGACGCGCGGCATCGATGCCTGGGAGACCATCGCCTATCCAGCCAATGCGCCGCTGACGATGCGGCCCGACTGGCGCGAGGCGCGCGCCGACAGCGATCCCGTCAAGGCGGCGCAAGGCGACGCTCGACCGCTTCGGCTTTGCGCACGCGATCTGCAATTGCCTGTTCCCGGTCCAGGCCTTCCGCGACGAGAACCTGGGCGCCGCCTTCGCGCGCGCCGTCAACGACTGGCTGGCGGGCGAATGGCTGGCCAAGGATGCGCGCCTGCGCGGCTCGGTCGTCCTTCCCATGCAATCGACCGAGCGCGCGGTGGAGGAGATCGAGCGCCGCGCCGGCGATCCGCGCTTCGTGCAGGTGCTGATGCTGGTGTTCGGCGAGCAGCCGCTCGGCAAGTCGGTCTACTGGCCGATCTATGCCGCCGCCGAGCGCCACGGCTTCACGGTCGGCATCCACGCCGGCTCGAGCTATCACCACGCCGTCACCGGCTCGGGCTGGCCCAGCTACTACCTCGAGGACTACGCCGCCCAGTCGCTCGGCTTCCACACCCAGCTCGGCAGCCTCGATCGCCGAGGGCGTGTTCGTGAAGTTCCCCAAGCTCAAGGTCGTGCTGATCGAATCGGGGGTGACCTGGCTGCCGCCCTACCTGTGGCGCCTGTCCAAGTTCTGGCGCGGCGTGCGCAACGAGGTGCCCTGGATCGACCGCCCGCCGGAGGAATATCGTGCGCGATCACGTGCGGCTGACGGCCCAGCCGTTTGACGGCCCGCCCGGCGCGGCGCACATTGGCCGCAGTCATGGATCAGCTGCAGTCGGACGAGATGCTGCTGTTCGCGACCGACTTTCCGCACTGGCAGTACGACGGCGACGCAGATGCTGCCCGACGGGCTGTCGCCGTCGCTGCGCCGCAAGATCCTGATCGACAACCCGCTCGCCACCTATCCGCGCCTTGCGAGGTCCGCATGATGCTCGATGCCCCGCTCGCGCCCGAAGCCGACGCCGAAGCATCCGTCGCCGAAGCCCAGGCGCGCCTCGCCATCATCGACGGCGACGTGCATCCCGCGCTGCGCTCGCTCGCCGACCTCAAGCCCTACATGCCGGCGCGCTGGTGGGACGTGCTCGCAACCTACGGCACGCGCCGCCGCCACGGCATGAGCTTCGAGCCCTATCCGAAGTCGGCGCCGCGCGCCTGCCGCCGCGACGCCTGGCCGGAGACGGCGGGCCGCCCGGCAGCGATCTCGAGCTCATCCGCGCGCAGTACCTCGATCACTACGGCATCGCGTACGGCATCCTGGGGCCGCTCGGCGTCACCGGCCAGAGCGAGGTCAACCTCGACCTCGCCGGCCGCCCTCGCGTCGGCCGTCAACGACTGGCAGCGCGAGCATCTTCACCAAGCCCGAGCCGCGCCTGCGCTCCGCCATCGTCGTGCCCTACGAGGACGGCGCCGCGGCGGCCAGGGAGATCGAGCGCTGCGCGCCCGATCCGGCCTACGCGCAGGTGTTCATGCTGACGCGCACGTCCGAGCCGGCCGGCAATCGCCGCTACTGGCCGATCTACGAGGCGGCCGCGCGCCACGGCCTGCCGGTCGCGCTGCACGTGTTCGGCGCCAGCGGGCATCCCTACACGGGCGCCGGCTGGCCGTCCTACTACATCGAGGAGGGCGCGGGCCACTCCACCTCGTGCCAGACCGTCGTCACCAGCCTCGTCATCGAGGGCGTGTTCGAGCGCTTCCCGAACCTCAAGGTCGTGATCGTCGAAGGCGGCTTCGCCTGGCTGGCGCCGCTGACGTGGCGGCTCGACAAGCTGTTCGAGCGCATGCGCGGCGAGGTCGCGCACCTGAAGCGCAAGCCGTCCGAGTACATCCGCGAGCACATCTGGGTCACGACCCAGCCCATGGAGGAGCCCGACGACCGCAAGCACGTGCTCGACATGATGGAGTGGATCGGCTGGGACCGCCTGCTGTTCGCCTCCGACTACCCGCACTGGGACTTCGACGATCCGTTCCGCGCGTTCCCTGCGGGACTTCCGAAGGAGCGCTACGAAGCAAATCCTCTACGGCCAACGCCAAGGTCGGTGTACCGGCTGCCGGCTAGCGCATGCCCCGTCACGTCGTCGCGCGCGCTGAGGACATTCCGCCGGGAGCGCGCAAGCTCGTGCACGTCGGCGAGCGCAACATCGTCATCTTCAACATCAAGGGCGAGCTGTTCGCGCTCTCCGACAAGTGCCCGCACAGGGGCGGTTCGCTCTCGAAGGGCAAGCTGACGGGCCTGGTGGAGTCCTCGGAGCCCGGCGACTACAGCTACTCGCGCCCCGGCGAGATCATCCGCTGCCCCTGGCACAACTGGGAGTTCGACGTGCGCACCGGCCGCTCCTGGTGCGATCCGCAGCGCATGCGGCTGATGAACTACGCCGTGACGGTGGAGCCCGGCGCCAAGCTGGTGGAAGGGCCCTACGTGGCCGAGACGTTCCCGGTCGCCGTCGAGGACGACTACATCGTGGTGGAGACGAAGTAGGAGCTCAGCGCGCGGCGCTCTGCTCCGCCAGCCAGCGTCGTAGTCGAGCACGGCCTGCAGCAGCACCTGCGCGCCGGCGCACACTGCTCCTTGGACGTGAACTCGGCCTCGTTGTGGCTGATGCCGCCGCGGCAGGGCACGAAGATCATCGCGGTCGGCGCGACGCGCGAGACGTAAGCCGCATCGTGGCCGGCGCCCGAAACCATGTCGCGCACCGAGAGGCCGGAGATCTCAGCGGCCTTGCGCACCGCCTCGACACAGCGCGCGTCGAACACAACCGGCGGCTGGTCCCAGATCTTGGTCGATTTCACTTCCAGCCCGAGCGGCGCGCCGACACTCGCCAGCATTGCCGTCAGCTCGTCCTCCATGACCTGCAGCACGCCGGCATCCGGATGGCGCATGTCGATGGTCAGGTAGACCTCGCCCGGCACCACGTTGGGCGAGTTCGGCTTGACCTGCATCGAACCCACGGTCGCCACCGCGAGCGGCGCATGTGCGCGCGCAATCCGGCTCCACCTCCTGCACGATCCGCGCGCGCCCAGCAGCGCATTCTTGCGCAGCTGCATGGGCGTGGCGCCGGTGTGCGCGTCCTGGCCGGTGACGGTCACCTCGAACCAGCGGATGCCCTGCACGCCCGTGACGGCGCCGATGTCGACGCCTTCCGCCTCCAGAATCGGCCCCTGCTCGATATGCAGCTCGAAGAACGCCGACAGCGGGTGATCGCCACAGGTCTGCGTCGCCGCGCTGGCCGATGGCCGCCAGCGCGTCGCCGAACTTCACGCCGGCGGGGTCGGTCCGGTTGTAGGCCCAATCGCGCGTGAACACGCCGGCGAACACGCCCGAGGCCAGCATCGCCGGCGTGAAGCGCGAGCCCTCCTCGTTGGTCCAGTTCACGACCTCGATCGGTGCGTAGGTTGTATAGTCGGCATCGCGCAGCGTGCGCACCACCTCCAGCGCCGCCAGCACCCCGAGGTTGCCGTCGAATTTGCCGCCGGTGGGTTGCGTGTCCAAGTGACTGCCGATGGCGATGGGTGGCATGTCGCGACCGCTGGCCTTCGCGCCGCGCGAACATCACGCCCATGTCGTCGACGGTGACGGTGCAACCGACGCTTTCCGCGGCTTTGCGGAACCAGTCGCGCACCTCCCGGTCGAGGTCGGTGAGGGTCAGCCTGCAGATGCCACCCTTGGCCGTGCCGCCGATGGCGGCCGTGCCCATCAGGTCATCCCACAACCGGGCCGCGTCGGCCCTCAGGTTGCGCATGGCTGTCACGCGGGCAGACCCATCAGCGTTCGTTTGAGCCGCAACATGTCCGGACTTGGCACAGTCCAACAATTCAAGTTCAGCACCTGTTACGCGTTCTTTCACGCTCGGCTGCTTTAGTAAAGCGTACCTGATCAGGACTGCACGTAGCCCGGGCCAATGAAAAAGCCTTTGTTCATAAAGCGCCGCCTTTCGCGGGTCGTCGGCCAGACGAGCTTCATCCTCGGCGCCGCCATGATTGCGATGCTGTGGACCGGCATCTATCTCAAGTACCGCGATCAGGCCGCGAGCGACCATCGGGACGCAGTTCGCGATATCCAGAATTTTGCACTCCTGCTCGAAGAGCACGTGCTGCGCGCCGTCGGCGAAGCAGACAAGACCCTGTTCTATATGCGCCGGCTCGTGGAGGGGCGGCTCGGCACGGTCGATTTTCACCGCATCGTGACGAACTCGGAAATCATCAGCGACACGATCGTGCAGTTCGCCATCATCGACGCCACTGGGATGATGCGGGCCTCCAGCGCGGGGCCTCAGCCGGCGCCGCCGATTGATCTCAGCGACCGAGAGCACTTCCTGGCGCACAAAGACAGCACCAAGGATGAGCTGTTCGTCAGCGGTCCCGTCGTGGGCCGCGTATCCAAGAAGTGGTCGGTCCAGCTCACCCGCCGCTTTCTCAACAAGGATGGATCGTTTGGCGGCGTAGTGGTCGCTTCACTGAACCCCGAACACTTCGCCCAGTTCTCCGAGTCCCTGAATCTTGGAAGCACCGGCTCAATCTCGCTGATCGGCCTCGACGGCCGGGTGCGAGCGACCGGCGGCCCGGGGGGCAAGGCCGCTTCAAGCTGGGCCAAAGCATCTCGGCTCCCCTCGCTTGAAAAAGATGCGGCACGAGAGCATGGGCACGTTCATCGAGCCCGGACCAGCCACGCGCAAGAGCCGCATTGTCAGCTTCCGGCAGGTCCGCGGCGTCCCGCTCGCTGTCAGCCTGAGCGTGACAGAAGACGAGATATACAGTGCCGCCCGAGGCGATGCCGCGCGGCACACGCTGGTCGGCTTCCTCCTCACGATCATCATCCTGGTGGTGATGATCAACGGTTCGCGCGATGAACTGCACCTGCAGCTCGCGAAGGCCAAGCTGCTGCGCAGCCAGCGGCGGGCGCTGCAGAAGTCCGAACAGCTCCGTCTCACCCTGGATAGCATCAGCCAGGGCATCATGATGGTCACGCAGAGACGGCCGCATACCGGTCATCAACCGGCAGGCGGTCACACTGCTGGACCTTCCGGAGGAGTGCCTGGCGAAGGCGCCAAGATATGACGAGCTGATCAAGCTCCAGGAAGAGCGCGGAGAATATGCCGGCCTGCCGATGGCAGACGGCGTCAGCGCGCTGGAGCATTTCACGCGGCGCAATGCCGACGGCACCTACCCGACGTTCGAACGCACGCGTCCTAACGGCGTGGTGCTCGAGGTCAGGAGCAACCCGCTTCCGGATGGGGGCTTCGTGCGCACCTTCTCCGACATTACGCATCGGCGTGAGGCGCAGGAAACGGTGGCGCGGCTCGCATCCGAGGACTCGCTCACGGGGCTTGCGAACCGCCGCCTCTTCCGCGAGCAGCTCGAGAAGCGGTGCCAGCGGCAGCACGCCGGTGCTTCAGAAGCCGAAGACCGCGGCTTTGCCATCCTTTGCCTCGACCTCGACTGGTTCAAGGACGTCAACGATACGCTGGGCCATTGGATCGGCGACGCACTTTTGAAGGCGGTTGCCGACCGCCTGAGCTCGACAATGCGCGCCGGGAACGTTGTCGCCCGGCTCGGCGGCGACGAGTTCGCAATCCTGCTGCCGCGCACGAACTCGCCGGAGAAAACGCAGTCGCTCGCCAAGCGTATCGCCGAGCTGCTGTCGCAGCCTTACGAGCTCTACGGGCACCACGTCCAGATCGGGGCCAGCATCGGCATTGCCCTTGCACCGCACGACGGCAACGACCCCGAGCTGCTGCTCAGGGCTGCGGACATGGCGCTGTATGCGGCCAAGGCCGCCGGCCGCGGTACCTTCAGGTTCTTCCACAAGAGCATGGCCGAGCAGCTGCGCGCCAAGCGCCAGCTCGAACTCGACCTCCGCGCAGCAATAGACAACGACGAGCTGGAGCTGCACTACCAGCCGCTCCTGAACGTCGAGACGCAGGCCATCACCGGCTTCGAGGCCCTGATGCGCTGGCAGCATCCGATGAAGGGGCTCGTGCCGCCCAGCGAATTCATTCCCATCGCTGAGGAGACGGGAATGATTACCTTTCTCGGCTCCTGGGCGCTACGCAAGGCCTGCGCCGAAGCCGTCTCGTGGCCGGAGCACATCTACGTTGCCGTGAACGTCTCTCCGATGCAGTTCCGCAACGGCAACCTCGTCGCGGCGATCGCGGAGGCGCTCGACCGAGTCCGGTCTGCCCGCCGGCCGGCTGGAGCTCGAAATCACCGAAACGATCCTGATGCAGGAGAGCGAGACCACCATTCACGTGCTGAAACAGCTGCGCGCGATGGGCGTCCGCATCTCGATGGACGACTTCGGCACCGGCTACTCCTCGCTCAGCTACCTGCGCAGCTTCCCGCTGAGCAAGATCAAGATCGACCGCGCATTCGTGAAAGACCTTGGCGCCACGTCGGCAAGCGACGTCATTATCCGGTCGGTGATCGACATCGCCCGGACGCTCGAGATGACGACGACGGCAGAAGGCGTAGAGACCGCTGAACAGTTCGATATCCTCAAGTCACTGGGGTGCAGTGAGGCGCAGGGCTATTACCTGAGCAGGCCGGTGCCGGCGGCGAAGCTGCCCGACCTGATTGCCAAGTGGTCGCGAAAGTCGATGGCAGCGTAGTTATGATGGCCGACAGTAAGCACAAGGGTATGGAGCCCCACACATCCGACGCCGCGCAGCCCGCAGGAGGCCTTGCGCGGGCCGTGATCATGTCCGCCATGCTTGGCATTGTTGCTTCTGGCGACGCTTCCCGACCCTCGTCGGCTATCCGCCCTCAAGCTCCTACTACTGAGCCCGCCCTGCCGCCGCTGCTCGGTCTCGTCCGCGGCATCTGATCTCGGTCCTACGACCGGACCAGCAGCATCACGCCGGTCCCCAGAAGCACGTAGAGCACGACCGACCTGAACTGGGCCGCCGGTATATGCGCACGCACGCGCGTGCCGATCTCCACTCCCGCCAGCGCTGGAATGATGGCGAGCACGGAGGCGGCGGCAAGCTCCGGTGTCAGTATGCCGGCTGAGAACAGGCCCACGGCGAGGCACACGCGAGGCAAGCGTGACCGCGAGATTGATGGCTTGCACGAGGCGGTTGGGATCAAGATCCAACGCCATCATGTAGGGAAAGAGCGGCATCACCTGCGAGCCGGTCAGGCCCGTCAGCACGCCGTTGGCAAATCCCGTCGGCACCTGCAGCACGCGCTCGTAGGCTTTCGACATCGTCAGCTGCGGGCGCAACAGTGTGAACAGCGCATAGCCGATCACGATCAGCCCGAGCGTTCGCACCGCTGCGGTCTGGGCGATCCAGACGAGCATGTAGATGCCCATGGCGATGCCCGGGAGCATCGCGACATAAAGGTGCGAGAAGCGCCGTGCGACCTCGGTGAAATGTCCCGCGGTGAAGGCCACCGACACGTTGGTGGCCATCGCCGGGATCAGCACCAGCGCCATCGCCGGCTTCAGGCCGATGGCCGACACCAGGAAGGGCAGGGCGCAGGATGAGTATCCGAGCCCCGTGGCGCCCTTCACGACGCCGGCCAGGAACAGGCCGAGACCCGCGAGCAGGAGCAGCGACCAGTCCATTTGGCACGCCCTCAGCCGTTGATCGCCGCGCTGAGAGCCTGGGTTTCAGGCAGGAACCAGGGCTTCACGCTGGTGCCCCGCTTCAGGGAGTACATGTAGAAGATGGGCAGAGCATCCGGGAACAAGGGCCGGCTTTCGCGGCCGTTGAAGGTCGCGAAGATGGAGGAGGGGAAGAAGTGCTCGATGACGCGCTTCTCCAGCATGTTCATGGCGTAGTACGCCCGCGCCCCGTCCAGTGTGCTGCCGCCGCCGCGATACCAGCGCTCGGCACTGCGCGCGAGCGTCTGGAGCACTTCCTCGGTCGGTTCCGCACTATCGACGCGCAGCCCGTGTCCGGCAGCTTCCGTCAAGTCACCGAGCAGATAGCAGTCGAACCCACGCTTTTCGGCCTCCGTCTCGATGGCCGAAAAATACTTAGCGATGGCATGAGCCGAGTGACCGTTGTGGGTGGCATGCGTATCGGTGAGTACGAGGCTCATCGAGGCGCCATTCGGATAGGCGGCTTTGACCTTCCCGGCGAGAGCCGCGAGATAGTCCATGCATTGGGTATCGTAGTGCTCGAGGTCGATCCTCGGGCCCTTCCCCCAGTACAGGACGAACGAGACGGGCTGGCGCCGCATGACGGCACGACCGACGAACCGGGTCAGGAGCCCCGGATCTGAGGGCTGCTCGCGCTTGAAAGCCCAGGTATTGAAGGATTGAACGATCTTGCCGACAGCTTCCCCGCTGGGGAGATTTCTTCGCGCTGCGGCCACGCTCTTCGCGTGCGACTTCCTGCTGTGTCGGTGACACGAGCTGCATACACTGCCCCCTTTACGCATTACGATTGACGCTACAACAGCCCGGCGCCACGGCCGGGTGCCCAACTCCATTGGAGGTTGCATTGAGGTCGCATGGTTACCGGAAATGGTTAAGAAAGCGTTAAGCCTTCACTAATCAGTAAGGAAGCCTACCGCGCGGTTTACGACTCGGCGGTGCGGAAAGGAGGACGGGCATGAAACTGATGATGTTCCAACGAGGCGGCGGGGCGGTCCTGGGCCTCGTTGACGGCAGCACGGTGATCGACGTCGGTGCGGCGGACGCGCAGCTGCCGAAGAATTTAGGCGGCGTTGTCGGAGCAGGAGACGGGATGCTGACCCGACTGCGGGCCGCAGCCCAAACAGCACCCGCTTCTGCCAGGCTCCCACTAGGCTCCGTGAAGGCTGCGCTTCCGTTCGCGCGACCCTCCAAGATGATCTGCGTCGGGCTCAACTACGCGCTGCATGCCAAAGAGGGCGGGCACGAAATCCCAACGTACCCGTCGTTCTTCCTGCGCGTGCCGACATCGCTCGTGGCGTCAGGAGCATCCGTTCTGCGGCCCAAGATTTCCGTACAGCTCGACTATGAATGCGAGCTGACGATCGTGATCGGAAAAGGGGGACGCCACATTCCCGAGGCTTCGGCCCTCGAGCATGTGTTCGGCTACACGATTTTCAACGACGTGTCGGTGCGCGACTTCCAGCGCAAGACCTCGCAGTGGACCCCCGGCAAGAATTTCGATGGTACAGGGCCGCTTGGGCCGTGGGTGGTGACGGCAGACGAATTGCCGGCCGGAGCATCGGGCCTGCGCATTCAGACGCGGGTCAACGGCAAGACGATGCAGGACTCCAATACGAGTGACATGATCTTCTCGACCGCGCGCTTGGTTTCGCTGCTGTCCGAGTTCATGACGCTGGAACCGGGCGACCTCATCGCCACCGGCACGCCGTCAGGGGTCGCGCACGCACGGAAACCGCCAGCGTGGATGAAGGCCGGCGACACCGTCGAGGTGGAGATCGAGAAGATCGGCGTCCTGTCGAACCCGATCGTGGATGAGGATTAGTTCCCTCTCCGCACAAGCAGACAGCGGGAGCAGGTCAGGGCTTTGTGCCCAGGCGGCGGCACGACGGAGGTCTTCAGGCCGGCCTTGTCGAGGGAGCGGCGCACGCTGCCGGACGCGATGGCGGAGTCGACGAACGTAGTGGCGTATTGCAGCGCAGCTGCCCTTCCCTTCGGCACAGCGAGCGCCACGTAGGAATTCAGATAGGCGCCGTCGAGCACGCGCGACCCCGGCAGCTTTGCGGAAAGCGATGACAGAGACTCGCGCGAAAGCGCGATGGCATCGACCTTGCCGGAGCTGAGCAGCTCGAACAGTTCGTCCGCGGTTTTCACGTATCCAATGGTTGTCATCTTGAGAGATGCAGCGGAAGCACGCGCAGTTGCCGTATTCTCGACGCCCATGACGCGCACGCCGGCCTTGTCGACGTCGGCAAGCGTTTTGATCGGCGAGCTTGGGCCGACGAGATAGGTGCTCTGCAGCACGATATGGGCTGAGCCGAAGTCGACGCGCTTCTTGCGCTCGGCATCGACTGGCAGGAATGCGAGGTCCCATGCGCCCGCGTCGACGGCATCGGTCAGCGCGCCCGAGTTCGGATAAGGAACGAACTCCGCTGATACGCCGAGCTTCTGCGCCAGCTCGTTGCCGAGATCGATGGCGATGCCGCGAAAGCTGCCGTCGCTTTTGCGCGCAACGTTGCCGGCGCCGACAGTGGGCGCGATGGCGATGCCGACGCGCAGCTTGCCGGTGGGGGCGAGCTCCTTCTTCGCAGCATCATCTGCGAGCGCGGCAGAAGTAGCGAAGACTGCGGCCACCAGTGCAGTCAGCCAAGGCTTCCAGGTCATGGCGGTTCCTCGCGTCATCGGCGTTATTCGATCGGGATGAAAAGGCAGTGGCGGATCTTGCCGCCCACGGCTTTCGAGAGATGTCCCTTGCCGCTGACGTCCTCGACCAGGACAATTTCGCCTGGCGCCGATGATACGGCTCTCTCCGTCGCTGGCCGTGATCTGCACACCGGCGTCGAGATTGACGATGTACTGGCGGCGCGGTGCCGGATGCCAGTCGAGGTCGTAGTCGGCAGACGACCTTGCGGAAGACGAGCCCTGTCGCTGGGAAGCGCCTCGAGAGCTGGCTGGCGTGCCGCTGCTCGACCCACTCGACCTCGATGTCCCGGAAATGCGATATGCCGTCGGCGTCCTCGTAGAGGTTGTGGATGCGCATGATTGTTCCCTCCCGGGGCTCGTCTGCTCAGCCCGCCGCTTTCTTCGGTGCCGTATCCCGCACCAGCACTTGCTGTTCGTAGAGCGCGTCGATCTCGGCCTCGCGACAGCCCGGCGATTTCCTTGAGCACCTCCTCGTTGTGCTGCGCCGAGCAGATCGGCGCGACAGTTCCGTCGGCGGTCGGTCCAGCGCGGAAAACTTCACTGGCAGGCCCGGGATATCGAACGCCCCGAGCTGCGGGTCGGCGACGCGGCGCACCGTGCCGCGCTCGCGCAAGTGTGGGTGCGCTCACGGCTTCGTTGAGGGTCAGGATCGGCGCGCAGGGAACGCGATGCTTCTCGAGCACGGCGAGCGCGCTTCTCGCGGGTCCGGGAAAGCCGGCGAGCCACTCCTCGATCATGACCCGGATCGCCTCGTTGTTGTCGCGGCGGGCGCGCGCGTCCTTGAAGCGCGGATCGTCCACCAGCTCCGGCTTGCCGAATGCCGCCGCGATCTGGCTCCACTGGTGCGGCAGCGCAGTAATGTTGATGTAGCTGCCGTCGCCGCAGCGATAAGAGGCCTGTTGGTCCGCCGTCCGGATGCTGCGAGCCTGTGCGCGTCGGCGTGAACTTGTCGCCGCGCATTGCCACGCGCGGCACGTTCACCTCGTGCATGTGGAAATAGGTGTCGAGGATCGAGCGCTGTCGATGTACTGACCCTCGCCGGTACGCTCCCGATGCAGCAGCGCGAAGCCGACGGCCATGGCCGCCGCCACGCCGGTCGAGACATCGCCGATGGCGATGGTGAACTGAGCCGGCGCGCCGCCCGCCTCGCCGATCTGGTCGGTCACGCCGGCGTAGGCGGCGGCGATGTAGTCGTAGCCCGGCTGCGCCGCTGAGCGGCCCGGACTGGCCCGCAACCGAGATCGAGCACATGATGAGCCGCGGGTTGACCTTGCCTGAGCTCCGTCGTAGCCGAGGCCCGCACGTGCCATCACGCCCGGCGCGAAGTTCTCCACCAGCACGTCGGCCTTTGGCGATCAGGGCCTTGAGGATCTCGGTGCGTGCGCGGATGCTTCCACTGCAACGCGAGGCTGCGCTTGGAGTGGTTGTGCTGGAAGAAGTAGGTGCTCTGCGATGACCCCTTCGGCTCGCGCGGCTTGATGCCCTGGAAGCGCGTGCGGTCGCCGTGCGGCGCCAGCTCCACCTTGATCACGTCGGCGCCGAGTCTCGGCCAGAATGCGCGTGCAGGTCGGACCGGCCACGAACTGCGTGATGTCGAGCACGCGGTAGCCGGTCAGCATGGGCAGCTTGGGCTCATCGTGCATCCCGCAGCTCGTCGGCGCCCGTTGCTCGTCGCGCGCCAAGCCCGCGTCTCGTCAGGCGCTGCTCCAGCAGGCCGATGCGGTCGTGGCCCCAGAACGGCTCGCTCGTTGAAGACGAAGATCGGCACGCCGAAGATCTGGTCGGCGGTGGCTTCCTCGTGCGCCGCCTCGTAGTCCTGCATGCCGTCGCCGGCGAGGTAGTCGCGGTAGGCCTGCTCGGACAGGCCCATGCCGGCGATGACGGCCGCGACGGCATCGGCCTGGTCGACCTCCAGCTCGCGGCGGAAGAACTTGTCGAAGACGATGCGGCTGTACTCGACGAGCCGCCCCTGCTTGTCCGCGAACAGGCCGCCGACCAGCGCCGGCGTGGTGTCGTAGATCTTGAGCGGCCCCTTGATGACGAGGCCGCCGGGCCGCAGGTTGGCCCAGCGGCGCGCGTCGAGATAGGAGTACTTGACCTTGTACTCGGAGTAGACGCTGCGCTGGCCCTTGCCCTTGATGCGCAGCTGGAACGGCCGCCAGCGCACGCGCACGTTGTACTTCTGCTCGAGCTCGAAGCCCGGATCGAAAGCGAGGATAGGCGTAGGGGCTCTTGTAGTCGGAGTACATTTTCACTTCGGCTTTTTCGTCCTGCATCGAGCGTCTCTCTCCGGGAGTCTTCGAAATGGGGTTGGCCCGTAGCGGCCGTTGAACAATTGCACGGCGGGAGCCGGTTGGCGACCCGCCCCGGCGCATGCCGCCGCCTTCAGTTATGCGGCGGCGGGAAGGAGCCTTGGGCAAGACTCCCGGCGTCGTGATCATTGGCCCAGGTGGCGGCCATCCTTAGGTGTTCGGTTCGACATGACGCCCCCGCGCCAATGGAAATACGCCGATGACGGCCACCTCGCTATCGACAGGCCCGGAGAACATTGCCGGCTACGCTGACGCGCCCAAGACGCGCGGCCGCGTGGCCCTTCTGCGCTGGCGCAGCGAGATCGCCAAGCTCGCTATTACCGCGTCGCCGATTGTGCTGATCGGGCTCCTGAACATGGCGATGTCCATGACGGACATGCTCATGCTCGGGCGCTACGACCCCCAGGGTCTGGCGGCTGTGGTCGTCGTAAGCGACGTCTATTCCATCGTGTTCAACTTTTCCGCCGGCTTCGCGGGTGTGGTGACGCCCCGCGTGGCGCACGCCATTGGTGCGGGCTACCCCTGGCATGCGTGCACCATCGTGCGGCGGGCGTGGCTACTGGTGCTCGGCGTCAGCGCAGTCGGAACGCTGCTGGTCCTCCTTTCCGCCGGGTTGCTTGCGCAGCTCGGGATGGCCCACGCCGACAAAGCCGCAGCCTATGCTTCCTACATGGCCGGGACGTATCTTTTCATGGTGCTGTTTGCGCTCGTGCGGGCGACGCTCTCGGCCATGGGCCGGCCAGCACTCGCCGTCGTGGCGATCGTCGCCGCGCTGCCGGTCAAGATCGCGGCGAATTTCGCTTTCATCCAGGGCGCGTGGGGCGCGCCGGAACTCGGCGTGGCCGGTGCCGGGTTGGCCTCGCTGCTGGTCTCGGCGCTGATGGGCGGTTCGCTCACAATTTACCTGCTGTCATCTTCTTCGTTCGCGCCGTTCGACCGGGCTGAACCGGGCACGTTCAAGCTTGACGGGTATGGGTTGCTAGCGCGTTCGGGGATGCTGATGGGCCTGATCGCGGTCTCGGAAACGGGCGTCTTCCTCGCCTCAACCATCGTGATAGGTTTGCTGGCACCAGCCGACCTGGTCGTCCACGCCCTGACCTTTCGCGCCATCGCCGTCGGCTATCTGCTGATTGCCGGCGTCGGTCAGGCGGTGACGATCCGCATGGCGCAATTGCACGGCGGGACCTCCTCCAGGCTGGAGGCGCATGCAGAACACGCGATGACGACATGCGCCACTGCGCTCGTCGCCTTGCTGCTGGCCGTTCTTGTCTTCGGCTCGGCGCCCCTTGGGTGGCTGCTGTCTCAGACCGTCCACGGTGGTGCTGACATCGCGGTGCGGATATCGTCGCTGCTGTGGGTTGCTGGACCTACGCTCGCAGCCCTTGTGCCCGCGCATATGATCACTGCGATCCTGCGGGCGCGTAATGATGTGACCATTCCGACGGTGCTTACGATCGTCAGCTATTGGGGTGTTGCGCTTCCAATCATGATGACATTCGCTGCCCGTGGCATGGGAGCGTGGGGCGTCTGGCTCGGCCTCTTGGGCGGCGCGGTTGCAGCCTCCATCGCGTTCCTTCTCTATTTTCGGGGGCGCGCATACTGGAGGCTGAGAAAAGCGAGCCTCAGGCTGCATCCCTGTTGATCGGAGGGCTGCACCGCGCAGGAAGTCTCCGGCATTGACGGCCGCCCCTCTTTCCCGGAGGGTCGCTGCACCACAATCACGTGAAATTTCCTGCATGCCCGATGCTACGCCTGTTGGACTGATCGGACTTGGCTTGCTGGGCGGGGCCCTGGCGTCTCGCCTTCTCGGGTCCGGATTTTCCGTTGCAGGGTTCGACATCGACGCCAGGAAGGTGGACGCGCTCGCTGCCGCTGGTGGCATCGGCGCGAGTTCTGTGGCTGAGGTCGCTAACCAAAGCCGGGTTGTTGTGCTGGCGGTCTTCGACACCGATCAGGTGGAGCACGTCGTTGAGGGCGAAATCCTGCCGGCGTTGGACGGGCAGACAGACAGGTTCGTGATCTGCGCCAGCACCTGCGATCCGGATCGGATTGCGACGCTTGCCGAGCGGGCAGGGTCGCGAGGTCTGAGGTTCCTCGAGGTGCCTGTGTCAGGCACGAGTGAGCAGGTGCGGCGCGGGCAGGGCGTCGGTTTGATCGGCGGTGACCGCGAAACGGCGGAGCACGTCGCGTCGGTTATAGACGCCATGTTTCCTCGGTCGTTTCATATCGGGCGCGCCGGCGACGGAGGACGCGCCAAGCTCGCCATAAATCTCATCCTCGGACTTAACCGCGTCGCGCTGGCGGAGGGGCTGGTGTTTGCCAGCCGGCTCGGGCTCGATCCAGCCAGGTTCCTGGACGTGGCGCGAGGGTCAGCGGCCTACTGCGCAGGTGATGGACACGAAGGGCCTCAAGATGGTCGCGGATGACTTCTCGCCCGAAGGGCGCGTGCGGCAAACATTGAAGGATGCGCACCTCATGCTCGCCCAGGTTGGCGCAGTGGGACAAGAGCTGCCGCTGCTCGCCGTCCACGCGGAGATCCTTGAAGCGTGCGTGCAGGCCGGCGAGAGCGAGCAGGACAACAGCATCGTGATAGAAGAAATCAGGCGGCGGGGACGAGGGGCGGTGCAGGGCGCATGACCACGACAGACGACCCATTGCGAAGCCGCCTCGCTGAGGGCGGAATCGCCGCTGGGCTGGTGGTCGCGCATTCGCGTACGCCCGCCATCGCGCGCATGGCCGCAAGCAGCGGCTACCACTGGCTGTTCCTCGACCTGGAGCACGGCTCCATGTCGCTCGACACGGCCTCCCAGATTGCCGTGGCGGCTCTGGATGCGGGCATTACGCCGGTGGTGCGGGTTCCCGCGAACGAGCCGGCCTGGATCGGCCGGGCGCTCGATGGCGGAGCGGTCGGTATCGTCGTGCCCCATGTCGATACGCCGGAGGACGCCGCGCGAGCTGTCGATGCCGCGCGTTATCCGCCTGCAGGCTCGCGTTCCCTGTCGGGGCTACTGCCGCAGCTTTCGTATCGCCCACTGCCCGCAGCAGAGGTCATGCGCCAGGCCGAGGCATTAACTTTTCTGATCGCCCTCATCGAGACCCACGACGCGATCGAGCGCGTCGATGCCATCGCCGCAGTGCCGGGCCTGGATGCCCTGCAAGTGGGCACCAGCGACCTTTCCGTCTCGCTCGGCGTGCCGGGCGAGGTCGCGCATGCCAAGGTTCAGGAGGCCGTGGCAAGGACGATCGATGCATGCCGGCGGCACGGGAAGATCGCCATTGTTGGCGGCGCCTATCGCGAGGATGCCCTCCGCATTTATGCGGAGATGGGCGTGCGCATGATGCTCGTGGGCAATGACCTCGCCCTGCTGATGGGTGCCATGCGTGAGCGTGCGGGGTTCGTCGGCGCCTTGTCTGTGCCGCCAAAGAACTAGTGCGCAAACCCGGCTTGACCGGCCGGGCGTCGCAGCCTCTACTTGCTGCGGCTCTCGCCCAAGCAACAAAACGATGAATGCATGGGAGGACTATCATGCGTCTGACGTGGACCATTTCGCGACGCCTGGCGACGACGTTCGCTGCGGCTTTGGCCTTCTGCACCCTCGGCCCGGCGCCGGGGGTCCAAGCGCAAGAGATGAAGGAAGTCACCTTCATCGTGGTCAACAACCTGTTCTCGACGCCGGCCTTCGTCGCGGTCGAGAACGGCTACTGGGCCAAGCAGGGCCTCAACGTGAAGATCAAGCTGACCGCGAGCGGCCGGCAGGTCACGCAGAGCCTGCAGGCGGGCGAGGCGCAGTTCGGCCACGCGGCGCTCTCCACCACGACGGCTTCGGCGCGCGCGAGCGGCAACATGCTCAAGGGCGTCATGCCCTACTACAATGCCGCCGACCACATCGCCAAGGCCGGCGGCCGCGCCATCATCGCCCGCAAGGATCGCGGCATCGATGCCAAGCAACCCGAAGACGATGGAAGGCAAGAAGATCGGCTACCTCAAGGGCAGCACCAACGACGTCTACGTGCGCCAGTGGTTCAAGCGCGAGGAGCTCGACATCTCCAAGTCGGAGCTGCGTCAACGTGCCGGTCGAGAACATGCCGATCACGCTGGCGCAGGGCCAGGTCGACGCGGTCGTGCCGTGGGAGCCCTACACCGCGCAGGCGATGCGCGAGCTCGGTCCCAATGCCGTGGTTGTCAGCCGCGGCGAGGCGAGCCTCGTGACCGACATCATCGGCGTCGTCGCGCACGAGAACTGGATCGGCAAGAACTACGACCTGCTGGAGAAGTTCTCGGTCGGCATCGCCCAGGCGGCGCAGTTCATCCGCCAGAACCCCAAGGGCGCGGCCGAGATCGACACCCGCTATCTCGACGGCCTCAACGTCGCGGACGCGATCGAAGGCCTGAAATGCGTGCACTGGGACCCGCGCATCTCCGTGTGCACGACCGAGGGCCTGGTCAGGACCGGCAACGACATGGTCAAGGACGGCCTCATCAAGATGAGCCGGCCGTTCACGGCCGAGGACTTCTACGACGACACCGTGCTCAAGCGCGTGATGGAGAAGCACCCGCAGTTCTTCTCCGACCTGCCGCCGCTGCCCAAGACGCTGGCCGAGTGCAAGGGCAAGCTGAGCTAGTGTAGTGCACAGGTGCGTGAACCTTGCCTGTCATCCCGGGGCTTGTCCCCGGGATCCATTCATCGGCGTGCGCCGGCGATCGTTGAGCGCTGGATCCCGGCAACAAGTGCCGGGATGGCAATTCCGGGGCTACCCGTGAGGCAGATCCGTGCCGGATGACCATCGCGACCCCGCGCCAGAGAAGATCGTCGTCTCCGGCTTCCGGCACTTCTTCGACACCGCCGACGGACCGGTGCAGGCGACCGACCATGTCGATCTCGACGATCCGCGCCGGCGAGTTCGTGACGCTGGTCGGCCCGAGCGGCTGCGGCAAGACCACGCTGCTCAAGGCGCTCGCCGGTTTCATCAGGCCGACCGAGGGCACCATCCTGTGCGACGGCAAGCCGGTCACGCGGACCGGGGCGCGAGCGCGGCGTGGTGTTCCAGGAGCTGGCGATCCTGCCGTGGCGCACGGTGCGCCGCAACATCGGCCACGGGCTGGAGATCGCCGGCGTGCCGCGGGCCGAGCGCGAACGCACGGTTGCGCGCCTGATCGAGCTGACGGGCCTTGCCGGCTTCGAGGATCGCTATCCGCACGAGCTGTCGGGCGGCATGCGCCAGCGCGTGGCCGTGGCGCGCACCTGGGCGGCCGATCCCGACGTCATCCTGATGGACGAGCCGTTCGCCGCCGTCGACGCCATGACGCGGCTGACGCTGCAGGAGGAGCTGGTGCGGCTGTGCGCGGCGACCAGCAAGACCGTGTTCTTCATCACCCACAGCGTCGACGAGGCCGTGTTTCTCGCCGACCGCGTGCTGGTGATGACGCGCCGTCCGGGACGCATCAAGGCGATGATCGACGTGCCGGGGCGCGCTCGCGGGCCGCGACTGGGAAACCTTCAAGATCGATGCGGCGATGCAGGCGCATCGTCGAGCAGGTGCTGCGGCTCGTGCGCGAGGAGCGCGGCTGCCGCGACGCCGCCCGCTGCCGGCGGCTCGCCGCGGGACCGCGCGCATGAGCGCGACGACGGCAGCGCTCGGCGCGGACGGGCGTGCCGCGAGCCATCCGCGCTTGCCGCTGCCGGGCGACAGCTGCGCGGGCTCAAGATCCTGCTGCCGTTCGTGGTGCTGGTCGCGGTCTGGTGGGCGATCTACGCGAGCGGCGATTTCTCTCCGCAGGTGCTGGTGTCGCCGCTCGCCGTGTGGCGCGCCTTCGTGCATCTCGTCACCTACGGCGTGATGGCGGAATACGCCAGCACCAGCCTGCGCATGATCGGCTTTGCCGCGATGCTGTCGCTGCTCGATCGGCGTGCCGATCGGCTTCGCGGTCGGCGTCAACCGCTACGCCGCGCACGCGCTCGAAGGGCTTCCTGCGCTTCCTGCAGGGCATCTCCGGCATCGCCTGGCTGCCGCTCGCCATCATCTGGTTCGGCTTCACCCACACGACGACGCTGGTGATCGTGATCTACACGCTGATCGTGCCGATCATCTTCAACACCATGATCGGCGTGCGGGCGATTCCCGAAATCCTACACGCTGGCGCTGCGCTCGCTCGGCGCCTCGCGGCTGCGGCTGGTGAAGGACGTCTATCTGCCGGGCGCGCTGCCCAGCATCGTCGTCGGGCTGCGGCTCGGCATGGGCTACGGCTGGCGCGCGCTGATCGCGGCCGAGATGCTGGTGCGCAAGGGCGGGCTCGGCGACCTCATCTTCGGCGCGCGCACCTTCGGCCAGATCGACCGCATCATCACCGGCATGATCGTGATCGGCTGCCTCTACGTCGATCGTCGACCGCCTGATCGTGCAGCCGATCGAGAACCTCACCATTGCCCGCTGGGGAGTGCTGCGCAAATGAGCATCGCCGCCCTCGCGACCGCCCGCGCCGGCAGCGCCGCGGCCTCGATCAGCTGGTCTGGCGGCTGCTGCCGCTGACGCCGTTCGCGCTCGTGCTGGCGGCCTGGGTCGTCTACTGGGCCATCGCGCGTCCGACCGCCGCGACGCTGCCGTCGGTGCAGGATGTCGTGGCGGCGATGTGGGAGCTGGCCGTCAAGGGCGAGCTTGCGGCGCACGTGCTGGCGAGCCTGTGGCGGCTGCTGCTCGGCGTCGCTGCTCGGCGTCGTCACCGGCGTGATCGGCGGCTTCATCGTCGGCCTCAACCGGCCGATATCGGAGTTCCTGAGCCCGCTCATCGTGTTCTTCAATGCCATCTCCGGCATCGTCTGGCTGCCGCTGGTGATCGGCTGGCTCGGCATCGGCACGGCGCTCGCCGTGTTCCTGATCTGGAACACGGTGTTCTTCATCGTCTTCCAGAACACCGTGCTCGGCGTGCAGCTCGTGCCGCAGGTGTACGAGCAGGGCGTGCAGGCGCTGGGCGGCGGGCGCTGGGAGACGATCCGCAGCGTGATCCTGCCGGGCGCGCTGCCCTATATCCTCACCGGTCTGCGCTCGGGCCTCGGCTTCGGCTGGCGCGCGCTGATCGCCGCCGAGCTGGTCGGCGCCACCACCGGGCTCGGGCAGATGATCTTCGGCGCCACCGAGTATCACCGCTCCGACATCATCATCGGCGGCTGCCTGATCATCGGCACCATCGCCATCGCCATGGACCGCTGGCTGCTGCTGCCGATCGAGCAGCGCACGATCGAGCGCTGGGGCCTGGTGTTCGATGCCCGCAAGGAGGAATAGGCCGTGAGCGCTCAGCCGGCCCCGCGCTTCGCGCGCATGTCGCGCCTGGCTCTGCCGGGCCCGAGGTGCGCAAGATCGTCATCGGCGTGGTGCTGATCCTGCTCGTGCTGTTCGGCCAGCAGCTCTACGGCTGGGTGACGGCGTCGGGCCGCCTCGAGCCGGCGCTGCGCGGCGCCACGGGCCCGAGCAACGTCGTCGTCGTGCTCGACTTCATGCCGGACCGCTTCCACAACGAGCGCATCGCGGAGTACGGCGTGTTCGCCGGCCGCGACGGCGCGCTGAACCGCATCAGGCTGCGCAACGTGACGCCTGACAGCCTAGCGCGCCTCGCATCCGTGTCCTGGGTGGCGCGCATCGAGGCGATGCGATAGGTGCTAACGGAATAGCACGATGGGCAGGACGAGCGGCGGGATCAAGCACCGCCATGGTCCACGATGACGGAGCACATGACATGGTCCCTTACGAGAAGCAGGTCGTCACGGTGGTACAGCAAGACCGCATCGGCACGGACACCACCTACGAGCCGCCGTTGCGTGTGGGCTTCGGCATCAATGACGGGACGGTGGAGGGCGCACAGGCCGTGATGGGACGCACGGTGCTGGTCCCCGGCGCAGGCCCAAACCCGACGCACTACCACACCAACAACGACGTGTGCTGGCACATCATGTCGGGCAAAGTGCGGATGATCCAGGCGCGCAGCGACGGCAGCGACCGCAGGGAGGTGATCCTGGAGGCGGGCGACTTCGTCTACATCCCGAGCGGCGCCATCCACGTCATCGCCAACGCCTCGCAGACGGAGGAGGCAACGCTGGTGTTCTGCTACATCGGCGTCGGCAACACCGAGGCGGCCGGCAATGTCTGGCTCAAGGACATGCACGACGCGTTCGTGGTGCCGCGTCCGTAAAGGCTCAGCCGGCGTCCGCGACCGCAGCGCGGAACGCTGCGAAGTCGATCTCCTCCGGCCGACGATGGCGACGCCGTCCCGCCGCAGCCGCTCCAGGCACAGCTCGTCCTCCTCGATGGCGAACCGGCGCTGAGCAGCCGTTGCGTCGCGCGCCGCAGCCAGCACGGCGGATTGCAGCGCGGGCGCGAGCGCCTCGAACCAGGCGCGGTTGGCGAGCAGCAGCGCGACGCCGTGGAAATGCGAAGTCAGGCGACAGATGCTTGTGCGTCCTGTGCAGGCCGAAGTGCACGGTATTGGTGAGCGGGTTTTCCTGCGCGTCGACCTCGTTCGTCTCCACCGCGCGCACCAGGTCCTTCACGTCGATCACGAGCGGCGTGAACCCGACGGCGGCGAGCACCTTCTGGTAGCCGGCGTTGGCGAGCGTGCGGATGCGCATGCCGCGGCAGTCGTCCGGATGCCGGATCGGCCGTAGCCGGTTGGAGATGTGGCGGAAGCCATTGTCCCAGTAGCCGAGCACGCGATAGCCGGTACGCCCTGAAATTTCCTCCCCGAGCTGCGCCCCCTCGATCGCCGTCGAGATCCCGGAACAGGCGGGCGCGATCGGTCACGGCGAACGGCTCGTCGAAGCGGGCCAGCGCGGGAATGCGGTCGACGAGATAGCTCGAGGCGAAGTAGCAGATCTTGCAGCTCCCCTCCTCCACCATGGTCAGCAGGTCGACGGCGCGCTTGCCCTGCGCGGTGACGTCACGCTCGACTTGAACGTTCCAAGAGACGCCCGGAATCCGGCGAGAGCGACCCGGCAAGCTCGGCGCAGGGCGCGCGTAAGGATGGAAGTCTCGGCCTGATAGCCGCCGAGCAGAACCTTCGTTCCGGCCTCCGGCGCCGGTCCGCTCACGGCAGCAGCCTGTAGAGCCGCTCGTCGAGCAGCGCGCCGGTCGCAGGCGCCAGCTTCTCGCGGAAGGCGCGCGTGTGGCCGGCGACGAGATGCGCGTCGGCCGCCTTGCGGTCGCGCCAGAGCTCGATGAGGGTGAAATGGTTCTGCCTGTTCGTCTGGGTCACGGCCTCGAAGCGCACGTTGCCGTCCTCCTTGCGACTGAGGTCGGCAAGCTGCTTCGTGAATGCGGTGCCGTTCTCCCGCTGCGGGGGAATGACATCGACATGGCGTCACCACCGCGATGGCCGATGCGGCGGCCTTCGTGTCCATCGGGCCGACGGAAAGAGCAAAGTGCGTGCGCTCGTCGACGGGCGCGATCTGGATTCGTCTTGATCTCGGCGAGAAGCTTTGCGGTCGCCGCGGCCTTGGCGCGCGCGTCCGCCGCCGCCTGATCCTTCCAGACCGTCAGCAGTACGAACTGATTCAACTGGCCGAAGCGTTGCAGCGCCTCGGAGCGCAGGTTGCCCGGTGCGCGGCGCGATTCATCGCGCAACGCGCGCAGCACCTTGACGGCGCTGACGCTCTCCGCCGGCCTGACGTCCACATACGCGACGATGTAGCGAGGCCCATCCGGAACGGGAGGCGGAGCGGCAGGGGGAGTTTGCGCCTGCGCGGCCGGTAGCATGGCTGACGCCCACAGTAGCGCGATGGCGAACTGAAACACGCGGCCCATCGTTCTCTCCTCCCACCCCAGTTATCGCGTCGTTGGCGGGCGGCCCGCAGGCGCGCCCGCAGCTATCACACTAGCCGGTAAATGCGCCCGCCGCATGCGATCTCGCCAGCTGACAGCAGATCGGTCCGGATGCTAGGCATCATCAGGCATCGAGCAATTCCAACGCACGCCGGGGGAGAGAATGAGAGATCGCAACGCCAAGGGCATCGGCCTCGCCATTATCGGGGGCGGCCGCGTCGGCCTGTTCCGCGGCGAGGTGGCGGCGCGGCACCCGTCCGTCGGCTGGATCGGCCTTGCCGAGAAGAGCCCCAATCGGGCCGGCGAGGTCGGCGACAAGATCGGCGCCGACTTCGTCACGCAGGACCATCGCGAGCTGCTCGCCCGGCCCGAGGTGACGGCCGCCATCATCGCCACCGACGAGCACCTGCACGTGGCGCCCATCCTCGCAGCCGTGGAGCGCGGGCTGCCGCTGCTGATCGAGAAGCCGCTCGCCACCGACCTCGCGCAGTCGGCCCAGGTTCTGCAGGCGATCGAGAAGGCCGGCATCGACGCGGTAGTGGGCTACACGCAGCGCTTTCGGCGCAAGTGGCTCGCGGGCAAGGAGAAGGTGCGCACCGGGGCCTTGGGCGACGTGACGCTCGTCACCAGCCGCGCCTTCATGAACCGCCTGGTGGCCATCGACAACTACAAGCGCACGGACGACCCTTCCACCATCTCGCCGCTCGTGATCTCCGGCACGCACGCGCTCGACATCTGCATGTGGTACCTGGAGGCGAAGACGCCGGTCGAATGCTACGCGCGCTCGATCGACAAGGTGATGGGACCGCTCTACGGCGGCATCGACGCGACCGCCGGCATGATCATGTTCTCCGACGGCACCGTCTATCACCTCAACATCTCCTGGGCGCTGCCGGTGACATGGCCCGGCGCGGTCTACAGCCTCGACGTCGGCATCAACGGCACCCACGGCGTGCTGACGATCGACGACACCCACCGCGACATGGTGCTGGCCGTCTCCGAGCCGCAGGAGGAAGGTTACGCGCCCCACAAGAGCCGGCTCGTCGATTTCCTCGGCTCCTATCCGCCAGGCGATATGGCGCTCGGCGAACTGCGCGGGCCGATGGCGGACGAGACCGTCTCCTGGCTCAACCGCGTCTCGCTCGGGCTGCCGACGCCGGCCGCAACCGCCCGCGAGGCCCACCGCAACCTCATGCTGACCAAGGCGCTCGACCTCTCCGCCAAGCGCAAGGCCCCGGTGAAGCTGCCTCTCGATCCCGCCGAGCTTGCGCGTTAGGGACCTCGGCTGGCCAAGGCTGGCGCGCGCTGTGACTGATCCTGTATGAGGGGACAGGCGGCTTGCCTGCCCGGTCTGGAATTCTCGATTCTGATGACTGCTCCGAGCCACCGCTTTTGCGTCGCGCCGATGATGGATTGGACGGACCGGCATTGCCGGTACTTCCACCGTCTGCTTTCCGCGCATGCACTGCTCTACACGGAGATGATCACCGCCGAAGCGATCCTGCACGGCAAGCGGGACATGCTGCTGCGTTTCAATCGGGCGGAGCATCCGGTGGCGCTGCAGCTCGGCGGCTGCGATCCGGCGCGGCTCGCGGAAGCCGCCGCGATCGGCCAGAGCTACGGCTACGACGAGATCAACCTCAACGTGGGATGTCCGTCCGACCGCGTCCAGGAAGGAAGGTTCGGCGCCTGCCTGATGGCTGAGCCAGAGCTTGTCGCGCGTTGCGTAGCGGCGATGGCGGCGCGCGTGTCCGTGCCTGTGACGGTGAAGTGCCGCATCGGCATCGACGACCAGGACAGCGAAGCAGACCTGGAGCGGTTTGTTTCGACCGTAGCCGGAGCGGGTTGCTGCACGTTCATCGTGCATGCGCGCAAAGCCTGGCTGCAAGGTCTGTCTCCGAAGGAGAACAGGGAAATCCCCCCGCTCGACTACGGGCGCGTTTACCGGCTCAAGGCCGCGCACCCGGAACTCGAGATCGTCATCAACGGAGGTGTTGCCACCCTCGATGACATCGATGCCCACTTGGCCAACGTCGACGGCGTAGCGCTCGGCAGAGCCGCCTATCAGAACCCCTACCTGCTGGCCGAGGTCGACCGGCGGCTCTTCGGTGCGGTCACGGAAATGCCCTCGCGACGCGCGGTCATCGAGGCACTTGCACCGTATGCCGAGGCGCACGTGCGCGCAGGGGGGCGGCTCAACAACATCGCCCGGCATATCCTGGGGCTCTATCACGCCCGCCCCAGGGCTCGCGTCTTCCGCAGGCATATCGCGGAGCAGGGTCCGCGAGAGGGGGCGGGGGCCAGCGTGCTCCTGGAGGCCATGCGCATGGCCGAAGGCGAAGGGGCCGCGCTGCTCGCTGCCGAGTAGTCGGTTTGCGCTCCCCTGCCATGCCGGACCTGCACTCCGACCCCATCGGCATGCCGGACCCGGTGCACTATATTGGGGGCATGCTGAAGCGACGTATCCTCCGCGCCCTGGCCGGCCTGCCGTTGAGCATGGCGCTCTGGTTCGGGTTGTATGCGCAGGCTGCCGCGCAATCGCTGCCGCCGCCGATCGGGCCGGAGACGCCGCGCGTCGAGGCCATCGAGGACGACGGGCATTACCGGCAGAGCTGGTTCAACGTGTCGTTCCTCGACCTGCGCGAGGACTTCAACGACGCGAAGGCGGAGGGCAAGCGCTTCGCGGTCATCTTCGAGCAGCAGGGCTGCATCTACTGCAAGCGCATGCACACCGAGGTGCTGTCGCGCAGATACATCAACGACTACGTGCGCGAGAACTTCCGCGTGCTGCAGCTCAACCTGTGGGGCGCGCGCGAAGTCACCGACTTCGACGGCAAGCGCATGAGCGAAAAGGCGCTGGGCGAACGCTGGGGCGTGATCTTCACGCCTACGGTGGTGTTCTTCAAGGACGACCTGACGGGTCTCGACGGCAGGTGGGGTCGGGAACTGGAAGCGACCGAACGCCTGCCGCTCGGCTTCGGCGCCGACACCTTCTACGACCTGTTCGTGTGGGTGCGGCACAAGGTCTACGAGCGCGACCGCAACTTCCAGCGGTTCCACATCGCCCGCTACGGCGAGCGCGAGGCGCTGAAGGCGGCCAAGGGCAACTGAAGGCGCTCTAGCGCAGGTTATCCAGGCCGTGCATCCGACCGTTGCGAACCCCATATTCAGGGGCCCGCTTCCTGATTGACCCGCGCCATGCCCCCTCAACCCTTCGAAACCTGGCTGAAACCCGATCGCGGGCCTGCTTTGCGTGCCGGGCGGCTTCCACGTCGACCCGACCCGCGCGGTGGATCGGGCGATCATCACGCACGGGCATTCCGATCATGCGCGTCCGGGCCACGGCGCCGTGCTGGCGACGCCGGAGACGATCGCGGTGATGAAGGCGCGGATGGGCGAGACCTGCGCCGGCAGCTTCCAGGCCCTGCGCTATCACGAGCCCATCAGCCTCGGCGGCGCGACGGTGCGGCTCGTGCCCGCCGGGCATATTCTCGGCAGCGCGCAGGTGGTGATCGAGCACGCGGGCCAGCGCGCCGTCATATCCGGCGACTACAAGCGCCGTCACGATCCCACCTCGGCGCCGTTCGAGCTGGTGCGCTGCGACCTGTTCGTGACGGAGGCGACCTTCGGGCTGCCGGTGTTCCGGCACGAGCCCGATACCAGCGAGATCGCCAAGCTGCTCGCCTCGCTCGCCGCGTTCACCGAACGCACGCACGTCATCGGTGCCTACAGCCTGGGCAAGGCGCAGCGGCTGATCGCACTGCTGCGCGCCGCCGGATACGACCGACCGATCTGGCTGCACGGTGCGCTGAAGACGATGTGCGACCTCTACGAGTCCCTGGGTGTCAGCCTTGGGCCGCTCGCTCTCGTGTCCGACGCGCCAGACAAGCTGCCGGGTGAGGTCGTGCTGTGTCCGCCCTCCGAGTTGAAGGATCGCTGGTCGCGGCGGCTGACCGATCCGGTGACGGCCTACGCCTCGGGCTGGATGCGGGTGCGAGCGCGGGCCCGGCAGTCGGGCGTGGAGCTACCGCTCGTCATCTCGGATCACTGCGACTGGCCGGAGCTGATCGAGACCATTGCCGAGACACGAGGCCGAGGAAGTGTGGGTCACGCACGGCCGCGAGGACGCGCTGGTGCATCAGATCGGCCTGATGGGCAAACGCGGGCGCGCGCTGGCGCTGCTCGGCTACGAGGACGAGGAGGGCGAATGAAGGCGTTCGCCAATCTTCTCGACCGGCTGTCCTACACCCCGAGCCGCAACGGCAAGCTGCGGCTGATGCAGGACTACTTTCGCACCACGCCCGATCCGGACCGGGGCTGGGCGCTGGCGGCGCTGACGGACGGGCTGCCGTTCTCGTTCCCGCTGCGGCGGACGCTATCGGAATTGATGGCGCGCCGCATGGACCCACAGCTGTTCGCACTCTCGCGCGACTACGTGGGCGACACGGCGGAGACGATTGCGCTGGTGTGGGAGAAGGCGGACCTCCCTCTCCCTGTCCTTACGGGGAGAGGGCCGGGGTGAGGGGCCACGGCAAACTCTGACGTTGGAACAGGCAGCCGCCCCTCACCCTAACCCTCTCCCCGCGAGCGGGGAGAGGGAACTGGCTCGAGCGCGGATCGACGGACGCACCTCGCCTCTCCGACATCGTCGCGGAGCTGGCGCTGATCGGGCGCAACGATCTTGGACCGCGCCTCGAAACTTGGCTCGACGGGCTCGATGCGACGGGGCGGTGGGCGCTGCTGAAGCTGCTGACGGGCGCGCTCAGGGTCGGCGTATCGGCGCGGCTGGCGAAGACGGCGGTGGCCGAGATGGCCGGCTTCAAGGTCGCCGATGTCGAGGAGGTCTGGCACGGGCTCGCGCCGCCGTACGAGGCGCTGTTCGCGTGGCTGGAGGGGCGGGCGCCGAAGCCCGACGTCTCCAATGCGCCCGTGTTCCGGCCGCTGATGCTGTCGCACGCGCTGGAGGACGCGGACTGGGCGGCACTCGACCTGACGCAGTTCTCCGCGGAGTGGAAATGGGACGGCATCCGCGTGCAGATCGTGGCGACGCGCGAGGGCGCGCGGCTCTATTCGCGCACCGGCGACGACATCAGCGGCGCGTTTCCCGATGTGGTCGACGGATTGCGGTTCGAGGCCGTGCTGGACGGCGAGCTGCTGGTCGTGCGCAACGGCGAGGTCGCGCCCTTCAACGACCTGCAGCAGCGGCTCAACCGCAAGGGCGTGAGCCGAGAAGCAGCTCGCAGCAGTTCCCGGCCCACGTGCGCCTCTACGATGCGCTGCAGATCGAGGGCGAGGACCTGCGCGCGCTGCCGTTCGTCGAGCGCCGCGCGCGGCTGGAGGCCTGGTACGCGAAGGCTCGGCCGCCGCGCACCGACCTTTCGGCGCTCATCCAGGTTTCGGACAAGGACGAGTTGCATCGGCTGTGGTCGGAGACGCGCGCCACCAGCATCGAGGGCATCATGCTGAAGCGCCGTGCCAGCCCCTATGTCGCCGGCCGGCCCAAAGGCGAATGGTACAAGTGGAAGCGCGCGCCGCTGACGCTCGATTGCGTGCTGATGTACGCCCAGCGCGGCTCGGGCAAGCGCTCGTCCTACTACTCCGACTACACGTTCGGCGCCTGGCGCGCGAATACGGAAGGCGGACGCGACGAGCTGGTGCCGGTGGGCAAGGCCTACTTCGGCTTCACCGACGAGGAGCTGCTGCAGATCGACCGCTGGGTGCGCAACCACACCACGGAGAGCTTCGGCCCCGTGCGAGCGGTGTCACCCGGAGCTCGTGTTCGAGGTCGCGTTCGATGCCGTGCAGAAGTCGACGCGGCACAAGTCGGGCGTCGCCATGCGCTTCCCGCGCATCCATCGCATCCGCTGGGACAAGCCGGCCGCCGAGGCGGACAGGCTGGAAACGCTGATGGCGATGATCGAGGGGCTGATGCGCGGCCGGCGCCGCCTCAGGATTTGCTTTTCTTCGTCGCAGCAAAGCGCGCCTTGTTCTCCGTCATTCGGCGGATACAGGCCGGGCAGGGCAGCGCCGTTCTCGACCTCCTGCATGATCCAGGCTTCGAGCTGCTCCTGATCCGCTGCCGTCTCGCACGACATGGTCGAGCAGCGCTGCCGGGATCACCACCGCGCCGTCGTCATCGACAACGACAACATCGTCGGGAAACACGGCGACGCCGCCGCAGCCGATCGGCTGTTGCCAGTCGACGAACGTCAGGCCCGCAACCGATGGCGGCGCGGCCACGCCCTGGCACCAGACCGGAAGCCCGGTGCCGAGCACGCCCGCAACGTCGCGCATGACACCATCGGTCACCAGGCCGGCAACGCCGCGCTTCTTCATGCGGGCGCACAGGATGTCGCCGAAGATGCCGGCGTCGGTGACCCCCATCGCGTCTGCCACCGCGATGCAGCCTGCCGGCATCGCCTCGATGGCGGCGCGGGTGGATTTGGGCGACGACCAGGACTCCGGCGTCGCCAGATCCTCGCGCGCGGGCACGAAGCGCAGCGTGAAGGCACGACCGGCGATGCGCGGCTGGCCGGAGCGCAACGGGCCGCGTCCCGCGCATCCAGACGTTGCGCAGGCCCTTCTTCAACAGGACGGTGGTGACGGTGGCCGTCGCAATGCCGGCCAGCGCGCCGGCGACCTTGGGATCGAGCGTCATCGTTTCTCCAGACTTGGATGCATAGATCAGAAGCCCGGCGGATGCGGTGTTCTCGTTCGCCTTCCGGCGCGCGTGGTGCTTGCGCTCGCCCGGCCGGTCCTCGTGGTCGGGCCGCGCCGTCGCCTTGCGCAGTACGGCGACGTATCCCGGTGCGACCTCCATGCGTTCGGCGTGCGGCCCCGTCCTCAGGATGTCGATGCAGCTTGGGCAGGTTGTAGCAGGGCACGTAGAAGAACAGGTGATGCTCCAGGTGATAGTTCACCCAGTAGGGCGCCACGAACGCGCGCTCCACCCAGTTGGCAAGGGTCGTACGCGTATTGCGCAGCGGGTCGTCGGCATCGCCCACCACGGCGTGCTCGGCGATGTTGCGCACGCGCGTGATCACCATCTGCCAAGTCAGCAGCGGCAGCACCCACAGCAACGGATAAGCCCACCACACGCCGGCCGTCGCGAACAGCGCAAACAGGACGGCATTGACGACGCATTGCGGGCCGAGCTTCGCCCAGAAATGCGTCGCCCGCCGCGCCAGCGGCCAAGCCGGATGGCCCAGCGCATTGCGCAACTGCGCCCGCCGCTGGTCGAACCCTGTGCGCCCCGTGATGTCGCGCAGGAACTTGCGGCGATAGCTCGCCCTGGTGATCGGGAACGGCTTCGACAGGATGAGGTCGGGGTCGTCCTCCTGCTGCGTGCGGGCGTGGTGCTGGAGGTGGTAGTGCCGGTAGGCGCGCGTGTCGGCAAAGATCGGGATAGGCGCAGAACCACTGGCTCAGCGCCATGTTGAGCTTCTGGTTCCTGGAGAAGCATCCGTGCGCGCCGTCGTGCATCAGGATCGCGAGCCCGAGCTGGCGCGAGCCGATCAGCAGCACCGCCAGCACTAACGTCAGCGGGTTCGGCCACCACGCAACGAGCGCCACCGAGCCGATGATGACAATCCAGGCATGCGCGATGAGCCAGATGCCGCGCCAAAGCGAGCGCTCGCGCAACTCGGCCAGCTGCTCGGAAGTGAGAAGGTCGCGCGCGGCGACGCGCCGGTGTCTCTCGGCCCTGCCGTCCGGTAATGCGGATGCGGTTGCCATGCCCATTTCATAGGCGCTCCGCCCGCATCCGGGCAAGCTCCGGCTATGCCGCGAGTGTTGATCTGGCAACCGGGGCCAGCCTCGGAACTTCGCTTACATCTCTGCTGGCCCGGCAGAATTTACCCTACGCGCGCCGATACAGCATGCGCGCACGGATGGTGCCGGGGAGCGCGCGGATTTCCTTCACGATGGCCTCGGCATCCGTCACCGTACCGTCCGCGTCGAGTACGACGTAGCCGAGGTCGCCCGCCGTCTCGTAATACTGCGCGGCGATGTTGACCTTGTGCCGGGCGAACACCTCGTTCAGACGTCCCAGCTCGCCCGGCAGGTTGCGCTGCACCTGGATGAAGCGCGTGCCCGCCGGCCGCGGGGAGAGCTGCACCTGCGGAAAGTTCACCGCGCCGACGGTCGAGCCGACATCGGAGTACTCCACGAGCTTGCGCGCGACCTCCGCGCCGATGCGCTCCTGCGCCTCCTCGGTCGAGCCGCCGACGTGCGGGGTCAGGATGACGTTGTCCAGGCCCTGCAGGGGGCTCGCGAACTTGTCCGCGTTGGAGGACGGCTCGGACGGAAACACGTCGATCGCCGCGCCGGCCAGCTCTCTTCTCGCGCAGCGCCGATGCCAGCGCATCGAGGTCGACGACGGTGCCGCGGGCGTTGTTGATGAGGATCGCTCCGTCTTTCATCTGCGCGATCTCGGGGGCGCCGATCATGCCGTGCGTGGCCGGCGTCTCGGGTACGTGCAGGCTCACGATGTCAGACTTGGTCAGCAGCTCACCAAGGCTTTCCGCCGGCTCGACGTTGCCGTGGCGGAGCTTGTCGGTGTGATCGTAGTAGATCACGCGCATGCCGATGGCCTCCGCCAGCACCGCAAGCTGGGTGCCGATGTTGCCGTAGCCGACGATGCCGAGCGTCTTGCCGCGCACCTCGTTGGAGCCGGCAGCGCTCTTGTCCCAGCCGCCGGCGTGCGCAGATTGGGACTTCGGGAAGATGCGCCGCATCAGCATGATGATCTCGGCGATCGTCAATTCCGCCACGGAGCGCGTGTTGGAGAACGGCGCGTTGAAGACGGGGATGCCCATCGTCTGGCAGGCGGCAAGGTCGACCTGGTTGGTGCCGACCGAGAAGCAGCCGATCGCCACCACCGACCTGATGCCCTCGATGACCTCCGCGGTGATCTGCGTGCGCGAGCGAATGCCGAGCAGGCGGATGCTGCCCAGCGCCTCACGGAGCGCGGTGCCGTCGAGCGCCTTCGCGCGCCGGTCGATCTCCGTGTAGCCTGCCGACCTGAAAGCATTGACCGCCGTGTCGGAAATGCCTTCCAGCAGCAGGATCTTGATCTTGTCTTTCGGCAGCGAATGAGGAAACGGCTGCCTCAGCGTCTCTTCCGGGCGCATTGCGGGCCTCGAGCGTTGCGCGTGACTGCGCGTGTATAGGTTGCCGGATACGCACACCGCAACGCCAATGGCGCGGCCAGCGACAACGTGCTTTGGGATTTCACGCGTGACGGGAGGCTCGCGAGCCTCAGTATCCCTCTTTCAGCAGGGGGAAGGCGCTGTCGAGCCACGACCGTCCCAGCGGCTCGGCCTTGGCGACGTAGCTCGGGTTCAACTCGCTGAACGAGTTGACGCCCAACAGGCCGAGGCAGCGGGTCACCTCGTCCTCCAGCAGCTCCAGCATGCGCACGACCGCCGCCTCCCCACCGGCACCCAGCGCCAGGCCTTGCAGGCGCCCGATGCCGACCGCGTTGGCTCCCAGTGCGATGGCCTTGACGATGTCGGTGCCGCGCATCACGCCGCCGTCGACGATGATCTCGGCCTTGCCGCCTGCTGCCTCAACGATCTCCGGCAACACATCGACCGAGCCCTTGCCGTGGTCGAGCTGCCGGCCGCCGTGGTTGGAGACATAGATGAACTCGATACCGTGCTCGATCGCGATCCTGGTGTCCTCCGCGGTGGCAATGCCTTTCAGGATGAACGGGATCTTGAACTTGGCTTTCAGCTTCGCGACGTCGGCCCAGGCGAAGCGCGCCTGGAAATGGTCCGCCGGCTTCGAGCGGCGCGAAGTCGTCAGGTGGCGCTTGGCCAGGTCGCGCTCGCGTCGGCCGTAGTAGTCGAGATCGACGGTCAGGCACAGCGCGACGTACTTGTTGGCAATCGCGCGGGTGATGTGGTCCTCGACCCAGGCCGTGTCGCCGCGGACGTAGAGTTGATAGATCTTGGGGTAGTCGACGCACTGCGCGACCGCCTCCAGTCCCGGAGCGCACGCCGAGCTCAGCATGTGCAGAGCGCCGAATTTTGCCGCCGCTCTCGTCGGGCCCATGCCGCCGCCGGGAGAGAAATCCTGCAGCGAGCCGATCGGCGCCAGGATGACCGGCAGGCGCACGTCGACGCCCATCACCTTGGCGCGCGTGCTCACCTTCTCGACGTCGCGCAAGACGCGCGGGCGGAAGGCGAGGGAGTCCAGCGCGCGGCGGTTGCGCTCCAGCGTCGTCTCGGTTTCGGCGCCGCCCATCAGGTAGTCCCAGCTTCCCTGGGACAGGTTGCGCCGTGCAGGTTCCACGAACTCGTGCAGGACGGCGTATTGAAGGTCTTCGTGCATTCAAATCCCCCGGCTTTCCCTCGCCAGCGTCAAACCCCGGAGCGCTCGAACCATATCCCGCGCGCGCGGGTAAAGGGTAAAGGCGCCAATATGTTGCCGCCACGCCGTTCCGGGCAGCGCGCCAATCGGGCTAGCATCGCCCAGCCGGACCACCTCACCGGTTTGCCGCGCCTCGTGGCGGCACCTCGGCATCCCAGTTCTTTGGGTCAGACGGCGCACGCGCTTCCTTGCGCCGGCAAACAGCAGGCTAGCCCATGCAGTCTCCCTACCTGGTCGAGCACAGGCACATGGCGGTCAAGCGCTGCAAGCATGGCCTGTTCATGTACAATCGCAACGACGCCTTCGTCGGGCGCGGGCTCGACCTCTACGGCGAGTGGTGCGAGTTCGAGATCCAGCTCCTGCGGCTGTTCGTCAGGCTCGGCGATACGGTCATCGACGCCGGCGCGAACATCGGCACGCACACGGTCGCATTCGCCAATCTCGTCGGCCCCGGCGGCACCGTGCACGCCTTCGAGCCGCAACGCCGCAACTTCCAGATGCTGGCCGGCAACGTCGCCCTCAACGCGCTCGAGAACGTGTTCTGTCATCAGAAGGCGGTGGGCGAGGCGGCGAGCGAAATCCGGCTGCCGCCGATGCCGCCGGCCGACACGCATTTCAATTTCAGCGCCGTGGCCTTATCGCAGGATGCGCAGGCCGGCGAGACCGTGCCGCGTCGTCACGCTCGACTCGCTTGGCCTTTCATCCTGCCGCCTCATCAAGATCGACATCGAGGGCATGGAGCCGCAGGCGCTTGCGGGCGCGCGCGAGTTGATCGGACGCTGCCGGCCGTTCCTGTACGTGGAGAACAACGAGCCCGGCGCATCGCAGGGGCTGAGCGCGATGCTCGACGAACTCGGCTACAGCGCCTGGTGGTCGATCTCGGCCTACTACGACCCGCGCAACTTCTACGCCAACACCGTCAACGTGTGGCAGAACGTGGTGCCCTCGGCGAACCTCATCTGCACGCCGAAGGAGGCCAAGGTGACGCTGGGCAGCTACGAGCCGTTCCTGGGCGCCGCGGACGACTGGAAAGCCTGCCTCCAGCGCATGCAGGAGCGCGCGAAGAAGTAGCTTCGCCGGCCATCACGCGGCCCCGGGCGCAGGCGTTCAGATCTTCTGGTTGTACTCGCCGACTTCGGAAAACTTGGCGAGCCGGCCGTCGATGTCGGCGAAGATGGCGCGCATGTTGGCCTCCGACACCGGGCTCTCCACCACGATCACCAGCTCCGGCTTGTTGGAGGAGGCGCGCACCAGCCCCCAGGTGCCGTCCTCCAGCGTGACGCGCACGCCGTTGACGGTGACGAGGTCGCGGATCTTCTGCCCGGCGACGGTGCCGCCCTTGTCCGCCACGTCCTTGAACTGCGCGGTGACCTTGTCGACGATGCCGTACTTGGCCTCGTCGGCGCAGTGCGGCGACATGGTGGGCGAGCCCCAGGTCTTGGGCAGCGCGTTCTTGAGATCGGCGAGCGACTTGCCCGGATTGCGCTCCAGCATGTCGCAGACGGCAATCGCCGCGACGAGGCCGTCGTCGTAGCCCTTGCCCGAGCGGCGGCTGGAAGAAGAAGTGGCCCGACTTCTCGAAGCCGACCAGCGCCTTCTGCTCGTGCGTGTAGCGCTTCATGTAGGAGTGGCCGGTCTTCCAGTAGAGCGTCTTGCGCCTTGTTGGCGATGAGCACCGGATCGGTCATGAACAGGCCGGTCGATTTCACGTCGGCGACGAACACGGCGTTGGCATGCTGCGCGGAGAGATCGCGCGCCAGCATCACGCCGACCTTGTCGGCGAAGATCTCGTGGCCCTCGTTGTCGACCACGCCGCAGCGGTCGCCGTCGCCGTCGAAGCCGAGGCCAGCGTCGGCCCCGTGCGCCTTCACCGCATCGCTGATGGCGTGCAGCATCTTCATGTCTTCGGGATTGGGGTTGTAGCGCGGGAAGGTGTAGTCGAGCTCGCAGTCGAGCGGCACGACCTCGCAGCCGATCGCTTCCAGCACCTTCGGCGCGAACGGCGCCGGCCGTGCCGTTGCCGCAGGCGGCCACGACCTTCAGCTTGCGCTTCAGCTTCGGCCGGTTGGCGAGCGCCTTGATGTAGCGCTCGGCCAGGTCGGGCACGAACACGTAGCGTGCCGCCGGGCGCGGTCTCGCACCTCGCCGTCGAGCACGATGTCCTTCAGCGCCGCTCATCTCCTCGGGGCCGAACGTGAGCGGGCGCTGGAAGCCCATCTTGATGCCGGTCCAGCCGTTGTCGTTGTGGCTGGCCGTCACCATCGCGACGCCCTCCACGTCGAGCGCGAACTGCGCGAAGTAGGCCATCGGCGACAGCGCGAGGCCGATGTCGTGCACCTCCGCGCCGCCGGCGAGCAGGCCCATCATCAGCGCCTGCTTCACGCTCGCCGAATAGGAGCGATAGTCGTGGCCGACGACGAACCGCTTCGGCACGCCGCGCCTGCCGGCCAGCGTCGCGAGCCCCAGGCCGATGGCGTTGAGCCCCATCAGGTTGATCTCCTGCGGGAACAGCCAGCGCGCGTCGTACTCGCGAAAGCCGGTCGGCTTGACCAGCGGCAGGCGCTCGAAGTCGGCCGTGTTGGGCTTCAGATCGGCGCGCGGCTTGGGGAGCATGGACATGGCCTTCATGAACTCAACGCAGATCGGAATGGGTTTCCGCACTGCACAACGCAGATCAGCGCGGCCAAGGCAACGGCGCCAGAAGGCCTAGCCGGCACGCTCACTCCTGCAGAACCAGCGTGCCGCGCGCATGTCGACGCGCTGCAGGCGGCCCAGGAACGACATGCCGAGCAGCGTGGTGCCGAGCTTGCCCGGCTTCCATCACGGCGCCGCGCACGTTGCGCACGGTGATGTCGCCGATGCTGACGCGGTCGAGCGTCACGGGCGCGACGCGGGCGTAGCCGTTGGCGGTGCTGACGCGCATGGTGAAGTCGCTGTCGCGCACGAAGATGCCGATGGCGCGCGCATCCTCGTAGGTGAGCGCAACCATCGAGGCGCCCGTGTCGACCATCACGTTGATCGCGTCGGCCGTTGATCTCGGCGCTGGTGTAGTAGTGGCCCTGGGAGTTGGCGCTGCAGCTCGACCGTGCGGTTGCCGGCTGGGCGCTCCTGGGCTCCCTGATCGGCAACCTGCCGCGACGCCACCCGGCGCCGCAATGCCGACCAGTGCGCGCGCCGTGTCCTGGATCTCGCTGAAATAGACGATGCACACGGCCGCAACGCCCGCGGCCGCGACCCAGCCCGCCGCCATGGTGGCCGCCTGTCGTGCTCCCGGTGACATAGCCATGTGCGCCGCCCGCAATTCGCGACCGCCGCACTGGCGCTGATATCCGGAGGTCAGCTGCTGCGCAGCGTCAGATAATCGCTCGTGAACTCATAAGAGCGCAGGCGGCTTAAGAAACTCATACCGAGAAGGTTTTCCTTAAGGGCTCCTTGCTTGGCGACCAGCGCGTCCACGTCGTCGAGGCTGATCTTGCCGACACTCAGGTTGCGCAGGCGCACGCTGGCCGCATAGGTGGTGCCGTTGGCCGTCTGCACGGGCACCGTGTAGCGCAGCCGGTCGACGTCGATGCCGAGCCGCTGGGCATCCGCCGGCTTGAGGACAACCGTGGAGGCGCCGGTGTCCACCAGCATGCTGAGCGAGATGCCGTTGGTCTCCGTCTTGACCATGAAATGGCCGTCGGCCGCGCCTGCGGATCGTTACGGAGCGCTCGCCATCGACCTGGGACTCGCCACGCAGTGCCGATCCCGGCGGCAGCAGCTCACCCACCACCCGATGCCCGAAACCGAGCAGCTGATCCCGGTAGCTGTAGCCGCCAACCAGCACGAGGGCGAGCATCACCCACGTCACCAGGTCGCGCGCCGCCTGTCCCGCCCGCCCCCGGTAGCTGCCGGCAAGCGACGAGCCGATGAAGATGGCAGCGCCACGCCCGCCACGATCACCGCGAAATCAGAAGGGTCGAAGCCGGCGATCGATCCGGCATCCGCGCGCAGCAGCAGCGCGAGGCCCGCGATGACCAGAAGCAACAAGGCAATCCACGCTCCCATGTCTACTTCTCCGCGCCGAGGCGCGCCTGCCGGCGTCTGTCGGGCAGGCCGCGCATGATACGCTGCGCGCTCCTCTGCCGTCAACTGCGACCAGCGCGCGATCTCATCGAGCGACCGGCCGCAGCCCGTGCACATAGCCCGGACCGCGTCGATCACGCAGACATGGATACAAGGCGTTTCCATGGGCTCCCGCGGAAAGCGCGAAAAAATATCCGGGCGTGTCACCGCACCGGCACAGCAATGTAGGGACCCGGATCGGGGCGTGACAATCGGCCGGTGAACTGAGTCACTGATCTGCTGGGGATTGCGCCAGCTCGGCCGCCCGCGCGCGCCAGGCGGCTCGCCGTGGCTGGAAGAAGGAGCCCGCCGGCTGCCGATGGCGCTCCTGTCCGAGCGGCTGCAAGCGGCGGCATGGGCGCGCAGCACCCGGCCCGGCGGCAACACGACCACGGCCTCCGTGCCCTTGCGCAGCTCGGAATGCAGCTCGAACGTGCCGCCGTGCAGCTCGCACCAGGTTCTGGACGATCGGCAGGCCGAGGCCCGTGCCGCCCTCCGCTGTCTGGTGTGCGAGCGAGCCCTGGCCGAAGGCCTGCATGACCCTCGGCATCTCCTCCTTCGGGATGCCGGGTCCCGTATCCTTCACGACAGCATCTGGCCGCCCTCGGGCGTGTTGCGCACGATGATGTCGACGTGCCCGCCGCGCGGGGTGAACTTGATCGCGTTGGTCAGCAGGTTGAGGCAGACTCTGGCGGATGGCGCGCTCGTCCGCCCACAGCTGTCCGAGCCGCCTGTCGAAGTCCAGGCCGACATGCAGGCCCTTGCTCTCGGCGCGCAGGTTCAGCAGGCGCAGGCAGTCCTCGCACCACCTCGGCGAGGCGCACCGGCTCCTCGTGCAGCTCGTAGCGCCCGGCCTCGATGCGTGAGAGGTCGAGGATTTCGTTGATGAGCTGCAGCAGGTGGCGGCCGCTGTCGTGGATGTTGCCGGCAGTATTCCTTGTAGTTGTCGTTCTGGACCGGACCGAGCAATTCGCACTTCATCACCTCGGAGAAGCCGAGGATGGCGTTGAGGGGCGTGCGCAGCTCGTGGCTCATGGTGGCGAGGAAGCGCGACTTGGCCACGTTGGCTGCCTCCGCCCGCCGCCGGGCCTCGTCGGAGATCGCCTTCTCTTCCTCGATCTCCGCGATCAACGCGTCCTTCTCGGCGCGAAACTCGAGCATCGCCAGCGAGGTGGAGTTGAGGCCCTTTGCCAGGAACACGAAGTAGACGTGCAGGCCGATCGCCATCGCCGCCATCGCCAGGTAGAACGGATGACCCTGCACGATCAGGCGCGACACGATGGCGACCGTCATGGGGATGGTGCCGGCGTACAGGATCGGCATCACCGCCGACGCGAACGTCATGCGGATCGCCAGCAGCACGATGAGCGATGCCAGCATGAAGACGTGGCTCGCCGCATCGGCTGCGCCGACGCCCACGACGGCAATGCCGCCCCAGGTCACGCCGTTCGCCAGCTCGAGCAAGGTGAACGTACGGCGCCAACGGCCGATGTTGGCCTTGCTGCGCGGCTCGGCCAGGAACGTGCGGCAGGCCGAGATCATGAAGAACTTGGCCGAGATCACCATCGCCAGCCACGCGGAGGCCTGCAGCACCGGCGCCCAGAACATCGACGCGAGCGAGAAGACCAGCGCCAGCAGCGGCAGCGTGACGCGCGCGGACAGCTCGTTGCGCGCGAACATGGCGAGCAGTTCGTATTCGAACTCCGGCTTGATGGTGGAGCCTTGCGATAGACGCGCGCGCACCTCGCGCACCCGCTCCTGCGTGTGCGTCCGCGCATCCCGTGCGCGCGGCGGCCGTGGGTCCGCTTCGATTGCGGCTTGGCCCTCTGGTATGGTCTCGTTCACGGGGTCGGACATGGCAGTGGGGCAGTGTTCCGCGAGGGTGCAGTCGCTCAGGCGCCGTTAATTTCTATCTAAAATGATAAATTCTGATTTAACGGCAATCAGTTGTAACAACGAGTTATTGATTTACGAGAAGTTATGCAGGTCAAATGCTTGCTCTGGCGTTCAACTTGCGCCCGCAACCGCCCTCATTTACGAGTTGCCGATCCTCCCTGGAGCGCTTCATGAAAAAGATCCTCGAGACCAAGACCGCCCCGAACCCCCGCCGGGTGCGCATCTTCCTGGCGGAGAAGGGCATCGAGGTACCCTACGAGGATCTCGACCTCATGAAGGGGGCGCTGAAGACGCCCGAGTTCACCGAAGATCAACCCGTTCCAGCGTGTGCCCGTGCTGATCCTCGACGACGGGACGGCGATATCGGAAACGGTGGCAATCTGCCGGTATGCGGAGGAAATCAAGCCGGACCCGCCGCTCTTCGGGAAGGGCGCTCTCGGCAAGGCCCAGGTCGAGATGTGGAACCGGCGCATGGAGCTCGGCTTGCTCGCCAGCGTCGCGCAGGCCTTTCGCCACCTGCATCCCGCGATGGCGCAGCTGGAGGTTCCCCAGGTCAAGGAATGGGGCGAGGCGAACAAGCCGAAGGCGCTCGAGGTGCTGGCGTTCGTGGATCAGGAATTATCCCGGCGGCCGTATATCGCCGGCAACGACTACTCTGTGGCTGATATCACCGCCCTGGTTGCCATCGATTTCATGAGGGTGGCGCGCATCCAGCGTTCGCCCGACCTCAAGAACCTCGACCGTTGGTACAACGAGGTCTCGGCACGGCCGAGCGCGAAGGCTTGAGGTCACGTATGCGGCTTGGCGCGCAGGAGGGCTGCGCATGAAACTGACGGTAGTCGGCTGCGGGGATGCGTTCGGCTCGGGCGGGCGCCTGCAGACCTGCTACCTTGCCGAGCATGCCTCGGGTCGCTTCCTCATCGATTGCGGTGCCACCGCGCTCATCGGCTGCGCGCGTGCCGGCATTGACCCCAACTCCGTCCCGACCATCTTCATCTCCCACCTGCACGGCGACCACTACGCAGGTCTCGTGTGGTGGATGCTGCACGCGCAGCACGTCGGCAAGCGGACGACGCCGCTGACCGTTGTCGGGCCTCCGGGCATCGAGGCGCGCTTCATCACGGCGGCGGAAGCACTGTTTGCAGGCTCTACCGGCGTGGAGCGACGCTACGCGCTGACCTTCCGCGAGCTTGTGGCGGGGACGCCGGTCGAAGTTGACGGCATCCGCGTCACTGCCTTCGAAGGCAAGCATCCTTCCGGCGCACCCTCGTACGCACTGCGCTTCGAGATCGGCGGCGAGGTGCTGAGTTTCACCGGCGACACCGAGTGGGTGGAAAATCTTGTACCGGCGGGCAGCGGCGCCGACCTCTACATCATGGAGTGCTACCAGTTCGACGGCGTGCCCCGCTATCATCTCGCCTGGAAAATCATCGAAGCAAACCTCGACCGCATCGGCGCCAAGCGCGTCATGCTCACGCACATGGCCAAGGGGATGCTCGAGCGGAGCCGCGACGTCACCGACCCGCGCGTCCTGCTCGCCGAGGACGGTCTCACCGTCGTCGTATGAGCGCGGCGGCAACAAAGGCTCTTGCGGAACTTCTCAGCGAGATCCAGGGCTGCCGCATCTGCAGGGACACGCCCGCGGGCAAACCGCTCCCGCACGAGCCGCGCCCGGTGCTCAGGCCCAGCGCAACCGCGCGCCTATGCATTTGCAGCCAGGCACCCGGCACGCGGGTCCATGCATCGGGCACGCCGTTCACCGATCCGTCCGGTGACCGGCTGCGGGCCTGGCTCGATGTCACGCCGGACGCGTTCTACGACACCACGCGCGTCGCCATCGTGCCCATGGGGTTCTGCTTCCCCGGCCATGATGCGGCCGGCGGCGACCTTCCGCCGCGCAAGGAATGCGCGCGCGCATGGCACGCGCGTCTGTTCGCCGCCATGCCGCAGTTGGAACTGGTCCTGCTTGTCGGCAGCTACGCACAGCGGTGGCACCTGGGCCAACCGGGCGGCGCCGGCATGACCCGAACGGTCCAGGACTGGCGCACCCTGCTGCAAGCGCGGAAGCGGCCGCGCTATTTGCCCCTGCCCCATCCCTCCTGGCGCAACAATGGCTGGCTTACGGCCAATCCCTGGTTCGAGACGGAGTTGCTGCCGGCGCTACGCGGCGAGGTGCGTCGCCTTATGGCGCGCCCGCTGCCCAGATCGCGGTGCACACGCCTCGTGAATACGGCACGGCCCCGTATTGTACCGCGTTGTAGCAGCCTTGCGCCGCTGCTAGCCTGATCGGCGACTCAGGGGAGAGGGCAGAGACCGGCGGCCGTGGAATACTTCATCCAGCAGCTCATCAACGGCGTCACGCTCGGCTCCATCTATGGCCTCATCGCCATCGGCTACACGATGGTGTTCGGCATCATCGGCATGGTGAACTTCGCCCACGGCGACGTGTTCATGCTGTCCTCGTTCATCGCCCTGATGCTTCTACTCGTTTTCACGCAGATATTCGGCCTCGGCTTCCTCTCCGTCGCCCTGTTCATCGTGCTCATTCTGTCCATGCTGCTTACATCGCTCTGGTCGTGGGCGATCGAGCGGCTCGCCTACCGGCCTTTGCGCGGCTCGTTCCGCCTGGCGCCGCTGATTTCGGCGATCGGCATGTCGATCTTTCTATCCAACATGGTCCAGGTGGCGCAGGGCCCGCGCAACAAGCCGGCGCCGACCACTCTCACAGGTGTCATCAACTTCGGGGACGGCACGGACTTCGTGATCACGCTCTCGCACAAGCAGATCTTGATCGTCGCCGTGACGGCGGTGCTGCTGCTGGCGTTCTGGTACGTCGTGCAGAAGACGCCGATCGGGAGGGCGCAGCGTGCCTGCGAGCAGGACCGGCGCATGGCGGCGCTGCTTGGCGTCGACGTCAACCGAACGATCTCGATCACGTTCATCATGGGTGCGGCGCTCGCTGCGGTCGCCGGCCTCTTGTTCATGATCTATTACGGGGTGGTGCACTTCAACGATGGCTTCATCCCCGGCGTGAAGGCGTTCACCGCCGCGGTGCTCGGTGGCATCGGCTCGCTGCCGGGCGCCGTGCTCGGCGGGCTTCTCATCGGCCTCGTCGAAGCGCTGTGGTCGGCCTACTTCTCGACCGACTACAAGGACGTGGCGACCTTCTCCATTCTTGTCATCACGCTGGTGTTCATGCCTTCCGGCCTGCTCGGCCGGCCCGACGTCGAGAAGGTCTAGCGCCGATGGCCGCCGAAGCCGGTGCACGGCACGGGATCGGGGCGGCGGTGAAGGATGCTGCCGGAACCGGCCTGCTGGCGCTCGGGCTCTCGATCCCCATCATCGCCTATCGCACCGATCAGACGATGAGCAACCAGCTCGTCCTGTCCGAGCGCTGGGGCCTGGTCGCCGTGCTGGTGCTGATGGCGTTCGCGGGGCGGCTGATTTACCTGCTGGCCCCGTCAATTAAGTTTCAGCGCAAGCCCGTTGCTGCGATCACAGCGGAAGAGGGCGCCTCGCCGTTACGCCGCGCGGTGGCGCTCGCGGGGCTTGCCCTGCTGTTTGCTTATCCATTCCTCACCATCGCCCTCGTGGGGCGGGCAGGCGCCATCAAGTGGGTCGACAATTTTGCCATCCAGATCCTCATCTACGTGATGCTGGGCTGGGGCCTCAACATCGTGGTCGGGCTGGCCGGGCTGCTCGACCTCGGATACGTGGCGTTCTATGCGATCGGCGCCTACGCCTTCGCGCTGCTCTCCACGCACTATGACCTGGGCTTCTGGGTGTGCCTGCCGATCGCGGGTATCCTGGCGGCCTTCTGGGGCGTCCTGCTCGGGTTTCCGGTGCTGCGCCTGCGCGGCGACTACCTGGCCATCGTCACCCTGGCCTTCGGCGAGATCATCCGCCTCGTCGCCATCAACTGGGTCGACCTGACGCGGGGTTATGCGGGCATTTCGGGCGTGCCGCGCGTGAGCTTCTTCGGCCTGCCCTTCGAGGAGTCGGAGGATGGCTTCGCGGCCTTTTTCGGCCTCGAGTACAGTTCCATCCACCGCACCGTTTTCCAGTTCTACGTGATCCTCGCGATGGTGGCGGTCACGTACTTCGTGACGGTTCGCCTGCGGCGGTTGCCCATCGGACGCGCCTGGGAAGCGCTGCGCGAGGATGAGGTTGCCTGCCGCGCGCTCGGCATCAACACAACCAACACCAAGCTCACCGCGTTCTCGCTCGGTGCGATGTTCGGCGGTTTTGCCGGTGCCTTCTACGTGGCCTCCCGAGGGCAGGGCTTCGTCACGCCGGAGAGCTTCACCTTCTCGGAAAGCGCGCTGATCCTCGCCATCGTCGTCCTCGGCGGCATGGGCAGCCAGTTCGGCGTGGCGATCGCCGCCGTCGTGCTCATCGGCGGCACGGAGCTTCTGCGGGAGCTCGATTTTCTCAAGCGCGTGTTCGGGCCCGATTTCGAGCCGACCCAGTATCGCCTACTGCTTTTCGGCCTCGCCATGGTGCTGGTGATGATCTGGAAGCCCCGCGGCCTGATCTCGACGCGCATGCCCACCGTGTTCCTGCGCCGGCGTCGCGCCATCCGCGGCGACCTCGTCGGCGAGGGCCACGGCTGATGGCCGCTGCTGCCCCCGCTCCGCTGCTCGCCGTCGAGCACCTCACCATGCGCTTCGGCGGGCTGGTGGCGATCGACGACCTCTCATTCAATGCCCGGCGCGGGGAGATCACCGCGCTCATCGGCCCCAACGGCGCCGGCAAGACGACCGTCTTCAACTGCATCACCGGTTTCTACAAGCCGACCGCCGGACGCATTATCCTGGCACCGCAGGGTCAGCCGCGGCAGACCGACATCGATGCAACTACGGCCTCAAGCCGCAAATGGCAGTCCACGCCCTCGGCCTCCGTCTTCCTCCTGGAGCGCATGCCCGACTTCGAGATCGCAGCGCGTGCCAAGGTCGCCCGCACGTTCCAGAACATTCGGCTGTTTCCCGGCATGACGGTGCTGGAGAACCTCGTCGTCGCGCAGCACAACCGCCTCATGCAAGCCTCGGGCTGGACCGTGCTTGGGCTTGCCGGCGCGCCAAGCTACAGGGCGGCGGAGGCGCAGGCGGTGGAGCGCGCCCGATACTGGCTGGAGAAGGTCGCGCTGATCGATCGCGCCGACGATCCCGCCGGCGACCTGCCCTATGGCGCGCAGCGGCGTCTGGAGATCATCCGCGCGCTCTGCACGGAGCCGGCGCTGCTGTGCCTCGACGAGCCGGCTGCCGGTCTCAATCCGCGGGAATTCGCCGAGCTGAAAACCCTGTTGAGGGCCATCAAGAACGAGCACGACACCTCCATCCTGCTGATCGAGCATGACATGTCCGTGGTGATGGAGATTTCCGATCACGTGGTGGTGCTCGACTACGGGCAGAAGATCTCCGACGGGCCGCCGGACTTCGTGCGCAACGACCCGAAGGTCATCGCCGCCTACCTCGGGGTGGAGGACGAGGAGGTGGAACAGATCGAGGCGGAGATCGCCCGATGAGCGAGCCTTTGCTCCGCATCGAGGGCGTCAAAAGTTACTACGGCCACATCATGGCGCTGAAAGGCGTCGATATAGACGTGAGCGAAGGTGAGATCGTCACGCTGATCGGCGCCAACGGCGCCGGCAAGTCGACGCTGATGATGACCATCTTCGGCGATCCGCGCGCGCGCGAAGGACGCATCGTCTACGGCGGGCAGGATATCACGGACATGCCGACGCACGACATCGCCCGCCTGCGCATCGCCCAGTCGCCGGAAGGGCGGCGCGTCTTCCCGCGCATGACCGTTCGGGAGAACCTGCAGATGGGCGCCATGATCGACGAGGGCGCACACTTCGAGGAAGATCTGCAGCGCATCTGCGCGATGTTTCCTGTATTGAAGCAGCGCCTAGACCAGCGCGGCGGCACGCTGTCGGGCGGTGAGCAGCAGATGCTGGCCATTGCCCGCGCGCTGATGAGCCGGCCGCGCCTGCTGCTGCTGGATGAGCCCTCGCTGGGGCTGGCGCCGCTGATCGTCAAGCGCATCTTCGATGTGATCCGCGAGCTCAACAAGCAGGGCATCACGATTTTCCTCGTCGAGCAGAACGCGTTCCACGCGCTGCGGCTCGCGCACCGTGGCTACGTGATGGTCAACGGCACCATCACGCTGACCGGCACGGGTAAGGAGCTGCTGACGAACCCCGAGGTGCGCGCCGCCTACCTCGAGGGCGGACGTCATTGAAGGAGACGCGACGTGCCCGAATGGCTCTATGACACAGGCAACGGCTGGGTGTTCCTGCTGGTCACCGTCATCATCGGGGGATCAGGGACGTTCATGACCGGGCGTGCCATCGCGCAGACCTGGCGTCCGTTCTGGCAGCTCGCTTTCTACTGTTTCGGCATCGCCTGCACGGTGCGCTTCTTCCACTACGCGCTCTTCGAGGAGCCTATGCTTTCGCTGCAGAACCTGATCGTGGATTTCATCGTCGTGTTTACTGCCGCCGCCCTGGGATACCGGCTGCAACGCGTGCACCAGATGGTGCGCCAGTACCACTGGCTATACCAGCGGGCCGGGCCACTGCACTGGCGGCGGCGCACCTAGGCGCGGCGTCCTACGTGTCCTTCTTGCTTTGGCCCACACCCAGGGAGCTAGCCAGATCGATGGGCAGCGGGAACACGATCGTGGTGGTCCTCTCTCCCGCAATGTTGAGGAGGGTGCCCAGGTAGCGTAGCTGCATGGACTCCGGCCGCCTGGAGAGAATTTCTCCGGCCTGGGCGAGACGTTCGGCCGCCTGCAGCTCGCCCTCCGCATCGATGATCTTGGCGCGCCGCAGCCGCTCGGCCTCCGCCTGCTTGGCAATGGCGCGGATCATGGTCTCGTTGAGGTCGATGTGCTTGAGCTCCACATTGCTCACCTTGATGCCCCAGGCGTCCGTCCGTTCATCGAGGATCCGCTGTACCTCGACGTTGAGCTTTTCCCGCTCCGCCAGCATCTCGTCGAGGTCGTGCTGCCCGACCACCGACCGCAGCGTGGTCTGCGCAAACTGGCTCGTTGCGCTCTCGAAGAGTTCGACCTGGATGACCGCCTTTTCCGGGTCGACGACGCGAAAGTAGACGACCGCGTTGACCTTCACCGACACGTTGTCTTTCGAAATCACGTCCTGGGGTGGCACGTCGAGCACGCGGGTGCGCAGGTCTATGCGTACCATCTGCTGGATGAACGGCACGATGACCACCATGCCCGGGCCCTTCACCTTCCAGAACCGGCCGAGCAGGAACACCACACCGCGCTCGTACTCGCGCAGGATGCGAATGGACGATACGGCAACGGCGACGATGATCAGAAACGGCACGATGCCCGAGAACAGGGTCAGGAAAGATTGCGTGTCTGGCATGGCGGCTCCTGCTTCAGCTGCTGGCTTCGACTGACAGCGTCAACCCTGTGCGGCCGACGATCCGTACTTTCTGCCCCTTGGCGAACGCCTGCCCCGATCGCGCCTCCCACAGCTCGCCGGCGACCTGTATGACCCCTGAGTTCTCCGCCCATCGCGCGACCACGCCCGTGCTGCCGACCAGATCATCTCCCCCGATCCGCACGGGCCGGCGGCGCGCCCGGACGGCGAGACCCAGGACCCCGGCGAAGAACGCGGCGCTCAAGACTGCGAGGCCCGCGATGACCTGCCAGGAGACGGCAATGGGCACGTCCGATTGCTGCGGGTCGAACAGGAATAGTGCTCCCAGCGCGAACGCAACGATCCCGGCGAGGCCGGCGATGCCGAAGCTGGGGGTGAAGGCTTCGGCCACCATCAGTGCGATTCCGAAAATGAGAAGGGCAAGGCCGCCGAAGCTGACCGGCAGAACCGAAAGCGCGGTCAAAGCGACGATGAGACTGATGCCGCCCACGGCGCCCGGTGCGATCGCCCCGGGGCTCCAGAACTCGAACAGAATGCCGTAGATACCGATCATCATCAGGATCAGCGCGATGTTCGGATCGGTGATGACCGACATCACTTTCATCTTCCAGTCCGGCTCGAGCGTGACGACCTTCCGGCCCCGGGTGTCCAGGCGCACGTCGCCGGCCGGCGTGGCGACGGTGCGCCCATCGATCTGGGCGAGCAGGTCGTCCACGTCCTTGGCGATCACGTCGATGACGCGCTCCTTGAGCGCAGCGGACGCGGTGAGCGTGGCTGCCTCGCGCACGGCCTTCTCGGCCCACTCGGCGTTGCGACCGCGCATTTCCGCCAGCGACCGGATATAGGCTACCGCGTCGTTGACGCTCTTGCGGGCGGATACCGCGGATGGATCGGTATCGGGCTGCTTGTCCGAGCCCGGGGACGGCTTGGCGGGCGCGGTTCCCGGCAACCCCGGCGACAACGCGATCGGCGTCGCAGCGCCCATGTGCGTGCTAGGCGCCATGGCGGCCACGTGCGCGGCATAGAGCAAATAGGTGCCTGCGCTTGCCGCCCTGCTGCCGTTGGGCGCGACGTACATGACGACCGGCACACGCGAAGCGAGGATCGCGTGGATCATCTCACGCGTCGAACTCAGCAGCCCTCCGGGGGTGTCCATGCGTACGACCAGGACGGGCGCGGCTCGCGTGTTCGCCTGCTCTATTGCCCTGGCAAGATAAGCAGCCGAGACGAAGCCGATGGCACCTGAGATGTCGATCAGCAGGGCCGGCTTGTCCCCCGCACCCCGCTCCTGCCCGGTGCTCACCGTCGCCAGGGGCAGCAAGGCTGCGAGAAAGCCCACAGCGCAGGCAAACATCGCCGGCAAGGTCTTGCGCCGGCTCTTGCGCATGTCCGCCGCTTCCGCCCTGCCAACATTTGCAACACGGGGCATCATTTCCCAACGATACAGCATTTCTTCGTCTGCGCTCAAAAAGCGGGCGCCTCCCGCGGTTGCTCGCATACGCGAAACGGCGGCGGCGCGCGCCGATCGGGCACGCCGGTTCCGCGCCAAGCTGCATTCCCGACCGAAAGTCTGCGCCGAACGATCACGGCCGCCACGCTGCTTGTCCTCCGTACTTATGCGACCCCTGGTGCCTCTTCGCGGTGCACGCGCAAATGCGCGTGACTTCCTACGACTTTCGTTCAATCATTGGTCACGCTTTTCGCGCCGCGGGACGCAGGCGTGGACGGTTTGAGTGCTTCGCAACAAGGGAGGTTTTTGGATGTTTAGAGCGCGTTGGTTGGGCTTGGCCGCGGTGGCGCTGTTTGCCGCGGGCACGAGCACCGCCTCGGCCCAGATCAAGATGGGGGTCGCCGGTCCCATCACGGGCGGCAGTGCCGCGTTCGGGGCTCAGCTCAAGAACGGTGCCGAACAGGCTGTGAAGGACATCAACGCAGCCGGCGGAATTCTCGGCCAGAAGATCGAACTCGTCGTCGGCGATGACCGTGCCGATCCCAAGGAAGGTGTCTCGGTCGCCAACAAATTCGTCGGCGATGGCATCAAGTTCGTGATCGGCCACTTCAACTCCGGCGTCACCATCCCGGCTTCACTGGTCTACAAGGACAACGGCATGCTGGCGATCAGCCCGGCGGCCACCAATCCCTGCGTCACCGATCGCAAGCTCGGACCCTGCGGCGACGACAAGCGCACGCACACCAACCTGTTGATGTTCCGCACCTGCGGACGTGACGATCAGCAAGGCGTCGTTGCCGGCAACTACATCGCCAAGAACTTTGCCGGCAAGAAGGTCGTCGTCATCCACGACAAGACTACCTACGGCCTTGGGCTCGCCAACGAGACCCGCAAGGCCATGGCCGCCAAAAACGTGAAACCGGTGATGTTCGAAGGCGTCAACAAGGACGACAAGGACTTTTCCGCCCTCGCCTCCAAGATCAAGGCGGCGCGAGCCGATCTCGTCTACTGGGGCGGCCTGCACGACACGGGTGGACTCATCATCCGCCAGCTGCGTGACCAGGGCGTCAAGGCACCGCTGATGGGCGGCGACGGCATCGTCTCCGACGAGTTCTCCGTCATCGGCGGCCCGGGCGTGGAAGGCACGCTCATGACCTACGGTCCCGATCCGCGCAAGCGGGCCGAGGCCAAGACCATCGTGGAGAAGTTCCGGGCGATGAAATTCGAGCCCGAAGCCTACACGCTATACTCCTACGCCGCGGTCGAGGTCGTGAAGCAGGCAGCGGAGGCGGCCAAGTCGGTCGATCCCAAGAAGGTGGCCGAAAAAATCTACTCCGGCATGAGGTTCAAGACCGTCATCGGCGACCTCACCTATGACAAGAAGGGCGACGTCACGCGGCTCGACTACGTGATGTACGTCTGGAAGAAGGACCCGAGCGGGAAGATCACCTACACCGAGCTGCAATAGCTCGCTCGCGTTCCCGGAACCGAACTGGAGGGCGGCCCCGCGCGGGCCGCCTTCTTTATGACCGGTGCTTGGTTGTCACAGGCATCTTGAACGTGAAGCGCGTTTCGCCCGCGTCTGATGTTGCCTCCAGAGTCCCGCCGTGTTCGCGGGCGATTTCCGAAGCAATATGCAGGCCGAGGCCAAGGCCCTGCCGATTTGTGCTGGCTTCGGCGCGATAGAAAGGTTCGAAAAAGCGGGCGATGCGCTCGGGAGGTATGGGTTCGCCCCGGTTGGCGACAGAGAGCTCGAAGGTTTTGGCGCGTGCGTAGGCTCGAACCGAGACCGGTGCTTCGGCACCGTGCTTCAGCGCATTGCCCAAGAGATTGGAAAGCAGCTGGCCGACGCGTACGTGATCGCAGGCGACCGGCACCTGCAGATCGATGTCGACATCGATCACGCGGCCCGGCCAGCCCATGCGCAATTCGTCCACCACCTGATCGATCGTCGATCCCAGCGGGGCGTCCGAACTGACATTAAGCGTGAGCCCGTCGCCGAGCCGTGTGCGCGCCAGGTCGAGGACGTTGTCAATGAGCCCGCCCATCCTCTTCACCGCGTCCTGGATCTGCGCGACCACCATCTTGCCCGTGTCGTCGAGGGTGCCTCTCGCGAGCAGGCGGGTTCCCGCATCGACGGCGGCCAGCGGATTGCGCAGATCGTGGCCGAGCACGGCGACGAACTGCTCGCGAAGCTCCGCGCTCTGCCGTTCCTCATCGAGCGCCGCCTCGCTTGCCATGATGCGGTCCTGCGCTTCCAGGTGGAAGCCGATGAGGTCGGCGAACAGCTTGAACATGCCGACGACTTCCGGCGTCTTCAGTTTAGCCGGCTTGGGGTCGATCGCGCACAAGGTGCCGAAGAAGGAACGGTCGCGCCGGAAGATCGGCACCGAGATGTAGCTTTCGAAGCCGTACAGGGCGGGGGTCGGGTGATCGCGGAAATCCGGGTCCTCGCGCACGTGGTCGATCACCACGCCCTCACCGCTCGCGCGGATTTCGTTGCAGATCGTCGTTTCGACTTTCAATTCGCCGCCGGGCAGGAGGCCGAAGGCGATCTCATCGCGCACGGCGCAGGCGATCCAACGATCCTCGGTGACGCGCGCCACGGCGGCAAAGCCTACGCCCGCCACGCGGCACGCCACCTCGAGCAGGTTGGGGATCGCATCGATGCGCAGGACCGCATCGATATCCTTGTGCAGGTCCATGGAAATTTGCAGCGCTCCTTGCCCCCGCGGGCAGGACATTACAGGCAACGCTATAGGCGGTCTTCAAACTTCGCGGCGTGCGGCATCCCAGCGCTAATCGCCGGCCTCGCCGTTGCGCGATTTCCCGCCGGTGTCTTTGGCGGCCGCCCTGGCCTCCAGGCGGTCCAGACGGCCGAGGAGCCGCTTGATATCGGGAGGGAGCTCCTCCTGGGCGATGTCCTGGGAGGCCCAGCGCAGGGTCGAGCCGATGCGGGAGAGGAAGAAAACATTCGCGATGCGGGCGATGTGCTTTGGTTTGTTCATTTATGTGCCTAATGCGCGCGGGTCCTGGTGCGTTCCCGCGCATCTCTCCCAGTTTTCCCGCATGGCAAGCGTTGACCCCGCCATGTGGGCGCGCCATTTTTCAGGTGATGCCCGTCGGCATCGAGCGGGGGGAGCCTTGCGCAATCTCATCACGGATGTGCCGGGCCTTCGGATAGGCAACGCCGGCGACGAGGCCCTGGCGTCCGGCGTCACGGCGGTGATCTTCGATCAGCCAGCCGTGGGCTCGGTCGATGTGCGCGGGGGAGGCCCCGGCACGCGCGAGACGGCCCTTCTGGACCCGGCGCAGACGGTGCAGGGCATCGACGCCATTGCGCTTTCGGGGGGCTCCGCCTTCGGCCTCGACGCCGCCTCGGGCGTGCAGGCCTGGCTGCGAGAGCAAGGCCGGGGCTTTGCGGTGGGCTCGGCCCGCGTGCCGATCGTGCCCGGCGCCATCCTGTTCGACCTGCTCAACGGCGGCGACAAGGGGTGGGGGCGCTATCCCCCCTATCGTGAGCTTGGCTATGCGGCGGCGGCAGGGGCCGGTGTGGATTTCCCCATCGGCAGCGTAGGCGCGGGGCTGGGGGCAACCACCGTCAACCTCAAGGGCGGCTTGGGCTCGGCGTCCGCAGTCTGCGAAGGCTTCACCGTGGGAGCGCTGGCTGCGGTCAACGCAGCGGGCAGCGTCGTGGTCGGCGACGGGCCCTGGTTCTGGGCTGCAGCGTTCGAGCAGGACGGCGAGTTTGGCGGATTGCGGCCTGCCGCCGTCGGTGCCGCAAGACGCTCTCGACGCGATCACAAAGGGCAAGCCGCGAGCAAGCACGACGCTCGCCGTGGTTGCCACCGACGCGGTCGCTGACCAAGGCCCAGGCCAAGCGTCTCGCCGTCATGGCGCAGGATGGCCTGGCGCGAGCCATCTATCCCGTGCACACGCCGCTCGACGGCGACATCGTATTCGCGGTGTCGACGGGAATCAGGCCGCTGGCCGATCCGATGCTGGGCCTTACGGCGCTCGGGTACGTCGGCGGCCAATTGCCTGGCACGCGCCGTTGCACGCGGCGTGCATGCGGCGACCGCGTTGCCTTTCGCGGGTGCGCTCCCGGCCTGGCGCGACCGGTTCGCACGCGGGGGCTAGCGCATGAACCGAACGCGGCTGGTGATCGCTGGTGCCACTGCGTTGCTGCTCGCCGTGCTGTTCGGATGGCAGATCCGCCGCGAACAGTTGGTGCGGGCCTGCCTGGACGATGGCGGCGTCTGGCACGGCCCGCTCGGCCTGCAGGCCGTTGCGCCCGATCATCCAGCGCGACCTGCAGCGGTCCTAGCGAAGCGGTCACCCGAACCGTTCTGCGCGGTAGGGCGCCGGATCGGTGAACGGGCGCCTCGCCCGTCATCATCTCGGCCAGCAGGCGGCCGCTCACCGGACCCAGCGTGAAGCCGAGGTGGTGGTGACCGAAGTCGAACCACAGGCCCGCGGTGACGCGGCGCCGGCCCGATGATGGGGAGCATGTCGGGCAGGCACGGACGCCGGCCGAGCCAGAAGTCGGGTTCTGCCTTCTCCCCGAGCGGGAAGATTTCCTGCGCCCGGGGCGTGACACGCTCCAGCTGCACCGGCGTCGGCGGCGCGTCGCGCCGCGCGAATTCGGCTCCGGTGGTGAGGCGGATGCCCTTGGTGGTGGGCGTGAGCATATAGCCGACCTCGGCATCGAGTACGGGCCGGTTGAGCGTGGCGTTGCCGAGCGCCCTGAAATGCTGGTGATAGCCGCGCTTGACCCCGAGCGGAAAGCGATAGCCGAGCGGGCGGAACACATCGTCGGACCAGGGACCGAGCGCGATAACCACGGCTTGGGCGCTGAGCGAACCCTGTTCGGTCTGGATCGTCCAGCCGTCCCGCGTCTCCTCGAGCGTGCGGGCATCTCCGTGGGCGAAGCGGCCGCCGCGCTGCTCGAGCAGTTGCGCATACCCGCGCACGATCGCGCCTGGATCGCTCACGCTCACGGGGTCCGGCATCAGCACGCCGCCGGCGATGACATCCGTGAGGTGCGGCTCCAGCTCCGCGACCTGTGCCGCGGTCAGCGGCTGCGATAGTTCACGCCGTAGACTTCGCGGTCGCTTTGCTGCCTGGCGAGCGCGGTCTCCAGCGTCTGCGGACGACCGGTAGACGCGCATATAGCCGGTGCGGCGTACGAGCCCCAGCAGGCCGGCATTGCCGAGGAACGCCTCGTGCTCGATGATGCACCGTTCCACGAGCGGCCGCGCCCCGCGTGCGGTCTTTGCAACCTCCTCGGGGGTCGAAGCACGCCAGTACCGGTACAGCCACGGCGCGATCACCGGCAGCGCGCTCCAGTGCAGGTTGGCCTCGGGCAGCAGGTTGAACGCGTAGCGCGCCATCAGCCTGACATCGCGCGGGAACGGATAAGGCACCACGCCTTCGCGCTGGATGAGCCCGGCATTGCCATAGCTCGTCTCCTCGCCGGGGCCGCGCCGGTCGAGGAGCACCACCGATCGGCCGCGCTGCTGCAGGTGCAGCGCGGCGCTCACTCCGATCATGCCGGCGCCGAGCACCAGCACATCCGCCCGCATCATGAAGATCAGCCCCACCCGCGTAGCACCGCTTGCCTCTCCCTATAACGGCCTCAGGTCCCCGTGGAAACGCGTTTACGCCGCGCCCCTGACGTTTGCCCCCGCCCTCGCCCCGTGCTAGGCGACAGCCCTAACGGCCAAGCGAGGGCGGAATGATTCCCCGCTATACCCGGCCCGAGATGGCTGCCATCTGGGCCCCCGAGACGCGCTTCCGCATCTGGTTCGAGATCGAGGCCCACGCGGCCTCAGCCATGGCCGAACTGGGCCTCATCCCCAAGGAGGCCGCCAAGGTCATCTGGGACAAGGGCTCCAAGGCCAAGTTCGACACGGCGCGCATCGACGCCATCGAGCGCGAGGTGAAGCACGACGTCATCGCCTTCCTCACCCATCTCGCCGAGCACGTCGGCCCCGAGGCCCGCTTCGTGCACATGGGCCTCACCTCGTCCGACATCCTGGACACCTGCTTCAACGTGCAGCTGGTCCGCGCGGCCGACCTGCTGCTCGCCGACCTCGACCGCCTGCTGGCCGCGCTGAAGAAGCGCGCGCTGCGAGCACAAGCTCACCCTCACCATCGGCCGCAGCCACGGCATCCATGCCGAGCCGACCACCTTCGGCATCAAGCTCGCCATCGCCTACGCCGAGTTCGCGCGTGCCAAGGAGCGCCTGCGCGCGCGCCCGCGCCGAGGTCGCCACCTGCGCGCATCTCCGGCGCCGTCGGCACCTTCGCCAACATCGACCCGCGCGTGGAAGTCTACGTCGGCAAGCAGATGGGCCTCACGCCCGAGCCGGTCTCCACCCAGATCATCCCGCGCGACCGGCACGCGATCTATTTCGCGACGCTTGCCGTCGTCGCCTCGTCGCTGGAGCGGCTCGCCATCGAGATCCGCCACCTGCAGCGCACGGAGGTGCTGGAGGCCGAGGAGTTCTTCTCCGAGGGGCAGAAGGGCTCCTCCTCCATGCCGCACAAGCGCAATCCCGTGCTGACCGAGAACATCACCGGCCTTGCGCGCATGGTGCGGGCCTACGCGCTGCCGGCGCATGGAGAACGTGGCGCTCTGGCACGAGCGCGACATCTCGCATTCCTCGGCCGAGCGCATGATCGGGCCCGACGCGACCGTCACGCTCGACTTCGCCCTCAACCGCATGGCCGGCGTGATCGAGAACCTCGTCGTCTATCCGCAGAACATGCGCAAGAACCTCGACCGCCTCGGCGGCCTCGTGCACTCGCAGCGCGTGCTGATCGCGCTGGCGCAGAAGGGCATCGCGCGCGAGGACGCCTATCGCCTCGTGCAGCGCAACGCCATGCGCGTGTGGCAGGAGCGGCGGTGACTTCCTCGCCCTGCTGAAGGCCGACCCGGACGTCTCGAAGGCGCTCACGGCCGCCGAACTCGAAGCCCTGTTCGACCTCGGCTATCACACCAAGCACGTCGACACGATCTTCGCGCGCGTGTTCGGGAAAGCCTGACGCCTGTCATCCCGGAGTTGCGCAAAGCGCAATATCCGGCGACTCAGGACGGCGTCAGAACAGGATGATGCGCGCCAGGATCACGACGATGATCGCGCCGATCGCGGAGGTCGACGATCTGCTCGACCATGTCGTTGCCGATGTTGAGCTTCCAGCCGGCCGCGCTGAAGACGCAGCCGCCGACGAACGCGCCGATGATGCCGGTGATGAGATAGCGCGATGATAGAGCCCGCGCCGCCGACCAACAGGCTGGCGAGCCAGCCCGCGACGATGCCGACCACGGCCATGATGATGAGTCTGTTGGGTGTTCATGTTCATGGAGTGTCCTTCCCTTGCGCAGCGGTACCGGCGACCGGTCTGGATGCGCCGCTGCCGAGCGCATCGCGCACGCAGTGATTCTCGCCGACTTGCCCGGCCGCGTCGAGGTGCCAAGGCAGTATACGGTAAAGCTTCGAGCTTAGCCAGCGTAGGCCGGAACGGCCGGCCGATACCTCAGAACCAGGACCAGGACGACCCCTGTCAGGCCAGCATGACGAGGCTCCAGGGCAGCAGCGCCCCGGCGAACAGGGGCATCGTCACCACCGCCGCGATCGAGGCCGTGACCTGGGTGAAGAAGCCGTAGGCCGACGAGGCGAAGCCCGCGATCTCCCGGTGCGGATCGATCACCAGGCTGGCCGAGTTGGCGATCACGACCAGAAAGCTCGTGTTGAACGTGAACATCAGGGCGGTGAACACCACGCCCGACAGCGCGCCGGAGAGCGAGAGCAGCACCACGAGTGACGTCACCGCGAGCAGGACGAACGCAGCGATGCGCGTGGTCGCCAGCACGCCGAGACGCGCGATCAGCCGGCTGTTGGCGATCTGGCCCAGCACGATGCCGAGACCGGTCGCAGCGAACAGCAGCGCAAACTCAAGGCCGTCGATGCCGAACGCGGATTTGAAGAAGCGCGGACCGTTGGCGACGAACGAGATGATCCCGTACTGGGTTGTAGCGGCGACGATCAGGAAATAGCGCGACTGGGGGTGGGACACGATCTTGTTGAGCGAGTCCCGAAGCCGGGCCGAACGCAGCGCAGAGGGATCAAGCGCCGTGTTTGTCTCCTTGAAGAAAAGAGCGCCCCAGACCAGCAGCAGCGTCGCGAAGATGGCCATGCCGATGAAAACGCCGCGCCAGCCGCCGAGCGCGACGAGGCCGTATCCAACCAGCGGCGCCGAAATTGGCCCCAGTGCGAAGATCGCCATGGCAAGCGCCATCGACTGCGCCAGCGCGGGGCCGTGGCTCACATCGCGCAGCACGGCCCGACCGACGGCGATCCCGCAGGCGCTGCCGAAACCTTGCGCGATGCGGCCCGCGTGCATCGCGCCGATGCTCTGCGCGAAGCCCGCGATGACCGGCGCCCACCAGGTAGACGACGAGGCCGGCAAGGATCACCGGCCGGCGCCCGAAGCGATCGGACACCGGGCCGAACACGAGCTGCCCGATCGCCCTGGAAGATCAGGAACACCGGCACGATCGCCTGCACCCAATCGATCGGCACGCCGAGATTCGGCCTGCATGTACCAGAACGCCGGCAGCGTGACGTCGCAGGAGAAGGCGCTCACCGAGAGCAGCAGCCCGCAGAACGCGATCAGGGAGATGCGGCTCACGAGGCGAAGCCCGCTGGTTCCCCTCCCCCTTGTGGGGAGGGGTTAGGGGTGGGGGGAACCCCGACGTGATCGTTCTGCAATCCCCCCCTCCCTGACCCTCCCCCACAAGGGGGGAGGGGACGACAGCCTCACGCATTGAGCGCGCGCCCATACGCGGCGAGCACGCTTTCGTTCATCATCTCGCTGAGCGTCGGATGCGGGAACACGGTGTGCATCAGCTCTTCCTCGGTGGTCTCGAGCTGCATGGCGATGACGAAGCCCTGGATCAGCTCCGTCACCTCGGCGCCGACGAGATGCGCGCCGAGCAGTTGCCCGGTCTTGGCATCGAAGATGGTCTTCACCAGGCCCTGGTCCTCGCCGAGCGCGATCGCCTTGCCGTTGCCGACGAACGGGAAGCGGCCGACCTTGATCTCGCGGCCCTGCTTCTTGGCGGCCTCCTCGGTGAGGCCGACGCTGGCGATCTGGGGATGGCAGTAGGTGCAGCCGGGGATGCGCAGCTTGTCGAGCGGGTGCACGTGCAGGCCCTTGATGGCCTCGACGCAGATGACGCCCTCATGCTCCGCCTTGTGCGCCAGCATCGGCGGACCGGCGACGTCGCCGATGGCGTAGATGCCGGGCACGTTGGTCTTGCTGACGCCGTCCGTGACGATGGTGCCGCGCTCGATCTTCACGCCGAGCTTTTCCAGCCCGAGGTTCTCGACGTTGCCGACCACGCCGACCGCGGAGATCACGCGCTCCACCGTCAGGCTCTGCGTCCCGCCCTTGCCGTCGTCGATGGTGGCGGTGACGCTGTCGGCCTTCTTGTCGAGCTTCGTCACCTTGGCGCCGGTGAGGATCTTCATGCCCTGCTTCTCGAACGCCTTGCGCGCGAAGGCGGCGATCTCGGCGTCCTCGACGGGCAGGATCTGCGGCAGCACCTCCACCACCGTCACCTCCGACCCCATGGTGCGGAAGAACGAGGCGAACTCGATGCCGATGGCGCCCGAGCCGATCACCAGCAGCGACTTCGGCACGCGCTCCGGCACCATGGCCTCGAAGTAGGTCCACACCAGCTTCTTGTCGGGCTCGATGCCGGGCAGCACGCGCGGCCGCGCGCCGGTCGCCACGATGATGTGCTTGGCCTGGTAGCTGCCGGGGCCCAGCGAGCCCTTCGGCGCCTCGCTGCGCGATGCCTTCACCGTCAGCTTGCCCGGCGCATCGATCGTCGCCTCGCCCCAGATCAGCGGTCACCTTGTTCTTCTTGAGCAGGAAGCCGACGCCGTTGTTCATGCGCGCCGCCACCTTGCGCGAGCGCTCGACGACCGCCGCGGGTCGAAGCCGACCTTCTCGGCGCTGAGGCCGTAGTCCTTGGCGTGCTGTCATGTAGTGGTAGATTTCCGCCGAGCGCAGCAGCGCCTTGGTCGGGATGCATCCCCAGTTCGAGCAGATGCCGCCGAGGAAGTCGCGCTCGACCACCGCCGTCTTGAAGCCGAGCTGCGCCGCGCGGATCGCGGTCACGTAGCCGCCGGGTCCGGCGCCGATGATGACGATGTCGAAACTCTGCTCAGCCATGTGCGAACGGTCCTAGCGTCGATCCAGATGCAGAAAGCCCCGGACCATGGGACCGGGGCCTTGCACCATTGAAGCGGAATTGGCCTGAACGTGCCAGCCTTGCCGCGCCCGCTCAGACGTGGCAGCGCGCGCCGAGATACTGGTTCAGGAGCTGGTTGTACCTGTCGACTTCGGCCTGCGCGGCTGGCGCCAGCCTCTTGCCCGACGTAGCTGCCTCGACCTTGGATTGCGCTCCCCTGCGGTCGAGCGTGTCGAGTTCCTGCCGGATGGTGCCGCACGACTGCCCCGAAGCAAGCGGGATCGCGCCTGGATCGCCACCAGTGTCCGTGTCCGCGCAGCCGGCAAGGGCCGCCAGCATGAGCCCAACCGCAAGTCTCGCCGAAATTTTTCGGGCCACGACTACCTCCCTCGCTCCCGATTTCACCGCGCTAGGAAGCACAATAGCGCAGCGCGTTCAACTGCCTGCGCGTTGGGTGTGGACCAGCAGACGCACTTGAGCCACGGGCGCACAGAACCCGGGTCGACCGTCGCGGTCGACCCACGGGTCAGCTATGCGCCGCCCTACTGCGGTGCGCTCGCCGGAGCCAAGTCGGTGCGTGCCGAAGTCTTCTGGACAGGCGCTGCAGCCGGGGCCGGCTGTGCACTGGCCGGCGTCAGCGTCGTGCAGCGCAGCTGCAGCTCGGCGTTCGCTTTGGTGAGCGCGTCGGCCTTGCCAAGGTCCGAGTTCGTCAGCTTGTAGCGCTTGGCGGCTGCCTTCTCGATCTTGTCAGCGATACCCTCCTTGCGCAGGCCTTCGATGCGCGAGACGAGGGTCACGCAGACCGGGTCGATTCTCGGCTCCGGGGCGGCAGCGACGGCTGGCGCCAACGATCCGGTGGTGAAGATGCTGTCCGCGCCTTCTCCAGCGCATCCGGCAAGCGCGATGCCGGCAGCGAGGAGAAGTGCCTTCGGCAGGGCAGAGTAGAAATGAGCCATGGGCATGACCTTCGGGATTGGTTTCGTTTCCTACTCGCACCGACGCAGCGCTCTTTTTGACGATTCGACTGATTCTTAAGCCCGATTTAGGGCACCAGCAAGCTGGACCCCGCGCGGGCAAACACGCTCATCCCTCAAGCCAGGGTGATTCTGTGGATAGCGTGGGAAGGTGACCGCAGCGACACGCTCATGCGGCAGACGCTCACACGAGCATCCGCACCGGGTCCTCGACGAGCATCTTGAACGCGTTCAGCAGCTCGGCACCGACGGCGCCGTCGACCACCCGATGGTCGCAGGAGAGCGTGCACGTCACCAGCGTCGCCACCTCGATCTTGTCGCCGACGACCACGGGCCGCTTCTCGCCCATGCCTACCGCCAGGATGGTCGCGTGCGGCGGATTGATCACCGCATCGAAGCTCTTGATGCCGTACATGCCGAGATTGGAAATCGAGGTCGTGCCGCCCTGGTATTCATGCGGCGCCAGCCTGCGCTTGCGGGCCCGTTCGGCAAGGTCGCGCATCTCGTTGGAGATTTCCGACATCGACTTCAGCTCGGCATGCCGGATGATCGGTGTGAACAACCCGCCCTCGATCGCCACCGCTACGCCGATATCCGAGTACCGGTGGCGCAGCGTACCGGCTTCGGTCCATGTGGCATTAGCCGCCGGGACCTGCTGCAGTGCCAGCGCCAAGGCCTTGATCGCAAAGTCATTGACGGACAGCTTGTAGGAGCGCGGACCGTCCTTCGGCGATACCGAGTTCATCCGCTCGCGCGCGCGCAGCATCTCGTCGAGCCGGCAATCGACGCTGAGGCGAAAGTGCGGGATTGTCTGTTTCGACTGCGTGAGCCGCTGCGCGATGACACGGCGCATGTTGTCGTGCGGAACAACCTCGTAGGAGCCCTTCTCGTAGAGCGCGAAAATCTTGTCGTCCGGGATGGCTTGCGGCGTGAGCACGCCCTGAGACGGGGCCTTGGCGGCAACCGCCGTGCCGGGCTTGGGCTGCGCGCGCGCCCGTTCCATCCTTCAGCGCAGTCTCCACATCACGCTTGACGATGCGCCCATGCGGACCGCTTCCGGAGAGAGCCGCAAGATCGAGCCCGCCATCCCTGGCGAGTCGGCGCGCCAGCGGCGAGGCAAAAATGCGGTCTCCGCCATGCCCGTTCGCTGCGGAACGCGACGCTCCTTGTCCCTCCCCCTTGTGGGGGCGGGAGGGGGGGATCGCAGAACATTTGCCGTCGGGGTTTCCGCCACCCCTAGCCCCTCCCCGCGTCGTGTCGAAGACACGCCTCCGGCATGATGGGGAGGGGAACCGGTTGCGCTTTTGGCGGCCAGCGGAGCCTCGGCTGCCGGTGCAGCTTTTACCCCGGACGCGGAAACAGGGGGCGGTTGAGCCTCGGGCTGTTCCTCACCGCGTGAGCGGGGTGAGGGGGAGGCTTCGCTCTCGCCGTCGCCGAGCAGGATGGCGATCGGGGTGTTGACCTTCACGCCCTCGGTGCCTTCCGACACCAGCAGCTTACCGACCTTGCCCTCGTCGACCGCTTCCACCTCCATAGTGGCCTTGTCGGTCTCGATCTCGGCGATGATGTCGCCAGCCTTCACCTGCTGGCCCTCTTTCACGAGCCACTTGGCAAGCTTGCCCTCCTCCATGGTCGGGGAGAGTGCGGGCATGAGGATCTCGGTCGGCATCAGGTTCTCTTCTGCGTAGGTTGGGTCAAGCGGAGCGCAGACCCAACACCCATTTCAATGGCTCCTGCGTTGGGTCATCGCTGGCGCTGACCCAACCTACGTCCACACGATCTCCGTCGGCGTCCATTTCTGCTTGCGGCGCGCAATGCGCGCTTCGGGCGTCTCGCCCTCGTAAACAACAGGCTCGGCGATGCGATCCTTGAACTCAGGAATAGCGAGACCGCGCACGTTGATCGCCGACCAGACCTTGTCGTCGTCCTCCAGGATCACGCCCGCATACATCCCGCAGCGCGCACACAGCAGGCTGGTGCCCGTGCGGGTCTCGAACCGGTAACGGTTGAGCCCCGCGCGCGTCGATCTCGAACGTGGCGCGTCCCGCCGGATCGCTCACCGTCATGGCGCCGTGCCGCGTGCAGAAGCCGCACTGGCACGCGCGCGCCTGCAACTCGGCCGCCGGCTTCGTCGCCTCCAGCGTCGCCCGGATGGCGCCGCAGTGGCACTGACCCTGAAAGCTATGCGTTGCCATGGCTCACACGTAGAGCACGCGCTTCACCGCCTCGACCACCTGCGCGCTCGTCGGCAGCGCGAGCTTCTCGAGGTTGGCGGCGTAGGGCATCGGGACATCGGCGCCGGAGACCTTGGCCGGCGGCGCATCGAGATAGTCGAAGGCGCGTATCGCCACCTGCGCGCAGATTTCCGAGCCAATCGAGCACACCGGCCAGGCTTCCTCCACGGTCACGAGACGGTTGGTCTTCTTCACGAACTCGATGATCGTATCGATGTCGAGCGGGCGCAGCGACGCGCAGGTCGATCACCTCGGCCTCGATGCCGTCCTTCGCCAGCGTCTCCGCCGCCTCCAGCGCGTAGTGCATGCCGCGCGCGAACGACACGATCGTCACGTGATTGCCCGCCCGCGCGATGCGCGCCTTGCCGATCGGCACCAGCCACTCGCCCTTCGGCACCGGACCGGACGTGCCGTAGAGAATCTCGTTCTCCAGCACGAGCACCGGATTGGGATCGCGGATCGCCGCCTTGAGCAGGCCCTTGGCGTCGGCGGCGTTCGACGGCGCCACCACCTTCATGCCGGGCACGTGCGCATACCAGGCCGAATAGCACTGGCTGTGCTGGGCGGCGACCCGCGCCGCCGCGCCGTTGGGTCCGCGGAACACGATGGGGCAGCCCATCTGGCCGCCCGACATGTAGAGCGTCTTGGCGGCCGAATTGATGATCTGGTCGATCGCCTGCATGGCGAAATTCCAGGTCATGAACTCGACGATCGGTTTCAGGCCCGCCATCGCGGCGCCGACGCCGATGCCGGCGAAACCCTGCTCGGTGATGGGCGTGTCGATGACGCGCTTGTCGCCGAACTCGTCCAGCAGGCCCTGGCTGATCTTGTAGGCGCCCTGGTACTGGGCGACTTCCTCGCCCATCAGGAACACGTCCTTGTCGCGCCGCATCTCCTCGGCCATCGCGTCGCGCAGCGCCTCGCGCATGGTCTGGACGACAGTCTCGGTGCCCGGCGCGATTTCAGATTGAGCGAGCGCAGCTTGCGCCCCCTCCCCCTCGTGGGGGAGGGCTGGGGAGGGGGGGATCGGAGAACACTGGCGGTTGGGGCTCCCCCCACCCCTAACCCCTCCCCACCAGGGGGAGGGGAACGCGTGGCGCTCTTTGGCTCCGGCGGGCGGAGCGCGGCGGGGAGCGGCAGCCGCCCCATCTCCATCCAGCACCGCGATCGGCGTGTTGACCTTTACGCCCTCGGTGCCCTCGGCAACGAGCAGCTTCGACACCTTGCCCTCGTCGACCGCCTCCACCTCCATGGTGGCCTTGTCGGTCTCGATCTCGGCGATGATGTCGCCCGCCTTGATGGTCTGGCCTTCCTTCACCAGCCACTTGGCGAGCTTGCCCTCCTCCATGGTCGGCGAGAGCGCGGGCATCAGGATCTCGGTCGGCATTCGGTCTCGGTAGCTGGGTCAGACCTGACCGCGTTCTCCGTGCATCGCGCGCTCCAATCTGCGATCGTTCCTCAGCGCAGTGCGCTGTCTGCTCCTCGATCGTCTTGGTGATCGGCGAGATCGTATTTCCGGTATGCTTGGTGGCGGCAGGCTCCACCAGCACGACCCAGCATTCGTCGGCCGCGACGGGCATGTGCTCGACGCCCTTCGGCACCACGTGAAAATCGCCCTCGCGAAGCACCACGTCGGGCCGGTCGCGATAGCGGATGGTCAGCGCGCCCTTGCGCACGAGGAAGAACTCGTCCTCGTCGGCATGCGCGTGCCAGACGAACTCGCCCTTCACCTTGGCGACCTTGACGTACTGCCCGTTCGCGGCCGCCACCACGCGCGGCGACCAGAAGTCCGGCAGCGCCGAAAACGCGTCGTCCAGATTGGTGTGGGACCTGCCCCGCGCCATCACATCATCCTCAGGCGGGGATCAGCACATCCGTCCACAGCTCGCTCTCGTCGGGCTCCGGATCGTTCTGCGCGAACTCGGCGGCCGCTGTTACGACCCCGCGGATCTCCGCATCGATGGCCTTCATGTCGTCCTCGCTGACGAGCTTGCCGTCCAGCAGGCGCCGGCGCACCTGCTCGATGGGGTCGTGCTCCTCGCGCATCTTCTGCACTTCCTCGCGCGTGCGGTACTTGGCGGGGTCCGACATGGAATGGCCGCGATAGCGGTAGGTCAGCATCTCCAGGATGTAGGGCCCGTTGCCGTCGCGCACCCACTTCACCACGCGGTCGCCCGCGGCCTTCACCGCGCGCACGTCCATGCCGTCGACCTGTTCGCCAGGGATGTCGAAGCTGGCGCCGCGATGGGAGAAGTCGGTGGTCGCCGCCGAGCGCTCGATCGAAGTACCCATCGCATACTTGTTGTTCTCGATGATGAAGATGACGGGCAGCTTCCAGAGCTTGGCCATGTTGAAGGTCTCGTAGACCTGGCCCTGGTTGGCGGCGCCGTCGCCGAAATAGGTGAGCGCGACCTTGCCGTCGCCGCGGTAGCGATTGGCGAAGGCGAGGCCGGCGCCGAGCGGCACGTTGGCGCCGACGATGCCGTGGCCGCCGTAGAACGCCTTCTCCTTGGAGAACATGTGCATGGAGCCGCCCTTGCCCCTGGAGTAGCCCCCGCGCCGTCCGGTCAGCTCGGCCATCACGCCCCTGGGGTCCATGCCGCAGGCCAGCATATGGCCGTGGTCACGGTACGTGGTGATGACCTGGTCGCCGTCGCGGATGGCCATCTGCATGCCCACCACCACGGCCTCCTGGCCTATGTAGAGGTGGCAGAATCCCCCGATCAATCCCATGCCGTAAAGCTGCCCCGCACGCTCCTCGAAGCGGCGTATGAGCAGCATGTCGCGGTAGGCCTGAAGCTCCTGGTCGCGGCTGAAGTCGGCAACCTTGTCCGAACCATTGGGGCGAGCCATGCGCGTCTTCGATCCTCGTTCTGGCGTGCCGCAAAACCGTACAGGAAACCCCCCGCCAAGGCCAGACAAGCGCGGCTCATCCGCCCTCCGCCTCGGGCATGGCTCCTGTCCCCGGTCGGCGCCTTTTGCGCGGCGCTCGACTTGACTGCGCAAGCCAACCGCAAATGCCGCGCGGCCCGCCGGGCGCCCGGTCTCCCGTTCCAGCATGCTGGAAGGTCAACCGGCCCTGCGGGCCGCGCTTCATACGATCTGATGGACGAGAAAGACTACACCTACAGGCAGCATGCGATACCGGGAGCTGCCGTGGCGCACCGTTCGCCCATCGAGCACAATCAACGCAAAACCTGGGGAGTGCCTGTCCCGACGGGGGACGAGGCCAACCCTACGCGCCAGCCGTTAAATGCACGTAAAAGCGGCGACCACCCTGAAACAGCGGCCGTCCGCCGCACTTATGGCTTGCGCAGGACGCTCCGGCCGGCATAGCGCGCCTGATCGCCGAGGTCGCCTTCGATGCGGATGAGCTGGTTGTATTTCGCAGTCCGGTCAGAGCGCGACAGCGAGCCCGTCTTGATCTGCCCCGCATTGGTGGCCACCGCAATGTCGGCAATCGTAGAATCTTCCGTCTCGCCCGAGCGATGCGAGATGACAGCCGTATAAGCGGCGCTCTGCGCCATGGCGACGGCATCGAGCGTCTCCGACAGCGAGCCGATCTGGTTCACCTTCACCAGGATCGAGTTGCCGATGCCCTTGTCGATGCCTTCCTTCAGCCGTTTCGTGTTGGTGACGAACAGGTCGTCGCCCACCAGCTGGCACTTGGCGCCGATTGCATCCGTCAGCGCCTTCCAGCCCTGCCAGTCGTCCTCCGCCATGCCGTCCTCGATCGACACGATCGGGATAGCGCGCGACGAGATCGGCCAGGTATTTCACCATGCCGCCGCTGTCGAGCGACTTGCCCTCGCCCTCCATGGCGTACTTGCCGCCCTTGTAGAATTCGGTCGACGCGCAATCGAGCGCGAGCACGACGTCGTCGCCGGGCTTGTAGCCTGCGGCCTGGATCGCCTTCATCACGAACGACAGCGCCTCGTCCGCCGACTTCAGGTTCGGCGCGAAGCCGCCCTCGTCGCCGACGTTGGTCGCATGCCCCGCATCGGCCAGCGCCTTGCGCAGCGTGTGGAAGATCTCCGCGCCCACGCGGATGGCGTCGGCGCAGGTGGCCGCGCCGACCGGCATGATCATGAATTCCTGGATGTCGATCGGATTGTCGGCATGCGCGCCGCCGTTGATGATGTTCATCATCGGCACCGGCAGCAGGTGCGCCCGCGCCCCGCCGAGATAGCGATAGAGCGGCAGGTCCTTCGCCTCCGCCGCTGCCTTCGCCACCGCCAGCGACACGCCCAGGATCGCATTGGCACCGAGCCTGCCCTTGTTCGGCGTGCCGTCGAGCTTGATCATCGCCTCGTCGATGCGACGCTGGTCCTCCGCGTCCATGCCCGACAGCGCATCGAAGATCTCGCCGTTGACCGCATCCACCGCCTTCAGCACGCCCTTGCCGAGGTAGCGCTTCTTGTCGCCATCGCGCAGCTCGACCGCCTCGTGCGCGCCCGTGGACGCTCCGGACGGCACCGCCGCGCGCCCGCGCGAGCCCTCCTCCAGCACGACATCCACCTCCACGGTCGGATTGCCGCGGCTGTCGAGGATCTCGCGGCCGATGATGTCGACGATGGCGGTCATTGGCGTCTCCGGTTGCGCGTTGCAGGCGGGGCGCGTCCATGTGAAGCTTTGCGAAGGCTTCTAGCGCGCGTCAGTCATGCGCCGCAAACGGCTGATGCGCCGCAGGTGTTGGTAGGTAAATGCGAGCATGGCCGAAGGTTCCGCTCTCGTCCTGTTTTCCGGCGGGCAGGACTCCACCGTCTGCCTCGCCTGGGCGCTCGACCGCTACGCCCGCGTCGAGACCGTCGGCTTCGCCTACGGCCAGCGCCATGCCGTCGAATTGGATCAGCGGCCGGTGATCCTGAAGGAGATCGCCGCCCGCTTTCCCGCCTGGGCGCCCCGCCTCGCCGACGACCACGTCCTGCAGCTCTCCACGCTCGGCCAGATCAGCGACACCGCGCTCACCCGCGACGTCGCCTTCGAGATGTCGGCGGCCGGCCTGCCCAACACCTTCGTGCCCGGCCGCAACCTGCTCTTCTTCACCTACGCCGCCGCGCTGGCCTACCGGCGCGGCATCCGCACGCTCGTCGGCGGCATGTGCGAGACGGATTTCTCCGGCTATCCCGACTGCCGCAACGACACCCTGCAGAGCCTCGCCAAATCCCTCTCGCTCGGCATGGACACCACCTTCGCCATCGAGACGCCGCTCATGTGGATCGACAAGGCCGCCACCTGGGAGATGGCCGAAGCGCTCGGCGGCGCCGCCCTGGTCGACCTCATCGTCGAGCACACGCACACCTGCTACACACCCGACCGCACCACGCGCCACCCCTGGGGCGTCGGCTGCGGCACCTGCCCTGCGTGCGTCCTCAGAGCGAAAGGATGGGAAAAATGGCAGACCGCCCGGCGCTGACCCGCGCCGTCGATCTCGCCCTTGGCGGCGATTGGGACGGCGCGCACAAAATCGTGCAGGAGGACGAGGAGGACGCCACCTCCTGCTGGATCCACGCCGTCCTGCACAAGATCGAAGGCGACGCCGGCAACGCCCGCTACTGGTACCGCCGCGCCGGCCAAGCCTACGAGGCCTTCCCCGACACCAACGCCGAACTCACCGCCATCAAGGCCGTGCTGTCGTATTGACGGCAGACACGCTTGCGCGCGCCTCGCTCGGCAAATTCTGACGAGCCCATTGCGCGAACATGTATGGTCTGCATTCTGATCGAACCCGCCCGGGAACCGCAGATGAAGCTCATTGTCGACAACATCCGCTGGATCATGCTTGTTTCTGGCGCGCTCACCTGCACGATGGCCTACGCGGCCATCGCCCCGGAAGCGGCGCTGCTGTCAACCTTCGGTGAGACGCTGCAAGGGCCCTTGGCCGAAGTCGTGGTCCGCAACTGGGGCGTACTGATCACGCTGGTGGGGGCCATGCTCATCTACGGCGCCTTCCACCCACCGGTTCGATCTCTGGTCCTGGCTGTCGCCGCCCTCAGCAAATTGGCATTTGCGGGCCTCGTCCTGGCCCAGGGTGGGCGGTTCCTCGGTCAGCAGGCCGGCATCGCGATCGCCATCGACCTGGCCTGGGTCGTCGTCTTTGTCCTGTATTTGATGTCCCCACGCACAGCGGTCGCCTGACGGCAGGTTCGCCCCAGTCCCTTATCCCCGGTGACAGTGCTCTGCTATCATTCCGGCATGACCCGACAATTGCGTCCCAACGTTCATGCCCCCCTGCCTGACATCGCCACCGCCCCCTCCTTCCGTCTCGACGGCAAGCGCGCCCTCGTCACCGGTGCCGGCCGCGGCATCGGCCTCTGGGCTGCAGGCGCCTTGGCGGATGCTGGCGCCCACGTGACGCTCGCCGCCCGCACCGCCGATGAGATCGAGGCCGCAGCAGCCGCGATCCGAGCGCGCGGCCAAAAGGCCGACGCGCTCATGCTGGACGTCACGGATCTCGCAGCCGTGCAGAAGGCCGTATCGGCACGCCGAACCCTTCAACGTGCTCATCAACAACGCCGGCATCAACCGGCCAAAGCCTCTGCTCGACGTAACGGTCGAGGACTTCGACGTGATCATGGGCCTCAACGTGCGCGCCGCCTATTTCGTCGCCCAGGCCGTTGCGCGCCGGCTTCTGGAGGCGAAGCAGCCGGGCTCGATCGTCAACATCTCCTCGCAGATGGGACACGTCGGCGCCGCGCGCCGCACCGTCTACTGCGCCTCCAAGCACGCCATGGAAGGCTTCACCAAGGCGATGGCGATCGAACTCGCCCCGCACAACATACGCGTCAACAGCGTCGGCCCTACCTTCATTGAAACGCCCATGACAAAACCCTTCTTCGAGAACGCGGCCTTCAAGGCGGAGGTGGTCTCCAAGATCAAGCTGGGACGCCTGGGTCAGCTCGACGAGGTCACCGGCGCCATCCTCTTTCTTGCGTCCGATGCCGCTTCCCTCATCACCGGGTCGGCACTCGTCGTCGATGGCGGCTGGACAGCCGATTAGTTGCATCAGCCGCCGCTGTGACCGGCGCTCCACACTTCGCCCGGCAACGCGAATCCAAGCTCCGAAGCATCCTCGACTTCGAGCCGTCGAATCGGTTTTAGACTGAACGCCTTCCGCGTCGGCGTAGGGGACGCCGCGGTATGCCTCCCAATACGAGGCCAACCAAAACTAGGGGTGTCCCATGCCGCCAGCCATGCGGAAAGCTATCGACGTCTTGACGGCTATCGGTCTGACCGCAGCCGTGTTCTTCGTGATCGTTGTTGCCAACAGTTTCCTGATGTCACGCGGTAACTACAGTCACGGGTTCAATCTTTGGTACAGCTTCATCCTGCGGCCGGACATTCTTGGAACCATCATACTGACCGCGCTTGTGACCTTCGCCTACGTGTTCTGGAAGCAGGCGGGACGGCCGAGACTTCTAGCTCTCTCAAACTCTCTCTCTCTCTCTCAAAGAGCCCGGCACCTCGCCCAAGGTCGCCGGGCTCTCTCATTTCGAGCTCGAGCTTGAACGGATTGAAATCCGTGTTGCGGTCGTAGTGGTCTTCGTTCTCGGCACGCTTCAGGAACGCCACCACGCGATACGTGATCGGCAGGAAGGCAATCTCCACCAGCGTCTTGGTGATGAACTGGCTGAAAACTAGGGTGATGACCAGTTCGTTCGGCATGATGCCCGAGTTGTAGAAGGCGAGCGGATAGAACAGCGCGGAATCCACTGCCTCCCCCGCCACCGTCGAACTGACGAAACGCGCGCCCATGTACTTGCCCTCGGTCGCCACCTTCATCTTCGCGAGCACGAATGAGTTGACGAACTCGCCGCAGAAGTAGGCGAACATCGAAGCCAGCGCGATCCGCCACGTGTTGCCGAACGCGACCTCGTAGACCTTCTGGTTGGGCCAGTTCGGGCGCCGGCGGCAGCGCCACGATCACCGCCGCCATGATGGCCGCGAAGGCGAGAGCCGCGAACCCCGACCAGATCACGCGGCGCGCACGCGAGTAGCCGTACACCTCGGTCAGCACGTCGCCGAACACATAGGAGATCGGGAAGAACAGCACGCCGGCGCCGAAGGTCACCGCCCCCAGCAGCGGCAGGTCGATCTGCGCCGCCTTGGCCGGGCCGATCAGGTTGGAGCACACCAGCACCACCACGAACGCCACCATGACGAATTCGAAGTAGCGGTATTGCCGCGCGGGCTGCTGCATGGCCGTTTACCCTTCCCCCGAACAAGCGCGCGACCCTAGACCTCGCCCTGCGGTGCGTATAGAGGCCGCGAGCCCGCTGGTCTAAGCTGCGGCGCGTATTCCCCTGGAGAAGCAATGGCCGGGAAGAAACCAGATACGAGGCTGCTCGGGCGCAAGGCAGAACTGCCAGCCAGCCCGGACGAGGCCGTGCTCGATCGCGTTCCCAATCCGCATCCCGATACGCATTACGCAGCGCGCTTCACGGTGCCGGAGTTCACCACGCTCTGTCCGGTTACCGGGCAGCCTGACTTCGCGCACATCGTCATCGACTACGTGCCGAACCAGCTGGCTGGTGGAATCGAAATCGCTGAAGCTCTACTTGGCTTCGTTCCGCAATCATGCGGGCTTCCACGAGGACTGCACCGTCGCCATCGGCAAGCGCGTCGCCGAGCTGCTCGAGCCGCACTACCTGCGCATCGGCGGCTACTGGTATCCGCGCGGCGGCATTCCCATCGACGTGTTCTGGCAGACGGGCACGCTGCCCAAGGACGTCTGGCTGCCCGATCAGGGCGTCGCGCCCTACCGCGGCAGAGGCTGAGCGTTCGCCGCCAGGCGTGTCACGGAACGCGATCCATTCCAGGCGAAGCCCCGCCCGACGCGGCGGCCGGGAAACAGCAGCGTCACCGGATTGATGTGCCGCCCTGCCGAAGTGCGCACCTCGTAGTGCACGTGCGGACCGGTCGAGCGTCCGGTGCTGCCGAGCAGTCCGAGCGTCTGGCCCTGGCCAAGCACGGCGCCCACCCTCGCTGTCGTCCTCTGCAGGTGCGCGTAGAGGTGCGTGCGCCCGGTCGCGTCGCGGGTTTTGACCGTGTTGCCGTACCCGCGCATCCAGCCCGTGAACGTCACGCGCTGCTTTTGAGTGGTCGCATGAACAGGCGTACCGAGCCGCCCCGCCAGGTCGATCGCGGGATGATAGCGGCCCTGGTTGAACATGCTCGTCACGCGGCCACGATCGAACGGCATGATGAAGTCCTGCCGGACCACGACGTCGTCATTGTCGCGATTGTCCCGCCCCTTGCTGCGCGGCGCTGCAGGCTCGGCGGTGACTGCCGGCGGCAGCGACATGCGCTCGGCGGGCGGGATCGGCGAGAAATCTCCGTGTCCGGCACGCTCACCGGACGCTTCGGGTCCGAAGTCGGCCATCCGCGGCAGGCCACCGCGGCGGCGCTCATCCCACCACTCCGGCTCCTCTGGAAGGAACAGCGTCGATTTAAGCTGCACTGCGGGCGGCGGCACCTGAGGCGGCACGCTGAGTTCAGCCCACACGGCGGCTGCGACTTCGTCGGGAAGCGTCAGCGCCTGCGGCTGCAGTTCGGTCGCCTGCCCCGGAAGTACGGCCAGCGCATGCGTCGAGGCTCTGATGATGGTCGCGTCGACGTTGCGCTTCGTAAGCAATCGGGATTGCTCGAGGTGCCCGAGGCCCGATGCCGTATCGAGACTGCCGGCAAAGAAACCGATCAGGAAGAACGCGACTACGACTTTGAGAAAACGCATGCCCACCCAGGTTGCCGTTGCACCTGAGTTCGCACGAAGCCCATCGAATTGTGGCACGCCACGCGACGGTGCGACGCACGCCGAGTGAGGCACCTAAGAAATGACGCCAAATCAGAGTGATAGTCGTTCATTCTAAGCGCGCATGCGAGCGCGACCGTTGCCGGCCCGCACCACAACGCAGCCGGCGCAACCGCGCTACGCCGCAGCTCCGATGGCGCGCTTCGCACGTTTCAAGTCGGGCGGAACGGCTTCCTCGGTGAGCTCAGCAAGCACCTCCTTCAGCGGCAGCACCTTCTGCTCCTGGCTCCCGAGCCGGCGCACCGAAACCGTGCGCTCCTCCGCCTCGCGCTTGCCGACCACGAGCATCACCGGCGTCTTCGACAGCGAGTGCTCGCGCACCTTGTAGTTGATCTTCTCGTTCCTGAGATCAATCTGCGCGCGCAGCCCCGAAAGACGCAACAGTTCCAGCACTTCCTCCGCGTAGGCATCCGCATCCGACACGATGGTGCACACCATCGCCTGCACCGGCGCCAGCCACAGCGGCAGATGCCCGGCGGTGTTCTCGAGCAGGATGCCGGCGAACCGCTCCATCGATCCGAAGATCGCGCGATGGATCATCACCGGCACTTTCTTCTCGCCGTCCGCGTCGATGTAGAAGGCGCCGAACCGCTCCGGCAGGTTGAAGTCCACCTGCGTGGTGCCGCACTGCCAGTCGCGCCCGATAGCATCGCGCAGCACGTACTCGAACTTGGGACCATAGAACGCCCCTTCGCCCGGATTGATGCCGGTCTTGATCTTGCCGCCCGACTGGTCCGCGATCTTCTTCAGCACATCCGCCATGGCCGCTTCCGCCCGGTCCCACAGCGCATCGGCGCCGACGCGCTTCTCCGGCCGGGTGGAGAGCTTCACCACCACTTCCTCGAAGCCGAAGTCGCGATAGATCGACAGGATCAGGTCGTTGATCTTGAGGCACTCGTCGGCAAGCTGCTCGTGCGTGCAGAAGATGTGCGCGTCGTCCTGGGTAAAACCGCGCACGCGCATCAGCCCGTGCAGCGCGCCCGACGGCTCGTAGCGATGCACGATGCCGAACTCCGACACCCGGTAGGGTAGCTCGCGGTAGGACCTCAGCCCATGCTTGAAAATCTGCACGTGGCCGGGACAGTTCATCGGCTTGATGGCGAACTCGCGCGCGTCCTCGGTCACTGTGGTGAACATGTTCTCGCGGAAGGTCTCCCAGTGGCCGGAGGTCTCCCACAACGACTTGTCGAGGATCTGCGGTCCGTTCACCTCGCGATAGCCGACCGCGTTCTGGCGTCGCCGCATGTAGTTGATGAGGCCCTGGAACAGCTCCCAGCCTTTGGGATGCCAGAACACGACGCCGGGACCTTCCTCCTGGAAGTGGAAGAGGTCCATCTCGCGCCCGAGCTTGCGGTGGTCGCGCTTCTCGGCTTCCTCGATCTGCTTGAGGTAGGTCGCCAGCTCCGGTTCGCTCGCCCATGCGGTGCCGTAGATGCGTTGCAGCTGCGGCTTGGTGTGATCGCCACGCCAGTAGGAGCCCGCGAACTTGGTGAGCTTGAACGCCTTGCCGATCTGCCCGGTCGAGGTCATGTGCGGGCCGCGGCACAAGTCCAGCCACTCGCCCTGCTTATAGATCCTCAAGTCCTCGCCTGGCGGAATGGCGTCCACCAGCTCGACCTTGAACAACTCGCCCCTGTCCCGGAAGAACGTCTTGGCCTTGTCGCGGCTCCACAGCTCCTTGGTGAAGGGAGCATCCCGACCGATGATCTCGTGCATCTTCGCTTCGATCTTGCCGAGATCGTCGGGATGGAACGGCTCGGCCTTGGCGAAGTCGTAGTAGAAGCCGTTCTCGATCACGGGCCCGATGGTCACCTGGGTACCGGGCCACAGGCTCTGCACCGCCTCCGCCATCACATGTGCCGCATCGTGGCGGATCAGCTCCAGCGCCTCGGGATCGGTGCGCGAGATGATCTTGACGCTGGCGTCGCCTTCCAGCGGATCCGCCAGATCAGAAAGCTGCCCATCGACCACCATCGCCACCGCCCGCTTGGCAAGCGACTTGGCAATGCTTTCGGCAAGCTCTTTCCCGGTGAGCCCCTTGCGCACCGTGCGCTTCGCGCCGTCGGGAAATGTGAGGGTGATCTCGCTCATCGATTGGCTCCTCTCACTCGCTGCAAACCACGCAGGTAAGGTGCCCGGATCACGGATAGCGGACCGTAATCGGCGCGGTGCTTTTGCTCTTGTGTGGCACGGGCTGTCAAGGCGCGACTGGCCGCAGATCGACCAATCCTGCCGCATTCGTGCCGCGCTCCTGCCTTAGAGCGGTACCCGGAATGCGCAATTACGAGTGCGCATACCTGTGCTACGGTTGCAAACGAACCGGAGCCTCAACAGGCCCAATCCGCGGGCGTCTAGTCACCGCCTGGCGATCTTCGAGGGAGGGACGGCATGCGCAAGTTCGCATGTTTTGCGGCGATACTTGGCATGGCCATCGTTGCCTTGTGGGATCCTGCCTTCGCGCAAAGGGCAAAGCGCGCCAATCCCGCGGCAGAGCAGACCCCCGCCGCTCGCAGCGTCGCCCTGAGGGATAAGCTCAATCAGAACACCGTGACCGTGATCTCGGGCAATCCCAACGGCACCTATCTTTATCTCGCCTACGACATGTCTGCGGTTCTCGACGACGGCGACGACCTGCGAATCCTCCCCGTCATCGGAAAAGGCGGCTATCAGAACGTCATGGACGTGCTGCACCTGCGCGGCGTCGACCTGTGCATCACGCAATCGAACATCATGACCTATCTTAAAGAAACGGGAGAGATGGGTCCCAATATCGAAAATCGGCTCGCATTCATCACGCGGCTCTATAACGAGGAAATGCACGTCCTCGCCGGACCCGGCATCAACTCGATGAAGGACCTGAACGGGAAGAAGGTCAACTTCAGCGACATCGGAAGCGGTACGCAGTTCTCGACACGGCTCATCTTCAAGCTCCTCGGTATCAAGGCGGAGGAGGTCAACATGGGTCAGGCGGACGGCTATCAGAAGGTGAAGACGGGTGAGATTGCCGCAACGGTTCTGATCGCCGGCAAGCCGACGGGATCGTTCGCGAAGTTCAAGCTCGAGCCGGGGATGAAACTCCTGCCGGTGCCGTATTCCGAGGCTCTGGAGCAGGACTACCTGCCCGCGAAATTGACACATGCGGACTATCCCAACCTGATCGACAAGGATGCCAGCATCGCCAGCGTTGCCGTCGCTTCCGTGCTCGCTGCGTATAACTGGCCGCGCGACACTGATCGCTACCGGCGGGTTGCGGCTTTTGTCGACGCCTTCTTCACGAAGTTTGAGGAGTTTCAAAAGCCCGCTCGCCACTCCAAATGGAAGGAAGCGAACATCAACTCATCTTTGAAGGGATGGACCCGTTTCCCGGCGGCTGAGGAGTGGCTGGCCAAGAACGTCTCGCAAACCGCGAGCAAGATGACGATCGACCCGGGTGTTGTGCGCGCACAAGCGGCCCGTGCTGCGCCCAACGATCCTGCTGCGCAGGAGCGGCTGTTTCAGGAGTTCATGGAGTGGGCGAGGGCACAGGGCAGGCGATGAGGGGAGGTAGCTCCTCTGAGAATCTGGAGTTGGACTTTGGCAGGGGCACAATCAGCCCGGTCGACCCGGTGGCCCCGACCTCTTTGGCGGAGCGCCTGCCGCCTCGCGCCGCATGTGGCTATCACTCTCGCCGTGTCGGTTTGCTTTGCGGAACGGACGGTCGCGCAGTCCACGCCATCGGTCACCATTGCAGCTACCCTTGAAGCTGATGCCCCTTCGGAGACGCCACTCGAGATCACGGTCGGACCTGCCGCCTCCTTGCCGCGTGGCAGCATCGTCAGGCTATACGGCCTCCCTCCCCTTGCGGCGCTCTCTGCGGGGCATTCCATAGCGCCGGGCGCCTGGGCCATCCCCGTCGCCGCGCTGCCGAACCTCAAGGTCATGCTGCCCGGTGCGGTCAGCGGCAAGTCACAGATCAAGGTGACCATCGTCTCAAGCGACGGCGCGATCCTCGCCGAGGCCAGGTCGACATTGATCGTCCTGCCGAAGGTGACTCCGCCGCCAGTTGCCGCTCCTTCAGTCGGTTCACAAACCCTGCCGGCAGGGGCACGGTCCCAGCCGCGCGGCCCAGGCTGTTCCTGCCCAAACCCCGCCACCCCCGGTCAACACCATGAGTGCCGCGGAGCGCGATCACGCCATGCGGTTGGTCAAGCGCGGCGACGAGCAGCTTGCAGACGGCGGTATTGCGCAAGCACGCCTGTTCTACGAACGCGCCGCCGAAGCAGGACTGGCTCAGGGTGCTATGGCGCTCGCCAGCACCTATGATCCCGCTGAACTCGGCCGACTGGGCGTCGTCGGAATACAACCCGATCGCGCTGCTGCCGCGCGCTGGTACGAGAGAGCCCGCCTGTTAGGCGCGACAGAAGCTGCTCAGCGGCTACAACGGCTCGGCGCGAGATGAGCGCTTGCTGATGTTGGGTAACCTGCCTGAAGAATTCCCCAATCCGGCCCCAAATCCGCCCCTGCCACTGGCGGACGATGCTCCCAGACGGGTTGGGATGTGCGAGTAGTTCGGGGCTCGCCGTTGCTAGGGACTGTCCGAACGGGCATAGTTGACGCCTTCAGAAACCACTCATGGTTGGCGGCAGGCTCAGCTACGGTTGGTCTGCGAGATTTACCGAAGGCTTGGCACGGCACGGACGCCATCTCGCCTGACGCACGTGACAGTAGGAGGGAGCCGACAATGCGCAAAAGTTTGGGGCACGCGCTGATACTTTTGGCCGCCGTGTTCGCCGTGGCCCTGTCGTTGCCGCAGGCCGTTCCCGCCCAAGAAGGTCCGACCAAGCGCAAGCTACTCAGAGCCCCCACAGCCGCCGACAGCGGCGAAGGCAACACCGTCGCCAAGGTGAACAATTGGACCGTCGGCCTCGCGGGAGGTCTGCCGGAGGGCACCTTCCTGCGTTTTGCCGCCGAAATAGCCCGCAACGTGAACGATCCGGAGAATCTGCGGGTGCTCCCGGTCGTTACGCAGGGCGCCACCGACAATATCAAAGACCTCCTCTATCTCAGGGGCATCGATATCGCGATCACGAACGCCGACGTGCTCGAGCACTTCAAGACCACCGAGCGCATCCCCAACATCGAGAAGCGCATAAACTTCGTCTCGGAAATGGTGATCTCGGAAGTCCACGTGGTGGTGCGTCCCGAGATCAACTCGTTTGCCGACTTGCAGGGCAAGAAGGTCAGCTTTCACACGCAGGGTGCCGGATCATCGACCACCGCACCCATTCTTTTTCAGCGGATGGGCGTGAAGGTCGAGCCCGTCTACATCAACAATGCGATCGCCCTCGAAAAAATGAAGACCGGCGAGATAGATGCCCTTGTCAACAACGGGGCAAAACCGCAGGACCTGCTCAGCAAGTTCAAGAACGATGCTGGGTTCAAGCTGTTATCCATACCGTTCGATCGCTTCGAGGATTCCTACTACATCCCAGCGGTACTCACCTCCGACGACTATCCGGGCTTCATCAAGCCGGGTGAGAAGGTGAACACGCTCGGCGTCCAGACTGTTCTCGCAGTCTACAACTGGCCGCGCGACAGTGACCGCTTCCGTCGCGTGCAGCGGTTCATCGAGTTCTACTTCGATCGCTTCGAGGGCCTGCAGAAGCCGCCTTATCATCCGAAATGGAAGACGGTGAACCTTGCGGCGCAGGTGCCCGGCTGGACCCGCTACTCGGTCGCGGACGAAAAGCTGAAGCAGATGGTGGTCGCGAAGGCTCCACCGGCAGCCGCTCCCGCGGGTCCGGCACGCGCCCAGCCCGTACGCACCGGCACCACCGATACCGCCGCGCAAGAGAAACTCTTCCAGCAGTTCCTTGATTGGAGCAAGAAGCAAGGCAAGAAGTAGCTCAATCGAGGCACCGGCCAACGAACGCGGAAAGGGCGCAGATGCGTCGGGAAGCAAGGGCGCCTATCGGGCGAGGCCGATCACCGGTCACCGGGTTGGCCGCGCTCGTCATCGCGTCCATGCTCGGCACAAATCCTGGCGCTGCTCAGCGAAGTGACACGCCCAGCATCGCGGTTCCGCCAACCATCGTCGCCGAGCCGGCCTCGCAGACCAACTTGCCGATCGTGGTCGGTCCCGCCGGGCGCCTGCCCGGCCAACTCGTTCGTACGCGTTCGCGGGCTGCCGAGCAGCGTCTCGTTGACGGAAGGCCATGCCATCGCACCCGGCTCCTGGGCCATCCCGCTCATAGGCCTCGCGAACCTCAAGGCGGTTGTCCCAGCGGGCGTCTCCGGCCGCAGTGAGATCATCATCCAGCTCATCGGCGTTGACGGCACCATGTTCGCCGAGTCGAGGGCCGCTCTTGTCGTGGGTCCGTCGACCATCGCGGTCCCCCCACCGCCGGTAGAGAAGAAGGCAGCGGCACCCCGCCACCCGTAGCAGCAGCTCCGCCTCCAGTTCCGGCACCCGTGGCCCGGCCTGATCGGCTCCGGCCGCGCGCGCCTCAGTTGCCCGCCGAGGAACAGGCGCGCGCAGAGCGGCTGGTTGCTCAGGGAGACCGCCACCTGGAGCAGGGCAACATCGGTGCCGCGCGGTTGTTCTTCCAGCGCGCCGCGGAAGCAGGTCTTGCGCTCGGCGCGATACGTCTGGCCGCCACTTTCGATCCTTCGGAGCTTGCTCGTCTGCAAGCCCAGGGCGTCCGTCCCGACCGCGAGGAAGCGCGGCGCTGGTATGAGCGAGCCCGCGAACTCGGCGCGCCTGAGGCGGAAGAGCGGCTGGCTCGCCTGGGCGGAAGCTGACGCGCGGCGGACGACTCAGCGCGCCGATGGGTCTGGAAGACAACGTCACCATGCGCCAGCGGCCATAGAGCCAGGGCGCGAACGGATGCCGTTCCCCATTGATGTCAGGTACAGGATCCAAGCCGTGCGGAGCCCCAAGGGTGGCAACGGCAGATCCTGGATACGGTCAGCCAACTCCCGCGCCAGGGACCGTTCAGGTCGATCGCTTCCAACGCGTACTCGGAACACGATGGCATGTGCCGGCATTCCAGGCCTATCAGCGGTTTCAGCGTCCAGCGGTAAGCGTGGATCGGCGCCTTGGCGATCGCCCCTACGGCCGACCGGCCGAGCAACAAAAAGCGGTTCGCCACCATCAGGCACCCGGATGACGGCGCCGGCGCACCAGCACGCTCGCCCGATGCTGAGTGCTTTTCTTCCGCTTCCGCGAGCGCCTTTTCGACCGCATCGAACACCAGCAGAGTCGAGGCGTGGCGAGCCTTATAGTCTTTCACCGGCTGCAGAACGGCCAAATCTGCCCAGCGGCCTCCCGGCGGCGGTCCGTCGGCCTTGAGCATCTTGCGCATGGCGGCCGCAAGGTCCCGCAGTTCCTCGGCCCGCGAGCCGAGGATATTGTGCCCCATTATGGAAGCTGCGGCCTGTCCAAGCAGGCAGGCCTTCACCGTCTGCCCATAGCCCGTTACGCGATCGCCGGTTAGCTCGATATCCACCGTCACCGTCGACCCGCACAGCTTGGAATGCGCTGTCGCGGTCGCATCCGGCTTGTCGAGCCGAGGCGTGTCCGGAATATTGGCGGAAAGCTCCAATATCCGTTGGTTGTATATTTCGTTGAGCTGCGTCATGCGGTCGTTCGATCTTGCCGGGGCGGACCCAAGAGGGGCGTTCCTTGTCCGGCCCGACCCATCGTACTATATCCGGCCATACTATCGTGGCGACGCTGTTAACCCAACGCCGCGTGTCTTGTGATATCGCGCTTAAGGGTGTGGAATTCAACCGTGGCGCCGGGCCTGCGGCGCCTGAATACACGAGCGGTGCTGAGGACAATGGACGACATCGTGGCCAGGAGAACCCTAGGGGCAGTCAAGCGGGAGGCTGCACCAAAGCGGCCGTCTCGCGCCGAGGCGGAGGCAGCCGTGCGCACGCTGCTTGCCTGGACGGGCGACAATCCCGACCGCGAGGGCTTGAGAGACACGCCTCGCCGTGTGACCGACGCCTTCGAGGAATACTTTGCAGGTTACCGCCAGGATCCTGCGGAAGTCCTCTCCAAGACCTTTCAGGAAACCGGCGGCTACGACGATCTCGTCATGCTGCGCGACATTCGCGTCGAGAGCCACTGCGAGCATCATCTTGCGCCCTTTATTGGAGCCGCTCACGTCGCCTACCTGCCAAAGGGCCGTATTCTGGGCATCTCAAAGATCGCCCGGGTCGTTGAGATTTTCGCCAGGCGGCTCCAGACCCAGGAAACGCTGACCGCCCAGATCGCCGACGCCATCGAAGCCGCGTTGCAGCCGCGAGGTGTAGCCGTCCTGATCGAGGCGGAGCATCAATGCATGTCCATGCGCGGCGTGCGCCAGCCAGGCGTCAAGACCATCACGACGCGCTTTACCGGCGCACTGGAGTCCGACGCCAGCTACCGGGATCGCTTCCTGCAGATGGTGCACGGCTCGCGCTCGTAGTACTGCCCCTCCTGTTCCGAAGAGACCTTTCATGACGACCGCAAACTTCGCCCCCCGCGGTGCGACTGAAGACATCGAGCGCGGACTGGCCTTTCAACCCAAGTTTGATTTGGAGGGCCTGATCCCTGCCATCGTCACCGACGCCAAGTCGGGCGAGGTGTTGATGTTCGCCTGGATGAATGCCGAGGCGCTCGCCTTGACGCTCGAGCAGGGTGTTGCGCACTTCTGGAGCCGTTCGCGTGGCTGCCTGTGGCGCAAGGGTGAGGACAGCGGCAATGCCCTCCGCATCACCGAGGCGCGCACCGACTGCGACCAGGACGCGATCTGGCTGAAGGCCGAAGTCCAGGGCGCTGGCGTTGCCTGTCATACCGGCGCCCGATCCTGTTTCTATCGGATCATCCCACTGGGCGCGAAGCCCACACCGGACCTGCGCCTCGTGCGCGCTTAACCGTTCCTTTCCGGTTTCGACCCGCGCCCCTCGGTTGCTGGCACAATGGTTGCTGCCTGAGACGCTGCGCAGGAACCGGTTAATTCGTCCGTAGTTCTCACTTAATGCCTGCGCGCTAGGCTTAAGACGGATCAGCAGGGCGTTCGGACATCGTGGAAATGCTTGCAAAATCGATATCCGCGATGCGGGCACAGGGGATGGCAATGCCAGACTGCAAGGTCGGTTTGGCCCTCGGAGGCGGGTCCGCGCGGGGCTGGGCGCACATTGGTGTCCTGCGCGTCCTCAACGAGGCGGGCATTCATCCCGACATCATCGCGGGAACATCCATCGGCGCGGTCGTCGGCGGCTGCTACGTGGCCGGCGAGCTTGATGCTCTCGAGAACTTCGCGCGCGAGCTGACGCGCCGGAAGGTCCTGGGCTTCCTTGATTTCAACCTTTCGGGCTCAGGCCTTCTCCATGGACAACGCCTGAACGAAGTCCTGGAGGCACGGCTGAAGGGCGTTGCCATTGAATCTCTGGCGCGAAAGTTTGTCGCCGTCGCGACTGAGATCGGCACCGGCCACGAAACTTGGCTGGCCCGCGGAAACATCGTCGATGCTATTCGGGCGTCCTACGCGCTGCCGGGCATCTTCAAGCCGGTCTGCGTCGACGGTCGTTGGCTTTTTGACGGAGCACTCGTGAACCCGATCCCCGTCTCGGTCTGCAGGGCGCTTGGTGCGCGCTATGTCATCGCCGTCAACGTCAATACGGATGTGTGCGGTCGTGGCACGGTGGTTTCGCACCTGGAGGCGTTGCCGCCGCCCGATCCGATGCCCGAACCCCTGGAAGAGGAAGGCGGTCTGCTCGCGCGCAACCGCCGTGCCGTCAAGAAGCTCCTGCAGCGACAGTTCTTCGGACGCAGCGACAACGGCCCGGGCATCTCGCGCGTGATGATGGAAGCCTTCAACATCGTGCAGGACCGTATCGCCCGCTCGCGCCTTGCCGGCGATCCACCCGATGCGATCATCGCACCAAAGCTGCCCGCGTTTGGCCTGTTCGACTTCCATCGCGCCGAAGCCATGATCCAGTGCGGCGTCACTGCGGCGAAGCGCGAGATCGACGACATCAAGCGCGAAATTTCATCGCGACGCGTGGCGAGCGCCGTACTCGCGCGCACGGCGTGACGGGTCCAGCTTTCTAGCTGTGCGTGATGTAGTCGCGCATTGCCATCGCTTCCATTTCGACCTCAGCCACGTGGTGCTTGACCACGTCTCCTATGGAGATGATGCCGACGAGCGCGCCGTCGGTAACCACGGGCAGATGGCGGAAACGCTTGGCGGTCATCATGGCCATGAGTTCATCGAGCGTGTCGGTCTCCTGGCAAGTCACGACGCTACTCGTCATGAACTCAGAGATCGGGCGCGTCACGCCTTCGGGGCCGTTGCGCGACAGGGCGCGAATGATGTCTCGCTCGGAGATAATGCCCTCTATCTCACCGCGAGCGCCCACAACCACGATGGCGCCAATCCGCTTGGCGGCAAGCTTCTGGGCGACATCCAGAAGCGTCATTCCAGGTCCAGCGGTTGTCACCGCCCGGCCCTTCTGTCTCAGGATCGAAGCAACATTCATCAGCGTACTCCCGGCTCTGTAGCAGCCCGCGACAGGAGCGGCGGCCTCAGGGTCGAAGGCTCCCTGAGGTCGCTTCCAGCCGCGCGGCCGGACTGCGGTCTTAGCCTTTAGTCTAACTGTGGCAGTTTTCCGCCCAAGGCGCAAGGGTGTCATTCCGCACCCGCAACATTGTGGTGAACGTAACCCAAAGGCCGGTCGAAAAAGCCGAAGGTCAAAAGCCCCGTATAGAAGCCCCCGACATGGGCTTCCCAAGCAATGCTGACACCTTCCATCAGGCCGGAGGCACCCCAGGCCAGAAGAATATTCAGTCCGGTCCATCCGGCGATGAATGCAAGTATCCGGCGGTTCGAAAAGGTAGCTCGCAGGCTCAGAAGAGGCGGTTGTCTGGTCTCGCCGGCAATGCCATCGAGGTCTGCTTCATTGAGGACGGGCAGGAGGAAGCGAAATGCCGCCCCCATCAAGCCTGATATTGCCCCCGAAGCACCGATCATCGGGTTGTATGACCCGACATTGAAGACGAGATAGCAAAGCGCCCCGCCAATCGCACACAGGAGAGAGAATGCGAGAAATCGCATTGCACCGGTCCGGCGGGCTACGGATGTCCCGAACGCTAGGAACCACGCCGAATTCATCAGGAGATGAGTGATATCGCCATGCAGAAATGCATGCGTCACGAACTGGGTGAAGGCTGCCGTCCCGCCACCATATATTTCCGGGCCGATTGAACTCAGACGCGCCGGAATGAAGGCCAGCAATTCGATCAGACTCGCATCCTGCACTTCGGTCAACAGTTGGGTGCGTACGAGGTGTATCGCCACGAACAACGCCAGCAGACCGACAACGATGCCGGGTGCATTCACGATAGGCTGCCGTTCGTTCACCTTACCCGGCTCCCGCGCTGTGGTTCGTCCGCTTATACAGACGCCTGCGAAGTTACAACCCTTGGCCATCGCCGCTGCGCAGCGCCGGAAACCCTAATACCAACAAATCCCCGGCGGCCCTCCCGCCGGCATCAGACGGCCGTGGCGATGGCACGAAGGATGCTCCCTGCTGCACCAGAGTGGCCGGCAAAGCCGTCGTTCCAAATCGGGACATCGGCGGGCCTGGGGTACAGCGGTTGCAAAGCGTATGAAGCAGAAGACGATACAGACACTTTACGCCTACTGGAACGAGGTGCGTGCGGGGCGCCTTGCACCGGGTCGGCTGGAGATCGAGCCATCGCGCATCGGCTCGGTGCTGGCCGAGACGTTCATGCTCGAGCGGGCGGCCACGACGAGTTACCCCTTCCGCCTGGCCGGAACGCGCCTCTGTGAGGTGTTCGGCCTGGAATTGCGGGGGACCAATTTTTTGGAAGGCTGGACGGGCCCGGACCGCGGCGTACTTGCCGATCACCTGGCTTCGACATGCGATCAGGGGGCCGTGACACTCCTGACCCTGGAAGCAGGGGAAGGCGCGCGGCGCGTACAGGTGGAAGCCATCCTACTTCCGCTCATGCACCCCGAGGGTACCATCGGACGTTTGCTCGGTGCCATGAGCCCGATCACATCGCCGCATTGGCTGGGCCATGAAAAGCTCGCGCAAAAGCATCTCATCAGTCATGAGCTTGTATGGCCGGATGGCCGACCGCACTCGCTGATTTCGCGCCCGGGTCGCAGCGCCCCGTTTGCCTCTCCAGGCGGCCAACGCGTGTACGGAGATAGATGGCGAGGCTTTCGCGTCCTGGAGGGCGGTCGCGCCAAACGCTAGTTCCGGGCACCGGTTTCACGCCCTTCATGGTTTCATCGGCATTGCTCAGACCGCATCCCAAATGCGGCCATTGATTATGCGTTCATTAAGACCCTGGGGCCCATACTCCTCTTGAGATCGACACCGCGAAATCGCTTCCGCGAGGCTCCGCGGCAGGCGGTTGCGGACCCCTAATCGCGGCACCACGCCCCCAGAGCACACAGGACCCGGATGTCCGGCAACGCACCGACTTTCGCACGGCGCTCCCCCGGCCTGCTGAGCCGCAACGTGTCCGATCGCAGGCGATACAAGCGCGTTCCGCTGGAGCTGCTTGGGCGCTTCATGAGGGAAAACAAGCAGGAACACGCCTGCAAGCTGGTTGATATTTCAGCCGGTGGCGCCGCCATCAAGCCGTTGACGCCTGTTCCGGTGGAGACGGGAGAACGCGTCGTTGCGTTCTTCGACCACGTGGGCGGGATCGAAGGAACGGTCGTCAGGGCTCTCGATAGCGGGTTCGCCATCAAACTCGCTGCGACCCGCCACAAACGGGAAAAACTTGCCGATACGCTTACCTGGCTCGCCAACCGGCCTGAACTTAGCGGTGAACAGGAGCGCCGGCATGAACGCATCGTGCCTAAGGGCGCGCGGCAAAAGCTCCAGCTCGCGGAGGGGATCGTCTTGGAATGCCAGCTGCTCGACATCTCCGTTTCCGGCGCATCCATCGGGGACACGCCCGCGCGGCCTCCGATCGGCATGGAAGTCATCCTTGGCAATAACAACCTTCGTGCGCGGGTCGTCCGCCATCACCCCCAAGGCTTCGGTGTTCAGTTCCTTGACGTGCAGAACCAAACGACGCTTCGGCGTCATTTCGACTAACTGCCCGGTAACATTCTCGCCATCACGCAAGCGTGCACGAAGTTGACGGTTCATGAACAGGAGAACGTCAAATTTAGTCGAACAATCCACGAGATTGGTTCGAATTGCGCGCCTTCGGCACAGCAAAGGTCAGAAGCTCTTTGGTATCGTCATGGTGGGTGGCGGGGGTTAGCATGAAGTCCAAAGTCACGGCTTGGAGCGCGCCGCTGGTGTGCGCCCTCCTTATCTCCGGCGCCGCTGCCGCCAATCCCCTTACACCCAGGGGGCAGGACTACGCTTCACCGATGATGCGGATCTTCGGACCTGCGCATCCACCCTACGGCTTTGTCAATTTCTGCGAGCGCATGCCCCAGGAGTGCGCCCAGGGGCTGCAGCACGAAAGTCGCTTTCCGGCAACGCGGCAGCAGCTCGCGCAACTCGAAGCCGTCAATCGTGGGGTCAATCACGAGATCGAGCCGATAACCGACGCCGAGCATTATGGATTGGCCGACTATTGGACGATCCCCACCACAAAGGGCGACTGCGAGGACTACGTTCTCCTCAAGCGCAAAAGGCTCATGGCACTTGGCTGGCCGGCGAGCGCCCTTCTCATCACGGTCGTGCGCGATGAGCGCGGCGAAGGTCACGCCGTGCTGACGGTTCGCATTACGCAGGGCGATTTCATTCTCGACAACAAGACCGACGAGATCATGATCTGGCATCGCACGCGCTACGACTACGTGATGCGCCAGTCCTACCTCAATCCGCGCGTCTGGATGTCGCTCGACCCTCGCGAAGGCAATCCGGCACAGCCGCTTGCGGCGATGCGCGACAGGTAGGGATTAGATACAGGTCCGGCAGCTTCTACCCTGCCATTGCCCACTACCGGATCTGGTCTCGAGCGGGGCTGATCCAGTCCGGCTCCCTTTCTTCGAGCCCCAGGATCGCGGCGCTCACGCCTGCGGCCTGAACCCGCGCGCGTAGGTCTTCCAGCGTTCGACGTAGAGCTGCACGCCCCAGCGGATGCGCTCCAGGTCCTGCTCGCGCACTTCACGGACAACCTTGCCCGGCGCGCCGAGGACGACGGAGCGAGGAGGTATCTCTTTGCCCTCGGGTATCACGGCACCGGCGCCGATCATGCAGTCTTCGCCTATCTTGGCCCCATTGAGCACGATGGCGCCGATACCGATCAGCGCGCCGCGGCCGATCGTGCAGCCGTGCAACATCGCGAGGTGGCCTATGGTGACCTCGGGGCCAATGAGGAGAGGAAAGCCGGGATCGGTATGCAGCACGCAGCCGTCCTGCACGTTGCTGCGAGCGCCGATGGTGATGGCGTCATTGTCGCCCCGGATGACCGAGCCGAACCAGACGCTGACATCTTCCTCGATCAAGACCTTGCCGAGAACGATCGCGTTGTCCGCAACCCAGTAAAGTCCGTTGGAAGGCACCGCAACGCGGTGACCGTCGAGTTCGTACAGCGCCATCAGCGCACGCCCTGCAGGATCATACGCCTTCGAGATCCAGTTCCAGTATCGCCATCTGAAACTGGTAGCAGAGCTCCCCGTCGTCATCGTCCCTGGTCAGCGTGCCGACGAACTCGTCGCCAACGTAGACTTCTGCGGAGTCCTTCACCTTCGGGCGCGCGCGTACGGAAAGTGTCTTGGCACCGAAAACTTTGCGCAGATACGTCTGCACGCGTACGAGTTCTTGGGGTTCCACAAGGTTCTCCTAGCCGCAGCCGCAATCATCTGGCGCAAGCCGCTGGTCCATATGACGAGCGGGCTCGGGGCAACCGGCGGGACCGACGACCTTGGCCGGAACGCCTGCCACCGTAGTCTCGCGAGGCACATCCTTCAGCACAACGCTGCCCGAGGCGACCCGCGAGCAATCGCCAACCTTGATGTTGCCAAGCACCTTTGCCCCGGCGCCGATCATGACATTGGCGCCGATCTTGGGATGCCGATCGCCCGTCTCCTTGCCCGTCCCGCCCAGCGTGACACCCTGCAGCAAAGAACAATTGTCGCCAATCGCCGCCGTCTCGCCGATCACGATCCCAGTCCCGTGGTCGAGCATGATGCCGATACCTATCCGAGCCGCCGGATTGATATCGACGGCGAAGATCCGTGAACTCTGGCTCTGCAGATAGAGCGCGAAGTCGCGCCTGCCCTGCTTGAGCAGTTCATGGGCGAAGCGGTGCGTCACCAGCGCGTGGAAGCCTTTGAAGTAGAGAAGCGGCTCTATGTAGCGATTGCAGGCGGGATCGCGATCGTAAACCGCGGCCAAGTCCGCCCGAAAAGCGCGGCCGAGTTCCGGGTGCTCCGTCAACACCTGCTCGAACGTTTCGCCGATCAGTCCCGCATCGACATCGGAATGGTTGAGCCGCTGCGCCAGGCGGTGGCATACCGCGTCCTCGAGGCGCTCCTTGCTCAGGATGGTTGCCCAGAGAAAGCCGCCGAGGGCGGGCTCTGCACGCACGGCATCCTCGGCCTCGCGCCGGACCTCTGCCCAGATTGGGTCCACGGCTGCGATATTGGATTGCTGCGCTCTTTGCGATGTACGAGCCATGCATGCTCTCCCGGGCCTCTAGAAGGGCCCTCTTGCGGGCGGCAAGCGCCGCCTTTCCAAGCAGGTAATCAGCCGCCAGCGAGGTGTCAATCGGACAGCCAGCTGGACCAGTTTCATTGCCGCTCAGGCCTTACGCTCTGCCTCGATCTGGCTCAGGGCCTGCCCCATGCAGTCCATCATCGCCTTGCGCAGGTCCGCCTCTTGCAATCCCACGCCCTTGTCGGCGAAATCCTTCCAGACCTTCTGGAACACATCCTCATCGCCCTTCGAGGCTAGGTCCGCCTTGCGTACGGCCTTGATGTAATCCTCCACGGCGGGCCCGGTCAGGCCGAGTTTGCCTGCCGCCCACTCGCCAAGGAGCTTGTTGCGACGCTGCTCGGACTTGAACTTAAGTTCCTCGTCCAAGGCGAACTTCTTCTCGTAGGATTTCTCTCGCTCGTCGAAGGTGGTCATCTACCTCTCCGGGGAACGCCACGTTCCCTAATTGTTCCAAGGTGTTCGCCTTGTATGGCCGCTTCGCGGCCGCTCATCCACGCATAACCCGGCGGGAGCCTCTGGATCAACCCGTACCCATGCGGAGCCCAAAGTTGCAGCTCCCAATCGAGCCGCTACGTTGTTTCCAACCGGACCATCGGCTAGTGTCCGACACAATGGTACCGATGGGCTAAGACCCCCGTTCGCGCACTGCAGCATTCAGCAAAAGACGGATCGATTGGGGATCGGGCTCAAATCCGGGCCCGCCTAAACAGGTGACTGTGAGGATGACAGAATGACCAAGCGGCGGCGGGTGTACGAGGGCAAGGCCAAGGTGCTCTACGAGGGACCGGAACCGGGTACGCTCATCCAGCACTTCAAGGACGATGCGACCGCCTTCAACAACAAGAAGCATGCGCTCATCGAGGGGAAGGGTGTCCTCAATAATCGCATTTCCGAGTACATCTTCACGAAGCTCGGCGAAATCGGTGTGCCGACCCACTTCGTGCGCCGGCTCAACATGCGCGAGCAGTTGATCCGCGAGGTGGAGATCATTCCCCTTGAAGTGGTCGTGCGGAACGTAGCTGCCGGGTCGCTCGCACAGAGGCTTGGCCTGGAGGAAGGCAAGCCGCTACCGCGCTCGCTCATCGAATTCTATTACAAGAACGATGCGCTTGGAGACCCCATGGTTTCCGAGGAGCACATCACGGCTTTCGGATGGGCCGTCCCCCCGGAAATCGACGAGATCATGCAGCTCGCGCTGCGCATCAATGACTTCCTGGTCGGCCTCTTCCTCGGCATCGGCATCCGCCTTATCGACTTCAAGGTCGAGTTCGGGCGCCAGTGGGACAACGACCAGGTGCGCATCGTGCTCGCCGACGAGATCAGCCCGGACTGCTGCAGGTTGTGGGATGCCGTCACATCGGACAAGCTCGACAAGGATCGGTTCCGTCGCGACATGGGCGGCGTACTCGAAGCGTACCAGGAAGTTGCGCGCCGCCTCGGTGTGCTGACCGAGAACCCGCGCCCCAGGGGTTCGGGTCCAGTCTTGGTGAGTTCGAAGCCGGATTGATGCAAGGCTTCACGGCGTCCGATAGAGCAGCTTGCGCTGGGTCGTTTGTTTCGCAGCGCGCAGGACTGGATTTTGCATGAAAGCACGCATTCGGATCACACTTAAGCACGGCGTTCTCGACCCTCAGGGCAAGGCCATCGAGAACGCGCTGGCCAGCCTCGGCTTCAGCGGCGTCAACGACGTGCGGCAGGGCAAGTACATCGAGGTTGACCTGGCCGAGACCGACCAGGCGCGGGCGCGCGAGCAGGTTGAGAATATCTGCAAGGACCTGCTCGCCAACACGGTCATCGAGAACTACGCCTACGAACTGGTGGAGGCATGACGGGCACCGGGCAGCGCAATCCGTCCGTCGGCCCGCTGGCGGCGTGCTGCGCCGTCATCGCCTTGATCGTTGCGCCCGCTCTTGGGCAAGCGGCGGGCGACACAACGCCATTCGAGAACCCGCAGTACGGTTTTGTCGTGGCCCTTCCTTCCGATTGCCGGCATGAGGAAGGCCCCGGCACGGTCGACGCGGTCTGTTCACCGGACGGCGAGCCGAGCGACTCTCGCGTCGCGAGCCGCACGCTGAACGCCCTGGTCCTCCAGTTGAGCGCAGAGACCTCCGCCGCCGATGCAGGCAAGACACCGAGCGAGCTTGCTCAGCAATTCACGGAAGCAATGTTCCAGGCGGAGTTGCCGGAGGCTGTATGCGGCGAATCCGATACCACCCGGGCCAAGGTGCAAAACGTGAGGGCCGCCCCGGAAGAAACGCGCGTGGTGTATAGCGCTGACGTCGTTTGCGCGGGCGTCAGGTTCCTCCAAGTCCCGCAACGCACGGCGTCTGTGCGCTATGTCATCGCTCCGACTGGGCGCTACCGCCTAGTTGCGCGCGCCACGTCCGAAGAGTTCGAAAAGCACAAGGCGAAAATCGAAGCTTTCTTCGCAAGCTTCGCCATAACTCCTGCTGCGAAATGACGACCATGAAAGCCTCCGTCATTGTCTTCCCCGGCTCCAATTGCGATCGCGATATCAAGGTTGCGATCGAAAAAGTGACGGGCGCCCAGGTCAGCATGATCTGGCATTCCGATACGACGGTCCCACAGACGGATCTCATCGTGCTGCCCGGTGGCTTTGCATACGGCGACTACCTGCGCACAGGGGCAATGGCCGCCCATTCCCCCGTCATGCGGGACGTTGTCGCGAAGGCGAAGGCGGGAACGCCCGTGCTCGGCATCTGCAACGGTTTCCAGGTGCTGTGCGAGGCCGGCATCCTTCCGGGCGTGCTCATGCGCAACGCGTCGCTCAAGTTCGTCTGCCGCGACGTGCTGCTCAAGGTGGAACAGACCAAAACGCCCTTCACGAGCGGATACGCCACTGGAGAGATCGTGCGCATTCCTGTCGCGCACGGCGACGGCAATTACTTCGCCGACGCAGAGACCCTCGATGCGCTGGAGGCTGAGGGGCGCATTGTGTTCCGCTACGTCGATGCCGCCGGCAATGCGACGGCGGAGGCCAACCCCAACGGCTCACAGCACAACATCGCGGGCATTTGCGACAAGCGCGGCCGCGTGCTTGGCTTGATGCCGCATCCGGAGCGGCTGTTCGAACCCCTGCTCGGAGGCAGCGATGGGCGCAGAATGTTCGAGAGTTTGGTAACGAGCCTGGTGCATTGAACGCGAGTGCGCGAGCTGCCGCAGTCACTGCCGGTGCCCTGCTCCTCGCGCTGGGTCTCCCCGCCTTTCCATCTGCCTCTGCCCAGGAAGGCGCTGCCACGCGCCTTTGCGAGCAATACTGGGGTGTACCGGAAGTGCGCAGCAAGTTGCGCGTCGATTGTGCGTGCGTGGGCGGCTACCTCGCGAGCATCAAGGCCGACCCGATCGACATCGAGGTGCATCTGCGTGTCTTCGCGAGTGTCTATACCGGCAAAGTGCAAGCCGAGGCAGACGCCCTGAGGGCGAAGTTTGGAGCCGAGAGATACCAGGCCGCGCTCGAGCGATCCCGCGAGTTCCTTTCCGGCATGATCTCGCGCGGGGGCTGCAAGCTGGAACCGGCCTGAGAACGACAACTTCCCGTACCCCTCGCCCTATTGGCGCCACGCCGGGAAATCATCTGGCGTCCCATGCAGAAGCAAGACCTCGAACCTGCCCGGCAGCGGCGCGCACTTACTTTCATCTTCGTGATGATAGTGCTCGACGTGATGGCGCTCGGCATCGTCATTCCCGTGCTGCCCAAGCTGATCGAGACCATGTCCGGTGGCAATACCGCCAGGGCCGCGGAGATCTTCGGTCTCTTCGGCATGGCATGGGGGCTCATGCAGTTCATCTTCTCACCGGTCCTCGGTGCCTTGTCCGATCGCTTCGGGCGCCGCCCGGTTCTACTGATCTCCACGTTGGGCCTGGGGCTCGACTACATCTTGATGGCGGTCGCGCCAGACCTGGTTTGGCTGTTCATCGGTCGACTCATTTCGGGCATCACGGCCGCCAGCTTCTCGACCGCGAATGCCTACATCGCCGACGTGACCCCGCCTGACCGACGTGCCGCCGCCTTCGGCCTTGTCGGAGCGGCGTTTGGAATCGGCTTCGTACTCGGACCTGCATTCGGCGGGATCATGGGCGACTTCGATCCGCGGCTCCCGTTCTGGGCGGCCGCTGTCCTGAGCCTAGCCAACGCTGCGTACGGCTACTTCGTCCTGCCGGAATCCCTGCCGCAGGAGCGGCGCATGGCCTTCAGTTGGCGGCGCGCAAATCCGGTGGGCTCCCTGCGCTTGCTGTCGCAGAAGCGCGAGTTGCTTGGGCTTGCCGCACTTACGTTCCTCAACAGCCTCGCCCACATCGTGCTACCCGCGGTGTCCGTGCTCTACACCAGCTACCGCTATGGCTGGGACAACAAGACCATGGGGCTGACGCTCGCCGCGGTCGGCATCACATCCGGCATCGTGCAGGCGATCCTGATCAAACCCATCCTCCAACGCTTCGGGGAACGGGCCACACTGCTGGCCGGCCTGCTGTTCGGCGTCGTAGGGCTTCAGCATCTACGGCCTCGCACCCAACAGTTACGCGTTCTGGTCCGGCATACCCGTCATGGCGCTGTGGGGGCTCGCGGGTGCCGCGACCATGGGCATCATGAGCCGGCTCGTCGGCGCATCGGAACAAGGACAGCTTCAGGGCGCCAATTCGAGCCTTGTGGCGGTTGCCGGGCTTTTCGGCCCTGGGCTTTTCACCTTCGTGTTCGCGCGTGTGATCGCTGACGGCTCCGGCTGGAACCTGCCGGGGGCGCCATTTCTCCTGGCGGCGGCTCTGCTTTTCGCAGCGACGCTCCTGGCCTGGCAGCTGACGCGGGGCCAAGGCGCGGCACCGGCGACATAGGACATTTGCGGGCCCGCCGCTATAAGTCGCGGATTCTCGCGCTGAACCCAACTCTGGGCATACGCATGGACGCCAAGGCCACAACCAGCATCACACCCGAAGTCGTCGCCGAGCATGGGCTGACGCCGGACGAATACCAGCGGCTGCTGAAGATTGTCGGACGCACGCCGTCGCTCACGGAACTTGGCATTTTCTCGGTGATGTGGAGCGAGCACTGCTCCTACAAATCCTCTCGCGTCTGGCTCAGCCAGCTGCCGACGAAGGGCCCGCATGTGATCCAGGGCCCGGGCGAGAATGCCGGTGTGGTCGACATCGGCGATGGCGATGCCGTCGTGTTCAAGATGGAGAGCCACAACCACCCTTCGTTCATCGAGCCTTACCAAGGCGCTGCGACGGGCGTCGGCGGTATCATGCGCGACGTCTTCACCATGGGCGCGCGGCCCGTCGCAAATCTCAACGCACTCCGCTTCGGCGATCCCTCGCATCCGAAGACGCGGCATCTCCTGGCCGGCGTCGTCGCCGGCATCGGTGGCTACGGCAATTGCACGGGCGTGCCGACGGTAGGCGGCGAGACGAATTTCGATGCCGGCTACAACGGCAACATCCTGGTCAACGCCATGTGCGTCGGCCTGGCAAAGAAGGACAAGATTTTCTACTCGGCCGCGAAGGGCGTCGGCCTGCCGGTCGTCTACGTCGGCTCCAAGACCGGCCGCGATGGCATTCACGGCGCAACGATGGCGTCGGCCGAGTTCGACGACAAGTCGGCCGAGAAGCGCCCGACGGTGCAGGTTGGCGATCCCTTCACGGAAAAGCTGCTCATCGAAGCGTGCCTGGAATTGATGGCCGGCGATGCCATCGTCGGCATCCAGGACATGGGAGCGGCCGGATTGACGTCCTCGACGTCGGAGATGGCCGACAAGGGCGGCGTTGGCGTGGAACTCAACCTCGACCATGTGCCACAGCGCGAAGCTGATATGACGGCCTACGAGATGATGCTGTCGGAGTCGCAGGAGCGCATGCTCATGATCCTGCGGCCGGGGCGGGAGGAACAGGCGGAGGCCGTGTTCCGAAAATGGGGCCTCGATTTCGCGATCATCGGCCACACCACCGATACCGGCCGCATGATCATCAAGCACAAGGGCGAGGTCGAAGCGGACCTCCCGGTCGCCACGCTGGCCAACTCAGCGCCCCGCTACGAGCGTCCTTGGATCCCCACGGAGCCGCCGAAGGTGATCCTGCCCGAGTGGGTGCCCGCTCCCAACAGCCTGATGGATGCCCTCAAGACGATGATGGGCGGCCAGCATCTGTCTTCTCGCCGGTGGATCTGGGAGCAGTACGACCACATGGTGATGGGCGATACCGTGCAGCGCCCCGGCGGAGACGCCGCAGTCGTGCGCGTGCACGGAACCAGCAAGGGCATCGCCGCCACCTGCGATGTCACGCCTCGCTACGTGCTGGCCGATCCGGTCATGGGAACGAAGCAGGCGGTCGTGGAGACGTGGCGCAACCTGATCGCAGTCGGCGCCGATCCGCTCGCCATTACCGACAACATGAACTTCGGCAATCCGGAGCGGCCCGATGTGATGGGCCAGTTCGTCGGCTCGGTGCAGGGCATGAAGGAAGCCTGCGAAGTGCTGAAGTACCCGGTCGTTTCCGGCAACGTCTCGCTCTACAACGAGACCAACGGTGTCGCGATCCCGCCGACGCCGGCGATCGGCGGCGTCGGCCTGATACCGGATGTGGCTCACATGGCCGGCATTGCCCTCAAGGATGAAGGCGACCTGCTCGTGGTCATCGGGCGCGAGAACGGTCATCTCGGCCAATCGATCTATCAGCTGACCATCACGGGCAAGGTCGAGGGAGCGCCCCCGCCGGTCGACCTCGCGGACGAGATCAAAGCCGGCAACCTCGTGCGATCCCTGATCCGCGAGGACAAGGTCGCCGCGGTGCACGACGCAAGTGACGGCGGATTGCTGGTTGCGATCGCGGAGATGGCGCTGGCGGGCGGCTGCGGCGTCCATCTTTACCCCTATGAAGGACGGCTGCCCTCGCACGCCGCCTGGTTCGGTGAGGACCAGGGCCGCTACGTGATCGAAGCCAAGCCGGAACTTGCGGAGGAGATCATCGAGCGGGCGCGGCTGCTTGCGCTTCCGGCCCGCGTGGTCGGACGTGTTGCGGGTAGAGCGCTGGTCATCAAGGGCGAGGCGCCGCTCCCGTTGACCGACCTTGCAGCCGCCCACGAGGGATGGCTGCCCGGATATATGAAATCCATCTAGGCACGCCGTCCCCAAGTCGCGCCACAGCCACTGTCACGAGGCGTGCCTATGGCTTGGCTGGTCTCCACTGTATGCTGAAGCCGCGTGCTGCTGCGGAGAACACCGAATGCCGATGAATGCCAAGGAAATCGAAGGCCTGATCAGGGCCCGGTTCCCCGATGCCGAGGTCACGATCCGGGACTTGGCAGGCGATGGCGACCACTACGCGGCGCACGTCGTGACCAGCGAGTTCACGGGCAAGAGCCGGGTGCAGCAGCACAAGATGGTGTATGACGCCCTCGATGGGCGCATGGGAGGCGTGCTCCACGCCTTGGCCTTGACCACCGCGCCGCCCAAAGATTGACTTGGCGGGCACATTACCCACATTTAGCCTAGCAATTTAGGGCCGCGGGACGGCCCCCACGCCTGAAAGGACGCCCCATCATGAGCCAGCAAGCCGTTCACGACTGGATCCGCAAGACCGTTGCCGGCAACGACGTGGTCCTGTTCATGAAAGGGACCAAGAATTTCCCGCAGTGCGGCTTCTCCTCGCAGGTCGCCCAGATCCTCGGCCACCTCGGCGTCGAGTATCAGGACGTCAACGTGCTGGACAGCGCGGAAATCCGCGACGGCATCAAGGGCTTCACGAACTGGCCGACGATCCCCCAGCTTTACGTCAAGGGCGAGTTTGTCGGCGGTTGCGACATCATCCGCGAGATGTTCCAGGCTGGCGAGCTGCACCAGCTTCTTGAGGAGAAGGGCATCGCCCATCACCCGGCAACCATGACAGCCTAAGATCGGGCAGACCAGCTTCCCGCGGACTGCCTCCCTAGACATAATGCGGCCGCCCCATCGCTTACGATGGGGCGGCTTTGCTTTGTCGGGAAGTGTCTCAACCCATGACGCTTGGCGGCCGCCGCTTTCTGCTGGCCTCGGCTCTCGCGGCTGCCTGCGCCTGCCTGGCGCTCGGCTTGGCCCTGCCGATCATCAAGCTCACGAAGTTCGTGGTGTTCAGCTACGAGCACTCGCTCATTTCGACGGTGAATGCACTCGTTCGCTCGGGACAACTGTTCCTCGGCGCAATCGTGCTGGTGTTTGCAATCTTCCTTCCGGTTCTGAAGCTGCTCTATCTGCTTCTTCTTGCGATGATGCCACGTACAGAGTTGAGCCGGCTTGGCGGGCAATTGCGTGCGCTGGAGTGGCTGGGAAAATGGTCGATGCACGACGTGCTCGTGCTTGCGATCGCCATTTTCTTCGTCAAGAGCCACGGCGTGTACGATTTGCGCAGTGTGCCGGGCATGTACTTCTTCGCCGCGGCCGTGCTGTTGATGATGCTGTCATACGCCTGGCTCAGGAGCGATGCACGCTCTGTTCTGGCTGCGACGACGGGCGGTGCGCGGCCGGCTCCGTCAACCTTGCGCAACCTCGCTTTCAGCTTGGTGCTGATCACCGCAACGGTGTTCTTCGTGCTCGGCGTGACGCTGCCGGCCATCCGCTTCACGACCGCCTACGTCTGGACGAACGAGCATTCGATTGCGACCGTGATCTGGGCCCTCTATGAGCGGCAAGAGTTCCTGCTCTGCTTCGTGATCTTTCTTGTCTCCGTGCTCTTCCCGTTCCTGAAGCTGCTCTATCTGCTTACACTGGTCATCTCGCCCGAGATGCCGCGTGATATCCGGCTTAGGTCGATATCGCTGATGGAATGGCTGGGGCGCTATTCGATGACCGACATCATGATCCTCGCGCTGATGATCTTCTACATCAACGCATCGGGGTACGCCGAAGCCACGGTGATGCCGGGGGCATACTTGTTCGCAGCATCGGCCCTGATGACGATGCTTGCATACGGCTGGGTCCACTCGGTGGGCCGCCCGCGGCGACGGTATCCGATGACAGTCTCAGCGCGAGACTCGCCAAGCTTGCTCCGAGCGACGTGAAGCTTGGCTAGACGCCGATGCCCGCAAAGGACAAAGGAGGGCAAGCACCTTGCCCTCCTTGCAAGAAAGCGGAGAAGCCGAGCTAGCGGCTGTAGAACTCGACGACGAGGTTCGGCTCCATCTGCACCGGGAACGGCACCTCGCTCAGGCCGGGCACGCGCACCAGCTTGGCCGTCATCTTGTTGTGATCGACCTCGATGTAGTCGGGCACATCGCGCTCGGCGCTCTTGATGGCTTCCAACAGAAGCGCCATCTGCTTGCCCTTCTCCTTCACCTCGATCACGTCGCCGATGCGACAGCGGAAGCTCGGGATGTTGACCCGCTTGCCATTCACGCTGACGTGCCCATGGCTGACGAACTGGCGCGCGGCGAAGGGTGTCGGGACGAATTTCGAACGGTACACGATCGCATCCAGGCGCCGCTCGAGCAGTCCGATCAGATGCTCAGAGGTTGAACCCTTGAAGCGGCGGGCCTCTTCGTAGATCCCGCGGAATTGGCGCTCGCCGATGTTCGCGTAGTACCGCTTCAGCTTCTGCTTGGCGCGAAGCTGCTGGCCGTAATCGGAAAGCTTGGATACGCGTCTCTCGCCGTGCTGGCCGGGGCGAGATTCCCGCTTGTTGAGTGGACTCTTGGCGCGCCCCCACAGCTTTTGGCCGATGCGGCGGTCAATCTTGTATTTGGCGCGAATGCGCTTCGTCATCGTGGCACTCCTTTGGCCGGCGGGATAACCCCGCCACGGTGGAGCACCCCCTCCTCTGCCCGGACCTTGATTGGCCGAGCCGACAGGCGATCATCCTCCCCAGGTCATTGCCTGGGGTGACAAACGCCGCGGGTGTGCGGATGCGGGGCCGATGAGGCCCGCGAGCGGCCTTATAGCTCATGGGCCGCGCCCGTCAACAAAACGTGGCCCTTGGGGGCCTTATTTCTTCGGGGTGGACCCGGTCTTGAGCGGAGCCGCCTTCGTGTCCGCGGCGGGCGCCTCGATATAGGCGGCGATCTGCTTCTTAACCAGGTCTCGCTGCGTGTCCGTGCAGCGTCTCGGCTCGTCCCGCCTTGATCTCCTTCTCGGAGACCACCTTCGTGCCGTCCTTCTCCGTGATCACCAGCCGTCCGGCGAGCATCATGATCGTGGTCTGGTGCAGCTGGTGGATGTAGAGCAGCTGCTGCTCCGTCCATTTGCCCTTCAGCTTCACGCGGCTCATCATCGTCAGATAGTTTGCCTGCTGCTCTTCCTTGAGTTCGCAAGCCTGGGCATGCGCCGACATGCGGCCCACCTTGACGACCTCGCTGGCTATCTCCAGCGGGACCATCGATTCCTTGCGCTTTGTCTTGTCGACCTCGATCGTCTTGCCGCTCGGTGGCGTGTATTTGGCCGGGGTGAATGTCCAGGCGTACTCCATCAGAACCTGGACCGTCCTTTCGCTGAGGTCCTTGGTCTGAGAAAATGCCGGCGCTGCCAGCAGAACAAGGATCGTCGCTCCAAAAGCAACGCCCGCGCTCATCCTGCGTTTCGTCCCGCTCATGCCGTTCCCCTTCCGGTCAAGCCGGCCCCAACCCAAAGAATTCCTGGTCCCACTCGCGTTGGTCATGCCTTGAATCTGGAGCGCATCGCTCGGGGGAAAAGGCGGCATAACTAAGGCAGTTTCCGTAGCGTCCCTCGCGAATGGGCCAGAGCCTTAACGATTCCCCTGAGGGTGCGGATTTCCTGTTCCGTCGCCCCCATGCGAACGAACATCGCGCGCAGATTCTGGATGACGCTGGGCCGCTTCTCCGGGCGATGAAAAGAAGCCGCTGTCGTCGAGCTCCTGTTCGAGATGCGCGAAGAACGCCGTGAGTTCTTCTCTGTCTGCAGGTCGCGATCCGCGCATGTGCAGACCCGGCTCCAGTGGGGCCTCGTAGGTCGTGACCCGCCCGAGCGTGCCGGAGCCGTTCTGCTTCATCCACTCGTAGCTGAGCAGAAGCACGGCCTGGGCCAGATTGAGGGAAGCGAAGCTCGGGTTCACGGGAGCCAGCACCATCGCGTCGGCGTTGGCGATCTCGCCGGTTTCCAACCCGTTGCGCTCCGGCCCGAACAGGATTCCACATCGCTGGCCTTCAGCGATCCGCCGCCGCATCTCCTCCACCGCCTGCTCGGGTGTGAGAACCTGTTTTGCCAGGTCCCGCTGCCGCGCGGTGGTGGCACACACCCAGTTGAGCCCGCCGAGAGCGCCCTCGAACGTCGGATAGGTCTCAGCTCCATCGATGATGAAGTTGGCGCCGGAGGCCGCAATGCGCGCCTTCTCGTTCGGCCAGCCGTCCCGGGGTTCAACGAGGCGCAGGTGCTCCAGGCCAAAATTCGCCATGGCGCGGGCCACCATGCCGATGTTGTCGGCAAGTTGCGGCCGCACGAGGATCAGGACAGGCGTGTTGCCCATATCATCCGGCGGCGCGCCACTCTGTCCGGCGCGGCGTATCCCGTGGCGGAGCTTGCGCAGCACGCGTCGCGCCCAAAACCAGTACTCCTCACCGGCCCAGGTCTTGGACAGCGCTTCGAGGCTGTCGGCGGTCGTGACCTCGCTGCCAGCGCCGGTGAGACGTACCGGGGAGTTGGTGAACCGCACCTCGGAATGGCGGCTAACGAAACTGTCGAGACTGCGAACCCCAAGAGCTTCCATTCGCAAGCGGCATCCGGGACACGTGGCGGAAGCGGCCTCGCACCGGCGCTCGGCGCAATAGACGAGGATCTGTTCGAGCGAAGACTGACCCAGACCCGCATCCGCCCATTGGGTAAGGGCAGCCGCATGCCCCTGCTCGTGCGCCGCCGCCACCACGGCGGATACGGGAACATCAGCACCCGTGGCAGCTGGGACGAGTATGCCCCCCTCGCCTTCGACTATGACGACCGGCTCGCTCACGCAGGTGATTTTGTCCAGGTCCGCCTCAGGCTCCGAGGAAATCGCGCATGCGGGCGATCATCTCGGGCGTCTTCTGGTGCACGATCCAGTGATCCGCGCCCGGCACCTCGTGCACGCTCAGGTCATCGCAGTAATCCGCTAGGCTGGCTCGCGTAACCGGCAGGAGCGCGCGATCGTCCATGCCCCAGATCACCAAATGCGGCATGCGCACGCGGAGCTGTGCCGGCTCGAGCTTCGGCACCTTGGCCGGATCGACAGCCTCACCCGCCTTCGGCACCACCAGCGGGGTTGCGCGATACCAATTGAGCATACCGGTCAGCGCGCCCGGCGCCGACCATGCCTCGATGTAGCCCGCCTGCTTCTGCGGTGTCAGCCACGGCTGAGGCCCAAAGTAGGTGAGTATCTTGAGCATCGCCTCGAAGTTGTTGGCCGATAGATGCTCCTCCGCCTTCGGGCTGCGGAAGAAGTTGATGTAGGCGCTCGCCTTGCGCTGGTCGTCGCTCTCCAGCAGCGCTTTCTGGAATGGTCCGGGATGCACGCCGTTGATGATCACCAGCTTGGAAACGCGCGCGGGCGTCGAGATCGCAGTCGCGTAGGCGACCGATGCGCCCCAGTCGTGGGCAACAAGGGCGAACGGTCGATCCGGCGACAGCTTCTCGCCCAGGGCGAGGATGTCCCGAACCAAGGGCTTGATGGCGTAGGCCTCGAGGGCCTGCGGCTTGGACGAGCGGGCGTATCCCCGCTGATCGGGCGCTACCGCATGAAACTTTCCTGCAAAAGCCGGCAGGACCTCGTCCCAGGCGCCTGAATACTCCGGAAACCCGTGCAGGAACAGGACGAGGGGCGCCGTCAGGCTCCCCCGTCGAGCGGTAGAACATATCGATGCCGTTCACCTGCACGGTTTGCTGTCGCATGCGACCTCCAGGCCATACCCGAGGCGCAGGTTGCCCAAAACCCAAGCACGTGTCGAGACTTGTCCGCGGCATGCGGCGGAAGCTGCCTTTGCGGCCCCGGCTCCGCGGTGCTATAGCCGCCGCGGTCAGCGCGCGAAACGAGGGTTGGAACGATGCAGAAGATCAAAGTGACGGGCACCGTCGTCGAGATGGACGGCGATGAGATGACCCGGATCATCTGGAAGCTCATCAAGGACAAGCTGATCCACCCCTACGTCGACGTGAACCTGGAGTACTACGACCTCGGCGTCGAGTATCGCGACAAGACCAACGACCAGGTGACCATCGACGCCGCCAACGCCACCAAGAAGCACGGCGTCGCCGTCAAGTGCGCGACCATCACGCCCGACGAGGGCCGCGTGAAGGAGTTCGGCCTGAAGGAGATGTGGCGCAGCCCGAACGGCACCATCCGCAACATCCTGGGCGGCGTCATCTTCCGCGAGCCCATCATCTGCAAGAACGTGCCGCGGCTGGTGCCCGGCTGGACGCAGCCGATCGTCATCGGCCGCCACGCCTTCGGCGACCAGTATCGCGCCACCGACTTCAAGTTCCCGGGCAAGGGCACGATCACCATCAAGTTCACGGGCGACGACGGCAAGGTCATCGAGCGCGAGGTGTTCAAGGCGCCGGGCTCCGGCGTGACGATGGCCATGTACAACCTCGACGAGTCGATCAGCGACTTCGCGCGCGCATCCTTCAACTACGGGCTCAACCGCGGCTACTCGGTGTACCTGTCGACCAAGAACACCATCCTGAAGCAGTACGACGGCCGCTTCATGGAGCTGTTCCAGGAGATCTTCGACAAGGAGTTCAAGGACGAGTTCGCCAAGAAGAAGATCACCTACGAGCATCGCCTGATCGACGACATGGTGGCCGCCGCGCTGAAGTGGTCGGGCGGCTACGTCTGGGCCTGCAAGAACTACGACGGCGACGTGCAGTCCGACACCGTGGCGCAGGGCTTCGGCTCGCTCGGCCTGATGACCAGCGTGCTGATGACGCCGGACGGCAAGACGGTGGAAGCGGAAGCCGCGCACGGCACGGTCACGCGCCACTACCGCGAGCACCAGAAGGGCAAGGAGACGTCGACCAACTCGATCGCGTCGATCTTCGCCTGGACGCGCGGCCTCGCGCATCGCGCCAAGCTCGACAACAACCCGGAGCTGGCGAAGTTCGCCGTCAACGCTCGAGAAGGTGTGCGTCGACACGGTCGAGTCCGGGCTTCATGACCAAGGATCTCGCCCTGCTGGTCGGCGACCAGCAGAAGTGGCTCTCGACCACCGGCTTCCTCGACAAGGTCGACGAGAACCTCAAGAAGGCGATGGCGGCCTAGCCGGGCAACTCCGCGCCAGGGCGAGGGCCGGCGAGAGGCCGACGGCGTGAAAGGTACCTAGTCACTGGGTCCTGGCGCTGGATAATGGCCTGCGCCAGGGCGGCCAGGACAGCTGTAGCCCGGAACAACAGGGCTACGGCCCAAGCGCGCAGACGCGGCGCATCCGGCCAGCACCCCGCTTGTGAGCGAGAACTGTCGCAAGGGCAGGCGTTGCATTGGTTGCCTCCGAGGAAATCCGCCGGAAAGAACGCCCGTGAGAAGCTAGCGTTGCTTCTGTCCGCTGCGGCATTGGGGCCGGAGGTTGACGTGGAACCCTTGCCTCAAGCTGTTCGTTCACACGGCAGCAACGCCTGCGCTTGAGGGAGCTTCACGCGATGGCTTGGTACAACTCGCTTGATGCGGGCCACACCGTGACGCACGAGTTGGAAATCGCGTTGCGGCTTGTGCTCGCTGCCGCGGCCGGCGCGGCAATCGGCTTCGAGCGCGAGATCAAGGACCGCCCCGCCGGACTGCGAACGAACATGCTGGTCGCGCTCGCGGCAGGGCTCTTCACCATCATTACGTTTGAGATCTATCACGCCTTCAAGGGCGCGAACGCTGACCCGATCCGGATCATCGAGGCCGTAACGGCGGGCGTGGCCTTCCTTGCCGCGGGAACCATCATCCAGGGCAAGGCGGGCGTGCATGGGTTGACCACGGGCGCCGCGATGTGGATGTCAGGTGCGCTGGGCGTGTGCTGTGGCGCTGGCTACTACGTTCTCGCGTTGATGGCGGCTGTACTGACCATTGTCATTCTCGCGATCCTGAACCGGCTCGACATCGGTGCCCCGAAGGGCGTTATGCCGGAGATGCGGACCGGACACGAAGCCGATCCGCGCGCCTGAAGCCGGCGGATTCTACCGCTACTGCGGAACTCCGCTGTTCTTCCGCTATATCGACAAGGATCGCATCTCAATTTCGCTCGGGAGCCTGGCCATCGTGCGTGGTTCCGGCGCGGCAGTTCGGCGTGGAAGGCCCGGCTGCCGTTGTTGGCGACCTTGACGAAGCTGCCGGGATCGCCGACGCAAGACGACGTGTCGCCGGCCGACCGCGCACACGTGAAGAGCCGACAGCACCCCGACCGGCACGGATTGAAGGGACCCATGCCGCGAACATCAAGCTCGACCATTGCGTAATCCACGTCTCGGACTGGGAGCGCTCGAACGCCTTCTACCGCGACGTGATGGGTGCCACACTGGTCCGGCGCGGCAACGGTTGGGCCTATCGTTTCGGCGAGACGCAACTCAACTGTCACGGGCCCGGGGTTGATGCGACGCCGGTGGCACGTCTGCCGGTTCAGCCGGGCAACAGCGATTTGTGTTTCGTGTGGCCGGGGCCGATCGAAGGCGCCGTTGCGCACCTCGAAGCCTGCGGCGTAGCCATCGAGCTGGGGCCGATTGCGCGGCACGGCGCGCGGGATGCGGGGACGAGCGTCTATTTCCGCGATCCGGACGGCTCGCTGCTGGAGTTCATTTCGTACGTGCGGGAGACGTGCCCCGCCTAGCCGGCCAGAAGCGACTCGATCGCCTTGAGGGCGGCGTCGGCCTTGGTGCCGTCGGGTCCGCCGCCTTGCGCGAAATCGGAACGGCCGCCGCCGCCCTTGCCGCCGAGCGCCTCGACGCCCGGCCTTCACGAGTGCCAACGGCATCGGCGCGCTTGGCGAGGTCGTCCGTGACTCCGACGGCAAGGCCAGCCTTGCCTTCCTCGGTGACGCCGACGATGGCGACCACGCCGGAGCCGACCTGCTTTTTGCCGTCGTCGACGAGCCCGCGAAGGTCCTTGGGATTGAGGCCCTGGACGGTGCGCGCCAGAAGCTTGATGTCGCCAACGGTGCGGATAGCCGAGGGCGCCTCACCTGCGCCGTCGGCGGCAGCGCCGGCACCACCGCCGAGCGCGATCTGGCGCTTGGCGTCGGCGAGCTGACGCTCGAGCTGGCGGCGCTCCTCCACAAGGGACTTCACGCGCTCGACCACGTCGTCGGATTTGGTGCGCAGGAGACCGGCGAGCTCGCGCATGCGGCCGTCCTGCTCGGCGAGATAGGTGCGCGCGCCTTCCGCCGTCAACGCCTCGAGACGGCGCACGCCCGCGGCGCTCGCACTCTCGCCGACGATCTTGACGAGGCCGATATCGCCTGTGCGCCGCACATGCGTGCCGCCGCACAACTCGACGGACCAGGCCTTGTTTGCCTTGGCCCCGGATGTGCCCAGGCCCATGGAGACGACGCGGACCTCTTCGCCGTACTTCTCGCCGAACAGTGCCATCGCGCCAGATTCGATCGCCTCGTCGACGGCCATCAGGCGGGTCTGGACCGGCGAGTTCTGCAGCGCGTAGGCGTTGGCCATCGCCTCCACCGCGGCAATCTCGTCGGGCGCCATCGGCTTGGTGTGCGAGAAGTCGAACCGCAGACGGTCCGGCGCCACCAGCGACCCCTTCTGCGCCACGTGCGTGCCGAGCACCTGCCGCAGCGCCTCGTGCAGGAGGTGGGTGGCGGAATGGTTGGCGCGGATACTTGTGCGGCGGTGTCGATCCACGGCCAGTTCCACCGCGTCGCCGGGCTTGAAGACGCCCTTCTCGACACGGCCGATATGGACGAACACGTCGCCGAGCTTCTTCTCGGTGTCGGTGACAATAAAGAGCGCGCCCTTGGGCCCCTTGATGATGCCGATGTCGCCGACCTGGCCACCGGATTCGCCGTAGAACGGCGTCTGGTTGAGGACGAGCGCGCCTCCTTCGCCGGCATTCAGGCTCGCAGCCTCCTTGCCGTCCGTAACGACGGCGCGCACTCTCGCCCTCGGCGCTTTCAGTGTCGTAACCGAGGAAATCGGTCGCGCCGGCCTTGTCGCGCACCTCGAACCATACGGCCTCGGTGGCGGCATCGCCGGAACCCTTCCAGGCCTTGCGCGCCTCCGCCTTCTGCTTCTCCATGGCCGCATCGAACCCGGCGATGTCGACGGCAATGCCGCGCGCCTTCAGGGCGTCCTGCGTGAGGTCGAGGGGGAAGCCGTAGGTGTCGTAGAGACGGAAAGCGGTGTCGCCGGGAAACACCTGCCCCGCGCGCAGATTGCGGCTGGCGTCGTCGAGGAGACCGAGGCCCCTGTCCAGCGTCTTGCGGAACCGGGTTTCTTCCAGCTTCAAGGTCTCCGCGATCATGGCCTGGCCGCGGATCAGCTCGGGATAGGTCTCTCCCATCTGCTGCACGAGCGCCGGCACCAGCCGATACATCAGCGGCTCCTTGGCGCCGAGCAGGTGTGCATGCCGCATGGCGCGACGCATGATGCGGCGGAGCACGTAGCCGCGCCCGACGTTGGAGGGCAACACGCCCTCAGCGATCAGGAAGCTGGTGGCGCGCAGGTGATCAGCGATGATCCGGTGGCTCGGCAAATGGTCGCCCCTGGCCGGAACGCCCGTCGCCGCCTCCGACGCCGTGATGAGCGCCTTGAACAAGTCGATCTCGTATACAGACTGCACACCTTGCAGGATGGCCGTCATCCGCTCCAGGCCCATGCCGGTATCGATTGAAGGCCGGGGCAGGCTCACGCGGTCGCCGGGCGCCCGCTGTTCGTATTGCATGAAGACGAGGTTCCAGAACTCGAGGAACCGGTCGCCGTCCTGGTCGGCGCTGCCCGGCGGCCCGCCTTGAACCTTGTCGCCCTGGTCGAGAAAAATCTCCGAGCACGGTCCGCACGGTCCCGTATCGCCCGCCGACCAGAAATTGTCCGAGGTGGCAATGCGGATGATCCTGTCGTCGGAAAAGCCGGCCACTTTCTTCCAAATGCGATAGGCGTCCTCATCGTCGTGGTAGATGGTGACCAACAGATGCTTGGGATTCAGCCCGAAGTCTTTGGTGACCAGCTCCCAGGCAAGTGGGATGGCCCGATCCTTGAAGTAGTCGCCGAAAGAGAAGTTGCCGAGCATCTCGAAGAAGGTGTGGTGCCGATTGGTGTAGCCGACATTGTCGAGATCGTTGTGCTTGCCGCCGGCGCGGACGCATTTCTGCGAGGTGGTAGCGCGCGAGTAGGAGCGCGTCTCCTGTCCGGTGAACACGTTCTTGAACTGCACCATGCCGGCCGAGGTGAACATCAGCGTTGGGTCGTTGCGCGGCACCAGCGGCGAGGAGGCAACGACCTCGTGGCCATTTCTCGCGAAGAAATCGAGAAAGGTGGATCGGACCTGATTGACGGTCGTCATGTGGTGTTCCGGTGAGCCCGCGGACGGAATCGAGATGTCGCTGATCTGAGCGGCCCCGACGTTCTATCCAGGCGACCAACCCCTGTCCACAAAGCCCCACTCAATGCACGAGGGCCGGACGCAAGCGCCCGGCCCAGGATGCACACAAACGCGACGCAACGAACTCAACGCTTACCGCGTGCACCTTTTTTGGCCGCAGGCTCTTCGGGCTCCTCGGCCGCGATGAAATCCTCCGGACCATCGTCCGCGTCCTTGGCCTCGTCGCCCTCCGGCGGAGCCTCGAGCATCTTGTCGACGATGAGGCCCGCGTTCTGGCGAATTGCCTTCTCGATCTGGTCGGCGATCTTGGGATGCTCCTTGAGGAACGCCTTGGTGTTCTCGCGTCCTTGGCCGATGCGCTCGCCGTTGTAGGAGAACCAGGCGCCCGACTTCTCGACGATGTTGGCGCGGGAGCCGAGGTCAATCAGTTCGCCGAGCTTGGAGATGCCCTCACCGTACATGATGTCGAACTCGACCTGCTTGAAGGGCGGCGCCACCTTGTTCTTGACGACCTTGACCCGGGTCTGGTTGCCGACCACCTCGTCGCGATCCTTGATCTGGCCGATGCGACGGATGTCGAGGCGCACGCTAGCGTAGAACTTGAGCGCATTGCCGCCCGTGGTGGTCTCCGGGTTGCCGAACATGATGCCGATCTTCATGCGGATCTGGTTGATGAAGATCACCATGCACTTGGACTTGGAGATCGAGGCCGTGAGCTTGCGCAGAGCCTTGCTCATGAGGCGCGCCTGCATGCCGGGCTGCATGTCGCCCATTTCACCCTCGAGTTCCGCCTTGGGAGTGAGGGCGGCAACGGAATCCACCACCAGCACGTCGACGGCCCCGGAGCGCACGAGCGTGTCGGCAATCTCCAGCGCCTGCTCGCCGGTGTCGGGCTGGGAGATCAGCAGGTCCTCGACCTTGACGCCGAGCTTCCTGGCGTACACGGGATCGAGCGCGTGCTCCGCATCCACGAAAGCGGTAATGCCGCCCTTCTTCTGGGCTTCCGCAACAACCTGCAGGGCAAGCGTGGTTTTGCCAGAAGATTCCGGGCCGTAAATCTCGACCACGCGACCCTTGGGCAGCCCGCCGATACCGAGCGCGATATCGAGCCCCAACGACCCCGTAGATATGGCCTCCACGTCCATGTGCTGGTCATTGGCCCCCAGCCGCATGATGGAGCCTTTGCCGTGCATCTTGTCGATCTGGGCAAGCGCCGCCTCCAGCGCTTTCTGCTTGTCCATGCTACCCCCTTCGACCACACGCAGGTGCGGCTTTTCCATGGAAAACCCCTTATTTCACGAGTTGCATGTCGACGCAAAACAACTCGACAGTTGTCCACTTGTACCTGGTTTGTTCTCTCCGTGCAATCGACATGGATTGAGCAATCCACAGCGGCGTGGACTCGTAATACTCTCGGAGCAGAGCAAGGCGCGCGCCGCACAACCACGTGCCCTTGCGGCGGAGATCAGTCGAGGGAACGCCTTGCCGGTTGGGTGCGACTACAGCCCCAGCTGCTCTTTCACCTTGGCCGCGAGTTGCGGAAGAGTGAAGGGCTTCGGCAGGAAGGCGTACTCGGCGCCCTCGTCCAGGCTCTTCTTGAAGGCGTCGTCGGGATAGCCGGAGACGAAAATGAACTTGAGCGTAGGATTGGTCTTGCGCAGCTCCTTCAGCAGCGTGGGACCATCCATCTCGGGCATGATCACGTCGCTGACAACGATATCCACGCGATGGTTCTCGCGCTCCATCACCTCGACGGCCTCCACACCGCTTGCCGCCTCCAGCACCTCGTAACCCTGGCGGGACAGGGCGCGCACGGCAAAGCTGCGCACAACATCCTCGTCCTCGACCAGCAGCACGCGGCCGACGCCAGTCAGGTCGCGTGTCGGCTCGACCTTCTTGGCGGGCTGGGGCAGCTCTTCGGCGTTCTCGACGATGTGGCGGGGCAGATAAACGCGGAAGACCGTGCCCGTACCGACCTCGCTTTCGACGAAGATGTAGCCGCCCGTCTGCTTGACGATGCCGTACACGGTGGAAAGTCCGAGGCCGGTGCCTTTGCCAACTTCCTTGGTCGTGAAGAAGGGTTCGAAGATCTTGCCGACGACATCGGGAGGAATACCGGCGCCCGTGTCCTCGACCTCCACGAGCAAATACTCGCCCGCGGTTACCCCCTGGTTGGCGAGCTTCAGGCTATCGCGCTCGGTGACATTGCGGGTGCGGATGGTGAGGGAGCCGCCGTTGGGCATCGCATCCCTGGCATTCACAGCCAGATTGATCACGACGTGCTCGAACTGCGTCTTGTCGGCCTTCACATGCCATAGGTCGCGGCCGGGCAGTATCTTCAGAGCCACCTTCTCGCCCAGCGCCTTGTTGAGCAACGCCGAAAGATCGGTGATGAGCTCGCCAAGCTCCAGCACCTCCGTCTGCAGCGTCTGGCGGCGGGAGTAGGCGAGGAGCTGGCGCACGAGGCCGGCGGCGCGATTGGCACTGCTCTTGATGTTCATGATGTCGCGATAGGCGGGATCGGTCGGCCTGTGCGTCTGCAGCAGCAGGTCGGAGAAGCCGATGATCGCGGTGAGCACGTTGTTGAAGTCGTGCGCGACCCCGCCCGCGAGCTGGCCTACGGCCTCCATCTTGTGGCTTTGGGCGAACTTCAGCTCCAGCGCTTTCTGCTCCGTTACGTCGATGGCATAGAGGATCGCACCATCGCGCGCTCGTGCGCCCGTGCCGATCGGGGCCACGTACAGGCGACGAGAAAACTCGCCGTTCGGACCAAAATTGATATCAACAGGCGTTGCCCCGGCCCGGCCGGAGTAGGCGCGCTGCAAGGCCTTCATAAGATCCTGACCGGATGCCTCATCGTTGGCCGGCAGAAGATCGGCAACGCCACTGGGCGGCTCGCGTCCGTCGCTGAAGAACATCCGTTGGAATGCCGCATTGGCATTCGATATCCGGCCCTCCGCCGACACCGTGGCCATGCCGAACGGCGCCGCTTGAAAGTGCCTGGAGAACTCGACGTCCGGACCGCCCTTCTCCTGATGCGCGTCCGGCATGTCGAGAACCAGGACGGACACCACGCCGCGGCTGTTGTGTCCCCGGCAGATCAATCGCACCGGCAGTGCGCGCCCATCCTCGCGCAGCAGATCGATATCGAGCCGCGCATTCCGGCCGGAACGACCTGCCGATCGGATGATGGCGGCGCCATCGCCGGAAACGATATCCGAGAGCGTCAGCGCCTTGCCAGCCTCGGGGCGCAGAGACAGCCACTGCGAGAGGGTTTGATTGATGTGCAGCAGGCGCCCGTCGTTTGCGACAGCGAACAATCCCTGCGGAAGATCGTCGTAGAACGCCAGCGTCGACTTGAGCGCGTTCACGGCTTCGATCTCGCGCGTGCGCTCGCGCGTGACGTCCGTTATCTGCCACACCGTGAGGCGGCCATGCTTCATGGCCCACGCCGCCGCATCCGCGGGACGAACGGAGACGCGCAGCCAGCGTCCACGCCGGCGCCCGGCCTCACCCGAGTGGAACAGGAATTCCTCGTCGCGAGGTTCACGCCGTTCCGCTGCGCGGTTCAGGCGATAGAAAGCCTCCGCCGAATAGGGCTCGGCAGCGAGCGCTTCCTCGAGAGTACCGTCACGGCCAAGGCGGCCGCGGATCAATTGGTTCAGCGCTTCGTTGCGATAGACCGCCGAACCTGACGCGCCCGTCACCTGGATCGCGCCTTCGGAGCTGTCGATAATCGTCTTGACCAATTCCGCTTCCGCCGCCGTATCGCCGAGCCGCAGAAAGCCCGATGCCAACCCCAGCACCAGAAAAACCCCGCCCACCATGAACAGAGCCAGGACGGCGTAGACAACCGGCTCCAGGACCGAGCGGAAACCGAAGGCCAGAATCGAAAAGCCTGCTGCGATGGCGAGCGCACCGGCCAGACCGGCCGCACCCGCCATGAACGGACGAGCGAGCGACACGATGCCGGCCTTGCCGCCAAGGCTCAGGTGCTGATTTTGGCCATCCCGCAGAACCTTAGCTGATTCTGCGAAATCGAAGCCTGCAGGCCCTGCAGGCGAAAGGCGAAGTCCCTACGCATTTACGAACCACAACTGACGATGACTGCCTCTGTGGCGGCGCTTCCCAGGATGCTGTCCACCGGCTCCCTGAAAGCACGCGCCTTATCCCTTCAAGAAAGCCGTTAATAGGGTTAAGATGCCATGAAAGGGGAGTGCGGGCGGCGAATCGAACACCCATCGTCTGCTGCATGAGCGTGCCGGCGGCGATGTCGTTTGCTGTGTCGATGATTGGCGAGAACGTCTGCAGGCTTCCTAGCTAAAGGGACAACCAGAACATGTCTTCGCTGCTCTGGCCGCTTTTCGTTCTGATTCTGGTGATTTGCGCAGTTGTGGCGACGCTGTGGGGGTTTCGCGCCTACACGACTGGCGACACGACCATGAGCCTTGCGTGGCTTTTTCCGGCGCGGCCGGAACCGCGGCTTGGCGTCATGGAACAGGCAAGCGTCGACAACAAACGAAAGCTCGTTCTCATCCGCCGCGACGATGTGGAGCACCTCATCATGACGGGTGGACCGGTCGACGTGGTGATAGAGACCGGCATCCCGGCGGGTCGTCTACCCGATCTGGCGCCCGAAGCAACGCTGCCCCCCGAGTCCGAAGTGCGCCGCGAACCGCCGCCGCCCGTATTCTCGCGCACGCCGCGCGGTTTCGGGCAGGCGGTCAACGAATAGCCATGTCCCGCCTGTTAGTGCAGAGCTATGAGCGATAAACACTTGGCCAAGCAGCGCGTCGTGGCACGCTTGCAATCCTCACCCTAAGTGAACCGTGACACCAATCGAAATTCATAGCGCCAAAGACAGGCGGCGCTCGGGCTTGCGCGCAGCGGCTTTGCTTGTCCTGACACTCTTTGTCGCTCTCACGGCGCAGGCGATACGCCTGCCGGCGCAGTCGCCTCAGCAGGCGCCGGGCGCACTGACGCCTGAGGTATCCACCGCCATCAACAAGATGACGGTAACGCTCACCGACGCCGAGAAAGCCCTGCAGAGCCTCAGCGAGCATGAGGAAGAGCTTGGTAGCCTGCGATCCAGGGTCGAGGAAGTTCTGAGCGGCACGACAAGCACTGCGGAGGACCTCCGGCCGAAACTTGCAGCGGTCAAGTTGCAGATCGACAAGCTTGGCCCCCCGCCCGGCAAGGACGCTTCGGCCGAATCCGCAGAGGTGGCTGCGGAACGCGCTGCGCTTTCTGCGCTCGCAGCGGCCTACGATGGTGCGATCAAGACGAGCGAACTGAACTGGGAACGTGCCCGGCAGCTTATCGAACGCATCACGGTGGTGCGCCACTCGCTCTTCACGAAGAACCTCCTGGAGCGATTGCCGAGCCCGTTGCTTCCCGGAGTGTGGCGGGGCCTATCGTCCTCAATTCCAGGAGTTTGGTATCGCATCACTTATGCAGCCACCGACTGGTGGCACTGGGCAAGCAGCAAGGGAACCGAACTGGGCTTGCTCCTGGGCGGCGCGGCGATCCTTTTCCTCATCCTCAAGTCGTTTGCCTGGTACGCGTCCCGCCGACGACGGAGGGTAGAGGCTGACGAAGCCCCGACCTTCTTCGAGCGTGCTCTGTATGCGGCATGGATAGCTCCATTGCGCGCGCTGCCGGCCGTCGCGACGGTCATGCTGATCTATGCCGGCCTCGACGGGCTGGGCTTGCTGTTCAGTCCCTGGAGCCGCCCCGCCGGCGGGATCGTCAAAGGTGTTCTCGTTTTCAGCGCCGTGTCAGCCCTGTTGCATGCGACCTTGGCGCCTGGGGATGCAAAGTGGCGCTTGGCATCGCTATCTGATCATGCCGCCCGCCGCATCACGCATCTGCTGTCGGCCATGACAGCCGTCTACGCAATCGATGGTGCGTTGACAGAGGTGGCACGCGCCTTCTTCCTGCCGCTTACGCTGAGCGTCACGCAGTCCTTCATCATGAGCGCGGCGTTTGCGGGCCTGCTGATCGCGTTACTGCTGACGCCCTTCGCACCACAAGGGGTTCCGGCAGCCGGATACTCCCGCCGTCGTCCCGATGGCTCAAGCTGCCGCTGTGGGCGCTAACCTTCAGCATCCTTGCCGCAGCCTTGTCCGGGTATGTGGCGCTTTCCCGCTTTGTTTCGCAGCAGCTGGTGTTGACGGGGATCGTCGTGCTGCTGATGTGGCTGGGGTATCTCGCCATCCGCGCTTTCACGCGCGAACCAGCTCAGCGCGGCCTGCCCGTCGGCGAGATGCTCGAGCAGCGGTTCGGGCTGGATGGACCGCGCCGCCATCAGCTTGCACGCCTTACCGAGATTGCCCTCACGCTGGGCCTGGTGATCTGCGCGCTCCCGTTCCTCATGCTGCAGTGGGGCTTCTCGGGCGCCGATATCCGGGACTGGTCGAAGTCGCTACTTTTCGGCATCGAGATCGGCCAATTCCGCATCTCGCTGGTCCGGATACTCGGTGGCATTCTCCTGTTCATCGCGTTGCTGTTCGCAACGCGGCTGGTGCAACGCTTCCTGCGCGAGCGGGCGACGCAGTCGCGCATGGACCCGGGCATCGCCAATTCCATAGACACCGTTGTCGGCTACGTGGGTACAGCCATCGCTGGTCTGCTTGCGGTGTCCTATGCCGGCCTCGACATCACCAATCTGGCGATTGTCGCCGGCGCCTTGTCGGTCGGCATCGGCTTTGGACTGCAATCCATCGTCAACAACTTCGTCTCCGGGCTGATCCTGCTGATCGAACGCCCGATCAAGGTCGGCGACCGAATTGTTGTCGGCGATCAGCAGGGGCTTGTGCGTCGCATCAGCGTGCGCGCCACCGAGGTCGAAACCTTCGACCGGGCGAGCCTGATCATTCCGAACTCCGAACTCATCACGGGCCGCGTGCTGAACTGGACGCATCGCGACTCGACGGCCGCCTTCAACGTGAAGATAGGCGTTGCCTACAGTTCAGACCCCAAGAAGGTCATCGCCATCCTGCTGAAGTGCGCCGAGGATCACCCGCAGGTCTTGCGCGCGCCGGCGCCGAGCGCGGTGCTCGAAGGGTTCGGCGATAGCGCGCTGCTTTTCAACCTGCGCGTTTCATTCCCCGACGTGGGGATGCATGTGGGAATTCAGTCGGATCTCAGGGTTGCCATCTTCGAGGCCCTGGGCGCAGCTGGCGTCGAAATTCCCTTCAACCAGGTCGATGTCAATTTGCGAGACCTGGAGGCGGTCAAACGATACCTCGACGGCGTACTGGCCGACCGGCCGAATGGTGCGGCCCGTGGCGGCGCGCGCACGGCCAATGTTCCAGGCGGCGCCGCGGCCGCTGGTGGGGAAGCGGCCGGCAAGGCAAAGCCGGAGCGATAGCCCGCCGCCTAGAACGGAATCTCGTCGTCGATCTTCTTGTCGTAGCCGCCCTTGGCACCGCCGGGCTTGGCGCCACCCCGCCGAGAGCCATCGCCTTACCCGTTGCCTCCGGCGGAGTAGCTCGCCTGGTCGTCCTCCTGCATGCCGGCACTTGCGCCGCCGCCGCTGCGGCCATCCAGCATCGTGAGCGTACCGTTGAAGTTCTGCAGCACCACTTCCGTGCTGTACTTGTCCTGACCGTCCTGGCCTTGCCATTTGCGGGTCTGAAGCTGGCCTTCGATGTAAACCTTGGCACCCTTCTTCAGGTACTGTTCCGCCACCCGGCACAGTCCTTCATTGAAGATCACGACCGAATGCCACTCGGTCTTCTCGCGCTTCTCGCCGCTCGCCTTGTCGCGCCAGCTTTCTGTGGTCGCCACGCGCAGGTTGGCAATCGGCCGCCCATCCTGGGTGCGCCGAATCTCGGGATCCTTGCCGAGATTGCCGATCAGAATGACCTTGTTGACCGATCCGGCCATGAGAGCCTCCTTGTATCTACGACCGGCGCCACTGACGCCGGGAAAACCGCTCGAATCTTGGAACGAGGTTAGCCTCCGGGTTGCCGTCGCGCGCCGGGGATAAGTTGCTTGTCCACGCTATTTGCGTTCCTGTTACGTTCTAATATAGGGACGTCGCCGGGGAGGTGCAAGCGCTGGCGCGGCTATCGCCTCCCCAAGTCCTCCGCAGAGGCTGCCAAAGACCTGAGCGCCTGCGCACCCACGGCCCCTGCCGCGGGGCATTCGCGTGCCGTGAGGCGTGCATAGAGGGTGGCGGAGTCGCCCTTGAAGCCTTGTCTCACGGCGCGCCTTGCAATGCCGTTTGCCACGGCACCGTCCCCCAATGAGGCACGGCAAGCGAGGTCTGCCAGGTGGCCCGTGAGCCTGCTTTTGTAGGCCTCGGCACCCGTCTCCCCCCCATCCTGTGCGAGCTTTGCCCACGAAAGCCCGTCCGGTTCCGTAGGCCATGCCCTATCCCCGCCAGCATCCGTCAGCGGTCCGATCCGGTTGCGCATGCCATCCTTGATTCTACCGCTGTCGGGACTGGCCAGCGCCGCCTTCAGGAAGCCCACCTCGACGTCGCTTGGAGCCTTGATCACGATGCCGCTGAGATCGGCCAGAACTGCACCGCTCTCGGGGGGCGGCACCGCACGCCATAGATGCGCCGAGTACAGATCGGCTCCAGCAATGCTGGCCCCGGCGAGGTCGGCACCGTACAGGCGCGATCCACGCAAATCCGCCCCGTCGAGGGCCGCCGACCGTAGCATGGCGCCGTCAAGAATTGCGCGGGCAAGATCGGCGCCCTGAAGCCGTGCCTCGGAAAGATCGGCGAGCTGCAATCTCGCCCCGCTCAGGTCCGCGCCCTGCAGATTGGCGGCCCGCAGGTTGGCGCCCTGCAGGTTGGCTGCCGACAAGGCCGCGCGTGCCAACCGCGCGTTCTGGAAACTCGCACCGTTCAAGAGTCCATGAGCAATATCCGCGGCCTCCAATGATGCGCCATCGAGGCGGGCGCCGCGCAGATCGATCCCGGCCATCCGGGCTCCATCAAGGCGTGTTTTGACCAGGTTTGCGGAGCGTGCGCTCGTGCATTCCGCAGGGCCGCGATCCACGCCTTCTGCGAGCTTCTCCACGCCGGCGCATTCAAGCACCGCACCTCGCAAATCAGCGCCGGCGAGGCTGGCGCCGTCGAGGTTGGCACCCGTGAAATCGGCCTGGCGCAGATCGCTTCTCTCGAGCCGAGCGTTCCGCAGATCGCGGCCACGCAAATCTATCGACGCCCTGCCGGGAAAAACGACCTTCCCTGCCAGCAACGCCTTGTCGGAGGCGACGATGCTGCGCGGGAATATGCCAAACAGCGAACCATCCTTCGCCGCGAACAACGCGTGGCGGTCGCGTCCATCCGGAACCGTGGCCACAAAGATGGAGAGGAAAGCAGCCGCCCCGAGCACAATGATGCCGAGTGCAAGACTGCCGGGATTGTGCGCGACCCCGCGCACGAATGCCGAGAAGTATTTCTCTTCGGGACTCAGGAGGAAAACACCAAAGAGCGCCAGCACCACCAGATCGGCGATCAACACACCCTGATGCAGCAGGGTGTGTTGCGCGTCGTGGTAGGGAAGGAACGCAACCTGCAGATACAGCAGAAGCAGGATCGGCAGTCCTATCACCGTCAGCCAGCCCAAACCGTTCAGATAGACGCTGACGACCCGGCTGCGCCGCGGTCCGGCGAGGGCCTGAACGAGGAAGAAGCTATCCAGCTCCAGGCGCAATGGATGCGAGCGCTCGTCCGTACTCTCCAGCAGTCGCACGGCCGTATCGAATGCGAGCGCCTTGCGCGCCAGTAATACGGTTTGTCCCAGTAGGGCGATGTGCGCAGCCAAAAGCACGAACGGTGCCCAGGCGAAGAAGCGCGTCAGCCCGACATCGAGTTGCAGGATGGGCAGCCTGACGTCCGCGTTGAGGAGCAGGTGACTGTGCGTGATGCCTGCAAGGACGAGCGCCAGGTAGCTCGCAAGCGCCACGAACGCCAACCAGGCGCGCCCTGTCGAGCGACTCGCCCTGTTGACGGCCTCCAGCAGGCTATAGGGATTGACCGGCGCTTCGGAATCCAGCGCAGGACGGGTGTCCTCGTCCATGGGTAGTCTGCCCCCCGACGGTCCCGCGCCGCATCTACTGCGCCTGACCATAAGGGAGAAACTGTGGCAGAGGCGCCCCACCCCAGAATGCAGTTAAAACCGCGCCGAACCCCTAGACCTGAACGGAATAGCCACCGTCGATGGGAATGGCGGTACCCGTAACGAAATCCGAAGCCCGGGACGCCAGGAATACCGCAACGCCTGACAGGTCGTTGGGCTCACCCCAGCGGCCGGCCGGGGTACGCATCAGCACGAGGGAATTGAGGCCCTTGATCTGCTCACGCGCGGTGCGGGTGAGGTCAGTGTCGATCCAGCCCGGCAGCACGGCGTTGACCTGGATGTTGTCCTTGGCCCAGCCGGAGGCCAGCGCCTTGCTGAGCTGGACGATGCCGCCCTTGGAGGCGCCATAGGCCGCCGCGAAGCCCGCACCGAAGATCGAGAGCATCGAGCCGATGTTGATGATCTTGCCGCCGCCCGCGTCTTTCATCGTTGGGTACACCGCCTGTGACAGCGTGAAGGCGCTGGTGAGGTTGGTGTCGACCACCTGCTTCCACTCGGCAACGGACAACTCGTGGGGCTGCTTGCGAATGTTGATGCCGGCATTGTTGACGAGGATGTCCAGGCGGCCGAGCTTGGCCACCGTGGTCTCGACCATCTTGCGGCACTGCGCCTCGTCGACCACGTCGCCCGTGACGATCGCCGTCTTGACACCGAGCTTGGCCAGTTCCGCTGCGGCCACTTCGCACTTGGCCGCATTGCGGCCGGCCACTGCGATGGCCGCGCCCGCACCGGCAAGGCCGCGCGCCATGCCAAGCCCGATGCCGCCATTGCCGCCGGTGACGAGGGCGACGCGACCGGTGAGATCGAAGAGGTTCATCGTGTGCTCCGATTACTTCTGCAAGAACCGATACCGCACCGGCCGGCCGCTGAGGCCCTCGGCGGCCGACAGGATGGCATTCACGTCGAGGCCGTAGTGGCTGTAGAGCTCGCTCAGCGAGCCCGACTGGCCGAAGTGCTCCACGCCCAGCGCACGCACGCGATGGCCGAGGACGCCACCGAGCCATGACAGCGCTTCGGGATAGGCATCCGTCAGCGTGATGAGGCCGGCGTCGCGCGGCAGCTCCGCGAGCAGCGTCTCGACGTGCGCACGCGCATCGCGCTCGCCATGCTCGCGGGCGCGCTGGGCCGCATGCCAGCCCGCTGACAGGCGATCCGCGGAGGTGACGGCGAGCACGCCAACGCCGCGGCGATCTTCCGCGAGCAGGCCAGCCGCCTCGATGGCTTCCGGCGCGACGGCCCCGGTGTAGACGATGGTGAGGTCGGTTCCCGGTTCGGGCTTCCGCAGCCAGTAGGCGCCGTTGATGATGTCCTCGCGCAGAGCTTGGCGTCATGGCGCGCGCCGGTTGCTCCAGCGGCCGCGTCGACAGCCGCAGATAAAGCGAGCCGCCCTTCTCGTCGCGGTGCCAGCGCTGCTCCTTGTCCTCGGGCGCCTCGCGCTGCATGTAGTCGAAGCCCCATTCCATGATGGCGGCGAGTTCATCCACATAGGCCGGCTCGAAGGTCGCAAGCCCATCCTGGGCCATGCCGATCAGCGGCGTGCCGATGGACTGGTGCGCGCCGCCCTCCGGCGCCAGCGTGATGCCGGCGGGCGTGCCGACCACCATGAAGCGCGAGTCCTGGTAGCAGGCGTAGTTCAGCGCATCGAGGCCGCGGCACACGAACGGGATCATAGAGCGTGCCGACCGGCAGCAGCCGCTCGCCGAACAGCGTGTGCGACATGCCGAGCGCCGACAGCGTCAGGAACAGGTTCATCTCGGCGATGCCGAGTTCGATGTGCTGGCCCTTGGGGCTCATTACCCAGCGCTGCGGCGACATCAGCCCGCGTTGCTTGAACAGGTCCTCCTGGCTCGTCATGGAGAACAGGCCGCGCCGGTTCACCCATGGCCCGAGATTGGTCGAGACCGTCACGTCCGGCGAGGTGGTGACGATGCGATCGGCCAGCGGTCCGCCGGCACGCGCGATCTCGTCGAGCACGCGGCCGAAGCCGGCCTGCGTCGACATCGCCCCTTGGTCTCGATCTTGGGGAAATTGTCGACGGGAACGCGCGCGGCCTTCAGCCGGCGGCGGCCCTTCTGAACGAACGGCACGCGCGTGAGGAAGTCGTCGATCTGCGCCGGCGGCAGTGCCAGCCCCGCAAGCCGCTCCCACTCCTCGCCCTGGTTGATGTCCTGCTTGGCGCGATAGTCCTGCAGCTGCGCCTTGGTCATCAGGCCGGAGTGATTGTCCTTGTGGCCCTGGAACGGCAGGCCGTAGCCCTTGATGGTGTAGGCGATGAAGCACACCGGCTGGCCGGTCGGCGCGCTCGCGAAGGCTTCGAGAATGGCCTCCATGTCGTGCCCGCCGAGATTGGTCATCAGGCGCGCGAGCTCGGCATCGTCGTGACGGCGCACGATGGCGAGCGTATCGGGATGGATGGCGAGGTCTTCCTCGAGCTGCCGCCGCCACGCCGCCCCGCCCTGGAAGACGAGCGCCGAGTAGAGCATGTTGGGGCAGTCGTCGATCCACTCTCGCAGGCGCGCGCCGCCCGGCTCGTTGAACACGGCCTGCAGCAGCTTGCCGTACTTGATGAGGATGACCTTCCAGCCGAGGTTCTCGAACAGGCTGGCGACCTTCATGAACAGGCGGTCGGAGACGACGGAGTCGAGGCTCTGGCGGTTGTAGTCGATCACCCACCAGCAGTTCTCGAGCCCGTGCTTCCAGTATTCGAGCAGGGCTTCGTGGACGTTGCCCTCGTCGATCTCGGCGTCGCCCATGATCCCGATCATGCGGCCCTTGGGCCAGTCCGGGCTCCAGCCCTTGGCGTGCACGTAGTCCTGCACGATGCTCTGGAAGCCGGTGACGGCCACGCCGAGGCCGACCGAGCCCGTGGAGAAATCGACGTCGCAGGTGTCCTTGGTGCGCGAGGGGTAGGACTGCGCGCCGCCGAAGGCGCGGAAGTTCTGCAGCTTGTCGAGATCCTGGTTGCCGAGCAGGTACTGGATGGCGTGGAACACCGGGCTCGCGTGCGGCTTCACCGCGATGCGGTCCTCGGGGCGCAGGACGTGGAAGTAGAGCGCCGTCATCAGCGTGACGAGCGAGGCCGACGAGGCCTGATGGCCGCCGACCTTCAGCCCGTCGCCGCGATCCACCTCATGGTTGGCGTGGTGGATCATGTAGGACGAAAGCCACAGCACCTTGCGCTCCAGCTCGCGCAGCATGTCCAGCGTGGACGCGTCTCTGGGGACCATGCGGGCGCCTTCCATCAGCGCATTCCTCCGGGGTGATTGCTGCCGCACTTCGACCTCGAGGCCGGCGGCTTTGAGTTTTGCGACGGTTTCGTCCAGATGCTGGCGATCGCGCGTCTCGATCACCAGCTCCAGCAGCGCGCCTTTTGCCGGAAGATCCGAGAAGACGCGCTGATGATAGACCTCAACGATATTGGCGCCGGCCTTCGCCGAGCAGATCGGCGACGCGCGCAAGCTGGCCGGGTTGGTCGACGAGGTCGATCGACAACTGGCTCAGACGGCCCTCGCGCGCGAGCTCCCGCGTGAGCACGCTTGCCAACAGCCGAGTGTCGATATTGCCGCCGCAGAGCACGAGACCGACATTGCGGCCCTTGAACAGGTCGCGATGCGCGCACACGGCAGCCAGCCCGGCGGCACCCGCACCTTCGGCAACCGTCTTCTCGATGGTGATGAGCAGGCTCACCGCGTTCTCGATCTGCGGTTCCGAGACGAGAAGGATGTCGTCGACCAGCGCGCGGACGATGGGTGCCGTTAGACTGCCCGGCGCCTTCACAGCGATACCCTCGGCCAGCGTGTCGCCGCGCATCGGCAAGTTTTCGCCTTTGATCAGGTTGTACATCGACGGATAAAGCTCGGCCTCCGCGCCGATCACGCGGATGTCGGGCCGCAGCGCCTTGGCGGCGATCGCCATCCCGGAAATAAGACCCCCGCCGCCGATCGGCACCACCAGCGTATCGATCTCCGGTGCCGACCCCAGCATTTCGAGCGCGATTGTCCCCTGGCCGGCGATCACCAGCGGATCGTCGTAGGGGTGGACGAAGCAGAGCCCGCGTTTGCTGCCGTAGTCGCGTGCGAAGGCGGCGCATTCCTCAACGGTATCGCCTTGCAGGATGACCTCGGCACCGTGCCGCCGTGTATTGACGACCTTCACCGTCGGCGTGTGCACCGGCATGACGATGGTCGCCGGCACACCCAGACGGCTCGCATGGTAGGCCACGCCTTGGGCGTGGTTGCCGGCGGACATGGCGATCACGCCACGCTTGCGTTCCTCGGCGGTAAGGGCCGAAAGCCGGTTCAAGGCGCCCCGCTCCTTGAACGACGCCGTGAACTGCAGGTTCTCGAACTTGAGCCACACATTGCAGCCCAGGATGTCGGAGAGCGTGCGGCTCCAGTTGCAGCCCGTCTCGAGCGACCGCGCCGCGCAAGCACGCGCGAGCGGCCTCGATATCGGCGAGGCTTACCGGCAACTGGTCGAGCGAGGGCACGCCTGGTTCGCTTCCCGAAGCGTTGAGACTGTTGTGGGCAGTCGCCCTTAATCTAGGCGAGGGTCCGGCGACTGTCCCGCCGTTTTCTCCGCAATCCTGATCGCCTCAAGGCGCGCGACAATGGCCACCACCGCATGAACGCGAGCTAAATGCCGCGTTCAGGAGGGCACACGCGACGTCGTATTTATCGTAAAGGCCGGTCGAGCAGGCGGCATACTGCTTGCATCATCGCTGGATACTGACGCCGTGAGCCTAACGGGAAGCGCGCCTTGACACTAAAGACCCTCTTTATCGCTGTCACGGCCGCTGCGGCCTTTCTCGGAGCGGCGGTGATCGCCGTGCCGTCGGTCGACGATGGTGCGCATTGCTTCCCCACCGAGCACTGCCAATCCGACTAGGGCGAAATGCCCCCGGACCGGTTGGTCACTGACAACGCCTCCGCTGTTCGTTAAAAGTGCCCTGGATCAAAATCCGGGAGCAGGAGACGCGACATGGCGAAGGTAGCTTGGATCGGACTGGGGGTGATGGGCTACCCGATGGCCGGGCACATCCGCAAGAAGGGCGGCCACGACCTCACCGTCTACAACCGCAACGGCGCCAAGGCCGAGGCCTGGGCCAAGGAGCACGGCGGCAAGACCGCCCCGACCCCGGCCGATGCCGCCAAGGACGCCGATTTCGTGTTCTGCTGCGTGGGTAACGACAACGACCTGCGCGAGGTAACGCTCGGCGCCAAGGGCGCGTTCAATACCGTGCGCAAGGGCGCCGTCTTCATCGACAACACCACCGCGTCCGCCGATATCGCGCGCGAGCTTGTATGCGGCCGCCAAGGGCAAGGGCTTCGACTTCCTCGATGCGCCGGTGTCCGGCGGACAGGCCGGCGCCCAGAACGGCGTGCTGACCGTGATGATCGGCGGCGACCAGGCGGCCTTCGACAAGGCCAAGCCGGTGATCGACCACTACGCGCGCATGGTCGACCCTCATCGGTCCCGCCGGCGCCGGCCAGCTCACCAAGATGGTCAACCAGATCTGCATCGCCAGCCTCGTGCAGGGACTCTCCGAGGGCATCCACTTCGCGCAGAAGGCCGGCCTCGACCTGCAGAAGGTGATGGACACCATCTCCAAGGGCGCCGCCCAGTCCTGGCAGATGGAGAACCGCTGGAAGACCATGAACGAGGGCAAGTACGAGTTCGGCTTCGCCGTCGACTGGATGCGCAAGGACCTCGGCATCTGCATGGACGAAGTCCAAGCGCAACGGCGCCAGCCTGCCCGTGACGCAGATCGTCGATGGCTACTACGCCGACGTGCAGAAGATGGGCGGCAACCGCTGGGACACCTCGAGCCTGCTCGCGCGGCTGAACAAGAAGTAAATGTCACGCGGGCCGCCGCGCGAGCCGCCGAGCGCCTTGCTAACGCCGTCGCGCACTATCTGCGCGCGCGCGGCCAGCGCCTCCGGCGTGTCGACGTCCACGAAGATGGCGTCGGTGGCGAGATCGACTTTCTCACGTGCGCGGCGAGCGTGCCGAGCAATCGCTTGGCGCCGGCATCTCCGTCGAGTTGCAGCAACTCCGGGAAATAGCGAGACGGCCACAAAACGGGATTGCCGATCCTGTCCACGTGGATCGGCACCACGATCGCATCGGGCGAAAATGCGGCGACCAGACGATCGATATGCCCGCTCTCGATGCGCGGCATGTCGCCGAGCACGATGAGGACGCCGTCGCACGTCGCCGGCAGCGCCTCGATCCCCGGCCTTGAGTGAGCTCGCCAAGCCCGTCGCATAATCCGGATTGGCAACCAGCGTCACGTCGAGGCCGGCGAGCGCGGCGGCGACCTCGGCCGCCATGTGGCCGGTCACGACCAGAACGGGCGCAGCACGACTGGCTAGCGCGGCCTCTACGGTATGCCGCACCATCGGTTTGCCGCCGATATCAGCCAGCAGCTTGTTCTGCGGTGCCCATGCGGGTGGAACGGCCGGCAGCGAGCACGATGGCGGCGATGCGCGGCTCAGCCTCGCTCAAGACAGCCACCGCTTGCGGCGCTTGTAGTGCTTCACGTCGCGGTAGGATTTGCGCGAGCCGACCTCGTTGAGGCCGAGATAGAACTCGCGGATGTCGGAATTGGATCGCAAAGCCTCTACGTCGCCCTCCAGCACGATGCGGCCGTTCTCCATGACATAGCCGTGGTCGGCAACGTCGAGCGCCATCGTCGCATTCTGTTCCACCAGGAGCACCGAGAGCTTCTCCTGCGCAACCAGCCGCTTCACGATAGCAAATATCTCCTCCACCAGCATCGGCGCCAGTCCCAGCGAAGGCTCGTCCAGGAGAATGACCTTGGGGGTCGACATCAGCGCGCGGCCGATCGCCAGCATCTGCTGCTCGCCGCCCGAGAGGTAGCCCGAGAGCTGTGTGCGCCTGTTCTTGAGGATGGGGAAATACGCATACACCCGTTCAATGCCTTCGGCGACCTTGCTCGCCTGCCGCTGGGTGTGCGCGCCCGCGATCAGGTTCTCCTCGGTCGTGAGATGCTCGAAGACGCGGCGCCCCTCGAACACCTGCGATATCCCGAGTTTCGTCACGTTGAACGCCCGCATGCCGTCGATGCGCTTGCCGTCGAACGTGATAGCGCCCTTGGTCACGTCGCCACGTTCGGTACGCAGCACGCCGGATACGGCCTTGAGCGTGGTCGTCTTGCCCGCGCCGTTGGCCCCCAGCAAAGTGGTGATGGCCCCGGGCTTCACGTCCAGCGACACGCCACGCAGGACGAGAATGACGCTGTCGTAGACGACTTCGATGTTGTTGATGGAAAGCATGCCGCGACCTTAGACGAGTGCGGGCGATGGCGATCGCCCGCACCGGTATTGCCTACTTCGTCTCCGCGGCGAGATGCTTCTTGATCACGTCGCGGTAACCCTGGAACCAGTCGCCGTTCTTGACGAGCTTGCCGTCTTTGACGGTCCACACCTGAACCCAGCCACCGCCCTCGTGATCCTCCGGCGTGATCTCCATCGGCGGAACGAGGCCGCCCAGCGTGAAGCCCTTGATGGATTCCATGCCCCTCTTGACGTCCTCGCTGCTCGGCCGCGCGCCGGCTTTCGCCTTGATAGCGTTGCGCGCAGCTTCCACATGCACCGCCGCGATGAGAACACCGCGGTTGTAGAGCACGCTGCTCGACTCCTGCTGTGGCGGCGTGGGCTTACCCTGCGCCTTGTACATGGCGTTGATGTCTTTGATGACCTGGAAGTCATTGCCGACGCCGGCGAACTGGATGGTGTGATAGCCGTTGGCGACCGCGTAGCCGCCCGCCGCATTGATGTCGGCCTCCGAGGCGGCCCACACGAAGCCGATCACCTTGCTCAGCGGAAAGCCCTTGCCCTTTAGCTCGCGGATGGCGACCGACGGGGCGCGGCCGAACAAGTGGGAGATCACGAAGTCCGGTCGGAACCGGCTGGTGATGTCGAGCACCTGCGCCGCCATCTCGACGCCGGGAGCCGGCACCGCGAAGGTGCGCATCTCGAAGCCTTCAATCTTGGCGAGATCCTCGAAGATGGGCAGCGGCTCCTTGCCGGCCGGGTTGTCGTACATCAGGTAGGCGATCTTCTTGCCTTTAAGGTTTCCGCCCAGCTCCTTCTTGATGAAGGCGACGGCGCCGGTAGCCTGCGACCAGTAGCTCGCCGCAATCGGGAACAGATAGGGGAAGCGCTTGCCATCGGCCGATGAAGCGAGGCCGAAGCCCGGCGCGGTGCCGAGGATCTTGTCCTCCTCGAGCTTCTTGGTGAGGGCCATCGTCTGCGGCGTTCCATACAGACCATGCAGCACCGCGCCCTCTTTCTTGAAGCGCTCGTGCGCCTCGACGGCGGGCGGCACCTTGTACTCGTTGTCGATCTCGAGCGCGCGGATCTTGTAGCCCTCAACCCCACCTTTGCTGTTCAGCAGGGCGATGTAGTCGTGATAGCCGGGGCACAGGAATACGCCGATGGTTTGCGTCGGGCCGGTGCGGTCGCATTGCAGGCCGAACACCAGCTCCTTCTCCTGGGCGATGGCACTGCCACCCAGGAGTGAAAACGCCCCGGCCACCGCGGCCGTGCGCAGCCATGTCATGCGTATCTTCATTGCCGTTTCCTCCGTACTCTCTGCTTCTTTCTGAACTCAGTAAGAAAATGGCCAGGTGCGAAAGTAATTCCGTATGTTGCGCCAGAGGCGATTGAGCCCCTCGGGTTCGACGACCAGGAAGAAGATGATAAGCGCGCCGAACAGCACCAGCCGCGTGCTGGCGACGACACTGGATAGCTCGCCAGAGGAGAGGAACAGGCCGGCCAGCGGCTCCATGATGAGGCGAAGGACGATCGGCAGCATGGTGACGAACACCGCGCCCAGGATCGTGCCGAGCACCGAGCCGAGCCCGCCGATGATGATCATGGCGAGATAGTCGATCGACACACCGATCTGGAATTGCTCGTAATTGGCGATGCCGAGATAGTAGGTGTAGAGCACGCCGCACACGCCCGCATAGAACGACGAGATCGCGAATGCGAGCAGTTTGTAACGGTAGATATTGATGCCGATGATCTCGGCGGCGATGTCCTGGTCGCGGATCGCGACGAAGGCGCGGCCGATGCGGCTGCGCACGAGATTGAGGGTCGCCACGATGGCGAGCACGGCAAAGAACAGCAGGAAGAAGTAGAGCTGACCCTGCGTCTTGATCTGGTGATCGCCGATGGCGGGCCGCGGCACCTCGATGGACGCCTGCGCGCCGCCCGAGATAGCCGGCGTATGGTTGATGATCCACTCGATGATGAGCTGGCCCGCGAGCGTGGCGATGGCGAGATAGAGGCCCTTGATCCTGAGGCTCGGGATGCCGACGATCGCGCCGATCAGCGCCGCCATCAGCCCGCCGGCCGGCAGCGTGATCCAGAACGGCAGATTGAAATTCACGGCGAGGTTGGCCGCCGTGTAAGCCCCAACCGACATGAACGCCGCGTGGCCCACGGAGATCTGCCCCGTATAGCCGACGAGGATGTTGAGGCCGAGCGCGCCGACGATGGCGATCAGCGAAAGATTGATGATCGACAAATAGTAGTCATGCAAGCGTCAGCGGCAGGATGACGGCAAAGAGCACAAGGAAGAACGCCACAGTCCAACGCGCAATCGGCAGCGGATACAGCGCCATGTCCGCCGCATAGCTGGTCTTGAACACTCCTGACTCGCGATGCAGCATGCTGGTCCTACACGCGCTCGATCCTGTGGGTGCCGAACAGCCCATACGGCCTGAACATCAGCGCGATGATCATCAGCACATACGGTGCGAAGTCCTTGGTGCCGCCGCCGACGAAGGGGTCGAGGTAGCCGGCCGCGAGAGCTCTCCACCACGCCGATGATCAATCCGCCGATGACGGCGCCGGCGATCGAGTCGAGGCCGCCGAGGATCACGACCGGGAAGACCTTGAGGCCGATGAGGGCGAGGTGCACGTCGACGCCCAGCATGCCGCCCCAGACGATGCCACCGATGGCCGAGACGACACCTGCCATCGCCCAGGCGAGAGCGAAGTAGCGCTCGACGTTGATGCCCATGGCCATCGCCACCTGCTGGTTGTCGGCCACCGCGCGCATGGCGACGCCCATGCGGCTCTTCTTGAAGAACCAGGTGAAGAGGCCGAGGAACGCGAAGGTCACGACCACGCCGAGAATCTGGATCGGCGGCAGCGTCGCCGACCAGATCGCAACCGGCATGTCGCCGATGGGGAGCGAGACGGCACGCGTCTCCCCGCCCACGGTGATCGGCGGCAGCCCGCGCAGCATGGCGCCGAGGCCGATGGTGGCCATGATCACGGCGATGATCGGCCGGCCCAGCAGCGGGCGCAAGACGATGCGTTCCAGCGCGAAGCTGAACAGGATCATGACGACGACGGCGGCAGCGATCGCCGCCAGCACCGGCATCTTGGCGGCCAGCGTTAGGGCGGCGACGAAGCCCGCCAGCATCACGAACTCGCCTTGGGCGAAATTGATCGCGTCGGTCGCCTTGTAGACGAGCACGAAGCCCAGCGCGATGAGCGAGTACATGAGGCCGATCGAAACCCCGCTGACCGTCAGCGCGAAGGCGAATTCAAGCTCTTCCCGCATGGTCCGCCCTCACGCCGCCAGCTTCCTGCCGCCTGGAACCGCGATATCATGCACCGTGAGAGTCGAGGTCAGCGTGCTCTTGCGGCCGTCCTCGAAGGTGATGTCCATGGTGAGGCTGGCTTCCTTGCCGTCCTCGTAGAAGGCGGCGATCACGGGCGCGTACTTCTCCGCGACAAAGCCGCGACGCACCTTGCGTGTGCGTGTCATCTCCGCATCATCGGCGTCCAGCTCCTTGTTCAGCAAAACAATGCGCGCAACCTTGGTCGAGCCGGGAAGCGTGGCGTTGATTTTCCCAACCTCTTCGATGATCAGACGCGCAACCTCCGGCTTGCCGGCGAGGTCCATGTAGCTGGTGTAGGCTAAACTGCGCCCTTCGGCCCATTTGCCGACCGTCGTCATGTCGATGGCAAGCATCGCGGCTGCAAACGGGCGACCGTCACCGAAAGCCACGGCCTCGCGAATATAGGGGCTGAATTTGAGCTTGTTCTCGATGAACTGCGGCGCAAAGGGCGTGCCGTCGACAAGCTTGCCGACGTCCTTGGCGCGGTCGATGATCGCCAGCTGCCCGCGCGGGTCGATCAGGCCGGCATCGCCGGTTCTGAGCCAGCCATCCGCCGATAGGGCGTCGCTCGTTGCCTCGTCCTGCTTGTAATACCCCTTGAATACGCCCGGCCCCTTCACCAGCACCTCGCCGCCCTCGCCGATACGCACCTCGGTGCCGGGGAGTATGCGGCCGACGGTGTTGGGGTCGGCTTCCGTGTTGCTCTGATGCGCGACCAGGGCGCTTGCTTCGGTGGCCCCGTAGATCTGCTTCAGGTTAATGCCGAAAGAACGGAAGAAACGAAAGGCGTCGGCCCCGAGCGGCGCCCCGCCCGTGAGGCACCAGCGGCAGTTGCGGAGACCGAGCTGATCGCGCACCGGACCGTAGACCAGGAACTCGCCGAGCCGGTAGCCGAGCCGTGTCGTGGCGGGCACCAGCTTGCCATCCTCCACCAGCAGCTCGCGGCGCTCGGCGAGGCGGCGGAAAAATTCATACGTCTTGCGCTTGAGCCAAGACGCGTCGCTCGCCTTGACCTGCAAACCGGTCAGCATGTTCTCCCAGATGCGCGGCGGGCCAAGGAGCGCACCGGGGCCCAACTCCCGCAGGTCGCGCTGGACGGTTTCCGGGCTCTCCGGGCAGTTGCACGTGGCGCCGACAACAAGGCTGGTCGCCAACGAGAATATCGCGTCTCCGACCCAGCCCATGGGCAGATAGCAAAGCCAGTTGTCGCCCGGGCTGATGGCCTCCACGTTGGTGAAGCTTTCGGAGGTGGCAATCATGTTGGCGTGAGAAAGCAGCACACCCTTGGATCTGCCGGTGGTCCCAGACGTATAGGCAATGAGCGCGACGTCGGACGCCTTGCCGGCCGCAAGCTCGCGCTCGTAGTAGCCAGGGTTCTGCTTGCCGAACTCCCGCCCCGCTTGCTCGAATTGCCGCATAGGACTTCAAGATTGGGTCTTCGTACGCGCTCATGCCGCGCGGGTCTTCGTAGACTATGAGCCGCAGCGCCGGCAGTTCAGCCTTCAACGACAGGACCTTGTCGACCTGCTCCTGGTCCTCGGCCACCACGACGGAAACCTCCGCGTGCGAAAGCACGTGCGCCAGCTCGCTGGCGATCGAGTCCTGATAGAGCGGCACCGACATGCCGCCGAGCGCCTGCGTTGCAAGCTGGGCCCAGTAGAGCCTTGCGCGGTTGTCGCCGAGCACCGACAATTTATCGCCACGCTTGAACCCTTGCGCCGCGAGGCCCAGGGCGAAATCGCGCACGTGCTCCTGGCAATCGCGCCAGCCGAACGTCTGCCAGATCCCCAGCTCCTTCTCGCGCATGCCGGGCAGCCTCGGCGATCGCTGTGCGTGGCGAACCAGCAGCTTTGGAAGCGTGTCGGTGGCAGGATCGGAGATGAGGTTCATGCTGCCGCCCCCTTGCCCTTGCCGAGGTAGGCCGCGATCACGGCCGGATTCCTTTGCACCTCGGATGGCGCACCACCGGCGATCCTGCGGCCGCGATCGAGCACCACGACGTGATCCGAGATATCCATCACGACACCCATGTCGTGCTCGATCAGGACGACGGTGATGCCGCGCTCCTGGTTTACGTCGAGGACATAGCGGGCCATGTCCTCCTTCTCGTCCTGGTTCATGCCGCCCATGGGCTCGTCGAGAAGAAGGATCTTGGGCTCCAGCGCCAGTGCGCGGCCAAGTTCGACCCTCTTGCGCAAGCCGTAGGCCAGTGCCGCGGTCGGCTGCTTGCGGAGATCCTGAAGCTTCAAGAACTCGATGATCTCCTCGCACGCCGCTCGATGCCTGACTTCCTCGCGTTGCGCGAGGCCCCAGTACAGCACGCTGCTGAGCACGCCCGAGCGCATCAGCACATGCCGCCCGAGCATGATGTTGTCGAGCACGCTCAGGCCGCCGAAGAGGGCGATGTTCTGGAACGTACGCGCCACCCCCATCGCCGCCACGGCGCTCGGCCGCTTGCCGGTGATGTCGCGGCCCTCCAGCGTGATGCGTCCGCTGTCCGGGCGGTAGAAGCCCGAGATCATGTTCAGGAGCGAGGTTTTTCCCGCGCCGTTCGGCCCGATGATGGAGAGTATCGCCGCCCTTGGGTATGTCGAGGGAAACATCGTCGACCGCGACGACCCCGCCGAAGCGCTTTGAGGCGCCCTGCACCGACATCTGCAGTTTGGCGGCTTCTATTTGGCCGGGGCGCTCGGCAATGTTCATGCGCGCCGCCCCGACGCAGCGGCGGCATGTTGCCGGCTATGCCGGCGGCGTGAACCGAGGCTCTTGGGCCCCATGGACGAACCCTCCCAGGTCCAATCGCACCCCCGCTCGGCGGTCCAAGCCGTCACGCTCCGGTGACTTGGCTTGTGCAGTGCGACGGTCAATGTAGTTCAGGGCAATGCGCAACGCCATTGCTTCCTGCACGCGCAAACGCGCACATCAATTCTGCGCAAAGTCCGGAAGGAAGGATTGCCTTCCAGACTAATTGCCGCCCCATGCGCGTGTCGCCGTTCGCACAATGAGCTCCAGCTTCGCCCATTGCTGCTCCTCGGTAAGGGCGTTGCCGCCGGCCACGCTGGCGAACCCGCATTGCGCCGAGAGCGCCAGTTGGTCCACCGGGCAGAAGCGTGCTGCGTCCTCGATGCGCCGCAGCAAATCGGCTTCCTTTTCGAGTTCGCCTACCTTGGACGAGACGAGGCCCAGAACCACCTGCTTGCCCTTGGGCACGAAGCGAAGTGGTGAAAAGTCGCCTGCGCGCTCGCTGTCGTATTCCAACAGGTACGTATCGACCGGGATAGCGTTGAACAGCTTCTCGGCCACCGGCTCATAGCCGCCCGAGGCCATCCACCGGCTGCGAAAGTTGCCGCGGCACAGATGCATGCCGGCGGTCATTCCGGCGGGCAGGTTTGAAAGAATGCGCCCGACAAGACCAAGATAGGTGTCCAGGAGCGCGTGGGGATCGCCACCTTCCGCTGCCGCCTGCCTGCGCACATCAGCGTCGCAAAGCATCGCGATCGGCACTTCATCGAGTTGCACATAACGGCAACCAGCGGCAGCAAGCTCGGATATTTCGGCGCGATAGATCGCAACGAGGTCGTCGAAATAGTCGCCGACATCGGGATATGCGGCAGGCTCGACAGATTGGGAGAGGCGGAAGAAGTGAAAGGCACTCGGTGCCGGCATCGTCGCCTTCACGACTGCCGTGCGTGCGTGGGGCGAGGCGCGTTTGAATTCCGCGAGAACGATCGGAGCCCGCCGCTCGATGCGCTCTTCCGCAACGCACGTCGGCCACTCGAAGGCCTGCCCATCGGAGTCTTTGAACTTGAAATGCGACGGCGCCAGGCGAAAACCGTTCAAACCTTCGAAGAAGAATCCGAACCATGACGAGCGACCGAACTCGCCATCGGTCGCGACTTTCAGACCCGCGCGCTCCTGCCGTTCTATGGCGGTGGCGATCGCTGCATCGAGAACTGCCGCGTAGTCGGAGCTGGAGATACGGCCTTCGCGGAGATCTTGGCCCGCATCCTTCAGGCGACGTGGACGCAGCAGACTGCCGACGACTTCGGCGCGAAACCGTGGTGCCGGACCTGAAACTGACGCCATACCTTGCTCCCTTCCTTGCAATGGAGGCGAGCGTAGTGCCGTCGGGCGTCGAGGCAACGGAATTTGGTTCCCAACCGGTCGTGAAACCGCGTGCGGCAGGCCGTCTCTCGGCAGGAACAAATGGCACCAACCCGAGTTTTCCTGCCAAGACGTCGCTAAGAAGGAGACCGCCGATGGCCTATGAGCAAGACCCTAATCGTGTGAATCAGCCGCGCTCTAGCTACCAAAGTGACGGCGGGAGCTGGGGACTGATCATCGTTGCGCTGGTTGTTGCTGGCGCGCTTGCCTTCATCTTCCTGCTTCTGCCGGCTAGCGATACGCCCACGGGCCCGAAAATGACCGAGAACGCGCCCAAGGTCGAGCGCCCGGCAACGACGCCCACTCCGACGCCGGCCCCGCCGCCAGCCAAGGATCCGGCTCCGACCACCCCGCCGGCCGACACCCCGGCGCCGGCCACGCCACAGCAGTAAGCTGGGAATTTATTGCGACTTGGAACCCCGCCAATGGCGGGGTTTCTTTTTGTCCTGCTCAGGCCGCGCGAGCAATCACACGCTTAGCCCAGCGTCGCTGGGCCACAGCGCGGATCGCCGCACTCGCATCCGCCGGCACCGCCTCGAATTGGCGAGGTCTCAGCCCATCCTGTCGGCAAAAATGTAGGCCAGCACGAGCAAGATGACTGCTGCATGCGCGCTCACCAGCACCACGCCCCGCACGAATGCCCGGTAGGTCCGCTGGTGATATGCGAGGTCTTCCTGGCGCTCGGCGTCTTGATCGCTGTCTGTCCATCGCCCGATTCTCCTGGAGACACGTACCTTTCAGCCGCGTTGGTCGCTTTCTCGCAGGCTTCTTGGCCGGCACTTTCTTCCCCTTCTTGCGGGCCTCCGAAAGCCCGATCGCGATGGCCTGTTTGCGGCTTCTCACGGTCTTTCCGCTCCCGCTCTTGAGGGTTCCGCGCTTACGCTTGTGCATTGCACCTTTGACGTCCCTGGCTGCAGAGCGGGAATAGCGCCTAGCCATGGCTGTGAGCTCCTCATGATGATTTCGGTCCAGGAACGCACGTGAATTGGCAACAGTTCCGGGCGCTGGCATCCAGGGAGATCGCGCCGCCTTCGTTTTATCGCGGCGCCAAGCTGCCCAGGCGACATCATCGGCCAGATTCCTGCCCGTGATCGATGAACCGCTATCGCAACCAAGCCTTGCGGCGGTGGGCGGCTCGCCTATCCTGGCCGGCAGGACGAGCGCGATCATAGGCGCGCACTTGCCATGGGGAGCCGCCGGTGCCGCAGAGTACTATTGCCGATATTGTGCGGCGGTTCGGAACGGAGACACCCGAGAGTACCGCCATAAAATTCGGCGGCCGCCGCATGAGCTGGCGCGAACTCGACGAGCGCTCGAACCGTGCGGCTTCCGCCCTGCAGGGCTACGGCGTCGGCAGTCAGGATCGCATCGCCTTCCTGGCCAAGAACTGCCTGGAGTACTTCGAGGTCTCCTTCGGCGCGGCCAAGCTCAACGCGGTCGTCGTCGCCGTCAACTGGCGCCTGACGCCGGCAGAGATCGCCTACATCGTCAACGACGCCGGCGCGAAGGTGCTGATCGCCGGACCGGACTTTTTCGACACGGTCTCCGGCATCCGCAAGGAGCTGACCCGCGTCGAGCAGATCGTCGCCATTGGCGCGCATCCCGAATGGCCTACCTACGAAAGCTGGCTCGCTTCGCGCCACGGCGACGCGACCCCCACGCGCCTGTGCGCGATGAGGACGTGTGCTTGCAGCTCTATACGAGCGGCACCACCGGCCTGCCCAAGGGCGTGCTCACGAGCAACGCCAACCTGTTCGCGCTGCTCGGCAAGGTGCAGGAGCCCTGGAAATTCGATCGCACGTCCATCAATCTCGTGTGCATGCCGCTGTTCCACATCGCCGGCTGCGAATGGGCGCTGGCCGGCATGGAGCTTGGCGCAGCCTCGGTGCTTGTTCGTGACTTTGATCCGGCACAGATCCTCGACCTGATGCAGGCGCGAGAGCATCACCAACGCGCTGTTCGTACCGGCCATGCTGGGCTTCATGGCGCGCGTACCTGGCGCCGAGGCACGGCAGTTTCCGGCCCTGCGCTCTATCGTCTATGGCGCATCGCCGATCACCAACGAGATGCTGCTGGCCGCCATGCGCACCTTCAAGTGCGAGTTCGTGCAGGTCTACGGCATGACCGAGACGACCGGCGCCATCACGGAGCTGACCGCGGCGGATCACGACCCGTCGGGCCCGAAGTCCTACCTGCTGCGGTCGGCCGGCAAGCCGTTCCCCTGGGTCGAGCTGCGCATCGTGGATGCGGAAGAGCGCGACTGTCGCGACGGGCGAGGTCGGCGAGCTGTGGACGCGGTCCGCCCAGAACATGCTTGGCTACTGGAACAGGCCCGAGGAGACCGGCGCGACGATCACACGCGACGGCTGGCTCAAAACCGGCGACGCCGGCTACGTCGACGAGGACGGCTTCGTGTTCCTCACCGATCGGGTGAAGGACATGATCGTCTCCGGCGGCGAGAACATCTATCCAGCCGAGATCGAGAACGTGCTCGCCGGCTCACCCGGCGATCGCCGAGGTCGCCGTCATCGGCGTGCCGGACGAGAAGTGGGGCGAGACGGTGAAGGCGGTCGTGGCGCTGAAGTCCGCAGCAGCACGCGACCGCCGCCGACATCCTCGCCTACGGCAAGCAGCATCTCGCCGGCTACAAGTGCCCGACGTCGGTCGATTTCGTCGTCGGCGCTGCCGCGCAACCCCTCGGGCAAGGTGCTCAAGAAGGACCTGCGCGCGCCCTACTGGGCGGGCAAGGCGCGCCGCATCAACTGAGGACAGAGGGATTCCCTCGGCGTTTGAGCAGCAGTCCGGAGACTGGTTTGGCCCCACTCTTGTCAGCACCGGACCCGCCTCCTATCGTTCCTGCGCGCCCACCCCGACGTGCGCGCAAGAAAGCAACATGATCGGCCGGATGGCCGGTGCCCAGCCTGCACTTGCCACCGGCCGGCAATGGGGAGGAAGACGATGCCCGAGGCCGCCGTGCGCGACGACCAGATCGCGTTTGCCAAGAAGCCCGAGACCATCGGCAACGTCAGCGCGTCCCGCCCGATGAACGGCGAGGAGTTCCTCGCCTCCCTCCGCGACGGGCGCGAAGTCTACATCTACGGCGAGCGCGTCAAGGACGTCACCACGCACCCAGCCTTCCGCAACACCGCGCGCATGGTCGCGCGCCTCTACGATGCGCTGCACGACCCCAAGCACAAGGACAAGCTGCTGGTGCCGACCGACACCGGCAACGGCGGCATGACGCACGCCTATTTCAAGTGCCCCAAGACGGTGGAGGAGTTGGTTGCCGGCCGCGACGCGATCGCGGAGTGGGCCAAGATCTGCTACGGCTGGCTCGGTCGCGCGCCCGACTACAAGGCCGCGTTCCTCGGCACGCTCGGCGCCAACGCGGAGTTCTACTCGCCCTGGCAGGACAACGCGAAGCGCTGGTACAAGTTCGCCCAGGAGCGCGTGCCGTTCGTCAACCACGCCATCATCCATCCGCCCGTCGACCGCAACCTGCCGCCGCAGGAGGTGAGTGACGTCTACTGCCACGTGGAGAAGGAGACGGATGCCGGCATCGTCGTGTCGGGCGCCAAGGTGGTCGCCACCGGATCGGTGCTGACGAACTACACCTTCGTCGCCCACCACGGGCTGATCCCGGTCGGCGACAAGAAGTTTGCGGCGATCTTCATGATCCCGACCGGCGCGCCGGGCGTGAAGCTGATCTGCCGGCCGTCCTACGAGATGACATCGTCGGTGATGGGCAGCCCCTTCGACTATCCGCTGTCCTCGCGCATCGACGAGAACGACGCCGTGTTCATCATGGACAAGGTGCTGGTGCCCTGGGAGAACGTGTTCTGCTACGGCGACGCCGAGAAGGCGAACAACTTCTTCCCGCAGACGGGCTTCCTGCCGCGCGCCTTGCTGCACGGCTGCACGCGGCTTGCGGTGAAACTCGATTTCATCGCCGGCGCGCTGCTGAAGGCGGTTGAAGCGACCGGCTCCAAGGACTTCCGCGGCGTGCAGGCCAACGTCGGCGAAGTCTGGTGTGGCGCAACCTGTTCTGGGGCCTCTCGGAAGCGATGGTGCGCAACCCCAAGCCCTGGATCGGCGACTATCTGCTGCCCGACATCGAGCCGGCGGGCGCCTACCAGATCACTTCGACCATGGCCTACACCAAGGTGAAGTATATCATCGAGCAGACGGTGGCCTCGGGCCTCATCTACCTCAACTCGTCCTCACGCGACTTCAAGAACCCGGACATCCGCCCCTACCTCGACAAGTACATGCGCGGCTCCAACGGCTACAACGCGGTCGACCGCGTGAAGCTGCTCAAGCTGCTGTGGGACTCCATGGGCACCGAGTTCGCCGGCCGGCATGAGCTCTACGAGATCAACTACGGCGGCTCGACCGAGGAGATCCGGCGCTACGTGCTGTTCGGCGCGCAGGCGATGGGCGTTGCCGACAAGCTCAAGGGCTTCGTCGAGAAGTGCATGTCCGAGTACGACCTCGACGGCTGGACCGTGCCCGACCTCACGAACCCGGGGCCGCTCAGCCATCACGCGAGCGACGGGGGCGAATAGGGAGCCGCCACCCGGTACCTGGCGTCATGCCTGCCACCCGGATCGTCGAGATCAGCGCGGGCCTATTGCAGGTGGAAGGCTCCCGACGTCTCTTGGCCTCCACGCGTGCGATTTGGCAGTTTGCGTTGCGCCACGGCGGCCGCAGCGGCGACGGCGTCTGCCAGCCCTGCATCGTTGCCCGGCGCCATGATGTGCACGCCGGCGACTCCCGGAATATCGCTTAGCTGCTCGACCATGTCCGCGCAGATGCGCTGCCCCTCCTTGACGGGGTCGCTCGCGCGCTCGAGCCGGTCGACAACGCTGTCGGGAACGACGGAGCCGTAAAGCTTCTCCCGTATCCAGCGCGCGGAGCGGGCGGACCGCAGCGGTGCAAGGCCGATCAGGAGCGGAAAGCCGCCCAGCCCATTGTCGGCAAGGCAACGGGCGTAGCGACCGGCGACGGCCGGGTCGAAGCAAAACTGGGTCTGCGCGAACTGAGCGCCGACTGCGACCTTGGCCTTGAGCCTCTCGGGCGTCCACCCCACAGGAGGGTCGATCGGGGAATCCGCAGTGCCGATGAGGAAATGAGCCTGGCCTGAGACCTGCTGCCCGGAGGCAAGACGATGCTTCTCGCGAAGGTCGCGAGCAATGCGCAACAGGGTGGTGGTATCGAGGTCGAACACCGGCTTGGCGTCGGGCTCGTCGCCCACGCTCGGATCGTCGCCGCGTAGAAGCAACAGGTTCTCGATGCCGAGCGCGGCAGCTCCGAGGAGGCCGCTCTGCAGTCCTATTCGGTTGCTGTCGCGGCACGTCATCTGCAAGACCGGCTCGACACCGCTCTGGAGCAGGATAGTCGCAGCTGCCAGCGCATTCATATGCAAACGCGCGCCGGCGCCGTCCGTCACGTTCACGGCATCGGCGATGCCCCGCAGCGGCCTCACCTTGGCGATCAGATCGGCGGCGTCGCAGGACACGGGCGGGACGATCTCGGCCGTAACCGCAAATCGCCCCGATTGCAGGCAGTCCCGAAGCCGATTGATGCGTACGCCTGGCATTCAGACCGCTTTGGGACATGTCGAAGGCTCGTTCCCACTCAAACAAGGGCGTGTGAGCACTGTCAACGCGTCTTCGCCACACGGGTTACTGCCATGTCGCGGGCGCAGATGAAGCTGTAGGATGGCGGCAAACGCCGGAGAGCAGAAGAGCCGCCCAGATGTTCGATACCCTCAAACGACTACACGGCGCGGGCGTTCGTTATGGTTCGGCCATCGATATCGGCTGCGCGGACGGCAGCTTCCTTCTCGAGGCGCAGGCAATGGGCATCCTCGACGGAGCGACCACACTCAACATCGATCCAAACTCAATCTACGAGCCATCGCTGCAAGAGATCACCCGTCAGGTCGGCGGGCATTATTGGATCGGGGCCGCCTCGGATAGAGAAGGAGACATCGAGCTGACCTCCGGGGCGCACCCCTATTGGACATCTGTCCGTCCTCAAGGCGATTTATACTGGAAGCGTATCAATGAACTGAGCGCCGAGAGGATCAAGGTTCCGGCGAAACCTCTGGACGCGCTCGTCCGCGAATTCGGCCTCGCGCCACCTTACCTCATGAAGCTTGACGTGCAGGGAGCCGAAGCGAGCGTTCTGAAAGGGGCGCAAGACGTTCTCACAAATACGAACATCGTCATCTGTGAAGCGGACATTGCGGACTTCCAGGACCTCAACGCGCTGCTTGTTGGAGCTGGGTTCGTCCTGCACGACATTACCAATCTTCACAGAGACGCGAGTGGTGATCTGGGGTGGTTCTACCCTGTGTTTGCCAATGCCCGCCTTGACGCCGCGAAGCCAAAATCATTCTGGGGTCTGGAGGACAATTCACGCGTCCTAGGGTTGCAGGAAGAGCGACGGCGAACGATCCTGAAGCGTAACGCTGAACTTCTGCGCCGCCTCACCGCCACCCAGGTTGGACGCAATGTTGCATGCCCATGCGGCTCCGGGCCGCAAATACAAGCACTGCTGCGGAGCCCATGCGGCTCCAGGTTAACTGGTAATCGGGTGTTTCAGGAGCCGGCCGGTTGAGTTTGGGGTATTCAGGGTAGACAGCCCGCTGGACACGAGAATGTCGCGCAAGACCGCCCTTATCACAGGTATCACCGGCCAGGATGGCGCCTACCTTTGTCGGCTGCTGCTCGACAAGGGCTACATCGTGCATGGCGTAAAGCGCCGGTCTTCGTCCTTCAACACGGGCCGTGTGGATGATCTGTACTTCGATCCCCATGAGCACGAGACGCGATTTTTCATGCACTACGGCGACTTGACCGATGCCACCAATCTCATCCGTTTGATTTCAGGAGCACCGGCCCGACGAAATCTACAATCTCGCCGCGCAGAGCCACGTGCATGTGAGCTTTGAGACCCCCGAGTACACCGCGAACGCTGATGCGCTGGGAACACTGCGGTTGCTCGAGGCCATCCGCATTCTCGGAATTGGAGACACAGCAAGGTTCTATCAAGCTTCAACGTCCGAGCTTTTTGGGGGTGCGAACCAGACGCCGCAATGTGAAACCACGCCCTTCTATCCACGTTCTCCCTACGCTGCGGCCAAGCTTTATGCGTACTGGATCACCGTAAATTATCGCGAGGCGTACGGCTTGCACGCATCCAACGGGATCCTCTTCAACCACGAGAGCCCACTGAGAGGCGAGACCTTCGTCACGCGCAAGATCACGCGCGCGGTTGCTGCCATCGAGCATCGATTGCAGGACCGGCTCTATCTCGGCAACCTGAACGCAAGACGTGACTGGGGCCACGCGCGGGATTTTGTCGAAGGCATGTGGCTCATGGTGCAGCAGGAAGCGCCTGGCGACTATGTGCTGGCCACGGGAGAGTCGCACTCCGTGCGTGCGTTTGTAGAACAGGCCTTCGCCTGCATCGGCCGCAAGATCGAGTGGCGGGGCACAGGTGCTGAGGAAACTGGGATTGACCCCAAGAGCGGAAAGGACCTGGTCCGCATCGATCCGCACTATTTCCGTCCCACCGAGGTTGACGAGTTGCGCGGTGACCCCTCCAAGGCCCATGCACAGCTGGGTTGGTCACACAAAACGTCGTTCGCAGATCTCGTCGCCGAGATGGTCAACAGTGACCTTGAGGCAGTCCGTCAGGAAGGCGGGCGCAAGGATCGGTCGGCCCGATGAGTGGCCACCCGCTAACAACTCTCACACTGTCCAAACACCATGGCTGAGCTTTGGAGTTACCCGCTAGCCGGCAAACGCGTGTGGGTCGCGGGGCATCGTGGAATGGTGGGCGCTGCGTTGGTACGGCGACTGGAACGGGAGAATTGCGAGGTCTTGGTGGTTGACCGCACCGAGGTCGATCTCACCGAGCAGGCGGCAGTGCAGAAATGGATAGAGCGATCCCGGCCGGAGGTCGCATTGGTTGCCGCCGCCAAGGTCGGGGGCATCCTCGCCAATGAAACCTACCCCGCCGATTTTCTTTATGAAAACCTCCTGATCGCGACCAACGTTATCGGCGGCGCCTGGAAAGGAGGCATCGAGAGGCTTCTCTTCTTGGGCTCATCCTGCGTCTACCCGAAGCACGCGCCGCAGCCGATGCCAGAGTCGGCGTTGCTCACCGGGCCGCTGGAACCGACGAACGAGTGGTACGCTGTGGCCAAGATCGCCGGCATCAAGCTTTGCCAAGCCTATCATCGCCAGCATGGAGCAGACTTTATCTCGGCGATGCCGTCGAATTTGTACGGACCCGGCGACAACTACGACTTGGATACCAGCCATGTGCTGCCCGCGCTCATCCGCAAGGCTCACGAGGCGAAGGTTTCAGGTGCAAATTCTCTCGTCGTGTGGGGAACCGGTGCACCGCGTCGCGAATTCATGCACGTTGAAGACTGCGCTGATGCACTCATGCATGTCCTCAAATTCTACCGTAGCGCTGAGCCTATCAACGTCGGGTCCGGTGAGGACATAAGCATCCTAGAGCTTGCCCATCTTGTGTGCGAGATCGTGGGGTTCAAAGGCGGTATCGAACAGGATCTCACCAAATCGGACGGCACGCCTCGCAAGCTCGTGAACTCCGACAAACTACGGGCGCTCGGATGGCGTCCTAGCATCGATCTGCGCACAGGCCTCGCCGACACCTATCGCGCGTTTCTGAAGGCGCATTCCTAGCGACGCGCGCCGGTTGAAAGGGGCGCAACGCGGCGACGCTCCAAGCTCCGTCACCGTTCATGGAAGCAAACTGTCAGTTGGCTGCGTCCAGCTACGAAAGGTCAATCTCTTCGGCTGGACGGTTGGACACACTGAGGTTCATCATCCGATGGTAGGCGCGCTCCATATTTCGAGTGTAGCGCACCGTGTCGAACAGCGGCGAGTGCTTCCGAACATTCTCCAGCTTGGACCGAATGCCCGCCAACATTTGCGGATCTTGCGCCAATCTCACGGCCAGGGATTTGTACTGTTGCCAGTCGTTCACAACGAGTTCCGGCAGGCCGACGGTTGTTAGCAAGCTGCCACAGACACGCGATTGGAAGCTCCTGCCGATACGCGTGAGGATCGGAGCACCGGCCCACAACGTGTCGCTCGCCGTCGTATGCGAAGTATAGGGGAACGTATCGAGGTGCAGATCGGCGAGCGCAAGGCGAGCCAGGTGATCCGCCGGCGCCGGTACGCGATTGGCAAAAATCAGCCGCTCCGGTGCGACGCCGCGCCGTTCGGCCTCCGCTCGCAGATTGCGAATGGCCTCGTCCGATCCCTTGCGCATCCATAGAACAGAGGAATCGACTTCACGCAGAATATTCATCCAGACTTCGAATGTGTCGGGAGTGATCTTCCGGCTCTGGTTGAAGGTGGCGAAAACAAATGCATTCTCCGGCAGGCCGCAATCGCCTCGGGTAGGCTTTTCAGCCACAGCCCGTTTGTCGTCGGTCGGCAGATAGCAGTCCGGGAGAATGACCAGTTTCTCCGTTGTAGCTTTGCGCAGCGCGTTCGTGACCATGAACGGGTCGGCCACGATGTAGTCGTGCCACGTCATGGCGGTCGTTCCAGGAAAGCCGAGATAATTCACCTGGATCGGCGCAGCGCGGTTCAGAAAGATCGCCGGCCGGGCATTCCTGGTGTGACCCATCAGGTCCACTGCAATGTCGATTTGCCGCTCGCGCAGCAGGGTGGCAATCTGGGGACCCGCGAGCTGATCTGCGTCAAGAAAGCAGTCAACCGCCTTCACGATACGGGCGCGCTCGGCGCTTCCGTCGCCGGCTGATAGCGATACGGCCGTGACTTCGAACTGCTCCCGGTCATGCGACTCCAGGAGACCCGGGATGAGCATCGACACGGCGTGTTGGCGCAGGTCACCGCTGACGTAGGCGATGCGGATCTTCCCATCCTTCGTCGGCGCCCTTGGCTGCCTTGAAGCCGGGAGATAGGCGGGTACCTCCAGGCGCGCGCATCGAGCATGCAGCTCCGGATCATCCCAAAGCAGCATACTGGTATAGGCGGACCCTACCGTCCTGCGCTGGGTACGTTCCAGTGCGCCTCGCAGCTTCGCGAGCCGCTCTGCGTAGTCGTCCCATATGCAGTGCTCCTGCATCGCGTGCGCGTGTATCGTCAGGCCCGTCGGCGAGTCGGGCGCCTGCATGAGTTCCTTGCCGACCTCGGCAAAACCCGCCCGATCACCCAGATCCATGAGAACCGAGAATAAGTTCTCGCGCGCCAGGGTGTGTCTGGGCTCCAGCGCAATGGCCCTGCCGAAGGCCTCCACCGATTCCTTGCTACTGACCGGCATGCACAAGTGCCGTGCCGTAAGAGAACCAGACGTCAGCGTTACCTTGGTCCAGAGCGATCGCCGTTTTGAGCACCTCAACCGCATCCTCAGCCCGCCCTGCGCGCTGCATCGCCTTGCTGAGATTCACGTAGCCAACAGCCTCGTTTGGATTGGCAAGTATGGCCCGAGAAAGGTACTGCAGTGCCTCGTCATGTCGACCGAGTTCTGATGACACCATGCCCATCAGCTCTCCGGCGAGACCCGAATCCGGTTCATTTCTGAGGATCTTCAGGAGCAGGGACCTTGCCTGAGAGAACCGCCGCTGCTGCACATGGCCGACTGCCATAGCAAGTGCGGCCTGAACGTCCAATTCCACGTCGCTCCGCATTCGCCCTCAATCCGTTTTGCCCAACGCAAGTCGATGCCAACGCGCCGAGATCAATGGCTCTCGATGTGGCACAAGTCACAACTGGCGCAGGGTAAAGTGTGGAGAGATTGCCGGCAATACGCGGCGTTCTGCCGATGGCGGCTCTTCTGGTCCGCGGCCGCGAGACAAATCGCCAAGTCAATTCTGGGCAAACGTGAAGACCCAAAAGCAGAAGAGCCGCCCCGAGAGGCGGCTCTTCCCATTCCGGTAGCGGTTGAGCGTATCAGAACCTGACGCGCGCGCCACCCATGACGATGCTCAGGTCGTCCATGTCCCACCCGCCGAACGGTAGCTACCCGCGAGGCTGTCGAAGGATCGCCGGTAGTTGCGGTAGGACAGGAAGACTTCCATGGCAGCCGCGTCGATGTGCTGGACAACGCCGATGCCGAAGAAGGTGACTTCCGAGTTGAAGACCGAGTCGCCAGCAACGGTCGTGACCATGAGCGCCATCCTCGAACTGGCCGTACTCACCGTACAGCACCGTGTTGCCGAGGCCGGTCCAGTTCTTGCGAGATACCGCCCTGCAGGTACCACATGGTCGTGTCGGACGGTTCTGGCCAGCCACGAGGCCGCCACCCGTGAACGAGTTATCTCCGAGCGCTCGTGCCGTTGTAGGACTGAACGGCATAGGCACCCGTCAGGTACAGGCCGGACGCGACGTGCATGACGCTGGCGGAGCCCTGCAGCTTGCGCATGTCGGGCATCCGACTCCGTGAACGGTAGCCTGACAGGAGGCATCCCCGAAGTCCGTGGTGCTACCCGCGTTCTTGCCGTAGGAGACCGCAGCCGCGACGCGGAACCCGGCGAACTCACCGGCATACCGCACAGCAGCATCCCACATGCCATCACGGATCGCATCCTGCTCACCCCAGGCCACGCTGGCGCTGAAACCGGCAACCGTCGGCGTGGTGTACATGATGGCGTTCTGACGGCTCAGGCCGCTGATGCCCATCGTGGTGCCGCCCATCAGAGTGGACCAGTTCAGCGGGAGACGCACCGAACACCGAACGGACCGCCGACAGCGCCGTTCGTGATGAAGAAGTTACCGGCCCACAACTGCGAGTTGGCATTGGCGATCACGCCCGCGCCGCCCAGGTCCACCAGCGTCGTGCCCGACGAAGCGGAGTTGATGCGGCCGACCCTGATCTCGCCCAGCGTGTCGCTGCGCAGGAACCAGTTGGCCAGTTCGACGCCGAGCGTGCCGTCGCCAGGCGCGCCGCCGTCGTCATCGACTGAGTGGTCTGATGGCTGCGGGCGCCGGTGGCCAAGCCGATGACCATCTGGAAGCCAGCGGTCAGGTTCGGATTGATCCGAGCCGTGCCGTCGAAGTTGAAGCCGCTGCGGCTCACGCCGTTGTCGACGATAAACACCGCGTCTGTCGAGGCCCTGCTCCCAGGCCATGACGGCCGTGTTGACCTGGCCGCTGACGGT
>CAWALW010000044.1:0-102434 GCA_963782855.1 uncultured Alphaproteobacteria bacterium | reverse complement strand
ACCGCACGCAGAAGTTTGCCGACGTCTCCGTCGCCTACCTCGACTCGGCAAGCCGCGTGACGAAGGTCGAGCCCTTCATCACCGGGTTCGTGAAGGACAACCAGTATCTCGGCCGACCGGTCGACCTGCTCACGCTGCCAGATGGCTCGCTGCTGGTCTCCGACGACCATGCAGGCGCCATCTACCGCGTCTCGTATGGCAGGTAGCGGACGCTACTACTCAGGAGGGCGGTTCTCCGCCCTCCTTCTCGCTGGCCTGATCGCCGCGGCTCCAGCCTCCGCTCCCGCGCAGTCCCTGCAGGACAAGATCGCCCAGTGCGCCGCGTGTCATGGCGACGACGGCCAATCCAAGGACCCCAAAATTCCCAACATCGGCGGACAGCCGAAGCTGTTCGTCATGTACCAGCTCTTTTTCTATCGCGAGGGCCGGCGCAAGAGCGAGGAGATGAACATCATCGCCAAGCAGCTGACCGACGCCGACCTCGACGCCATCGCCACCCACGTCTCCAAGCTGCCGCCAGCGCCACACCCTCCCGGCCCCATCGACGAGACCAAGTTCAAGCGCGGCGCGGAAATTGCGAGCCAGCGCCAGTGCGCCAGCTGCCACAATGACGACTACTCGGGCCGCGAGCAGATGCCCCGTCTAGCCGGTCAGCACGAGGCCTACACCATCCAGGCCTTCCAGGATTATCGCGCCGGCAAACGAATCGGAACGCAAGCCGCCATGGCGGAGGCCGTGCGCGGCCTCGATGACGAAGCCTTCGCCACCCTTGCGCACTTCCTGGCGCACGTGAGGCCGTGATCTCCGCCTGCGACACAAACAGGACGCCGGTCGCAACTTGCCACCACGCTTGGGAAATTGTCGCCTTGCCCTGGTACCCTGGACCGGCAGTAGCGTTGGTGTAGGATGCCGGCGCCTGCCGGAGCGGCCTGCCCGGATCCGGTAAAGCACAGCAGGGATTGGAAGAAATGAGCGCATCTGGCGCGGCTGCGGATGTTCCGGCCGGCACCCTCATGCAGGGCAAGCGCGGGCTGATCATGGGCGTGGCCAACAACCGGTCGATCGCCTGGGGCATCGCCAAGGCCACCGCCGCGCAGGGCGCAACCTTGGCGTTCACCTATCAGGGCGACGCTCTCAAGAAGCGCGTCGAGCCCCTGGCGGCAGAAGTCGGCTCCTCCCTCGTACTCCCCTGCGATGTCAGCGACAACGCCTCGATGGATGCCGTCTTCTCGACCCTGGCGGACCAATGGGGCAAGCTCGACTTCCTGGTGCACGCCATCGCCTTCTCCGACAAAGCCGAACTCGATGGCCGTTACGTCGACACCACGGAGAAGAACTTCACCCAGACGATGCTGATCTCCTGCTACTCGTTCACTGCGCTGGCCAAGCGCGCCGAGAAGCTGATGCAGCCGGGAGGGTCGCTGCTCACCCTCACCTACTACGGCGCCGAGAAGGTGATGCCCCACTACAACGTGATGGGCGTCGCTAAGGCGGGGCTGGAAGCAAGCGTCCGCTACCTCGCCGCCGACCTCGGCAAGGACGGCATTCGCGTCAATGCGATCTCCGCCGGTCCCATCAAGACTTTGGCGGCATCGGGCATCTCGGACTTCCGCTATATCCTGCGCTGGAACGAGTACAATTCCGCGCTGCGGCGCACCGTCACCATCGAGGAAGTGGGCGCGGCCGGCCTCTACCTGGTCTCCGACCTCGCGCGCGGCGTCACCGGCGAAGTCCATCACGTGGACGCCGGCTACCACGTCCAGGGCATGAAAAATGAGGACGCCCCGGACATCTCGGTCATCAAGGAATGACCGTAATGCCCCTGGCGTCCCCAGTCAGGAGACGACACTAGGTCGTCAGAGCTTACTGTTGCGAGCATCGACGCAGCGCTCGCCATTCCAGAAGAAGAACTCGCCGCAGCCGCCCGGACCGCTCGGCCGCTCCATTTCGATCATCGGAGCCGGTTCGACTTCCTCATAGTAGCCATAGACACGCGGCCCGTACGGGCTTCGGGTCGTCGGCCGCTACCGGCGGCTTATCGAACCGACTATCAAGGCCCTGGCCTTGGGCACCGCTAAACGCGACCGGAAGCGCCAGCGTGGCGATGGCAAAAGCCAGGATAGTCCTGCGCATGTTCATCTCCTCTCGTATCCGTTACTTTCCTCAACCCTCTCCCGGGGCCGGGGGTTCCGAACCTGCGGTGCATCGCCACAAATCCGCCACGCCGGACCCTTCGTGTCTGGCTGCATGGGCACAGCCCATGCTTGGGGAGAGGGATGCGTTGGACGCTAGCCTTGTTGGTCGTGCTCGCGGCGCTGACCGCGCCGGCTGAATCGGCGCGGCCCAAGAAGGGCAACGAGTTCGCCTCCCCCGAGCAGATCCTGCGCTGGATCAACGGCTACCGCACCAACCCGCAGCCCGAGAAGGTCCCGGACCTCGTCAAGACCGCGAGCGCCATCGGGCTCTTCCGCGACATGGAGACGGCCGGCGTCTACGTGGGCTTCATGGCGGGCGTCATCGAGGCGAACCCCAAGCAGGCGGAAAGCCTGATCGCCAAGATGTTTCCCATGCCCCCCGAAGACCAGGTCGCGATCGTTCGCGCCATCGCGCACTCTGGTCATCCGGAGTGGAAGGAACTCTTGGGCAAGTTTTCAGAGCGCATGCCCGCTCGCAAGGTGCTGATCGACCGGTTCGTCAGCGGCAAGCAGCCCACCCTCAAGCAGCTTGCGCTGGATACCGGCGCCGGGCCGCTCGACATGCTGTGGGGCAAGTATTTCGCCACCGGTTCCTATGAACCCATACTGCGGATGGTCTCCATCCTCGACTGGTGCAAGGACGCCAACAACGTCGAACGGCTCACGGTCGGCAGCATGACGAAGCTGACGCTTGCCACCAACGCCTCGCGCGACAAGGCGCTGCTCGACATGCTCAAGGGCGCGATGCGCCACGAGGGCGGCGAGACGCGCGTGGTGCTGCGCGAGGTGATCGATGCCGCCGAGACCTTCGAGTTCGGCCGCGTGCGCAAAGACGCGATGGCCTCCATCGAGCAACTCAAGGCCAAGGGCCCCGCCTCCTCCCGCAACGCCATGTGGTGGGGCCAGGCCGGTCAGACCGCGCTGGCGCTGGGATGCATCGTTGCCGGCGCCATGGGGCACGTCGAGGTCGGCATACCCTGCATCGTCGGCGGCGCAGCTTCGTCCGCCGCTCTCAAGTACATGGTGCCCGGGCAGTAGTCCGCGCCTTCCAATTTCTCCCGCAATCAGAGCACCAACCGCTTCAGTCGCGCTGTAGCCCCCGCCGCTCAATCTGGTATACCAGCATCCTCAAAAAAGCCGGGAGGAGCTCCGGCAAGACGTGGGAGGAAACATGCACACCTTGAAAACCATCAGCGGCGCTTTTGTCGCTTGGCTGTCCTGGTCGGCCCGGCTGCGGCGCAACAGTACCCAGACCGTCCCGTGAAAATCATCGTGCCGTTCGGAGCCGGCGGCCCCGCTGATATTTACGCGCGGGTCGTCGGCCAGCACCTGCAGGAGAGCCTCAAGCAATCGTTCGTGGTCGAGGCCCGTCCTGGTGCGGGGTCCATCACCGGCACGGCGGAAGTGCAGAAGGCGGCCCCTGACGGCTACACCCTGCTCATGATGTCCAACACCCACACCGTGAACGAGACGCTGCGGCCGAACCGGCCCTTCGTGCTGATGCGCGACTTCGTCCCGGTGGCGCCGGTGAACTATTCCGACCTCATCATGGTGGTGCACCCATCGGTCCCGGCGAAGGACCTGAAGGAATTCCTGGCGCTGCTGAAGGCCAAGAAAGGCGAGCTGAACTACGCCTCCTCGGGAGCCGGCACCCCCTATCACATGGCCGGTGAACTGTTCAAAGCCATGAGCGGCACCGACATCGTGCATGTGCCCCACAAGGCGAGCGGCGACGCCCGCACCGCCGTGCTCGGCGGCCACGTGCAGATGATGATCGACGCCATCACCACCACCGCACCGACCGTGACGGGTGGACAGCTGCGCGCGTTGGGCACCACCGGCAAGACGCGTTCCGGCCTGCTGCCAGATGTCCCCACGGTCTCCGAGGCCGGCGTGCCGGGCTACGAAGCCACCATCTGGCTCGGCATCATGGCGCCGACGGGGACCCCAAAGGCCATCGTCGACAAGCTCAACGCTGAAATCAACAAGGTGCTCGCGAAGCCTGACGTGAAGGCCGCCTGGGCCAAGCAGGGCGCCGTCCCTATCACCATGTCCCCGTCGGAGTTCGACAAGTACCTGCGCGGCGACATCGAGAAATGGGCCAACGTGATCCAGAAGGCCGGCATCAAGACGCAGTGAGGGCGCGATGGCGGAACAGGTGCGGCTTCGGATCAACGGCGCAGAGCGCACGGTGGAAGCCGCACCGGATACGCCCTTGCTCGAAGTCCTCCGTGGCGCACTGGGCCTCTCGGCTGCCCATTTCGGCTGCGGGGTCAACCAGTGCGGCGCCTGCAACGTGCTGATCGATGGCCAGGCGGTCGCCTCTTGCGATACGCCGCTGTGGGCCACGGCTGGCAAGGAGATCACCACGCTGGAAGGCCTTGGCACCCCCGAGCAGCCGCACCCTCTGCAAACTGCATTCATAGAAGAGCAGGCGATGCAGTGCGGCTACTGCATCGCCGGCATCCTGATCTCCTCTGCCGCCCTCTTGCGTCGCAACCCCTCACCAACCGAGGCTGAGGTGCGCGTCGCCCTGGATCGCAACCTGTGCCGCTGCGGAGCACACAATCGCATCGTGCGCGCGGTTCTCCGCGCGGCACGCGAGGGTGCCGCGGCATGAGCACGGGTCCGGGTCTCGGCTACCACATTCTCGACAAGGGCGACGCCCCGCTTCCCGGCAGCCTGCAGACGAACCCGCGGCTGTCGCGCTGGCTCAGGTTCCGCCCCGAGGGGATCGTGGAGGTTTCCTCCGGCAAGGTCGAGATCGGCCAGGGTATTCTCACGGCCATTGCACAGATCGTGGCTGACGAGCTGGACGTGGACCTGGCGCGCGTCCGCATGCTCCCAGCCAGCACCGCGGCGAGCCCCAACGAGGGGGTAACCTCGGGCAGCCTCTCCATCGAGCATTCCGGCTCCGCCTTGCGCTTCGCCTGCGCGGAGGCCCGCGCGCTCCATCTCGATGCCGCGGCCCTGCGCCTCGGCGTTCCCGTCGCGGACCTGTCCGTCAGCGACGGCACGATCGTCGGCCCGGGCAACCTGCGCACGAGCTACTGGGAGCTCGCCGGTGACGGCCTGCTCGACCGCGACGCGACCGGCAGGGTTGCGCCCAAGCCTCCCTCGGCGCGCAACGTCGCCGGCAGCGGAGCAGCGCGCATCGACATTCCCGACAAGGTGTACGGTCGCCCGCGCTTCATCCACGACCTGGCGCTACCCGGCATGCTCCACGGGCGCGTGCTCAAGCCGCCGTCACCCGCTGCCCGGCTCAAATCGCTGGACGAAACCAGCGCCCGCCAGAGGGCAGGCATTGTTGCAGTGGTCCGGGACGGCAGTTTCGTCGGCGTCGTCGCCGAAACGGCGGGCCAAGCATCAAGCGCGCTTGCACATCTTTCCGCCGGCGCTGTCTGGGAGCAGGCGGAGACGTTGCCCGACGAGACAAATCTCGCGACCTGGATCAAGAGCCAGCCGGTCGAGACCACCACCATCAACGAGCGAACCGGGCCGGGCGGCACCAACGTGGCGCGCACCGTGCGCCGCACGTACACGCGTCCCTACGTTGCGCACGCGTCGATGGCGCCATCCTGCGCGGTTGCACGCTGGTCCGGCGACGACGTCCATGTCTGGTCGCATACCCAGGGCATTTACAACCTGCGCGTCGACCTCGCGATGGTCCTTGCACTGCCGCAAGAAAAGATCGTCATCGAGCACGTGGAGGGCGCAGGCTGCTACGGCCAGAACGGCGCGGACGATGTCGCGCTCGACGCGGTGCTCCTCGCACGCGCGGTACCGGGACGTCCCGTCAGCCTCGTCTGGTCGCGCTCGGATGAGATGACATGGGCGCCGCTCGGGGCCGCGCAACTGGTCGACATCGAGGCCGATCTTGACGCGAAAGGCGAGATTGTCGCCTGGCGCCACGATGTCTGGGGCAACGGCCACGTCTCGCGTCCAGGCCGCGCCAAGACGCCGACCTTGCTCACCGCTACACAGCTCGCAAAGCCCTTCCCGCCGGTCGTGGCCTCCAATCCTCCGCTGGCCGGCGGCGGCGGCTCGGAGCGCAACGCCACCCCGCTCTACGACTTCCCCGGCTGGAAGATCCTGAACCATCGGCTTCTCACCATGCCGATCCGAACCTCCTCGCTGAGGACGCTCGGCGCCTTCGCCAACGTCTTCGCCATCGAGTCCTTCATGGACGAACTGGCGGCTGAGCGCGGCGAGGACCCCGTCGCGTTCCGCCTGCGTCACCTCAAGGATGCGCGCGCCCGCGCGGTGATCGAGGCTGCCGCACGTCGCGCCGGCTGGTCCGGATGGAAGAAAAGTGAGGGCAAGGGACACGGTATCGGTTTCGCGCGCTACAAGGGCGCCGGCGCCTATTGTGCCGTCGTCGCCGAAGTGGATGGCAGCGCCGATATCCGCGTCAACCGCCTCGTCCTCGCCGTGGACGTGGGTGAGGTCATCAATCCTGACGGCGTGGCCAACCAAATGGAAGGCGGCGCCATCCAGGCGACCAGCTGGGTCCTCAAGGAAGCCGTCCGCTTCGATCGCATGCGCATCACCAGCGACACCTGGGAAACCTACCCCATCCTCACCTTCTCGGAGGTGCCCGCGGTCGAAGTGGAGATCATCGCGCGCCCCGAAGAGAAGACGCTTGGTGCAGGCGAGGCCGCTCATGGGCCGGTCGCAGGCGCGATCGCCAACGCTGTCTTCGATGCGCTCGGCGTGCGCGTTCGCGACCTGCCGATAACGCGAGACCGCATCATCGCCTCGATGGGGTGACCGCAATATGCAACTGCACATCCTGAGCGGCGGCGCGGCGCAGGGCCTCGTCTCGGCGCTGGCACCGCAATTCGAGCGCGAGACCGGGTACGGGATCGCCGGCACCTTCGGTGCGGTGGGTGCCATGCGAGACAAGCTGCTGGCGGGCGAACCTGCCGATCTGCTGATCCTCACGCGCGCCTTGATCGAGGAACTGACGGCGCTCTCCCATGTGGTGGCCGGGTCGGCCGCCGACATCGGTACGGTCCACACCGCTGTTGCCGTGCGCGACGGCGATCCTGTGCCGGCCGTCGGCGACGCAGCGAACCTGCGCGCAGCCCTGCTCGGTGCCGACGCGATCTACTTTCCCGATCCCAAGCTCGCCACCGCCGGCATTCACTTCGCCAAGGTTCTCGATCGCCTCGGCATTGCGAGCGAGGCGGCGGGCCGCCTCAAGACCTTTCCCAACGGTGCGACCGCCATGGCCGCGCTCGCCGCCGGCGACGTCTCCTCGCCCTATCGGCTGCACGCAGGTGACGGAGATCCTCAACACGCCGGATGTCCGACTTGTCGCACCGCTGCCGCCCGGATACGAACTGGCCACGACCTATACCGCCGGCGTCGCCGCCAACGCCGCACACCCGACATCGCGCAACGCCTCGCCCGTCTGCTGTCGGGCGATGCGGCCGCCTCGGCGCGCAAGCAGGCCGGCTTCGCCTGACGACTACGCCTGCGGCTGGTCGAAGAACTTGTTGGGCCTCAGGAAGAACGAGAGCGCCAGGCAGCCCTTGGGAGCGTGCGCATCGTGCCGGCTTCCGGCAGGCCGCCAGACGTAGTTGCCCGTCGTCGCCACCCCCTCGTGATCCTCGAGCGAACCTTCGAGAACGTAGGTCTGCTCCAGATCGACGTGCTCGTGGTCGGGCAAGATTGCGCCGGGAGCAAAGCGCACGAGCGCCGTCATCAGCCCGGTTTCCTTGTCCTCCATCAGGATCTTCATATCGACACCCTTGAACCGCGTCGGTGTCCACTCGAGGTTTCCGACGTCGACATAGCGCGACGCCAGCCGCTCGAGACCCTCGTGATTTCTAGCTCCTGGAGTGACCATCGGCATGCGCGTTCCCCCAACCATTCTGGCTGACTCTAATTATTCTGCAGGAGTTCCCATACGCAGGCCCTGCGCGAACAGCATTGTAGGCAGGAAGACGCCGGCGGCAAGCGCGGGAGCGCGAATTGGCTGGGGCGGAAGGAATCGAACCTTCGCATGGCGGAATCAAAATCCGCTGCCTTACCGCTTGGCTACGCCCCAACGCACACAAAGCGCGCGCAACATAATGTGTGGCCCGGATGCCCGCAACCGGTAGCCCATGGTTGAACGACGCCACCTGGACCGACTAGTCTCGGCGCGCTTGCAGCCGGAGTTGGTCCGGAGCGGTGGAGCAGGAGCATATGGCCGCAAAAGCGAAGCTCGGCGCCGTCATCGTCACGCTTGCCCTGTCGGCCTGGGGTGCCGCGGCAGCAAGCTTTGACTGCAACTCGCGCTGGCTGAGCCGGTCTGAGGTCACAATCTGCCAGGACCCCGCGCTGTCGCGTCTGGATGATCAGGTCGCAACGCGGTTCGATGCGATCGCGCTGAAGGGCGGCTTCGGCCAGTATCTCGGACTACGCTACTGGAAAGCGTCCTGGACCAAGCAGCGCGACACCTGCGGTGCCGATCGAACCTGCATCAACGCGCACTACCGGGCGCAGGCGCGCTTTCTCGATCGTCTTCAACAGTGCATCGACGTGCGCGTGATGCGCAAGGCGTGCCTGCGCGACTCCCTTGCGGGTGACCGCGAGACCCGGCAGAGGCGCTGATCCCGCCGGGGCCGCGCGCGATCTTACGCCTTGCCGAGCATCGCCTCGACGTATTCCCAGTTCACCAGGTTGTCGAACCAGGCTTCGAGATACTTCGGCCGCGCGTTGCGATAGTCGATGTAGTAGCTGTGCTCCCACACGTCGACGCCGAGGATGGGCGTCGCGCCATGCATCAGGGGGTTCTCGCCGTTCGGCGTCTTGGCGACCTGCAGCTTGCCGTCCTTCACCGCGAGCCAGGCCCAGCCGGAGCCGAACTGCGTGACGCCGGCGTTGACGAAGTCGGCCCGCATCTTGTCGAAACCGCCGAGATCCTTGTCGACCATCGCCTGCAGCTTGCCCGGCAGCTTCTTGCCGCCGCCGTTCGGCTTCATCCATTGCCAGAAATGCATGTGGTTGTAGTGCTGGCCGGCGTTGTTGATGAGGGGCGCATTCTTCTCAGCGAAGGCCTTCTTGCAGATTTCCTCGAGGCTCATGCTCTCGAAAGGGGTGCCTGCGATCGCCTTGTTGCCGTTGTCCACATAGGCCTGATGATGCTTGTCGTGATGGAACTCCAGCGTCTCCTTCGACATGTGCGGCGCCAGGGCGTCATGGGCGTAGGGAAGTGGGGGAAGCTTGAACGACACGGTAGCACTCCGTTGCGCTTGCGGTTTCGAACTGGGGGGTGAATTCGCTGGCAACGTACCGGCTCGGCGTGAGCAGCACAAGACAGGCACAAAAAGCCAAAGGGCCCGGCAACCCTGAGTGCCGAGCCCCCTTGGATCACGCCGGGGAAGATTAGATTTCAGGGTACGCGCAGGCTATCGCCAGCAGTCTGGACGCACTGTGAATGGCATGTTCATCGAGCATTCATGGTTGCGGCAGCGCCCGAGCAACGGCCTTCAACTCGTTCAGTTGCTTGTGAGAATTGCGCGCTGGCCGCACGCGCAATGGCAGACTTTCGCCCAGAAAGGCACGCTCATTAGGGGCCGCTTAACCCGCCCGTGGTTCATTCGTTACGTTGCGTTGGTTCTGCGGAAAAGCGTGCGGTTATGCGGTCGCGTCTGTTCGATGGTCCTGGTTGTTCCGTTGTTGGCGGGTTGATGCTCGTGCTCGCCGCCACAGGTCTGGCCGGCTGCGCCTCGACGCAAACCGCCTCGCTACCCTTCCTCTTCCAAGCAAGCACCACTCCTCGAGCGCACCGTGTCGTTTCTTCGTGGCGCGCGCGGACCGGGCGAGCTTACACAAGCCGAGGCGGACACAGTGATGGCGCGGGCCATCGCCGAGCACGAGATGCGCCGGCCGTAGCCGCTAAGCGATGACCGGCAGGTCGGCGATGTCGTAGGCGTGGGTGATCGATCGCCCTGCCGCACGGTCTTCCAGTTGCATCTCGAAGCGCGAACCGGGGCGGATACCGCCGATGGCGTTGAGCGTCCCGCTCATCATGATGGTGCCCGGCTTCAGCGGCTGACCGTAGCGCTGCATCAGGTCATCGGGCGTGCGCATCAGTGCCAGCGCGCCCTCCTGATACAGCACGCGCTCGCCGCCGATCGTGGCATGCGCCCGCAGAACCAGGCTATCCCAGCGCTCCCGCACCTCGTCCAGCCGCCAGAGCGTGCGGGCGAGCACCTTTCCGGCGAGCTGCTTGGAGAGGGCGACACCGTGCTTTTCCGCCTTGCGGTCGGTCTGGTCGGAACCGACGGTCACCCAGAGCCCATCGTGCATCGCGACGATGACGTACTCGACCTCGCCCGATGTGTCCGGCCCCAGCACCTCGAGCCGGTCCACCTGTGACACGAGATACGCGCTCACGCGATAGAACAGCGGGAAAGCTGGAGGGCGGGGGCACCCCGTGCTCCGCGAGTTCCGCCATGTGCCCGCGCACGGACGCCTCGTCCCGCGCCGACCAGCCGGCGAGAATGAGATGCTCGCAATCGAACATCACCTCGTCGGTGCCGTCCGCGGAGACCCGTTCGAATGCAAGCATGCAAGTCTCCTAGAAGAACGCCTGAATCCCCGTCTGCGCGCGGCCGAGGATCAGCGCGTGCACATCGTGCGTGCCCTCGTACGTGTTGACCGTTTCCAGGTTCGCGGCGTGCCGCATCACGTGGTACTCGATCTGGATGCCGTTGCCGCCGTGCATGTCGCGGGCGACGCGGGCGATATCGAGGGCCTTGCCGCAGTTGTTGCGCTTGACGATGGAGATCATCTCCGGCGCCATCTTGCCCTCGTCGAACAGGCGCCCGACCCGCAGCGCGCCTTGCAGCCCGAGCGAAATCTCCGTCTGCATGTCGGCGAGCTTCTTCTGCACGAGCTGGGTCGCGGCCAGCGGCCGGCCGAACTGCTTGCGGTCGAGCGTGTACTGCCGCGCGCGGTGCCAGCAGTCCTCGGCGGCGCCCATGGAACCCCAGGCGATACCGTAGCGCGCGCGGTTGAGGCAGCCGAACGGGCCTGCCAGTCCCGACACGTTCGGCAGCAGGTTCTCCTCCGGCACCACCACGCCGTCCATTACGATTTCGCCGGTGATCGAGCAGCGCAGGCTGAGCTTGCCGCCGACCTTGGGTGCTGAGAGCCCCTTCATCCCCTTCTCGAGGATGAACCCGCGGATCTTGCCCTCGTGCGCCGCCGACTTCGCCCACACCACGAACACATCGGCGATGGGCGCGTTGGAGATCCACATCTTGGTGCCGGTGAGCCGGTAGCCGTCGGACACCTTCTCCGCGCGCGTGGTCATGCCGCCGGGATCGGAGCCGGCATCGGGCTCGGTCAGGCCGAAGCAACCGACCCATTCGCCGGAGCCGAGCTTGGGCAGATATTTCTCGCGCTGCGCCTCCGAGCCGTAGGCATAGATCGGATACATGACGAGAGAGGATTGCACGCTGTTCATGGAGCGATAGCCGGAGTCGACCCGCTCCACCTCGCGCGCGACGAGGCCGTAGCTGACGTAGTTGGCGCCCGCGCAACCGTACTTTTCGGGAATGGTGACGCCGAGGAGGCCGAGCGCCCCCATCTCATGGAAGATGGCCCGGTCCGTCTTCTCTTCCAGGTAGGCCTCGATCACGCGCGGGAGAAGTTTTTCCTGCGCGTAGGCGCGCGCCGTGTCGCGAATGGCGCGCTCGTCTTCTGAGAGCTGGTCGTCCAGCAGGAACGGATCTTCCCAGTTGAACGCTGTGCCCTTGGACCGGGTCATGTCCTGCATCGCTCTCCTCCTCCGACCGCTGGCCCTCGTGTTCATGCCGGGCTGCGGCAACTGGACTTATACGCAAACCCGCCCAGCTTCCCAACCTGCAGTGCATGCGTGGATCAGCGATGCGGTGCGCCATCGACGGAGTTTCCCCCGCCCGGCGTTTTACGGTCAGGCAAAGGGACCTGCGCGGCAAGGCCGCGCGTTGGTTGATGGACGAGGCCAGAGTATCGGAGGTCAGACATGTTTCTCAAGAGTTCGGCGGCGTTGGCAACAGCGGCCGCGGCGTTGTTCCTGATCGGGGTCAGCGCGGATCAGGCCGCAGCCCAGCGCGACGGCGGTCGGGGCGGCGGCGGGGGTGGACCCTCGATCGGCGGTGGCGGCGGAGGTGGTGGTCGCTCAGTCGGCGGTGGTGGCGGTGGAAGCCGTAGCTTCGGCGGCGGCGGTGGTAGCAGCCGCAGTTTTGGCGGCGGAGGAGGTGGCGTAGGTCGCTCGTTTGGCGGCGGGACGCAACTTCGGCGGCAGCGGCGGCTACACGCACGGCGATCGTGGACCACGGTTCACAGCCCCGCGGGACGGCGTGCGCTCTCCCCGGGCCTATCGGCACAGCCACAGTGGCAGCCATCGGCACGGGCGCCGCGCGCAACGGTGTGATCGTGTACGGCGGTCCCTACTACGATGACGCCTACGGCTACGGTTCGTGCGCCTACTACTACAATCGGGCCATTGCCACGAACAGCCCGTACTGGTGGAACCGCTACTACGACTGCGTCGGCTACTGGTAGAAATTGACCGGGCCGGCATCAGTGCCAGCCCGGTTTTGCCCCTTGCCCCGGGATTAGCGGCCGTCGAGGTGCAATTCGAACACCTGACGCACGGCCTGCTCATGGGCCACGCCTCGCGCCGTTAGCTCATGGTAGGCCCGAGCGGCGGCGAGACCCGCGCCTAGCGCGGTCCAATAGGTCTGCAGGGCCTTTCCAAACCGTGCCGCCAGACCCTCATCGCCCTGGTACTTCGGCAGGAAGTCCAGCGCATCGTCGTAGTTCTTGATCGCGCTCATGTTCTCAATCTCCTATTCCAGCGGTCTCAAGGCCGCCTGCGTATTATTGGTATATGGTATGCCACACTGCGGTGCAATAGATAGTTATGAGCGATACATATGTGCCAGACGCATAGCTAGAATTTTGTGAGGCTCAGGTGTTCGGCGGCCTGCCACTCCAATTGATCGATGCGACAATTCGTGCGCCGGTTTGGAACGCGGCGGCTTGCAGCCACGTTAGAGCCTTGCCGGGCCCTTGGCGGTCTTAGGAGCACGCCGAGTTGATGCGGTTGCCTGGCACGTCGCTCAACGGAGGCCAGGCCATGCAGCAGATTTTCGATCAACTTCTCCAGTTTCTTCAGCAAGGCATTGCTGCGATCTTCCGCTTCGTCCAACTCATCTGGACGTGGTCGGTCGACCAGATCACGCGGCTACTTTCAGTGCCGTGGCAGGAATGGCCGCTGTGGCGGCAGATCCTGCTCGTCCTTGTCATCACCGCCGTCGTGTATGCCCTGATTGCCGCCGCCAAGGATCTCTGGGAGGCGGGCGAGCGCATCCTCGCCGCATTCGCGACGTTGCTCGGCGTCCTCGTCAAGACTTTGCCGCGGGTGCTGGTTGCCGGAGTCGTCGCGCTCGGCGGTGTCTGGGTGCTCAACAACCTTGACCTGTCCAGGTTGCCCCTACCGGCGTTCCTCCAGACGAGTGCGCTGGACCGTTAGTTGTCCGCAAGAGTTCGGCAAGCAGTTGGCCTGGCGGCTGGTCACGGGGTGACCGGCCGCCACGCTGTGTACGGCGCGGTGGACAACGCCCAAGCACGACGGGTAAATCTTCTCCAATGCGCCGCTGGACCTCCCCTTGGTCGGCTCGGCGCCTCCCATCCGAGGGATCACAGCAGCATGGCGCAAGGCTCTGCGCACCAGCAAACGCTCGACCTTGGCGCCATCGGCAACTGCAGCTCCGCCGCGCTGCTCGATGGGCGCGGCCGCATCGTCTGGTGGTGCTTCCCTCGCTTCGACTCCGATCCCGTCTTCTCCCGCCTGCTGGCCGGCGAGGAAGAAAAAGGTTTCTGCGAAGTTTCACTCGAAGGAGCTGTCGCGCACGAGGCGGCCTACCTGCGCAACACCGCAATCATCCAAACCACCGCGCGCGACAAGGCCGGGAACGCGGTGCGCATCACCGACTTCGCGCCGCGTTTCAAACGCTTTGAGCGCGTCTTCAACCCGCCTCAGATTTTCCGGCGAATTGAACCGGCGGCGGGCCTGCCGCGCATAAGGATCAAGGTTCGCCCGACCTTCAACTACGGACAGCCCTGCACGAACCGGGCGCAAGGATCCAACCATATTCGCTACGCAGGCGGCGCGGATACGCTGCGGCTCACGACGGACGCGCCTCTTTCCTATATCGCGCACGAGACGGCGTTCGCGCTCATCAAGCCCGTCACGCTCATCCTCGGACCGGACGAGCCTTTCGAAGCGGCCGTGGCGACGACATCGCAAGAGTTCCTTGAACGAACCCGCCAGTATTGGCTGGACTGGACACGGTCCCTCGCGATCCCGCTGGAATTCCAGGCGGACATCATTCGCGCGGCCATTTCCCTGAAGCTCTGCAACTTTCGAGGAAACGGGCGCCATCATCGCCGCCCATACGACGTCGATACCCGAGGCTCCCGGCTCTCAGCGCACCTGGGATTATCGCTACTGCTGGCTGCGCGACGCTTTCTTCGTCATCAAGGCGCTCAATCGCCTCGGCGCGACGCAGACAATGGAAGAGTACATCCACTACATCACGAATGTCGCCGTGGATGCGGATCGTCCGCTCCGCCCCGTCTACAGCATCGTCCCCGACGAGCCGCTCGACGAACGCCTCGCACCCGATCTAGCAGGCTTCCAAGGCATGGGGCCCGTGCGCGTCGGCAACCAGGCCGCCGAGCAGCTTCAGCACGATGCCTACGGCAGCGTCATTCTCGGCGCCTCCCAGATGTTCATCGACGAACGCTTGCCGCGCCTGGGCGATGCTGCGCTTTTCCACCGGCTCGAGCCGCTCGGTGCGCAGGCCCGGCGTTTTGCCTTTCAGCCCGATGCCGGCCCGTGGGAATACCGCGGCCGCCAGCGCATCCACACGCACTCCGCCACGATGTGTTGGGTGGCTTGCGACCGGCTCGCCAGCATTGCGCAACGGCTCGGCATCGCCGACCGCGCCGCATATTGGCGCGGTCACGCCGATGAGATCCGCAAAGAGATACTGGCCCGTGCCTGGAACGACCGCGTCGGCGCTCTCGCCGGGGCGCTCGACCACAGTGAACTCGACGCCAGCGTCCTGCTGCTGCCGGACCTGGGCCTTTTACCCGCGAGCGACGAGCGTTTCGTACGCACCTTCGCGGTGATTGAACGCGACTTGAAGCGCAACGGGTTCATGATGCGCTACACGGAGGAGGATGATTTCGGCGCGCCGGAGACTGCGTTCCTCGTCTGTCAGTTCTGGTACATCGACGCACTCGCAGGCCTCGGTCGCAAGGAAGAGGCGCGCGAGATCTTCACGGATCTGCTTTCGCGCAGGAATTCGTTCGGCCTCCTCTCTGAAGACATCCATCCGGTCACCGGCCAGCTCTGGGGAAACCTTCCGCAGACCTACTCGATGGCGGGTATCGTCAATACGGGCCGTATCCTCTCGCGCAGTTGGCAGGAAGCCTGGGGTTGATATTTCGGCGCTATTGCCGTTAACTCTCGAAGCTCCTGACCCATAATAGGTTTCGGACTGCCGAACGCGCTTTCGGCGGGAACCTTTTCGTTCTCTAAGCGTTCGCCCTTGGAGGTGAGATTCCCCCATCAACGACCATCAGAGGCAGCTCCGAGATGAGTCGCGTTATACTCGTGTCCAATCGCGTTCTCGACCTTCGCAAAGCTTCGCAGGCGGGGGGTGTTGCGGTTGCGCTGGCGGATATCGTTCGCACGCGTCCTTCTCTGTGGTTCGGCTGGGACGGGGACATCAAGCCCCCCGAGGAATGCAACGTCGTTGAGCGCGAGGGCCGCGTCGCCACCGTGCCCCTGTCCCCGAACGAGTACGAGAGATACTACCTCGGATACGCCAACTCCGTGCTGTGGCCGGTCTTTCATAGCCGGCTCGACCTTGCGCAGTTTGAAGCGGGCTATTTCGACCAGTACATCGGCGTCAATCGCCGGCTCGCAACCCTATTGCAGCCGATGCTGCGCGCCGACGACATCATATGGGTGCACGACTACCATTTGATCCCGATGGCAACCGAGCTGAAGAGGCTCGGCGTAACCAATCGGATTGGCTTCTACCTTCACATTCCTTTCCCGCCCTGGCAGACCTTCACCGCTATTCCCGAACACGAGCGCTTGGCTCGCTGCTTGGCCGACTACGACCTGGTCGGCCTGCAAACCAGGGCGGACGTGTCCAACCTCATCGATTTCGTGACGAACGGCGCTTTCGGACACGTCACGCCGCAGGGCCGCGTTCGGCTGTTCGACCGCCTCGTATCGATCGCCAGTTTTCCCATCGGCATCGACATCGCGGACTTCACCAAGGGCGGACGTGAGACAGGCCTCGTGCAGGGCCGGGGTGCCAACCGCATTATCGGCGTGGACCGCCTCGACTACACCAAGGGCTTGCCGCAGAAGTTCAAGGCTTTTGGCCAGTTCCTCGACAAGAACCCCCAATACCGCCGCCAGGTCGTGCTCACGCAGATCGCGCCGCCGACGCGCGAGAGCGTCGACGCCTACCTCGATATTCGCCAGCAACTCGAGAGCCTGGCAGGCTCGATCAATGGCCAGTTCGGCGAATTGGATTGGGTGCCGATCCACTACATTCACCGTTCGACGGCACGGCGCCGCTTATCTGCAATCTACCGCTCGTCGAGGATCGGCATGGTGACGCCGCTCCGCGACGGCATGAACCTCGTGGCCAAGGAATACGTGGCGGCGCAGAACGCCGAAGACCCCGGCGTGCTCATTCTATCGCGCTTCGCCGGTGCGGCTGAGGAGATGGGCAGCGCGCTGATCGTTAATCCCTACGACATCCCCGCCACTGCCGACGTCATACGCGTGGCGTTGGAGATGAGCTTGTCCGAGCGGCGGGAGCGACACCGCACTTTGATGGAGACTGTAGAGAAGAACGATATCAACGCCTGGTGCCGGTCTTTTCTCGCTGCCCTCGAACAGGTGGCTTGGTCAGGAGACAACATCGCCGGCGGGGAACCCGAAGCCATTACCCGGGCCCTCGAGAAACTGCGAAAGCAAGGCAAAGCGTCGACAAAGACCCAGAGCAATCCTGCAAAAATCGTGGAAAGTTCCGATACGACACGAATGAACTGATGAAAAATCGTAGACTGAACCACACGATCTTCGGCCAGAAACGGCAGGAGCAGGAACGATGCCGCCCGGTGATGGCCCTTTCACCCTGGCCATCGACATCGGCGGCACGAGTGTGAAGGCATCCGTGCTCAACTACGCAGGTGTGTTGGCTGCCGAACGCATTCGATGCCCAACGCCGAAACCCAGCACGCCCGCGCTTGTCTTGGAGAGTATCCACGCACTGGCGGCTCAGCTTCCGTCCTTCGATAGAATTTCCGTTGGCTTCCCCGGTGTGGTCAAGGCGGGAACGGTGCTCACCGCTCCCAACCTTGGCACCGAGCATTGGGCCGGATTGCGGTTGATCGAAGCTCTAGCCAGGCGCTTCGAGAAGCCGGCGCGTATTCTCAACGACGCGGCGGTGCAAGGCTTGGGCGTCGTACAGGGTCCTGGGCTCGAGTGCACCATCACTTTGGGCACGGGGATCGGATGCGCCCTCTTTCGAGACAGGCACCTTCTCCTGCATCTCGAGTTGGGGCAGCATCCGCGCGCCAACGAGACCTACGATCAGTTCATCGGTCAGGCGGCACGCGATGCGCTCGGCCCGGAAGCCTGGAACGAACGTGTTCGCCTCTGCATCCCCGAGGTACTTTCGCTCACGACCTGCGACGTTCTCTATGTTGGCGGGGGCAACGCGCGCAACATCAGCTTCCCGCTTCCCGAGAACGTCAAGGTCGTCAGCAATTCAGCGGGCGTGACCGGCGGGGTTCGCCTTTGGGAACCGGAGCTGGACCAGCTGTTCGCGGGTGAGACCAACGCATGGTGGCCAATCGCGGTCCGGGAGAGCGGCATGAAGGTCCTCGCCATCGGCGGCGCGATGATCGACACGATCGCCATCATCGCCGACCACCGCATCGAGCGCATGACGATGCTCAATGCCGACAGCTCGTTCCTCCTGTTGGAGGAAGGCCGTAAGACGGAGGCGATCGAGATCTCCACCCATGTCGGCGGCGGAGCGGTGAACGCCGCGGTCGCGATGGCCCGGCTTGGTCTGGACGTCTCCGCGCTCGTCAAATTGGGCACGGATCAACGCGCCGAAACCGTCCTGGGGCATCTGCTGCAGGAGGGTGTATCGACGCGCTGGGCCATGCGCGACAACCGTGCGCCCAGCGGCGCATCGGTGCTCGTCTCCTCGCACGATCGCAACGCCGCCATCTTTACGTTCCGCGGTGCCAACACCCTTCTTGGAGTGGAGGACCTGCGCGAGGAGGCCTTCGGCGTCGATGCCGTCTACGTTTCCTCGCTCAGCAACGAGGCAGCCGATGCCTTCCCAGCCATTGTCGATCGCGCCAAGGCCAAAGGTGCGCTGGTCGCGACCAATCCGAGGGTGCGCCAGTTGTCCTCGCGAGGGCCGGCGTTCCAGGAAGCACTCGCCAAGATCGACATCCTAGCAATCAACCGTTCCGAGGCCGACGTGCTGGTCCCGCAGCTTGTTGCACGCTTCGGCGAAGGCGGGCCGAAGCTTACACTCGCGGCCGGCGAAGTGCCCCCAAGGCTTGTTACGCGAGGCTTCGCAAGCGGTGGGCATGAGATGACCTTGCCCGCTTTTTTCGGTGCGCTTCGACGTCTGGGGCCACGCTTCGTGATCGTCACCGACGGCAGGAACGGCGCGTTCCTCGGGACGCAGGATGCCATCCTCTACTGCCCGGTGCTCGAGACGAAGGTTGTCGGCACCGCGGGGGCGGGCGATGCCTTCAATGCCACGTTCACCGCCTGTATCGCGCTCGGCCAGGAGCCCCAGGAGGCCCTGCGCGCAGCGACCGTCAACGCGGCTTCCGTCGTTGGCCACATCGACACGCAGTCCGGCCTGTTGTCGCGCGACAAAATCGCAGGTCGTCTCGAAACAACACGTGAGGCACTCCCGGTACGCTCATGGCCGCACTAGCAGCGAGATCCAACGCAATACGTGACATGGACATCGACACAATCCGATCGACGGTACTGACGACGCCGGAGTGGCTGACGGCACGTGCGCACGAGTGGGCACTGTTCATCGACATCGACGGCACGCTGCTGGAGATGGCGCCCACGCCGGATGCGGTCGTGGTCCCGGCCGGCCTGGTGCAGATGTTGGATGACCTCGCGCGGACGATGGGCGGCGCGATCGCATTGAGTACGGGGCGCAGCGTAGCCGAAGCGGACCGTCTCCTCTTCCCATTGAAGCTCATCACCTCGGGGGTACACGGCACCGAGGTCAGGGTTGAGCGCGGCGGCGAGGTCACCATGATGGCCCCCGCTGTGTCCGCTACGCTGCTCGATGAGATCGTCGCTGTAGCCGCCATGTCTCCCGGGATCATTGTCGAGGTCAAAGGAGCTGGCGTGGCGGTACACTACCGCAAGGTTCCGGAGCTGCGGCCTGCCTTGGAAGTCGGGCTCTCCAGAAGTCGCCGAGCGTCGCGACACCCTTGTTCTTCGTCCGGGGCGGCGCGTCCTCGAGGTGATACCCAAGGGCTACTCGAAAGGTGCCGGTTTGGCGTGGCTCATGCGCCGCCAACCCTTCGAAGGCAGGCGGCCGATCATGATCGGCGACGACTATGGGGATGAATCGGCCATTCGCATGGCCGAACAATTGGGCGGCTTCGGTCTCAAGGTTGCCGGCGAATACTTTCCGGCGGACGAGGCAGATTTCTCCGGTGTTGCCGACGCGCGCGCCTGGTTTGCGACCGTGGCGGGCACACCCACCAGCAACCCGATCGCCGGCCCGTTTCCCTCAGACGACTAGTGGGACGCCGGCGGACGCTTTCCTACTGATCGCGCACAAGCGGTTGCTTGCGCAGCCAGGCGTCTGCCTCATCAAGCTGCCAACGATATTTATGATTGGGATCTCCGGAGGAGATAGGGTCCACACGCGCACCTGAAAGGCTGAACATCTTGAAACCGAACGGCTCCTTCTCCTCTCTGTTCAGCAGGTAGGCTCTCCGCGTCGCCAGACCACGGACGCTGCTCGTGGTTGGTGGCGTTGCTCTATTGCGAGGCATGGCTCCTCCAGAACAACAATTCCGCGTCCGCTGCGCCCCCTACCGCGACATCGAAGCGTTCGCAACAAAGCTGATTCGCGCACCGAATTGCAGCGGCTGCCACCGAAGAAACTTGCTCCAGTTGCAGATAGGGCACCGCTACCGGCACGAGTTGTAGCGTTACTCGATCGCTTCGGACCATTCGCGGCGACGCGAATGGTCGGGCGCAGTTTACCGTCTCTTAGCCCTGATGATCGAAACGCCGCCGGCTTGCCGCGTCTCAACGAAGGATCAATTGCCCTGGCTTAGGATTAGCGCAGCATTCTGCAATCGTGATCCGCGCGTCATGGCCCAGAACTCCTTCGGCCGCCGGAACGCTCCTTTGGGCGCCTCGTCGGCGGCTGCAAGCTCCAGCTCGATCTGCTCTGCGGGCTCCTCTGGCGACGGCAGCAGCACGGCTGTCGTCCTTTCGAGCGCCGCAGCGTCCTTTCTTGCCTTCGGGGCCCTGGGATACTTCCTGGTGCCCAGCGGAGCGACCCGCGTCGACACCGCCTCGTCCACGCCGAAGATCACAGACACCCGCCCGGCTCCGGTCGAATGTCGCGGCAAGCCCGACTGCAAGAACGAATACTCCGTCGAGCTTCGGTGCGGCGAGGGCGACGAACCGAAGACGGCAAGCGTTGTGGCCTCCAGCGTCGAGGCGGCCAGTGTCACGGCAGAACGTTACAACCGCGGGTGCCGCGCCCGGCGCACGTTCTTTGCGGCTGTGATCACCCAAGGCCCATCCGGCACATCAAAGGTTGCCGCAGCAGCGCCCGTGGCCAAGGCGTCCGAGCCCGTCCGTTCCTCCAGGGGCGGTCGCCGCATGCGGCGGCGCTGACACCGTCGACCGAATCTTGATTTTCAGCCGCCCGCGCGCTAGCCCCTTGGTGGCCGGTCACGCCTTTCGCGCTCTCGCCGGTTCGACTCCAGCCAGGGGCTTGCATGGCAAACGGACCCGAATTCAGAACGACGATGGACTTCGAGTACGGCGTGCCGCGCGAGCTGGCCCCCGGCGTCGTTCGTATCGTCGCCAACAACCCCGGGCCGTTCACCTTCAAAGGAACGAACACCTACCTGGTCGGCAACGACGAGCTTGCGCTGATCGACCCCGGGCCGGATGACCCCGCCCACCTGCAAGCCATCCTTGCCGCCATCGGCAAGCGCAAGCTGAGCCATGTGGTCATCACGCACACCCACCGCGACCACACCGACGGAATGCCCGCCCTGCTCGCAGCCACGGGCGCAAAAACGGCGGGCTTCGGGCGCCTGGCACGCGAGCGGGGCACAAAGCGCACGAGCCCGTCAGGCAGTGAATTCGTGGACCAGGACTTTGCCCCAGACGTACGTCTCGGTGATGGCAGTCGCCTAGCGGGCAACGGATGGGCGCTGGAAGCGTTGCACACGCCGGGGCATGCCCCCGATCACCTGTGCCTTGCCTTATCAGGGACCAGGATCCTCTTCTCCGGCGATCACGTGATGGGCTGGAACACCAGCGTGATCGCGCCGCCGGAGGGCAGCATGAGCGACTACATGGCCGCCCTCGCGCGCCTCCAGGAGCGTTCCGATGAGGTCTACTTTCCCGGGCCATGGTGGCCAAATCGCGGAGCCGCAACGGCTGGTGAAGGCATTCCTCCTGCATCGTCGCATGCGTGAGCAGGCGATTCTCGAGTGCATACGCTCCGGTACCGGCACGGTGCGCGCAATCGTGCCCGTCATCTATCGCGACCTGAACCCTAAGCTCGTCAACGCCGCGTCGCTCTCCGTGCTGGCGCACGTGGAGCACCTTATTGACCGCGGCCTCGTGCAGGCCGAGGCGCCGCTTTCTGCTGATCGCGTGCTTTCTGCCGTTTGAGTAGCGCCCGCGCTCGCGCGTTTCGCAGACCCCTCCCTGCACCGCTCGAAGGGCCGGTGGCCTCCGCCCGCAAAGCGACATCCGCGAGGAATCTGCGAAGCCGCGCCGCATTCTGGCCGAAGTCGAACTTGCCGTAGCGCGAGGCAGAGCGAATATCGATGCGCGAAAGCGCGTTGCTGCCTTCGATGCGCACGACGATGTCGTCCGGAAAACCGACGAGAAGCGTGTGGTCCGTGGCTTCCATCACGGCCGACTTCGCCGGAGGGCGGCCGGTGCGAACCTCTGCGACCGCCACCCGCCAGCGCAGGCGCTTTGCGACCTCTTCGACGAGTTCGAAGGCGTCATCGACCGAGCGCGCCAGCACAAGAGTGCGCAAGTCCGGATAGGCTCCCGCCTGTAGAGCCGCGACCTCCGCCCCGGGGTAGCTGCTCGGATTGGCCTCCTTGTCGCGCGGCGCCAGCACCTTGAACTGCGGAGGGTTCACCAAGTCGGTCGTCACATCATTGATGCGGGGAAGATCGTGGGAGACGATCAGAAAGGCAGCCGGACCAGCCAGCGCCACCAGCGGCAGTAGGATGCCAATGGCGAGATTGCCGGCTCCCCCCTCTCCCGTGCGCCAAATGCGTGCAAGCGCAACCAAGCCGATGGCAAGAGCCAAGGCCGAGCCCACGTAACCGACGGCGAAGAGGTTGAGCGCCAGCACGGTCGGGAGCGAGCCCAACCGGTGCAACACCAAGGTCACGAGAAGCAGGCTCACGAAGAACAGAGCGAGCCGCGACGACCACCGGGCGATCGGCGTGACAAAGCGGCCCACATGTGTCGGCGCGCCCACGTCGCCCGCTCTTGCTGCGGTACTCATATTGCTATCCCTTCCGGCCGACCGGCCGGATAGCAGGTGACATTCGGCAATTCGAGCCTAGGATCACGCTACAATACGACGAACCTGCGGTGAACTGATGCGCCCGATCTCCAACTTTGCCGCCCGCGATGTCGAGGCCCTGCTGCATCCCACCACCAATCTTCTCTCGCACCGCACCTCGGGCCCTCTGGTACTCGAACGCGCCGAGGGAATCTATGTCTACGACAGTTCCGGCAAGCGCTACATCGAAGGTCTCGCGGGGCTTTGGTGCACCGGGCTCGGATACGGCAACAAGGAAATCGTCGAAGCAGCCTGTGAGCAGATGTCGCGCCTCTCCTTCGCGCACCTTTTTGGCGGGCGAAGCCACGAAACAGCGATTGCTCTCGCCGAGAAGATCAAGGCCCTTTCGCCGACGCCGGCCTCCAAGGTTTTCTTCACCAACTCCGGCTCGGAAGCAAACGATACCCAGGTCAAGATCGCCTGGTATTACAACAACGCGCGCGGCCAGCCCAAGCGCAAGAAATTCATTGCACGCCAGCGCGGCTACCACGGCACCACCGTCGCAGCCGCCAGTCTGTCGGGCCTTGGCGTCTTCCACGCCGATTTCGACCTGCCGATGGCCAGGGTCTTGCACACCGACTGTCCCCACTATTGGAAGAGCGCACATGAGGGGGAAAGCGAGGAAGACTACGCAACGCGGCTTGCTTCGGTCCTGGAGGAGCTGATCCAGCGCGAGGGGCCGGAAACCGTCGCCGCTTTCATCGCGGAACCGGTGATGGGTGCCGGGGGAGTTCTGCTTCCCCCCGCAACGTACTTCCAGAAGGTTCAGGCCGTACTGGCTCGCTACGACATTGCCCTCATTGCCGACGAGGTCATCTGCGGCTTTGCCCGCACGGGAAACTGGTGGGGCTCGCAGACCTTCGGCATCGCGCCGTCCTCGGTGACGATGGCCAAGGCCGTGACTTCCGCCTACGTCCCGATGGGGGCATTGACGGTGCCGGCCGAGGTCTACGACGCGCTCGAAAGCAACAGCGGCAAGCACGGGGTCTTCGCGCACGGCTTCACCTATTCCGGCCATCCGCTGGCATGCGCCGTCGCGCTCAAGACGATCGAAATCTACGAGCGCATCGACATTGTCGGCCACGTGCGCCGCGTGGCGCCCATCTTCCAATTGCGCCTGAAGGCGCTTGCCGATCACCCGCTGGTTGGCGAAGCACGCGGAGTAGGCCTCATCGGCGGGCTGGAGCTGGTGAAGGACAAGCGCGCAAAGACGAGCTTCGAGCCGAAGCTTGGAGTAGGGGCCAAGGCTGCTCGCCTCGCCGAGGAAGAAGGCGTCCTATGCCGCTCCGTCGGCGGTGACACGCTCGCGTTATGTCCGCCACTCGTTATCGATGGCGCCGAGATCAATCACATGTTCGACTGCGTCACGACGGCGTTGGATCGCACGAACGAGTGGGCGCGCTCCGAGGGTCTTCTTTGATCCCCATAACTCTTCCCATTTTCCCGCCTCCGGCCTTGGTTTAGCCGCAACTTGCCTGAATCCTGCCCAAGGCTAGTGCGGAGTTCGCGCCAGGGGCTGGCCGATGACCAGAGCGATCGTGCTGATTTTATGCTTGGCGGCAGCCGGCACCATTGCCGGCTACACGCACTATGCGGCACAGCCTCCCGTCGAGCGAACGGCCGTCTTCGTCGTGCCGCAGAGGACCGAGGCCCCCACCAAGCCTCCCGCACCGCCACCGGCGATCGTCGACGTCCCGACCGACAAGGTTTCTCTCACGCGGTCGCTTCAGCGCGAGCTCAAGCGCGTGGGCTGCTATTCCGGCGATATCTCCGGCGTATGGACGACGTCCAGCCGGATGGCGATGAAGTCTTTCGTTGACCGCGCCAACGCAGCTCTCCCCGTAGACAATCCCGATGCAGTGCTTCTCAGCTTGGTGCGAAATCACCAGGGTTTGGCCTGCGCCATCGAATGTCCGGCAGGACAGGTCGCGACTGGCGGAGGGGCGTGCCTGCAGCCGGTAACGCTTGCCAAGGCAGCCGACGAGCCCGCGGTCGCGAACCCCAAGGATGGAGCGGTTGAACGGGCGGCGGCAATCGCCCTTCCCGCAGCCGCAGCAGCCGGGCTTGCTGCTGCCGTAACTGCTCCAAGGTCGGTGGACGAAAAGCGCGCGGGCGTCGACGCCCGCACGCCGGTGGCGTCTACGCCCGATCCCCCATCCACCTCCAGCACCAGCCCAAGCCCCCGACCGGGATGCGGGAGCGCAGGGCGCGGCGGCAAAAGGCAGCCCAGCCGCCAAAGTTCGTTCGGGATTTCCTGCGAACGGTGGAGCGGACCTTTCGTCCCCGCTAGCGGCAAACCTGCTGTCCGCTGACAACCCGCCCTCCGGCGTGGATTGTTCCAGAATCGGCTGTTATGTTGTCATGGAACTGTCATCCGGGCGTTCTTGCCGGATTTGGGTTCGCGCCTTCCAGACAGCAGCGAAGCAGCCGAAACTTGCCAACGTCCCAGGCCTTGCGCCAACACATCGATACCGTTTTGCCGTCCGCCCAGCAGCGGACGTTCCAACTCGTCGTGGATGGGCAGCCCATCTGGGTGAAGCGGCCACGCAGCGGTCCCGGGTACATGATGTTCGGGCTTCAGGCTGGCGCGGCCGCTCTGCTCCGCATACCCTCATTGAGGCCCCCGGTCGTATCCCGCCGTGCGGCCGGCTTGCATGCGGAAGCACGGCGGCTTTCGCGACTGCGCCGCAAGGGATGGCCGGTGCCCGACGTGGTCGACGTCAGCGACCGCTGGCTGGCCCTGACTGACAACGGCAAGAGCCTGGCGCCCACGCTTATGCAGTTGCCGCTCGCTCAGCGCCTGGGGATGCTGCGCGAAGCGCTCGCCTATCTCCAATCGCTGCACGCGCAAGGCGGCTGGCACGGTGCGGCCCAGGTGAGGAATTTCACAAAGCGGGGGGACGGCTTCGGCCTTATCGATTTCGAGGACGACCTTGAGCCGTCGATGCCGCTCGCTGTACGCCAGGCGCGCGACATCCTTCTGTTCGGCATGAGCGTCCCAAGATACGTCAATCGTGACAAAGCTGTGGTGCTCGCGCTCGTCGCTGATGCGCTCAGCCGGGCACATCCCTCCGTCGTCGCCGAGCTCCTCGCGACGGCGGCCAAGCTCGTGCGCGCACGCCGCCTGCTCGGGCCGCTGACGGCGTGGACCGGACCAGAAGGCCGGAGCCTCGCGATGATCGCCCAGGCGTTCGAGGCGATTGACCAGCGCGGAGCACTCAGCGCTTTGCCGCAACCTGTCGCGGATAGTTGAGCCACCTGAACACCGGCCGGTCGCCCGGCATCCAGCGGCGGACCAGATCCGGCATGATCACCATTCCGTTGGCGCTGTTCATGAACACGACCACGGCGGTGCGCCGCCGCAGCGAGCCTATGGCGAACGTCTTGAAGCGCCCGTTGTCGCCCCAGTGGAAGAACGTCCTGTGGTCGGGCTCCAGACCCCACCCGAGCCCCCACGCTACACGCTGGTCCTGCTCGGGCAGGCTTACGGACAGACATGCATAGCAGCGCAACTTCAGACGCACCTGGGGCTCGAGCCACAGCTTCGCCGTGCGCGGCTTCAAGCGCGCGCCCGCAAGCACGGCCTGCATGAAGCGGGCATAATCCGCCGGGGTCGTCTGAAGGGAGAACGCCCCGTTCGCCGCTTCGGGTTTCTTCTTGGCAACGGGCGTGAGGTTTGCGTCATGACCGTCGGCATAGTCCGTATCAAACTCGGCCTGCCACACGAAGCTGGAGCGGCGCATTCCCAGGGGAGCGAACACCAATCGCTGCGCGAGCGCTTCCAGCGTCTCACCCGTAACCTTTTCTACAACCCGCTGAAGCCAGATAAATGCCTCACCCGAGTAGCTGAAGCGCTCCGCCGGTCCGAGCTGCGTCTTGAGCGGGTTTCCTTTGCCGCGCCAGTTGGGCAGCCCGGTGGTATGGCTGAGAACGTGGCGAACCGTGATCCCGGCTGCCCGCGGATCGTCGGAAACGAAATCCGGGACATGCTGAGCGAGGGGCTCATCGAGCGAAAGCACGCCGGCGTCGACCAGCTGAAGCACGATGTAGGCAAACACGGGTTTCGAGAGGGAAGCGGCATCGAAAACGGTGTCGGCATCGATGGCAGCCGACGATGACGCGTTGCGAACTCCGGCCTGCCTGAGTTCTGCAGAGCTTGCCGTTGCGCACGACCGCAATTGAGACGCCGGGGACGCGCCCCTCCGCCATGAGCTGCGTGATGTCGGTGGCAGAGCACGGCGCGGGCAGCATGGCCCACAGCACCAAAGCGAAGGACGTGCTCGCAAATCGCCGATTAGAAAGACGCATCATCCAGCAGCGCGACCGACAACAGATGGCCCAAGCTCACTCCCACTCGATGGTCCCCGGGGGCTTCGATGTCACATCGTACACGACGCGGTTGATCCCCTTCACCTCGTTGATGATGCGCGTGGCGGTGCGACCGAGAAGGTCGTGCGGGAAGGGATAGTAGTCGGCGGTCATGCCGTCGGTAGACGTCACCGCGCGCAGCGCGCAGACGTGATCGTAGGTGCGGGCATCGCCCATCACGCCGACGGTGCGAACCGGCAGCAGCACTGCAAAAGCCTGCCAGATCTGATCGTAGAGGCCCGCCTTGCGGATCTCGTCGAGATAGATCGCATCCGCCTTGCGCAGGACGTCCAGCTTCTCGACGCTGACATCGCCCGGGATGCGAATGGCAAGCCCCGGTCCAGGGAACGGATGGCGCCCGATGAAATGCTCGGGCAGGCCGAGCTCGCGGCCAAGCGCTCTCACCTCGTCCTTGAACAGCTCGCGCAGCGGCTCCACCAGCTTGAGATTCATGCGCTCCGGCAGCCCGCCCACGTTGTGGTGGGACTTGATGGTAACCGAGGGCCCACCCGTGAAAGAGATGCTCTCGATCACATCCGGATAGAGCGTCCCCTGCGCCAGGAACTCGGCGCCCCCCAGTTTCTTGGCCTCCTCGTCGAACACCTCGATGAACAAGGCGCCGATTGTTTTGCGCTTCACCTCCGGATCGCTCTTGCCTTCCAGCGCCGTCAAGAAGCGCTCGCTCGCATCCACGTGCACGAGCGGGATGTTGAAATGGCCGCGGAACAACGAGGCCACTTCCTTGGCCTCGTTCAAACGCAGCAATCCATGGTCGACGAAGATGCAGGTGAGTTGATCGCCGATCGCTTCATGGATCAGAACCGCCGCCACGGCGCTGTCGACCCCACCTGACAGCCCGCAGATGACGCGGCCCTTTCCGACCTGCGCCCTGATCTTGGCGATCTCGCTCGAGCGGAAATGCGCCATGCTCCAATCGCCCGGCAGTCCGGCGATGCGCCGCACGAAATTGCCGATGAGCTGGCTGCCGCGGGGCGTATGTGCCACCTCCGGGTGGAACTGCACGGCGTAGAGCTTGCGTGTCTCGTCGGCGATCGCGGCGAACGGCGCGCCTTTGGAGATGCCGATCACCTTGAAACCCGCCGGCAGACGCGTCACGCGATCGCCGTGACTTATCCAGACGGTGTCGGTCTCTCCCTTCCTCCAAAAGCCTTCGAACAGCGGGCTGTCGCCCGTAACGCTCAGCTCGGCGCGTCCGAATTCGCGGTGATGCCCGCCTTCGACGCTGCCGCCGAGTTGTTCCACCATCGTCTGCTCGCCGTAGCAAATTCCGAGCACCGGCAAGCCCGCCTTGAAAACCCAGTCGGGGGCACGCGGTGTCCCGAACTCCGTGACGCTCGCAGGTCCGCCGGACAGGATGACCGCTTTCGGCTTCAGCCGTTCCATGGCGGCTTCCGCGTTGTTGAACGGCACGATCTCGGAATAGACGCCCTGCTCGCGCACGCGTCGCGCAATCAACTGCGTGACCTGGCTGCCGAAATCGATGATGAGGACGGTATCGGTCATGTCTCGCGATCGCCGTTTACACCGCCGCCGCCGGAATCGGTTGCAGCAGCAGCTTTGGATAGACCATTGGCGCCAGCGGCGGTCAAGACAACCGGGCGACGGAACGACACCACCGCGCAAATTGCCCAGTTGCCACAATCCTCCGGCAAACTCTGACTTAATTTTATGCGACCCGCCCGTTTCACCGCCTTGCTGTCGAAAGCATCCATGAAAACCGTCGTCTCCAAGCTCAAGCGCGCGCGCCTCTTGGCGCATCTCTGCTGGGTCGCTCTCTATGACGCCCTGCTTGCTGATTTTTTCATCCTCCGTGGAGGCAGGGCGCGCGGAACGGGCTCAGATCCTTTGGGCCGGCACCTATACCGCGCAGATCATTGGAACTGTGGAGCAGCCTGCCACGGCAATGGGGAAGACCAACAGGCTCGGCTCCATCCGCAAGCTCGAAACCACGACGACCGTAAGAGGCAAGCTCGGAACGAGCTTCGGATTTGAGTATGCCCTGTTCGGCGGACCGGCAGGCGCGCAGGCCGCGATAGAAATCGTGGTCATTTTGCCCGAGCCGGGCCTGCTCAATCCCGCCTCCGGGAAACGCACGCGCCGCGAGCGATGGCGGCCTTCACCCTCGCTTCTCGGCGGCGCGACGATTGTCGGCTACCAGTTCGAGATGGATTGGGAGATCGTACCGGGTCGCTGGACATTCCAGATCTGGCAGAGCGACCGCAAGCTCGGCGAGCAGTCATTCTGCGTCCTATCCGAGAAGGCTCCTGCGCCCGGCAACAAGGAGACCGACAAGGAAGATCCTTGTCACTCCGCCGCGACCGCGTGACCCGTACCGTTGGCGGCTGCCTGAGCCGGTTTGGCCGTGATGCCGAGGCGCTCGACGGCAGCCTGCAGGATCTGTCCCAGCAGTTCCGAGTAACGCATGCCCTGGAAGCCGGCCATCAGGTTCATTTTGCCATCCCAGCACCAGCCGGGATTGGGATTGACCTCCAGCAGCTTGAGCTCGCCCTTCGCGTCAGCCCTGAAATCAAAGCGCGCGTAGTCGCGGCAGCCCAGCCTCTCGAACAGCCGCGATGAATGGTCGATGAGCTGCTGCTGCTTCTGGTCGGAAAGTGTCGCCTCCCGATAGGTGATCTGGGTCCAGTACGGGCTGTCAGGCTCCCACTTGGATTCATAGCCGAGGATCTTCGGCAGCTTCTCGTCGAGCTTGGAGTAGTCCACCTCGAGGATCGGAAGCGCGCGCAATCCCTGATCGGGATTTCCGATCATCTGCACCGAAAACTCGGTGCCGGTGAGGAACTCCTGCACGAGCACGCCCCGGCGCGGAAAATCGGCCCGCAAGCGGTCCAGATAGTCGAGCAAGGCCTTCTCGTTGGTGACGACAGCGTCCTTGGTGATGCCCTCGCTGCTGTCGCCCTGGTTTGGCTTCAACAGCGCAGGAAACACGGAAGGAAGCGTCGCCCCTTGGTCGCCCGGCCGAACGTAGCTTTCCAGCGGGACCGGCACATCCAGCGACTGCGCAACAGCCCTCACCAGCCCCTTGTCGTAGCAGGCGGCCAACGCCGCCGGACCGGCTCCCGTGTAACCGATGCCAAGCACCTCGAGCAGTGCCGGCACATGCAGTTCCTTGAAGGGATCGTTGTTCCAGCCCTCGTCGCACAGGTTGAAAACAAGATCGGTCCGCAGTTCCGACAAGTCGCGATCCAGCGTGCTGTGATTGTCCAGGTAACGGAACTTGTAATTCGGCAGCTCGCTCAAGGCGTCCTTGAGCTTGCGGATGGTCTCCATGTCCTCGTCATTGAAAGCACCACCGCGCTTTATCTGATCCGGCAGCCGATGGTCGCCCAGCAGCACCGTGACATCGAGAGCCTGTAGTTTCCCTCGGCCTTTGCGCACCGGCAGCAGCGGCGCGTCGGCCGACAGCAGGATGCGCCGCGCCATCATGCCGAGGTCCTGATCCCTGTCAGACAGCGCCTCCGCATGCCCATGGTGGCGAACATTGCGGAAGCCGGTCTTCTCCAGCAGTTTGCCGATGCTTTCGCGGGTGTAGAGGCGCTCCGCATAGAACTGGTCGGCAATGACGCCCATCTCGTCGTGCACGATAACCTCGCGCGAGATCAGGCGTTCCCCATCCTGGCTTATCGAGCGCTCACGGCAGACGAAGTGGTGTTCGTCGATCCACTCCCACGAGCGCCTGTCGAAGTTCTCATGCATGTGCTCGCCATCGGTGATGTCGAGCACGAGTTGTCCGCTTGGACGCAGGATCTTGCCGACGGCCGTCAGGACCTTCTCGTCATCCTGCTTGTTGGAGAAGTAGCCGAAAGAGTTGCCCATGATGGCAACGCAATCGATGCTGCTCTCCGGCAGGCGCGGATTGCGCGCGTCGCCCTCCTTGAAAAGGACCTGCAGCCCCTCCGCTTGCGCGCGCTTCTTGGCGAGCCGCACGAGGTAGCGGGACCGGTCGAGCCCCATCACGTTCTTGTAGCCGCGCCGAGCCAACTCCAGGCAGTGCCTGCCCTGGCCGCAGCACAGATCAAGGATGTGGCTGTGGGGTTGTATCGCCGCCGAGGCGACGATGAAGTCGACTTCCCGCCGCGTGTTCTCGACGTTCTCGACCACATCTCCGTCGGTCTTCACGTAAAGCGCGTTGAAAAGCTTGCGCCACCACTCTTCGGGAAGATGAGCTTCCAGATCGGCGACCGGACCGAGGCAGGAGCGAGCGGGCAAGCGCCGCGGACGCTTGGCCTTGCTAGGCATAACCATGATGGACTGCAGTCCTCCTCGCTACGGCACTGCCGGCTGGTGCTATCCGCCACAGCTCGGCGCCGGGGAGGCGCGCAAGCGTGCGCGCAGCAATTCCCGGCAGCCTCAACGAAACGCGATCCTTAGTACGCCGACTTTCCATGTCAAATACTAAACTGTGGACGATGGATATCCGACTCAAGCTCCCGGGTACGGGCGCACCGGCGTGCAACACTCAGCTCTGACGCTCGAAGGCTGCGATGAAGAACCCATCCGTGCCGTGCCGAGCGGGCGTAAGCAGCAACCCGTGCTCACCTGGGCTCGCCGACGCGGGCGGCTCGCCGCCGACACCCGCCTCCCACAGTGGGCGCCAGGGCAACGCCCGGAAGGCGGGATGGTTCGCGGTGAACCACGCGGCTTGGTCTTCGTTCTCCTCGGGGAGTACGGAGCAGGTCACGTAGACGAGCCTGCCCCCGGCTTGGTCAGCGGTGCCGCGACATCAAGGATCGCGCGCTGTTGCTCCCTGCGCTGCTCGACATTGGCCGGCTTGAGGCGCCATTTGGCATCCGGCCGCCGGCGCCATGCGCCCGTGCCGGAGCAGGGGGCATCAATGAAAACCACATCGAAACGGGCCCCCAGCAGGGCCAAAGCCTCGCCATCACCCGGCTGCAACACCTGGACGTTGCGGGCGCCGGCTCGCTTCAACCGCTCAACAATCGGGCGCAACCGTTGCGCGTCATCATCGTAGGCGTAGACCTGCCCCGTATTTTGCATGGCGGCGGCAAACGCCAGCGTCTTGCCGCCCGCACCTGCACAGATATCGAGCACCTGGTGACGCGGCGCGACGCCAGCCATCAGGCCGGCTATCTGCGATCCTTCGTCCTGCACCTCGTACCAGCCGCGGCCATGAGCGACTTCGGCTTCCACATTGGGGGACCGCCTTGAACCGGCCGGCGGCAACAGTCGCACGCCGACGGGCGACAGTGGCGTCTCTACGGGTGCGTAGCGCGAGAGCGCTTTCAAGACCTTCGCTCTGTCGGCTTTGAGCGTGTTAACGCGCAGGTCGGTGGGGGCCCGGCGGGCGAGCGCGGCTCCCTCGGCAGCCGCTGCAGGTCCAAAGGCGCGTTCGAGGGAAGGCGAGAGCCAATCCGGAAAATCGCCGCGCACGGCAGCGGGCACATCCTCGCTCAGTGAGCGCGCGAGGGCAGCCTGCTCACCCTCGCTGATCGCTCCCACCGAATGCGGGCTCGCGGGGTCGGCGGCGGCCCCAACAACCTCGGCCGGCGACAGGCCCAAAGCCTCCGGCGCAGCGGCCAGGGCCAAGACGCGCGCAGTGTCCTCGCCCATCTGAGCGGCAAGCGACCGGCGACGGCGCAGGACGTCGAAGACCAGGTTGCCTATGGCGGCGCGATCGCCCGAACCGGCGAACCGATGGCCGCGGCCCCAATCGGAAAGAGCATCGGTGGCAGGCCGATGCCGGTTCAGGACCTCCTCGAGGACTTCGATAGCCGCCCTGATCTGCGCACCGGGCCGCATGACGTCAGGCAACGACCCCGCGCGTTACGACGTGGAAGAACAGCTTCACCCACATGATCGCGACGATGAGGAAGCCAACCGCAAACACGGGGGAACGCCACCGAACCTTGTTCGGTCCAATGTGAATAGCGGCGTGCAGGATGCGGGACAGCACGAACAGCCACGCCAGCACGACCATCAGGAAGTCCGCGCCATTCAGAACAAGTGCGAACGCCGTCACCGCGTAGAACAGCACGGGAAGCTCGAACTGGTTGCGCTGGTTTGCAGCGCGCTTGACGGCATCTTCAGGCCACTCGACGCGCCCGAGCGCCAAGTCCGGGTTGCCGCGGCCGCGATTCATCCCGCCGATCGCGCGCGCCCTGGACACCGCTAGGAGACCGTAGACCGCAATCGTCAGGAGCACCTGCACGAAGACAGGATAGAAAATCGCAACCTGGTTCACTTTCGACCTCTCGCCCGCGCGCTTGTAGACGTGCCGCTGCTCAGTTGTTCCGCTGGTAGTTCGGAGCCTCGCGGGTGATGCCGACGCCATGCGGGTGGGCCTCAGCCTGCCCAGCCGGCGAGACGCGGATGAAACGGGCCCGCTCACGCAATGCTTTCAGATTGGCGGCACCGACATAGCCCATGCCCGCCCGAAGGCCGCCGACGAGCTGGTGCAGGACGCCATCGACAGGCCCCTTGTACGGCACCTGGCCTTCGATGCCTTCCGGGACCAGTTTCAGGGTGTCCTGCACCTCCTGCTGGAAGTACCTGTCTGCGCTGCCACGTGCCATCGCGCCCACCGAACCCATGCCGCGATAGGCCTTATAGGTACGGCCCTGGTACAGGTAGGTTTCGCCCGGTGCCTCGTCGGTTCCCGCGAGCAGCGCGCCGATCATGGCGCAGTCGGCGCCGGCGGCGAGTGCCTTTACCAGATCGCCTGAATACTTGATCCCGCCGTCGGCGATCACGGGCACGTCGTGCTTCTTGGCCACCTCGACGGCGTCCATGATGGCCGTGAGTTGCGGAACGCCGACTCCGGCAACGACACGCGTGGTGCAGATCGAGCCAGGTCCGATCCCGACTTTCACGGCATCCGCGCCCGCGTCCAGCAGGGCTTTGGTTCCATCCGAGGTTGCCACGTTGCCCGCGATAACTTGCACGCGGTTCGACTGCTTCTTGATGCGCTCCACCATCTCGAGCACGCGGATGGAATGCCCGTGCGCCGTGTCGACCACGACCAGATCGACACCCGCATCCATCAGACGCTCGGCCCTTTGGAAACCATCGTCCCCTACGCTGGTGGCAGCGGCCACCCGCAGGCGGCCCTGTTCGTCTGTGCAGGCGTTGGGATATTTCTGCGCCTTCTCGATGTCCTTGACGGTGATCAGCCCAATGCAACGGAAGGCGTCGTCCACCACCAGCAGCTTCTCGATCCTGTTCTGGTGGAGCAAGCGCTGAGCGTCATCGCGCTTGACGCCATCTCTCACTGTTACGAGCTTCTTGGTCATCAGCTCAGAGACGGGGGTAGCTGCGTTGGTCGCGAACCGCACGTCGCGGTTCGTCACAATGCCGACGAGCTTGCCGTTCTTGCCGGCCTCCACGACCGGAATGCCTGAGATCTTGTGCACCTCCATCAGGCGCAGCGCATCGCGCAAGGTCGCCCCTGGCTCGATGGTCACCGGTTTGACCACCATTCCGGCCACGTAGCGCTTCACCATCGCCACCTGTTCGGCCTGTATTTCCGGAGTCATGTTCCGGTGGATGACGCCAATGCCGCCCGCCTGGGCCATCGCGATCGCGAGGCGCCCCTCCGTCACCGTGTCCATCGCGGATGACAGGATAGGTATCTTGACCGAAATCTCGCGCGTCACTCGGGAGGCTACATCGGCCTCGGCGGGGAGCACATCGGACGGGCGCGGCTGCAAAAGTACATCATCGAACGTGAGCGCCACAGTCGTTTCGTCCAGAAGGGACCGCTGTGCCATTCCTGTTCTCCTCGTCCTTCGGGTTGGCAGAATACCAGCGCGCCGGGCCCTTTATCTCCCGGCACGCGGCCATTCTCAGCCGCCTGTAAAGGAATCGTTGGGCGGCTATGTAGCAGACGCCCTTGCGCAGGGAAAGGCAGCCGGATCGGGTAACCGATCAGCCGGCAGCCGGAGGTCTAAAGCCCGTCGCAACCAGGTAAAGCTCGGCCGATTCGGCACGGCTTGCCGGCGGTTTGACGTGCTTGACCGTGGTAAACGCCCGCTTCAGCCCATCCAACAAGGCTCGCTCGGTACCACCCTGGAGCACCTTGCACACGAAGGCGCCACCCGGCGCGAGCACCTCAATGGCGAACTCGGCTGCCGCTTCGGCGAGGCCCATGATCCGCAAATGATCGGTCCGCGCGTGCCCCGTCCCCTGCGCCGCCATGTCGGACAGTACGATATCTGCCACGCCATCGCGCAGCATGGCCTTGAGCCTCCCGGGCGCATCGGGGGCCAGGAAGTCGAGCTGGATGAAATCGACCCCCGGAAGGGGTTCCATATCGAGCAGATCGATGGCCACGACCTGCCCCTTCCCTTCGGCTGACCGCACGCGCTCCGCCGCAACCTGAGCCCAGCCTCCCGGAGCGGCCCCGAGATCGACAACCCGCATTCCCACCTTGAACAACCGGTGCTTCGCCGCGATCTCCCCCACCTTATAGGCGGCGCGGGATCGATACCCCTCACGGCGGGCCGCGGCAACGTATGGGTCATTGAGCTGGCGCTCGAGCCACCGCTGGGAAGACGCCGACCGCTGCTTGGCGGTCTTCAACCGCACCTTGGCCTGTCGGTGGCCACCCGCCGGTCCGCCCTGCTTCGCATCCTTGCTGGCCATGGATCCTACGTCAGCGGAAGTAGGACTGCGGTCGGCTCGGCCCGTGCACGCCGTCCTCCGCCATCAAGGTCGCAAGAATGCCTTCCCTCAATCCGCGGTCGGCAACGCGCAAGCGCTGGCACGGCCAAGCCTGGATCACCGCCTCCAGTATGGCGCAGCCGGCAAGCACGAACTCGGCGCGCTCGGTGCCTATGCAGGGCTGCGAAACGCGCCCCGCATAATTCAAGGAAAGGAGCTGGGATGTCACCGCGCGCGCTTGCGCGATGTCGAGCCAGCATCCGTCCACCTGCCTGCGGTCATAGCGCGGCAACCCAAGATGTATGCCCGCGATGGTCGTCACAGTCCCGGATGTGCCCAGCAAATGCGTGCTGAGGCGGCCCATCTGATCACGCATCTGTCGGGCCATCTCGAAAGGCTCCAACAGGGACTCGACGTGGCGCACCATGGCGTTGAAAACGCCGGCATCAACGTGTGTTCCCCCGTAGCGCTCGGCCAGGGTGACAACCCCGACCGGCAGCGACGTCCAGGCGGCGATGCAGTCCTGCATTTCCAGGCGATCTATCCGGCCGCCATTGCCAGGCCGCTTGCCCCGCAGATCGAGCCAGATCAGCTCTGACGATCCTCCGCCAATATCGAAAACAAGCGCGAGGTCGCAATTTGCGTCGATGAGCGATGCACATCCCGAGACGGCGAGCCGGGCCTCTGCCTCGCGGCTCACGATCTCTATGTCGAGGTCCGTTTCTTCGAGCACCTGCGCCAGGAATTCCGGTGCGTTCACGGCCAGCCTGCAGGCCTCCGTCGCGATCAGGCCCGCGCGGTGGACCTGTTGACGGCGCATCTTCGCTGCACAGATCTTCAAGGCCTCCAGCGTTCGTTCGATCGCCTCCTTCGAGAGCCTGCCGGTGGTGGCCACCCCTTCCCCGAGGCGAATGATCCGCGAGAACGCGTCGATGACCTTGAAGCCACGTGGCATCGGTCGCGCGATCAGCAGCCTGCAGTTGTTGGTTCCTAGATCGAGTGCCGCGTACGCGGGCACGTCCTCGCGGGCTTTGCCGGAACGCCAGCCGCCCGCCCGGTTGACGAACCCCGGGCGCGCGAATCCATTCGCGCCCGGCGAAACAACGGGCTGCGCGGTCAGTGGGTCGTTATCGGATTTAGGATCGGCCGGCGCTGCCGCGCCGGGGCGATCCTTCCCCTCCTCCATTTTTCTCCGGCGCTTCTCTCTCTCGAATGGAGAAGCGTCCTTGTCGTTTGACTTGCGAACCAATCTAACAGTTCGGGGGGGCGGGTAAAGCTGAGGGGCGAACAGGCCCCGTTAAGCGCGTGAATCGCGACCTTGCGACGGTCAGGTGCCGCTGTTACATAGCCACGAGAACCGGTCGCGACTGACTGTTGGGGAATAGTTCAACGGTAGAACAGCGGACTCTGACTCCGTTAATCTAGGTTCGAATCCTAGTTCCCCAGCCAATTTCCCCGAGCGCGAAATATTGTGGCATTGGTTCAGAGAGTAAGCCGATAGGGCGCCCGCTTCCTGTGGCGCAGCTATTCCGCGGCGTCTTTGGGAGCCTGCTCCGCGTTGGAATAGCGCCGCGCAACGTAGTCCTCGACGATACCCTTGAACTCAGCGGCAATGTTGGCGCCCCGCAAAGTCATGGCCTTCTCGCCGTCTATGAACACGGGAGCAACCGGAGCTTCACCTGTGCCCGGTAGCGAGATGCCGATGTCGGCGTGCTTGGATTCCCCCGGTCCGTTTACGATGCAGCCCATGACAGCCAGGTTCATGCGTTCCACACCAGGGTACTTTGCGCGCCACTCCGGCATGCGCTCGCGTACGTAACCTTGAATTTCGCTCGCCAACTCCTGGAACACGGTTGACGTCGTGCGCCCGCAGCCGGGGCAGGCGGCGACAATCGGCGCGAAGGCGCGCAGGCCCATGGTCTGCAGGATCTCCTGCGCGACACGCACCTCTTGGGTGCGGTCGCCTCCCGGCTCCGGCGTAAGCGAGACGCGGATCGTGTCGCCGATCCCCTGCTGCAGGAGGATGCCGATGCCAGCGGTGGAGGCGACAATTCCCTTGGAGCCCATGCCGGCCTCGGTCAACCCAAGGTGCAGCGGGTAGCGGCATCGTTGAGCCAGCAATCCATAGACGCTGATGAGGTCCTGCACGGCGCTGACCTTGGCGGAGAGAATGATCTGATCCGCCCCCATACCGAGTTCCTCGGCGCGTGCGGCCGACAGCAAGGCCGACTGCACGATGGCCTCGTGCATTACGCCGCGAGCATCTCTTGGATTGGGCGACACGGCATTCTCATCCATCAGGTGCGTCAACAGCTCCTGATCGAGGCTGCCCCAGTTGACGCCGATGCGAACCGGCTTCGCGTATTTCAGCGCCAGTTCGATGATCGTGGTGAACTGGCGGTCGCGCTTCGCCTTGAAGCCGACATTTCCCGGATTGATCCGCCACTTATCGAGCGCGTCGGCGCAAGCAGAGTTCTCCGCAAGCAGCGTGTGACCGTTGTAGTGAAAATCGCCGACGAGGGGCACGCTGATACCCATCCTCGCGAGCCGATCGCGAATGTGCGGCACGGCCTTGGCGGCTTCATCCCGGTCAACGGTGATGCGCACGAGTTCCGAGCCGGCGCGAGCGAGGTCGGCCGTCTGGCGGGCGGTGGCTTCGATGTCGGCCGTGTCCGTGTTGGTCATCGATTGCACGACGATCGGCGCGCCGCCACCGATGTGCACGCCGCCCACGGCAACGCGCACCGTCGTGTTTCGGTGCAAAGCGGAATCGCGGGGCGTCATGACAACATCCTTGGCAGTCAGTCTACCACAGCACCTCAGCCGCGCCGCACGATGGAGGGGATGATCGATGCGACAAACAGCGCGGCAAGCACCAGCACGATGGAGGGCCCGCCCGGCGTATCGAGCGAGAACGACAGGTAAAGGCCCGCGGCCACCGCAACCAAGCCAAACAAGGCCGCGAACAACACCATTTGCTCGGGGGTCCGCGACAGGGGACGAGATGCAGCCGCAGGCATGATCAGGAAGGCGATGGTCAACAGCGCGCCCACGATCTTGATGGCGATGGCAACGACCAAAGCCAGCACCAGTATGAAGAGGAACTTGGCGCGCTCGGTTGGTACGCCCTCGGCTGCAGCCAGGTCCTCATGGACGGAGAGCGAGAGCAGAGGACGCCAGACGAAAGCAAGCGTGGCCAGCGCCAGCGCACCGCCCCCGTAGATCCAGTAGAGATCGCTCGGCGCGATAGCGAAGATATCGCCGAAAAGGAATGCCATCAGATCCACCTGCGGCCCTCGGATGAGCGCAGCTGCAATGACGCCGATGGCAAGGGCCGCATGAGCGAGCAGGCCCAGGAGAGAATCGAAGGGCACCACCTTTTGCCGGCTCAGGAGCAGCAGCAGTCCGGACATGGCCAGCGTGACGATGAGCACGCCAGCGGTCACATCCAGCGCGAAAGCGAGCGCAAGCGCGACGCCGATCAACGCCGCCTGGGCAACCGCCTCACCATAGTAGGCCATTCGGCGCCAGACGACGAAGCAGCCCAGCGGCGCAGCAACAATTGCGAGCCCGAAACCGGCGAGCAGCGCGCGCATCAGGAATGGCTCGAGCATCGCAGCCCCGTCGCGCCTTCAGGATCCCGTACCCGCGGCCGGCGGATGCGGCTCACCGGCAAGATCGTGGCTATGGTCGTGATGATGGTGATAGAGCCCGAACGCAAGCGCCGCCTGTGGGCCAAAAAGCCTCGCGTACTCGGGATGCTGCGCCACGGAATGCGGAACCCCGGAGCAGCACACATGGCGATTGATGCAGATGACACGATCGCTCTGTGCCATGACGACGTGCAGATCGTGTGAAACCAGCAGCACACTGAAGCCGCGCTCGGTGCGCAGACGCCCGATGAGGTTGTACAGCTCTGCCTCGCCGGCGTAGTCGACACCACGCACGGGCTCGTCGAGCACAAGCAGGTCCGGCGATCTGATCAGGGCGCGGGCCAGCACGACGCGTTGCAACTCACCACCGGAGAGTTCCGAGAGCTGCCGCTCGCGCAATGAACCAGCACCGACATCCGCCAGCACGCCCGCAATGTCCTCCGTCTTGGCCTGCTTCCCGAGTGAAATAAAGCGACCGACGGTGAGGGGAATGGCGTGATCCACGTCGAAGCGCTGTGGCGCGTAGCCAACAACGAGGCCGGGCTTGCGCTTGATAGCTCCGCGGTCGAGCGGCTCCAGGCCGAGCAGCGCCCGCACCAGGGTCGTCTTGCCCGCGCCGTTGGGGCCGATCAGGGTAACGATCTCGCGAAGCCCGATATCGATGTCGATGTCGGCGAGGATCGCCCGCCCGCCACGCGAGAGCGCAAGACCGCGCGCGCTGATCAGCGCATCGGCCGCATGAGGCGCGGGCAACGCACTATGGTCGCCGTGATGATGGTGATGGTGGTCGAGCGCAGAACGCTCGTGTGCATGGTGCGGGTGCTCCGCGAGGCGGGTATCGTTCATCAGGCAATCGATCCGATCATGACTGCGCCCGGTCGCGCGCATCGCCGGCGCAATTCGCGCACGTACCCCAAACCTCGACCACGGCCTTGGCAGCGGCGTTCGCGCGGAAGGATGCATTGCCTGCCGCCCGGTCGATAGCCGAGAACACTTGCGCTCCATCGACCTCGGCCACGAGACCGCATGCCTCGCAGGCCAGGACGAGCTGACGATGCTCGTGTCCGCTATGGCAGGCAAAGTAGGCGTTGCGGCTTTCGAAGCGGTGGACGACACCGGCCTCCACGAGCGCGTCGATAGCTCGATAAACCGATATGGGCGCGCGACGCTTGCCGCGCTCGGCAAGCCGGTCGAGAACGTGATAGGCGCCTATGGCCCGATGCGAGGCCGCGGCAATCTCGCGAAACACTGCCTCACGCAAGGGGGTGAGCCTCAGGCCCTTGTCCTCGAACGCTTTTCGCGCCCTGTCGAGCGCCTCGTCGAGGCACTCTCCATGATTATGCTCGGGGGCCGGGAAGGCAGTGCTGGGCAGCGATACGGTCATTGTTACCTTATATCACCTGTCGTCTTGTATGCCACCCAGGCCGGCGCCGGGTGGTGGCTGGAGATCGAACGATGCCCGACCGGATCAGCATTGCCGTCGCCGATATAACCACGCTTGATGTGGACGCCATCGTCAACGCCGCAAACGAGACCTTGCTGGGCGGCGGCGGGGTCGACGGCGCGATACACCGCGCCGCCGGCCCGGAGCTGCTGGCCGAGTGCCGCAGCCTCGGCGGTTGTCCCACTGGCGAAGCCAGGATCACCCGGGGCTACAAGCTTCCGGCGCGGTATGTCATCCACACCGTTGGGCCGATCTGGCGGGGCGGCAACGCCGGCGAGGACGCCCTGCTTGCCGGTGCCTACCGGAACTCCCTGAGGCTCGCTGAGAATCACAAACTTCGTACGATCGCTTTTCCCGCCATTTCCACCGGCGTTTACGGTTTCCCCGCGGATCGCGCAGCCCGCATCGTCTTTTCGACAATCGTCGAAGCCCTCGCCGGCGACACGCAGATCACGAGCGTCGTACTTTGCTGTTTCAGCGAGGACTCTGCCGCGCGCCACGAGCGCGCGCGACAGGAGCTGAAGCTGTAGCGACAGAATTTTCTGCACGCCCATCAACGGATGCGATGCCATGCGCTCGTTTTCCCTCTCCTGCGATCAGCCGGCAGCTGCTCGCAGGGCTCGAACCTAAAATTGTGGTAATAGTCGGAAAGAGGGCAATGCTGCCGCAATCCCCGGGCAGATTGGAATTGGGGAAGAGTCCTGTCTTGCGGCAACGGCGGCGACGCGCCGATCAAGGGCTTTCCTGAGTGCGGGTCCATCAAAAGTACGTGCGTGTGCAGTTCTGCCAGGTAGGGCAGGCATCAAGGGCGTTTGTGTATTAGCGGGAGAAGGGTGAATGGACGTCGTTGCCTTGGTGAATGGCATCTGGCAGTCGCAATACAGTTTCCTCATCGTTTGCGGCCTTCTTCTCCTGGCGCTGTGGAGTTCGGGATTCTTCCGCCGCCTCTTCCGCATCATCGAGGAGATGATGCTCAGCAACTGGCAGCTGGCGCTGCTGGCCGCAACGGCAATCGCCCTGTCGCTCGCCTCCGGCTACACCACCTATGACGGCTTGCGCAATTTCACCTCTGCGCCGCTGCTTTCGGCGTTGATCACGTTTGGCATCCAGGGTGTGATGCTGATCGTGGCATGGCTGATCGGCGAGAGCTTCGCCAGCGGCATGAACCAGCGCATTCCCGGCTCCAGAGGCTTCACCGCGCGTGAAGGCGTGCTCGGCATGATTCTCGGCATAACGTTCGCCGCACTCGTCTTCTATTGGTTCCTGACACGCTACGACGCAATCGCGGTCAGCCGCGCAGCCGGCGTTGTCGCCAACTGGGCACGCTTCACCGACATCTCCCTCTATTTCCTGGTCGGCATGATCCTGCTTGCGGTCATCGGCTTCAATTTCAGGCGCGGCGGCGACATTGCCACGCCATACGTGCAGACCGTGCGCCTCGTCGCCAAGAACTCGATGCTGTGGGTGATGTTTTTGGCGGCTGGAGCGGCGTCGGTGTTCTTCTCCTTCGACTCGCATTTCAACGCCATCTTCCCTGCCGACCAGCGGGCGCGCGCGGCCGAGATCCGCACGCTCAACCAGGTCGCGGCCGTGGTCGCCGACATCGGCGAGCGTGCACAGAAGGTGCAGCTCGCTGAGGCCGAGCGGCTGTTCGATACGGACGGCTGGAAGGCCTATGACGCGCATCTGGCCAAGCTGGCGCAGGAGGCCGCGGGCTCGCAGGCCGAGATCGAGAGGTATCTTCGTCCAGAAGATCGAAGACCAGCGGCGCGGCATCATCGAGCAGCAGGAGCGTATCGCCGGTGCAGAGCGCGGCCAGACATCCCTCCTGAGGCGCCGCGACGAGTTGGAAGCCGAGTTGCAGCGTCTCGAGCCCGGCATCGGCGCCCTGGAGGCCGAGATGGCCAAGGCGCAAGCAACCTACAACGAGACCAAGCAGGCAATCGCGGCCAAGCGCATCGATGCCTCCGCGGAGGACGGCGGCGTCGAAGGCACGATGAAGCGCGGGCGGGGACCGGTCTATCGCCAGCGCACGGCGGAACTCGACGACCTGCAGCGCAAGCTGACCATTACCGACGAGCCGAGGTTCAAGGACGCGCAGCAGCAGCGGGACCGTGCCTCCGCGCGCATCGTCAGCCTCCGGCGTGAGATCGCCACGATCAACGGTGAAGTGGCCAAGTACAAAGGCGAGGCATTCACGGCGACACAGCGGATCAAGACAGCAGAGAGCGGCCACCAGGATGCCGAGGGCACGAAGATCGACCCCGCCCGCGTCCTACCTGCGTTCGAGCGGGCACGTGCCGCATTTCGTCAGCAGCCGGACCTCGAGCGCCTGACTGCCGTGCAGACACAGTGCGGCAACCTGGTGAGCGCCGTCATAAACACGCCGGCCAAGGACAAGGTGCGCGGTGTCGACTGCGATCCCAAGCAGGCAGCTGAGGCGGCCGCGCACGTCTTCGCGCTCAACGCTGGCCTTGTCGCCTTCCGGGCCAATTGCGCGGGCGGCTCCAAGCTGCCCGAGGGCGCCAACACCGACGGCCTGCTTTCCTTCGGGCGCAAATGTCTCCAGGAGTCCGGCCTCGTGTCGCAGGATTCCAGCAGACATCGGCGCGCGCCTGCAATCGATCGAGATGAACCGGGACGACAAGGCGCACCGCTTCGTCGTGACCTGGAACGCCTTCAACGACGGCAACCGCCTGGCCTATCTCGCGCTCGTGCTCGCCATCGGCGTCGACACGCTCGTGCTGATGGCCGGCCTGTTCGGAGCCGCAGCGGTGAAGTCGCCGCTGTCCGATGTGCCGAGCCCGAAGGCGCGTACCGCCGAACAGCTGGAAGCGATCGTCAAGAATGCGCTGGGTGAAGACCGCCTCGAGAACGCCGAGCTTGTCCTCGCGGCCATGCGGCCCTCGGGCATTCCGGGTGACAGCCGCTCGGAGGTGGACCTCAGCCGCTACGATCCGGAGACGGCGCGACGCATCAGGAAAGTGCTCGTCGCCGGCGCGAGCATCGGCGCAGTCGAGCGTGCCTCCACCGACCCGCATCACGAGCGTTACCTCGTACGTTCGGAGATGTTCGAGTATCTATCGGTCGTGGCCAATGCCGCTCGCGAGACGGATCGCGAGTATGCGGATCGGTCACGCCTCATTCAGATTGTTGGCGTGGCGCTCGAGCCGGACCGCCAGCGCAATGCCGAGACGGTGCTCGAGCATGTCGAACCCATCAATCCTCGGCAGAACTTCATGGCGCAGGTGGACCTGCGACGCTGTTCCGCCCGAGAGCAAGCGCCTTGTGCAGACCGTGCTCAACGCGGGGATGACGCTTAGCGCGGTCCAGCGTCGCGACAGCGGGGGACCGCGCAGTGCAGGAGCGTTTGCCAGGGTAACCGGAAGGACGTCGACGCCGGAGACGACCTATCTGATCCGATCGGACTTGTTCAAGACGCTCCTGATGTATCGCGCCGGATCGTCAGCTCTAATTGCCGGCCGGGAGCCGCCAATACCGCTCACGCCCGCGCCTGAGCGCACGAGGCTCACAATCGGCGCGACAACTGCCAGCCCGCGCCAAATTCCGCACCTGCAGAATGCCAAGGATTACCATGTCGCCATAAGCGAGAGGCTGCGGGAAGGCATATGGAACGACCTGCTGGCTGCAATCGACCTCGACATCGCCTCCGCAGCGCGCCTCGGGGACGAAGCCGTCCAGACCGCCGCAGCGGCCGCGTGGCAGGCAATTCACCGGCTGGCTCACGACAATAGCCGCTTGCGCAGGTACCTCGCGGAGATCGAGGAGAACAAGAAGGACGCGATCTACCGGAAATACGATGAACTGCGCTCCACTTTAGGTGGCAAGCCGGAGGCCCTTGTTATGCTCGACGAGGCCGCCGCCAGCATCGACGGACTGCTGAAGTCCTTCCTTTTGTTGCCGGAGGCTGGGGTCCTGCGCCGAGCTGATCGATCGCCTGGAGGATGCCGGCGCAGCACAACGACGGCCGCGCATCCGGCGAGGACGCTCTGCTGAGGCTGCTGCGCGATCTTGAGATGGAAATTCGCCGCACCGACACGAGCGACGCCAACGCCTGGGTGCGGATCGCCCAGTTGATCAACGGCCAAGATCGGGACGGCCCGACCTCCATTCGCGAGATGAACCCGGTGAACAAAACGCCAATTTAAGAACGGAACCGGCGCACCTATCCCTCTCATTTTTCATTTGAAGAGAGGGCTAGGGTGAGGAGCAAGTATTCGGGTGTGGTGGACTTGCTCCTCACCCGCGCGTGCAAGGAGACTTACTCCTTGAACGGCACGACCTTCTGCTTCTGCTCGCCGAGGCCCTGGATGGTGAGCGTCATCACATCGCCGGCCTTGAGCCACACGGGAGGCTTCATGCCGAGGGCCACGCCGGGCGGCGTACCGGTCGTCACCACGTCGCCGGGCTCCAGCACCATGAACTGCGAGATGTAGTGCAGGCAGTGGGCGATACCGAAGATCATGGTCTTGGTGTTACCGGTCTGGCGGCGCTGACCGTTGACGTCGAGGGCCATTGAGAGGTTCTGCACGTCCTCGAACTCCTCGCGCGTCACGAGCCAGGGACCCAGCGGTCCGAAGGTCTCGGCGCATTTTCCCTTCATCCACTGGCCGCCGCGCTCGGCCTGGAAGTGGCGCTCGGAGACGTCGTTGCAGATAGCGTAGCCGGCGATATGGGCGAGCGCGTCCTTCTCCTCGACGTAGCGAGTGCGCTTGCCGATCACGAAAGCGATTTCGATCTCGTAATCGAGCTTGATCGACCCCTTGGGGATCATCACGTCGTCGTTGGGGCCGACGATGCAGTTCGGCAGCTTGTTGAAGAGGATGGGCTCCTTCGGAATGGGCGCACCCGTTTCCTTGGCGTGATCCTCATAGTTGAGGCCGACGGCGATGAAGTTGCGGACTTGGCCGACAGGCGAACCCAGACGGACGCCCTGCGGCGCGGCCGGCAGCGATTTGACATCGATCTTGCGAAGCTTATCCAGGCTGGCGGCGTCAAGAACGTCACCCGTGATGTCCCTCACATGCGCCGACAGATCGCGAATGACGCCCTGAGCGTCCACGATTCCGGGTTTCTCCGCGCCGGCCGCTCCAAATCGAACAAGCTTCATGAATTCCTCCTCGCGTGTTCCGCGAGCACGCGCCTGATTACGATGGGAGGATAAGCGTAGCCCCGCCACCGAGCACCAAGTCAAGAATTTTGCGCGAATTTCGAGCGCGACAACTCGGTCGCCGTAGGGTCAATCAATCCTGTGGAAAAGCTAAAAGCTGGCCTTTCCTCGTTGACAGGAGCCAAAAGGAAAGGAAACGGGTCGCCCGGAGGACGACGGTTCAGGCTGAAAGCCGGAACCTAGAAGAGGTGCACAACCAGGTAGATACCCGCACCGAGCAACGGCCCGGCAGTGCACGCCAACGCCATGATAAAAAAGGACTTATCAATCATGACACAACCCCGCAACTCGCACGCACTACCACTACGGCTTGTCCGCACACGCCCTAGCAGCCCACGGCACCCAGTACCCTCTGGAACCGTATTCTCAATATAGCGCGAAATCAGATGGGTTGCACGCGGAATTGCCGTACGCGCTTAAGGCGCGGCGACACCTCCCGCTGTCACAAGAGAAAATATTGCGCTGCAGCGGCGGAGTGTTCTGCCTACGCTTGAAGCAATCAGGAGAACAGCTTGAGCTGCTTCTCGTCCTGGCCCTTGGTCTCGCGCGCGAGCTGCTCGATACGGTCGAAGGGGACCTGCTCGGCGGAGATCAGCGAGCGCTGGGCCCGCATCGGCCGGACAAGCCCTTCCTGGACCAGATGGAACTCGCCCACCGTCTGCCCCGGCAGTACCGAGCTTGGGTCGAGCCCGGACTCGCTCTGGAATGCCGCGCGAAGTTTCTTGAGCGCGGTGTCCTCACGCACGCGGCCGATGAACCATGAGGTGATCTGGTCGCGGGACTTGTAGTCGAGGTCGCCGGGCGACTGCGTGGCAAGCATAATGCCGAGACCTGCCGAACGGGCGCGCTTCAAGAGGCTCTGGAGCGGCTCGGCCGTAGCGGGCTTGGCGTTCGCCGGAATGTAGAGATCGGCCTCGTCGAACATCACGACGGCCTGCAGTTCGTCATTGGGGTTCCGCTGGCAGAAGCGCAGCGTCTCCGAGAGAAACTGCGACACCCAGAACAGGATGTTCTCGTTGTCGCCGAGGAAGCCCGTGTAGATGATGGATAGGCGCGTGCGGTTGTCATTGCGGCCGTAGCGGCCCCTGCCGAGCAGCGATTCCATGCGCAGCGCCTCGCCGCCGCCTTCGAACAGCGTCGAGTTGCGGTGCCTCAGGCTGTCGAGCTGCGCCACGAGGTCCCGGCGGATGCGGCCGGATGGATCCATACGCTGCGTCAGGTCGGTGAGCTCGGGATCCTCGTCTTCGAGCAGGCCGATGAGATCGCCGAGCGTGACTTCCTTGCTGAAGCGGCCACCGAGGATGCGCAGGGCAACCGAAAGCGTGCCCGACTGCTTCTGATGCGTCGCCGAGTTCTTGAAGTGCAGCATGTCGCCGAGCGCTGCCGCGGACAGGTTGGCAAGCAACTGCTGTTCCTGATCAGGCAGCTCGTTGATGCCGTTCGGCAGCAGCGTGATGGAGATCGGGCGCCCCGAAGCGCGGCCGGGCGTGTAGACGGCAACGTCGATGGAGTCGGCCAGCTTCTCCCGCTCGCCACGCCGCTCGCCGAACTCGCCTTCGGCCGCACGCCAGACATCCGGATTGGCGTAGGAACACAGGTCGCCCTTGCGGTCGATCAGGACCGCCGGAATGCCCTTGAGCAGCAATTGCTCGATGACGCACAGCGCGAGCGTCGTCTTACCGGACCCGGAACCGCCGAGCACGGCAGCGTGGCGCTTCAGCACGTCCTTGTTGAGCGTGATGCTCTTCTGGGACCGCAGCGCCCGTCCCGCGAGAATGCTCCCGGCACCATCTCCCTGCTCGTCGAGCAGAACGGACAGCGGCAGATCGTCCTTCAAGTCCGGCGCGGGCACGCCGCCGCTCGATCCCCAGCCGGTCCAATCGGCAGCGTAGGGCCCGGTCAGCAGCGGCGGCGGCGTTGCGGGCAAAGAGCCATCGGTCGGCTGATTTGTGGTTCCAGGTTCCGCCGGCGCATTCGCCTGCGCAACCGTACGGCTGCCACGCCCGAGGAGGTCGAGACGGAGAAGCTGGATCAGAGGCGGCAGGTCCGAAAGCAGCTTCGTGCGCTCGAACCAGTCGCCAAATCCAGGGGTTTGCCGATGCTGCGAGTGAAACTCGCGCACCATCATCATGCGTTCCCAATCCGGGATCGGTGCGAGCAACGATCGTCCGCCCTTCTCGCGGAACTTGCGGAAGGCCTGGGCCGTCTGGTTCTTGCGATTGGGCGGAAAGTCGCTCGCGCGCAGCATGAAGCAGGTCTTGTCGCCCATCAGATCCAGCACGCGATCGATCTGGCGCTTCAACCCGCCGCCCTGCGTCGGGCGATTGCACAGGAATATGCGTGCGTCCGAGACATGCCCCGTCGTGTGGCGAAGGGAGAGGTCGATCGCCGGGATATCGTCACCACCAGCACCGCGCTTGATGGTCGCCTGGATCGTGCCGCGCCACTCCTCGTTGGCAAGCTGCAGGGCGCCGGCGAGGATACCCAACAAAGCTTCGTCGTCGGCGGGGATCTCCGCCTCGGACTGGGCGATGAAGCGGTTCCAGAACTCGCGGAACTCGATCTGGTTGGACCCGCCCGCGACCGCGGCAGCCGAAATGACCGGCTCCTCCCGGCCACCAAGCCCGAGTGCGGCTGCCAATGCCGAAATGAAGCCGGGCTTCTCCTCGGGCCGAACAAGGTCGGGCGTCTCATGCTCACGCATGCGCATCTGCGCAAGCTCGAGAATGCGCCGCGTGGAAAGGCCGCCGAACTCCTCGAAGAACTGCGGACCGAACTGGAGCGTAGGGTCGGTCCCGCTGTTGCGCGGGTCCTGCAGCAGGCGCTTGGCAATGATCAGCCGCGCTTCGTCGGACGTCCTGGTCTCGATCAGCGGCACCGGACCAGCCTTCTCGATACGATCAACGTAGGACTGAGCGAGCACCTCGCGCACCTTGCCGTAGAAGTCGGCAAGGCAGGAGATGATAATGATGCCCGTGGGGACACGGTTGGCGATCTGGATGAGATCGCGCGCCGCCCTCTGGAAGCGCTCCGCATAGTCCTCGAAGAAGCGCAGGTCCTCGACCTGGTCGATCGAAAAAACCAGCGCCGCCCCTTCGACCGTCCACATCAGGCGGCCGAGCGACTCGATGATCTCGAAGGCGCGGCCCTCGCCGGTATTGGGATCAAGAGCGGCGACCGCTTCCTGGGAAAGGTCGTTGAGCTTCTGCCCGTAAAGGTATTGGCGCACGCGCTGATCAACGCGCGGATCACTGCGCTGCAGGTAGAGGAGCGCGCGCACGATGTTCACGTCGAGCGTCTGGCCTGCAAACCTGGGCGCGGCGACGATCTGGTCGGCGAGGCTCAAGACAAGCTTGGCCAAGGACGCATCGCTGAGCTTTGCATCGCGCAACTTATCGAGCGACGCCTGGTCGATGACGCCGGCGTCGTTCACGAGGCGATTTGTCAGACGCGCCAGGGCGCTTTCCCCGCCGCGGTCGGGATCGTAGGGCTTCTCCAGAGACGCAACGAGGCGGCGGAGGAAGTAGTCGGCATAATTGGCGACATCCGGCGTCATCTGCGCGTAGCCGAAGTACGCGGTGCCGTCGCGGTGTGCGCCGGTGCGCAGCGCGCGCAACAGGTGCGTTTTGCCGGCGCCCGACTGGCCGTGGAAAAGGAGGATGCGCGCCTGTACAGCCCCAGCCTGGGTCGACCTGACGGCGGTGAGCAACTCGCTGAATTTGCGCCGGGCAGGCCCGTGCACGAGGTCGACATCGACGGGGTCCGCCCGCCAGATATCGTCCTCCCAGGTAATCGAGTGCTCGAAGGCCGCAGACAGGCTGTCAGCGAGCGGCGCTATGTGAGCCTCGTGGCGCATAAGACCTCAGTTCGGGTGGAACGCTAGGAAAGCCGCTGCATCAATCGACGCGAATGAAGTGAAACACCGCGTTCCGATAAACGACGGCGGATTCCTGCACGTCCTTGATGTTGCTTTTGTCCTTGAGGTCGGCGTTCGCCAGAGCAAGCTGGCCCGAGCGGTGGGCTTCGGCCAGCATGCACTTGAACTCGATTTCCGACAGGTTCCAGTGTTGATGTTGATCGCGAATATTACGCCACACGTGGCTGATGTAGGCCTTGCGGTCCCCGCTCCACCCCTGCGCTGCGCCTGCTGCCTGCCTGCGCACCTCTGTGGCAAATCCTGCAAGGTCCGGGCGGCCGGACGGCACCTGCACGGCCGGTTGCGCCGGCGGAGCAGGCGGCACTGCGCGAACCTGTTGCGTCGGGAGCGGAGCCGGCTCCGCGACTGCGGGTCGTTTGGCAACCGGTCGCTTCGCCGGCGAAGTCTTCGTCGGAGCGACGGTGAAGAACTGGCGGAGTAGAGCCAGTCGCAGCGCCTCGGGGTCGGTTGAGGACGCACCCACCTGCTCGGCTGCCAGCGTGGCGATCAGACGGGAATCCGTTCCAAAGTCGCGCGGCTTGCGCGAAAGCTGCGAGGCCAGCAGCCGGCTCGCCTTTGCCGAGAGGCCAAGCTTGCCCGCAAGTTCCGCCGTGCTCTTGTCGCCAAACGCGCGTCGCAGAGCCGCCGCTGCCAAGCCTTCGCGCAGACGCGCCGCCGTTGGCACGCCCTTGATCCTGAGTTTGAAGGCATGCTCCAGGATGGCAAAGCGCAATCCGTCAGGGGTCATCAGGACACGCAATCGCTTTACAGGCTCGGCACCCAGACCGAGCGCCATGGCAGTCAGCCTCAGGTCGCGCACCTCGCCCCAGCGTCGCGCGGCCTCGCTCCCGCTGCCGAGGAGAGAAGCACTGCGGCTCTTGCCGGAGGAGGTCGCCTCCAGGCGGCCCTGCTTCGTAGCGATGAGCCCCATGGCAGAAAGGGCGCTTATCTCGCGCTCCACGTGCTTGCGCCACTGACCCGAGGCAAAACGAGCACCCGCGATCGGACCCAGGTCCATCGCGACTTCAGCCCTGGTAACCCCCTGCGCGCTACAGGCAATGCGCGCAAGCACCAGAGCGCGAAGCCTGTCTTCACTAGCCGTGTGTTCTGCGTCCGATCTTTCCAGGACCGCGGCGTTCTGCAACCTGGCCTCCCGGGATGAATAGGCAACCGCGTCCTGCAGAATGCAGGCGCGTTCAAGCGCACCTCGGACGCGCGAATCACCGGAGGCTCACGCCGCATCTTGCGGAAACTCGGCAGAAATTCCAACAGGCGCATGAATGCGGCCACGTGGAGCGCCGGCAACGGGGCAGAGTGAAACTCCGGTTGCCGTAGCGGGCACCCCGCCAAACTAACGTCATGATTGAGTTGTGGGATCACCTCAGGGGAAACAGGCAGATCGATTCGGGGTTTGCGCGACTCTTTACGCCTCGCGCAGGTGAGGCTCACCCGTTGGACAGCCGCTTGTTGACCCGGCGCAGGGTGCGCGCCGGATGCAGCATTAAAGGCCGGTTAACGCCTTAACGGCATCCTAAAGCGGTCCTGTTGCCCTTCGGGGGAGTGAATTGATGTATCGCGTCGTTCTACTGACACTGCTCTCGCTCAGCTTGGCTGGGTGCGGTACGTCCAGCTACTCGCTGACCGCCAACCTCTCGCCATCCTCCGGTCAACCCGTTCCCAAATCGACACGCGGTTACGAGACCGGCAGCCTCGATCAATCCTCCAAGGGCGTCGCCAAAGCCGAGGACAAGGCCCCCAAAGGCTCGTTCGAGAAGGCGGCTGCGGGCGCGCTGTCTGATCGCGACTTCAGCGGAACGCGACTGGACGCGGAACAGGCCCGTGAACTGGTGAATGCTTATCGCAAACAGAAGGGGCTGCGCCCGCTCAAGCTGCAACCGGCTCTAACGGAGGCCGCGCGAGCGCATGCACGCGACCTCGCCAAATGGGACCGCATCTCGCACTTCGGGTCCGACGGCTCCAATCCCTGGGATCGGGTGAAGCGCGTCGGCTACAACGCCAAGCTTGCCGCGGAGAATGTCGGCACGGGCCAAGCCAGCATTGCGGAAGTCATGAAGGGCTGGCAGGCGAGCCCGGGCCACAACAAGAATTTGCTGATCGCGGATGCGGAGCACATGGGCATAGCCATGGTCCATGACCCCAAGACCGAGTTCAAGACGTTCTGGACGCTGGTGATCGGGTCATCGCGCTAATTTCTTATCCCTAGTGTTCACAGCTTTGGCGGGCTTCGGCCCGGCGCCGCGCAATTTCTGCGACGCCTGCCCAGGCCCAGCTTCGCCCTGCATCGCCCTTGAGACTGTGAAACGTGGAGAAGAAGTCCGCTACTTCTGCGGCCAGCACGCCATGCCGACCTTCCAGCACCGAGGCCATGGCCTCGGCCTCGTGGATGGCAGGCGTCGCATCAAGTTGGGTCGTAGACTGGATAGACATGCTCGCTTTCCGTGCCATTCGTTAGCAGTTCGGAAAGCAAGATCGACGCCAAACCCCGGGCGCAGTCTTCCAAGTGGGTTAACCGGTTGTAGGGGTCGCTATGGGGACTTCTTGGCGGGGGTCGCCACGCTTGTATCCTGCTTGCGCCCAGCCGCCTTATGCGCGGCAGCAGCACCCTTCTTCCCCTTTTTCGCGCGACGGGCGAGCGCGCGCCCCGGCCGGCGGGCGGTCCCGCAAGCCCATGATTTCACCGCGTGGCGGATGCTGGCCACGCCCTTGGCGTCCTCCGCCATGGGCAAGGTGGAAAGGTTGTCGCTACCGAGCGCCACTCTCCAACCGTAGGTCTGGAAGCCATGCTCCAGCAGGTTGGCGGCGCGGGTGCTGCGCTCGCGGCCTGTGACCTCCCCAAGGACCACGGCTGCGAGCCTCTTTCCGTCGCGCGTAGCGCTGGCAACCATGTTGAAGCCGCTATCGCAGATGAACCCGGTCTTGATCCCGTCGCCCCCTTCGTAAATGCGCAGGAGCGCGTTGTGAGAACGCAGGCGCCGCTTGCCCACGCGCATATCCGGCATCGCCCACAAGCCCGCATGGTTGGGGAAATCGCGCAGGATGGCCACCGTAAGCTTGGCCATGTCGCGTGCGGTCGTTACCTGCTCCGGCGCTGGCAGACCATTCGCGTTCACGAAAACGGTGCGTGTCATGCCGAGGCGTGCGGCGGTCGCATTCATACGCGCCACGAATGCCTCCTGGGAACCGGCGATCGCCTCGGCCAGCATGATCGCGGCGTCGTTGGCGGACTTCACGATAAGGGCGTGGAGTGCTGTCTCGACCGCGATCTCCGAGCCGACCGGTAGGCCGAGACGGCTCGGCGCCTGGCTGTGTGCCAGTTCCGAGCAGTTCACCTTGTCCTGGAGGGAAATCTTTCCCTCTCGAAGCGCCTCGAACACAAGGTAGGCGGTCATGATCTTGGTGAGCGAGGCCGGATGCCACTGGTGGTCCTGATCCTCGGCATAAAGGACCCGTCCATCGGCCGGATCGAACAGCAGGGCCGGCCCGGCGATCGCGGGCGAAAGCGCGACCGAGGTCGCGGTGACGACAGTTATCAACGTTCTCGCCAGCATCGCCCTGTCCCGTTTGAGTGACCTAGTGCAGTTGCTAGTTCCGCGTCTATGCGGCGCTTTTGCGGCTTGGGTCACTGTCCCGCTGTTATCCAGCAGAGTGCAAGCGCGGGCGTTACTGAAACGACGCACAGGTGAGCGCTGTCTGAGCCAGCCAATCGCAGCTGACGGCTAGCGGACAATATTCGGTGAAGAGCGGACCGCCGGCAGCGGTCTCAAGCAGCCAGCGTCTCGTCAACCCGGCCGGGAAGAACGGGTGGCAGGATCTCGCTCCCGGCCTTCGGCGGGCTGATGTAGTAGCCCTGAACCTCGGTGCAGCCGAGGCTGGTCAGCTGCTCGTACTGTTCGCTCGTCTCGACGCCTTCGGCAACCGTGCTCATGCCAAGTGCCGAAGCAAGGGTGATGATCGCACGAATGATCGCGGCGGCGCTCTTCTTCTCGCCAAGAGCCTTGACGAACGAGCGGTCGATCTTGATCGCGCTGATGGGATAGGTGTGCAGATAGCTCAAGGAGGAATAGCCGGTCCCGAAGTCGTCCATCACGATGCGAATTCCAAGCGCATGCAGTTCCATGATCTGGCTGATCGTGGTGCTGTCCCGCTGCATCAAGGTGGATTCGGTGATCTCAATTTCCAGACGCTCCGGCGTGAGGCCTGAGGTCGCAAGAGCGTTCTTGATGGTACTGACGAGGTCGGCGCTTCGGAACTGGATAGGCGAAACGTTGACAGACACCCTGAGGTGCGAAGGGCGTTTGGCCATATCTCGGCACGCGGTGTCCAACACCCAAGCGCCAAGAGGCATGATGAGACGGGTTTCCTCGGCGACCGGAATGAAGTCGGAGGGCGGGATCTGCCCGAGCGTGGGGTGACGCCAGCGCGTGAGGGCTTCGTAGCCGGCGATCTTTTGCGTCTTGAGATCGAAGATGGGCTGATAGTGCAGCTCAAGCTGATTTTCGCCTATTGCAGTACGCAGGCTGAGGCCCAGAGAGCGCCTCGCCTCGTGCGCAGCGAACATCTCAGAACTATGGAAGCGATGACATCCCCGGCCATCCGACTTCGCCTCGTAGAGCGCGAGATCGGCGGCCTTCATGAGATCCGACGGGGATCGCGCGTCTCTGCCGCCCCATGAAATGCCAATGCTCGCACCGATGGTAGCGGTTACGCCGTCGATCTCGTAAGGCTCAGCCAGGATACGGCAAATCTGTTCGGCCAGATCGTTTGCAGGCTTCATGCTTGCCACGCGGGTCTGGACGATGGCGAACTCGTCGCCACCAACCCTGGCGACCAGGTCCTTGTGGGGCACCAGCGCGCAAAGGCGCGCGGCAACCGTTTTCAGCAGCTTGTCGCCGAAGGGGTGTCCGCGCGTGTCGTTGACATACTTGAACCCGTCCAGGTCCACGAGGTGCAGGGCGAAATCCTGCTGCTCTCCGGATTCGTCGAACGCCTGCTTGAGGTCGTCGCTGAGCTGGGCGCGGTTGCGCAGGCCCGTCAGTGGATCGTGCCTCGCGAGGCGCACCAGTTCTGCTTCGTGCCGGTGCCGGCTGCGCAAGGCGGCGAACATCGCCAGGAGAATGAGCAGGGAAAGAAGGCTGGCGCCAGCCATGTAGTTGCGCTGATTGCGTATCAACGTGGAATCGCCACGGATGCTACGGCCGGCAACCACTACCGAAAGCGGGAAGCCCCGGACGCGCCGGAAAGCCAGCCGCCTGACCTGACCCTCGACCTCGGCGATCAGCAGCTCCGTACCGTTCTCGGTGGTCTCACGTTCTCCATGCTCCACCGATTCCCTCAATCCCGTGCCCACCGCGTTGGCGTAAATGCCGGTCCCGGCACGAACGATGTCGTCCGTACCCACGAGCGCCAGCCCTCCGCCCTTGCCAAGATTCAATCCGCCGTACGCATAGGAGAGGTGTGAGGGATCCAGTGAGACGACGAGCACGCCACCGAAGCTTCCGTCCGCCGCGGAGAAGCGCCGCGTGAACTGGATGGACCATTTGCCGGAGGCGCGGCCGATGACTGGCTTGCTGACGTACAACTCGTCGAGCGCAGTGCGTGCGTGAACGAGAAAATGCTCCCGGTCACCCAGATTAACCGGCCGCTGCGGATAGAGCATCGCGGTGCTCGTTATCATCATGCCCTTGGCGTCGATGACCGCGATCTGCACCGTTTGGTCGTTGATGATGTGACCTTCCTGGAGAAGGGCCGCCCAGTTGGCGATAAATCCGTTCCGCTCGTAGGATTGCCGCAGATACTTGAGAACGCGCTCTATCTCGCTGGCCGTGCGCGAGATGTTCTGCTCGAAAACGACGGCGAGATTGGCTGCTTCCTGTGCGATGTCACGCCCGACCGCTTGGCGCTCAGTCTGAACCTGGTGCCAAACGCCGAGCCATATGACGCTCAGGAGCACGAGCGCAAAGCCCACCACGGGCTGCTGCAGAATGCGGCCAAAGCGCTTCAGGCGCTGCAACGGCGTCAAACTGGGACCGCGGCTCATGGTTGTGTAGCCCGAGTGATACTCGCGTAGAGCCTAGTCCAGCCCCGCTAACCATTTCTTCCCTGCGTGGCCGCTCAACCAGCTTCAAGCCAACATGGTTGACGGAAGGTTACGTTAAGACGCCAAGCGGCGCTCGATAGCCGGGGGATTGAGTCGGCAAGAGATAGAGAGCGGCCTGGGAGCATCAGTGGTGCCCCAGGAGGGACTCGAACCCCCACACCCTTGCGAGTACCAGATTTTGAGTCTGGCGCGTCTACCGGTTCCGCCACTGGGGCCGCTCAGAGGGGGCGCATACTAGCGCCGGACCCCTGGGCGTCAATGCAACGGGTCCCAAGGGGTCCCCTGCCGCACCCGCCCCGCTCGCATCGCCCCTTGCGAAATACCAACGCGAGAATCTAACGCTGCTGTCACGCTGCTTCGCCGGACCCAGTCACCCCAGGCTGGGAATGCTGCATCCGCAACAACATCCGGGAGTGGGAAAAATGGGTGGCGAACAAGAGCACGACGCGAATCGAGTGGTAGGTGCAGCCGAGCAATGGCTGGGAACGGTGCAGCAACTGGCGCCGGACGATGCGGCCTCCCTCTCCTTCAGGAGTTTCGCACCAGCATGGCGCCCGGACGCGGTCGCGCTTGGCTATTTCCTGGGAGGGCGGCTGCGCGGCGTCGCGCACTTGTTGCCGCTGAAACGGACCCCGCGCTCTCGCGCCGAGATACGCGTTGCCGTCGATGAGAGGTGGCAGGGCTGCGGGATCGGAACCTTGCTGATGGAGGCCCTGCTGCAACGAGCCCGCCTCCTCGGCCTCGAGGATCTGTACCTGCACTGCCATGCGCTCAATGAACCGATGCAGCACCTTGCGGAGCGGTTCGGCGCGGAGATCAGCTTCGAGGATTGCCAAGCTTATGGCCGCATCCGGCTGGCAGACACGGCATGCGTCAGCGAGACCCGCTGACAGCCACCACCACGACCGTCGTGTTGTCCTGGTGCGCATCGCCGGCTGCTTCCACGGCGGCGATCAGCGCCTCGGCACCTGCTTCTGGTGAAGGTGCCTCGGTCACCAGGCGAGCGATTGCCGCGTGGGAGATGCTGTGAATGCCGTCGCTGGCCAGGATGACGCAGTCATCCGGCTGGAGGGACAAGGGGCGATGAGAGCGGTCGATCAGATCGATTTCCCCGCCGGTCAGCGCCGAGCGGAGAAAATGGCGGCGCGGATCGGCTTTCGCGGCCGCCTCGCTGATCCTGCCCATGGCGGCGAGCTTGTCGATCTCCGGTGCGAGCGAATGGTCCTCGTTCAGGACGACGAGCTCGCCTTGTCGGACGAGGTAGAGGGGACTGTCCCCCACGCTGACCCATTCGACGCCCTGCGGGCCGAAGGCGGTGCCGACGAGCGTGCACCCCATGCCGTTGAGCGCGGGGTTTCCGGCCGCCTCGTGAGCGATCGCCGCGTTCGCCAGCTCCAACGCTTCCGTGAGCCGCGCCGATACCTCGCCGGAAGACTTCCCGAGGCTTTCCAGGAAGAACATGCAGGCCAGCCCGCTCGCGAGCGCTCCGCCGGCATGCCCGCCCATGCCGTCCGCCAGAACCGCCATCAGCAGGTCCGAGCCTTCCCGGACCGCGCTCGCATCTTCCTGGTAGTTCCGCGCGCCCTTGCTGGCGCGCGAGGCATGAACAAAGTGCACTGCTATTCCTTGAGTTCCGCCAGCTCGGACCAGTCGAACTCCTCGCTGCAGAAGGGTACGAACGCAAGCTGCGTGCGCCCGACACTGATGACATCCATGAGCTCGAGTTTCACCGCGCTGGTTGGCCGTTTGTTGTTCACAGCAACGACGTTGGTCTTGGAGAGATTCGGCACAAAAAGGAACGAACGGTCCACCGAGTCGTAGCGGATGTAGGCCTGCTCTTCGCCGGAGATGGAGGTGTCGCCGAAATCCAGCGGAATGCGCTGGCTGGCGGCCCTGCCGATGGCGTTGTTGCCTTCGAAAATCGGCCTGTACGACCCCAGACCCGGGCCGCCGATAATGACGAGCCAGCCGACCACGGGGTCCTGGGTAAAACGCTTCACGCGCGATCTTCGGCTTGCCGCGGACGACTTGGGTCTTGACGTCATTGACTTCTGGGGCGGCGGGCGACTTGCCGGACTCCCGGCCGCGCACGACGCGTGTCGTGGGCTCGCCCTGAGACGTTTCCGGCGCGGGTGTCTTTGCCTGCTTCACCGCTTCGGCGGCGCTTTGAAGCTTGGCGGGTGCGGGTTGAGCATCCCTGTCGTCCCGCGGTAGCAACTCGGTGCGCTCGGCGAGCGTGACCTCGCCGGTCGCGTCGCGGCTCGCAGCGGCGAGAGCATCCCGCAGGGTGCCGAGGATGCGGTTGGGTATGGAGCCGCCGGGTGGTTCGGTTTGGCCGCGCTTATCTTCCTTCATCGCCCTCTCCTATTATCTCGCCGCACGAATGACTACAGCGACGCGCTTTCGAATTTCAGCTTGGCACGCCCAAGCTCGATGACGTCACCGTCGCTGAGCCGCGCCCGCTCCATCCGTTCGCCGTTCACGCGCACGCCGTTGCCCTTCTCGCCGCTAAGGTCGGTGATGACGAAGTCCGCTTCCAGCGTGCGCTGGATCAGGGCGTGATAGCGATGAACCGAGCTGTCGGCGAGCCTGAGGTCGTTGTCCTTGTGCCGGCCGATGCGAATCAGTGGGCCGGACAGAGGCGTCGTCGTTCGACGCGCCCCTTCGAGGGTGAGCCATGCCTGTGATGCTGGGAGGGGCGTGGCAGGTGCCGCATCAGGCTCGGCCGCGGAGCCGGCAATTTCCGCCCTGCGATCAGCAGCCAAGAGAGCGCTTTGACGCCGCCGCCGCCGCACAAGCGCCTGAACCAGGAAGGAAAACGCTGCAAAGACTGGAAGGACGATCAAGGCCGACAGGGCGACAACAAGAGTAGGAGCGCTTTGATAGGCGTCTCCGACAAGCGCCTGCAGCCAGCCCGCGTAATCCATCAATTGTGCCAGAGGTGCACCCGCCGCCTTCCGACCTCAGCGCCCGTCACTACGTCGAACAGTGCGCCCGCAGAATCGAGGTTTGTTGTTGCAACGATGTAGCAGCATGAGGGCGGGAAAGTGGCCGCAGGGAGGGTCCTGGCGCGGCAAGGGGGCTATTGCCAAACGGGCAAGCGATGCTGTTCAAGTGTGCGACCTGAGCAAGCTCCTTCCTGGCCACGCGCATGCGATTCTTCATTTTCTGCCTGATCATCCTGGCTGTTACGGTTCCGCTTCCGCATAGCCGCGCGCTCGCCGCGAAGCTGGGACAAGCCTGTGGCGGGGCAGACGCTGCGGCTTGCGATAGGGGATTGTGGTGCGAGCCGGCGGCCGGATTGTGCGCGGGCGGCTTGGGCCTATGCGTGCAGGTGCCGCGTTTTTGTGTTTCGCGCAAGAAAACCAACAGCTTCCGGCCGGTCTGCGGTTGCAACAACAAGACCTACTCAAACGATTGCTTCCGCAGGGCTTATCGCGTGCCGAAATTCCACGACGGCAAGTGCTGACGATCGGCTTCGCCACATTGGTGCCAGCAAACTGCCGTTCTCTCCGCCTTGCTGGTTCGTGCAGTTTGCGATTGCATCCGGTTGCGGGGTAAGAGGGAACCTCCCGTTGAGGGATGAGCCCCTGTTTGGGCACACGCCGCGGCCCGAAAAGAGAAGGCGATGCAGGAAAAGCCGGCGCCACCAACGAACTTGCTGGCTCTGCCGGACGGAACGGAGCTCGTCGGCGACTACCGGATAAAGCGCGTCCTCGGTGCGGGCGGCTTCGGCATAACCTACCTGGCCGACGAGAAGGCACTCGCACGGCTTGTCACCATCAAGGAATACTTTCCCGCCGACCTGGCCGCACGCCAGAAGACGAGCGCATCGCCTCGCTCGCATGATGCGGCAGCGGATTTTCAATGGGGCCTCGACAGGTTCATCGAGGAGGCCCAAACGCTGGCGCGTTTCGACCACCCCAATATCGTGCGGGTGCACAGGTATTTCCGGGCCAATAATACGGCCTACATGGTGCTCCACTTCGAGGAAGGTGGAAGCTTCAAGGCGTGGCTCAGGGGGCTGAAACGCGCTCCCAGGCAAGCCGAGCTCGATGCGATGATCGCGCCGCTGCTCGAAGCCCTCGAGATGATCCACCGGTCGAACTACCTGCACCGGGATATAGCGCCCGACAACATCATGGTGCGCAAGGACGGCTCGCCGGTGTTGATCGATTTCGGCTCGGCGCGGGGGGAGATCGCGGCACAATCGCGAACGGTGAGCGCGCTGGTGAAGCCCGGGTACAGTCCCTATGAACAGTACGCGACGACGAGCAGCAACCAGGGGCCGTGGACGGACATCTATGCGCTGGGCTCCACCCTCTATCACGCCATATCGGGTAAGAGGCCGCCGGACGCACCGTCGCGCGTCGTGAATGACGAATACATTTCGGCGAAGGCAGCTGCGCTGGGCTCCTACCGCAACGGCTTTCTGGATGCCATCGACAAGGCACTGAAGATCGAGGTCGGCGAGCGTCCGCAGTCGATAGCGGAATGGCGTGGACTGCTGTTTGCACCGGATCCCAAACGCGAGCGTGCCGGGCTCGGCCTGAACCTGCCGATCGTGCGCAAGCTCGGCCAGCTTCGGACGTCGGCGCTGGCGGGGCAAAAGGCGGCGGAGCCTGTCGTCACCGATCCCACCATTGCCCGCACCGAACTCGCCGAGCCTTGTTCCTGTCCCGCCGGATGCGCCCCAGCCGAAGGGCCAGCTCCTCGATTTCATCGACGCGCTGAAGAAGCGCACGGCGCCAGCCCTGCCCGTTAGAAAGAAGAAGGCGGCAAAGGCGGAAAAACCAGCGGCCCCAGGACCGGCACCTCCAGCCGAGAAGAAGGCTGCCGAAGGCGCCGTGCTTCCTTTCTTCGGATTCGGCCGCCCCTCGAAGGAGACGCCGCAGGAGCAAAAGGAGCCGCCGGCAAAGCGGCCGGCCAAGGTTGCTTCCCGGCCTCCGGCAGCGAAACGGGCCGCGCGTCGGGCACAGGCGAAGGCACGCCGCAAGTGGCGGTTGCCATCACGCCGCTGGCGCTCGGTGATCTACAAGGTTGCCGCGGCGGTCGCGATCGCAAGCCTGGCCGTCGCCTACCGCGAGAGCTGGCCGCAAACGCAGGCGCGCGTGGCCGGCGTGGTTGCCAGCGACGGCAGCGAACTCGGCCAGGGTTTTCAGCTCGTCGGCCACAAGGGCAAGGTTGCCGGCATTGCGACGGCCGACCAGGGCCGCTGGATCGTGTCCGGTGGAGCCGATGCGACGCTTAGGATCTGGAACGCAAGCTCAGGTGCGCTGATCCGGACCATCGAGCTTTCCGAAGGGGCGGTGACCGCATTGGCCGTCAGCGACCGCCACGCGTTGAGCGGGCACGCCCAAGGCCTCATCGTGTTGTGGGACCTCGAGCGCGGGGAGAAACTCGGCGTCTACAATCTGGGCAAGGCACCCATCGAATCTCTCGCGTTCACAAACGGTGCCGACGGCTTCGTCGCCGCGGGACGCGACGGCACGGCCCTGTTCGAGACGCAGAGTATTTCTTCGGTGCCGCAGCAATTGGATGCACCAGGCCCCGGAGGAATTGTGTCTGCCGCACGACTGCGAGGCATCCTTCTACTTGGCGGCGCCGAGCGGACAATTCATGCCGTGCGGGCTACGGACGGGCGACTGGGACGAACCTACCGCAGCCCGGCGGCCGATCTTGGCCTTTTGAGCATTGCGGACGATGGGCGTTATCTCGCGGCCGCGAGTGCAAATGGATCGGTTCAGATCTGGATCAACTCGTCGTCTTGGCCGGTGCGTACGCTGCGCGCCCATGAAGCCCGGATTTCCGCCATGGCGTTCGGGCCAGAGCGCTTGCTGGCCACGGCGGCGGAAAACGGCCGCGTCAAACTATGGAACGTACGGTCCGGGCGCCTGATCCGGGCACTACGCGTTGACACGCGCAGCGCGCACCCGGTCAGCTTCTCACCCGACGGCCGTTTCCTCTTCGGCGCGTCGCAAGAGGGCGTCATTCAGGTCTGGCCGCTGTCCATCTCGAGTGGTGGCAGCGCCACGTAACCCGACCAGAATTTGCACTGCAGCCCCTTACGACAATCCACGCGCGCGCTCAGCGTTAGGAGATCCTAAAGCCTTGTCTCGGATCATCCGCCAGGGTTGCGTGGGTGTTTCGACATGTATCGATTTGCGTTGCGGCCGCCGGCTGTTCGGTTGGCTCTTGTCTTTGCGGCGGGATGTTTTCTCTCCGGCTGTGCCTCTCTCGGAAGCGAGCCGCTTGCGGTTGGCGGCTGCTCCCGTAACCCGGTCGATCAAGGACGATGCGGCGGACGTTTCGCCGCCTGCGCTGCCCAAAGCTCAACCCAAGGCGCCCCCGAAGCGCACGCGCATCGTTGCCCGACCTGCGAGCGGTCCCGACGTGCCCGCCTGCGAGGGAGGGAGCGACTGCGCGTCGTTGCTCAAGTCGCTCATCGAGAATCCGAACAGGAGCTGGGTCGGCCAGCCTCAGTCGCCGGCAGATCATGCAACGGGCACGCGGCTGTTCGCCTATCGCGCGCTCCGCGATCGCCTGAGTTGTCCCGAATTGTCCACGGCACGTTCTGAGATCGAGGACGCCTCGGCAACCTTCAAGGCCCCGGTCGCAGGCATCTCGGCGACGCAAGCGAAGCGTATCCTCGTGCTGAATGCAGCGGTGAACGCCGAGCTGCGCGCTGAGCAGGAGCGCCGCTGCAGGGGTTGAAGACCCGCCGCCGATCTCAGTGCTGCGATGCCTTTTCACGAAGCTTGCGGCCGCCTGAGCTAACCGACTGCCCCGCGGGTAGCAACGCGTTCGCAAGGATGACGATATCCGTGAAGAAGGGACCAGCGTCGGCGTGAAGCCTGGTCAACAGGCGGTCGAGATCGCGCTCCGATGCAACCTGATCGGCAAACGTGACGGCCAGAACGCCGCGCTTGCGCAGCGCGGCCGGCAGCATGAGCCAAAGAAGCTGCTCGCTGTATTTCCAGGCCTGCATCGCCGGCGTGCACCAGACAAGCAGGTCTGCGCCCCGGCAGGCTTGGACGATGCGCGGGTCGATAGCCGCACCTTCCAGACCCGCGGCAGGCGTGTCGACGATGCTAACGCGTCTCAAGGACTCCAGCGGCAACCGATAGTGAAGCTGGCGCGCACCGGCGGGCGGAGGTTGTCCGAGGCCCTCGATAGGAAGCGAGACCCGCCTCCCGTCAGCCATCTTCATGGAAAGCGAGGGCCGGGAAGCGAATTGCGCGACGGCGGGAAGATCAGTGCGCGTGACGATGCCGGCCGGAAACACGTCGGCGCCGAGCATGGCGTTGACGAGGGTCGTCTTGCCGCTGTTGAACTCTCCGAGGACGGCGATGCGCGCCGCTCCGCGGGTGCCTCGCTTCGCTCGCGCCACGACCGCTGTCTCCAGCAAACCGTCGATCGGCGCTTGCCGCGGCCCGGTCATTGCACCGGCGTCTCACCGTGTGCTGCGTCGAGCCTGTCGATCACGGTCGCGACCTCGCGCAGCGCTGACGAATAAGAGTCCTGGTTGCGCAGGCATTCGTCGGCGCGCTGCTGCTGCTCGATCTCGAAGCGCTGCAGGCTCGTGGCATCGCCGATGCCGTCGAGGAGGGCCCGCTCTTTTGCCAGGTTGGCCGTTCGGCGCTCGATGCCGATGCGCAGGCCGGCGCTGATGGCATTGATCCGCTGCGTGACGTGTTCGACGCGCTCGCCGAGGCCCTTCTCCGCAGTGACGACCAATTGGTCAGCGATCCTGAAGAACTCCTCCTCGATGAGGCGACGGAGACCAGCGGCGCGGTCGTCGATGTTCGGGCGCGCGCGGAACCAGCGGCGCCATCCGGAAGCCTCAAGGGCGATGCTGACCCTGTCGCTCAGAGGCGCGACAGCGGGCGCTGCATTCTCCGGCCACGCCGGTGCCTCGAGCAGGTTTCCGCTATAGCCGGGCAGCAAAGAGGCAACGATGACGCCGAGCTGCGGGTACAGGAACTGCTCGACGCGGGTGAGATCGCCTGCCGCCTGCTCGAAGGACAGGACATAGGTCTCGAGCAGCCGCTCGCGCAGCGGAACCACGTCGCAGTTCCATGCCCTTGCAGCAGGATCGATCTCCGAACCCTCGATCAGAGCCTGGGCCTGCTCATCGGCGAACAGGCGCACCTGGTTGCAGAGCTGATGGCGCAAGGACTGGCTGGCCGAGCTGACGAGCCGATCGAGATGGCCCTCGATGGCCTGGAAGGAATTGTGCAGCGCGGCCGTTCGCTCTTCGAATCCGCCGAGCGATTTCTGCTCCTCGCCGATGGCGTCGCGCAGCGCGGACACCTCACGGCGGCGCGCATCGAGCAGCTCGTTGATCGAAGCCAGCTCCGCGCGATTGCCTAGGTCGGCCGATCTTACCAGCTCCGCGACGCACACCGTGATCTGGCGCAACAGCATCGCGATGCTGCTCGTGCACATCAGCCCGGTGATGGCCGTGGAGACCTCGCGCATACCGGAATTGACATGCATGGCAACTGCGACGCGCGACTGCTCGGCAGTCGAAAGCTGTGCCGGCGCAGCATCGATGGGTGCCAGGAGGCCGGCCTGGCGAAGCGCCTTGACTTGAGCCGGCTTTAGGCTGGCGTGCAGATCGCCGTCGCGCGCCTGCAGCCGCAGGTTGCCCATCCAGGCGCTGCCGCAGATGACGGGAATCTGCAGCGTCGGGAACTCGAGATGGAGACGTTTCTCCACCGCCGCCTTCACCACCGCCGCATTGGCGGCGGGGTTCGGGAGCTGGTCGACGCGATTGATGAAGACGACGATCCGATCCTTGTGCAGTCCGTTCAGCAGCCGCAGGGTCGAGATGTCTGCGGCCTGAAAGCGGCTGCAGCGCCGAAATCACGAAGACATAGATGTCGGGGGTCTCGAGGCTTCGCCTCGTGATCTCGTCTCGCACCATGAACGGGTCGTTGGTGCCCGGCGTGTCGATGAGCGTGACGGGATAGGCGAAGGGGCTCTCGTTGAAATAGAGGTCCGCCGATCGCGTGATGTCGGAATAGATCTTGCGCTGCCGCTTTGCGGCGGCCGAGCTGTCCTCGCCGGCGCTGACGTAGTCGGCGAGAAGCTGCGGCGTGAGATCCTTGTATTGATGGCTCTTGCCGAGAAGCTCGCCGAACCTGGCACCCAGACGGCGCTCGGCTCGTGTGCGCATCACCTCCAACTGCGCCCGCAACAGATCGGGCTGGAAGCCCGGGACGAGTTGCTGCGTCAGCTCGCGCAGCCTTCCGCCGCCATCGGCGAGTTCCTTCCACTGGTCGCTGGAGAAGAGATGGAAGACGCCCGCATACTCCGGACGCGCCGGGCTGTTGCGGAAGTGCATCGAAGTGACGACGGCGGTCCAGGGATTGATGTCGGCCGGCAGGAAATCCGGGCGCTCGGTCAGCGCATTGATGAAGGTGCTCTTGCCCGCCTTGATCTGGCCGACCACGGCGATGCGGCAGAAGCGCTCCTCAAGCTGCTTGCGCGCGGCGAGCAGCAGCGGCCCCGCATGCTCACCCAGCGTGTCGCTCAGCCTGTCGATGAGCGACAGGAGACGCAAGCGTACATCCTCGAGCGGCGCGCCAATGCGCTCGTCTCCCAAAGTCTCGCTCCTGTCTGCGGGAAGGTCGATGTGCCCGGACCCGGCCGGAGCGGGCAGATCCACGCCCATGCTTCCAAATCCCATAAGATTATGCAGCCGGCGAAACCCCGGCCCTCTGAGGTCTATTTGATGCTGGTCTGGGAAAGCGATCGACCTGCCGCAGCCTGTCACTTCAACGACATAGGTCAATTGGGGGTGTAAATCGGGGTTAACCGTATCGCGCCGCCGGCGCCGACCGCGCCAGCGTGCTGTCTCCCGGCCCGCGAGGCAGGCGTCGACCCGGTGTCGTTGACTCCATCACGGCCGATAGTTATGAGTTATAACAATCATCAAACACTGCATATTCACTCGGAAAGATCGGACTTCGGGAAGCAGCTCGGGTCAAAGAGCAAGCACCGTCTTTCGAGTGACAAACAAAACGCCACTGTTGTTCCAGGGAGGAACCACCGAATGAAGCGAACCACGAAAGTGCTTGGCGCTGCCGCCGTGTTGGCGGGCGCGATTGCGATTTCCCAGGCGGCGATCGCAGAGATCAAGGTCGGCGTGACGATCGCCGCGACGGGACCGGCCGCCGCGCTCGGCGTGCCGGCGAAGAACACGTTCGCGCTGTGGCCGGCCGAGATCGCCGGCCAGAAGCTCACCCTCATCGTGCTCGATGACGCCGGCGACCCCAACCAGGCGACCACCAACGCGCGCCGACTCATCACCGAGGACAAGGTCGACGTGGTTGTCGGCTCCTCGACGACGCCGCCGACGCTGGCCGTGGCGGGCGTAGCCTTCGAGAACCAGGTTCCGCACTTCACGCAGGCGCCGGCCGAGTTTCCTGCCGGCCGCGAGAAGTGGACGTTCGTGATGGCGCAGAAGGTTGCCCTGGTGGCGCAGCCCGTGTTCGATCACATGAAGGCCAACGGCGTGAAGACCGTCGGCTACATCGGCTTCTCCGACAGCTGGGGCGACCTGTGGGTGCGCCAGTTCAAGGCGCTGGCCGAGCCGATGGGGCTCAAGATGGTGGCCGAGGAGCGCTTCGCCCGGCCTGATACCTCCGTTGCCGGCCAGGCCCTGAAGCTCGTCGCTGCCAAGCCCGACGCGATCCTGGTCGGTGCGTCAGGTACGGCCGCGGCCCTGCCGCAGCTCGCGCTTGCGCGAGCGTGGCTTCACCGGCCTCATCTACCAGACGCACGGCGCAGTGACGAAGGACTTCATCCGTATCGCCGGCAAGTCGGCGGAAGGCGTGATCCTGCCCTCTGGTCCTCCGGTCGTTGCCGAGCTGCTGCCGGACAGCCCGCAGAAGAAGGTCGGGCTTGAGCTGTGGAAGCTCTACGAGGGCAAGCACGGCGCCGGCACGCGCACGCAGTTTGCCGGTCACGCCTGGGATGTGCTGCAGCTTCTGAACCGCGTTGTTCCGATTGCCCTGAAGAAGGCGAAGCCGGGAACGCAGGACTTCCGCAACGCCATTCTTGCGGCCCTCGAGTCCGAGAAGGAAATTGCCGGCGAGCCACGGCGTTTATAACTTCACGCCGTCGGACCACTTCGGCCTCGACCAGCGCGGCCGCGTGCTGCTGACCGTGAAGAACGGCGACTGGGCGCTGGTGAAGTAAGCGCCGCGACACTGAAGCTAGCTTAAGCCCTCTCTCCATTGCCGATGGGGAGAGGGTTTTTGTTTGCGGCCTACTCTTCGGCCATGCCGCGCCGGCGCAGCGTCTCGGCGTCGTAGTTCTCGCCGATCGACATGGCGCAGATGCGCGAGATGTGGACGTAGGGCAGCCCCGTTTCCTTGGCCCAGGCGTTGAACTGGTCCTGGACCTTCTTGAGGTCCTTCTTGGAGGTGGGCGTCTCGGCGATGTCGAGCCCGGCGTCGCGCAGGCACGCAACGACGTCGCCCGATGCCACGAAGCCGTCCTTGCCGATGAAGCGCAGAAAATACTGCCCCGTGCGGCCGCCAAGCCGAGAACCGCGCTTGGCCAGCAGATCGAGCAGGCCGACCTGATCTTCCACCGGCCAGGCAGCGAGGAACTTGCCGAAGCTGCCGTGCTCGCGGGCGATGTCGGCGACGAACTGGGCGTTGGCGCGCGTCGCCATGATCTTCTGCGGGTTGCGCACGATGCGCTTGTCGGCGGTGAGCTTCTCCCAGAACTCGTCGGGTTGGGAGAGGAGGCGCTTCGGCTCGAACTTGAGGAACGCCGCCTCGAAGCCCGGCCACTTATTCTCGATGACGCTCCACACGAAGCCGGCGGAGAAGATGCGCTTGGTCATTTCGGCGAGCACGCGGTCGTCCTTGAGGCGCTTCAGGCCTCGGGCGATGGCTTCGCGGGCAGGAGCGCGGCGAGCTGCTTCTCGCCGCCCTTGCGCTTGGCGGCGCGGGCACGGATGGTCTTGAAGGAGGGCATGGCGAGGGCTCGACGGTTGGCTTGCGTGCCCATTCAGAGTCGAGCCGCGACTGGCTCGCGTCAAGTTCCGCTAAGTGCACTTGCCGCGCCAGGGCATCTCTGAGCGCGACGTCGCTCGCTTTCTCCACACCCGGAGGTCAGCCATGACTTTGATGGTCGCCGCAAGGACCAGCGCGCAAAGGGCCGCCTTCGACACCGTCTCCATCGTCCCCTCGATCAGTATGCCATGGACCACACTTCCTACGACGATGACCACCGCGAGCAACGTATGAGCGATGCGCCATGTTCGCGGTCGCAACCGGCGGCGCAGTGCGGCCAGAAGCGCGACGGCGAAGATTGCCCACATGGCGATCACGCCCCAGGCGGAGAACGGCGTCGGCGACGTGAAGAGAAGGGCGTCGATCACATCCGGCGGACTGGTGATCCAAAGGCCGCCGACGTGGATCACCACCGCCACGACCAGCACGCCTCCGATCCAGCGATGCACGCGCCGCCCGCGAAGAGCCGGCAGTCCCGGCAAGTATCCGCCCACCAGCAGGGGCTGCACGAGCATGAGAGCCAGCGCGATAACCCCTGCAAAACCGGCCGCTATGTAGAGCGGATCGCGCCATGCAAGCAGCGGGCTCGCCGCTGCAGCGGCGATCGGCACAGCAACGGCGACCGCGAGGGCGGCCCAGATCAGGGTCACCCTGGCCAATCCAATCCCCTCGCACTCAATCGGTCAGACCGGCTGAAGGACGAAATGCGCTTCAAGCCGGGTGTCTCTCGCGCTCGACATCACGGGGCGCAGAAAGACGGTCTGGAAGTCACCACTGTCATAGGCGAGATGACCATGCGGTTGGCCGAAGGCGGGAACGATCTGCGGCATCTCGAGACGGAACACCCCGTTCTGGTCAGTGAGCGTGGCCCCATGACTGTGCGGGTCTCGCTCGTGCCCTTCCGTCGTGTGCGCCCAGATTTGGATGCGCTGACCCGCAAGCGGAGCTCCGTCGCCCGCGCGGCGCACGGTACCCGTCATCCAGAAGCCCCCGCCGCCGATCCGATCCACGATCGCCGCGCCCCGGAGGTAGTTGTTCGAGCCGCCCCGCATCGAAGGGGTCGGTGCAAGACCTTGCGCGCTGGCGGGCAACAAGAGTGGGGAAACCGCGGTTGCCACGACGCAGCCGCCAGCGGCGAGGAGTCTACGGCGGTTGAGCACGACGCTAGTCATAAAAGTTCCTCCTAGGGAGCGGTAGGTCCCCGGCCGATAGAAAAGCGCGCGGATCAACCAGCGATACGTCTCATATCGCCCGGTCGCCCGCCGAGACCAAACCGTCGAACAGCCGTCGCAGCATCGCGTGTCGACATGAGCGAGCCCCTGTTTCCTTCGAACGAATCAGTACGAACTGCTCCGTCGAGCATGGGGATTTTCCATGATACTGGCCTGTGAATGGGACTGTACCGCGGCATCCACCGTCGACAAACTCCTCGTGATGCTCAAGCTGCAGATGGCCGGCGTGCTGTTTGGGGTTATCCGCTGACGACGCCTGATCAGGGTCAAGACCGGCAGCGCTTCGCGCAAGCCCGGCCCACACCCAAGAGCCCGCCGGGCGCGGCGGCTACGCCGTTCCGCCGAGCCCCAGGTAGCTCTCGATGATGCGGGGGTCGGCGGCGAGTTGGGAGGCGGGGCCCTGCGCGGTGATCTCGCCGAGCTCCATGACGTAGGCGTGGTCGGCGACCTGCAGGGCGGCGCGGGCGTTCTGCTCGACCAGCAGGATCGACACGCCGGTTTTGCGCAGGCTGACGATGATCTCGAAGATGTCGCGCACGATCAGCGGGGCGAGGCCGAGGCTCGGCTCGTCGAGCATGAGGAGGCGCGGCTTGCCCATCAGCGCGCGGCCCATGGCGAGCATCTGCCGCTCGCCGCCGGAGAGCGTGCCGGCGAGCTGGGTGCGACGCTCCTTGAGGCGCGGGAAGCGGGTGAAGACCTGGGCAAGTGATTGCGCGCGCTCCGCCGCGGTGGTGCGGAAGCCGCCGAGGATGCAGATTGTCCTCCACGCTCATGGAGCCGAACAGCTCGCGGCGCTCCGGCACGAGCGCGAGGCCGAGGCCGACGCGTTCCTCGATGCCGAGGCGGTCGAGCGCGGCGCCCTCGAAGGCGACGCGGCCGGTGGCGGGCAGAATGCCCATGGCGGCGTTGAGCAGCGTGGTCTTGCCGGCGCCGTTGGCGCCGATGACGGTGACGATGCTGCCGGGTTGGATGGCCAGCGAGACGTTGCGCACGGCCTCGACCTTGCCGTAGGCGACGGAGAGGCCGTCGATGGCGAGGATGGGCGCGCTCATGTCACGCCTCCGAGGTAGGCCTCGATGACGACCGGATCGGCGCGCACCTCGCGCCGGGCGTGCCTTCCGCGATCTTGGTGCCGAAGTCGACCACGACGAGATGATCGGTGAGGCCCATGACGAAGCTCATGTCGTGCTCGACCAGCAGGATGGTGAGGCCCTGCTGCTTGAGGCTGCGTGAGCGTGGCGGCCAGCTCGCGCTTTTCCAGATGGCGCAGACCGGCGGCCGGCTCGTCAAGCAGCAGCATGACGGGATCGAGGCAGAGCGCGCGGGCGATCTCGACGATGCGCAGCTGGCCGAGCGACAGGCTGCCGGCGGGCTTGTGCATGTGCGGGGCCGAGGCCGATGCGCTCGATCTGCTTGGCGGCCTCGTTGAGCAGGCGCGCCTCCTCGGCGCGGTCGAGGCGCAGGATGCTGGAAGCGGTGCCCTTGGCGCCGCGCAGGTGCGCGCCGAGCGCCACGTTCTCCAGCACGCTCATGTTGGGCAGCACGTTGACGTGCTGGAAGGTGCGGCCGATGCCGCGGCGCGCGACGAACTGCGAGGGCTTGGATGAGATGACGCTCGCCACGGAAAGCGATCTCGCCGGAGGTCGGCCACAGCACGCCGGTGATGAGGTTGAAGATGGTGCTCTTGCCAGCGCCGTTGGGGCCGATCAGGCCGACGATCTCGCCGGCCTTCACGTTGAAGCTGACGTCGTTGACGGCGACGAGGCCGCCGAACTCCTTGCGGGCGCCCTTGACCGTCGAGCAGCGGCTCGCCAGCCGGCGGCATGGGCCGCGTGGGCAGCGCTTCGGCAGCGGGGGGACGCGGCGGTGGCGGGCCCTCGGGCACGAGCGCAGCGAGGCGCGGCCACAGCCCCTCGCGCGCGGTCTGCAGCAGGAGCACCAGCAGCGCGCCGAACACGATCATCTCGTAGTTGCCTCGGCTGCCGAACAGCTTGGGCAGGATGCGCTGGAGCTGGTCCTTCAGCAGCGTGACGAGGCCCGAGCCGAGGATGGCGCCGCCGACGTGGCCCGCGCCGCCGAGCACGGCCATCAGCAGGTACTCGATGCCCTGCGTTGATGCCGAACGGCGTCTGGTTCACGGCGCGCTGCATGTGGGCATAGAGCCAGCCGGAGATGCCGGCGAGCAGTGCGGCGTAGACGAACACGACGACCTTGGCGCGCATGGTGCTGACGCCGAAGGACTCCGCGGCAATCGCGCCGCCGCGCAGCGCGCGGATGGCGCGGCCGGTGCGGGAGTCGAGCAGGTTGTGGGTGGCGATGGCCGCCAGGATCACGCACAGCCAGATGACGTAGTAGATGCCGCGGCTGTCGTAGAGGTCATAGCCGGCGAAGTTGAAGGGCGGGATGGCGGTGATGCCGTCGTGGCGGTGGAACAGCTCCAACTCGCCGAACAGGAAATAGAGGCTCAGGCCCCAGGCGATGGTGCCGAGCGGCAGGTAGTGGCCGACGAGGCGCATGGTGAGCAGGCCGAGGATCAGCGCGGCGAACGCCGGTGATGACCAGCGCGACGGGCAGCGTCAGCCACGGCGACCAGCCGTAGCGGGTGGTGAGCACGGCGGTGGTGAACGCGCCGAAGCCGCAGAAGGCCGCCTGCCCGAACGAGGTGAGGCCGCCGACGCCCGTCAGCACGACGAGGCCGATGGCGACGAGCGCGCCGAGGCCGACGTTGTTGAGCAGCGTGATCCAGAACACGGGCACGCCGGGCAGCAGCGGGATCAGCGCGACGATGAGAGCGAGGACGAGAACGAGGGCGCGGTGGCGCATGGCTCACTCCTCGTCCTCGGTGTGCGTCGACATGAGCGTGCGCACGAGAGCACGGGAATGATGATGGTGAAGACGATGATTTCCTTGAAGCTCGACGCCCAGAACGAGGCGAAGGCCTCGACGATGCCCACGAACACGGCGGCGGCAACGGCGAGCGGATAGCTGACGAGGCCGCCGACGATGGCCGCGACGAAGCCCTTCAAGCCGATCAGGAAGCCGGAGTCGTAGTAGATCGTGGTGATCGGCACGATCAGCACGCCCGACAGCGCGCCGATGGCGGCCGCGATCAGGAACGCGAGCTGGCCCGACAGCGCCGTGCGCACGCCGACGAGACGCGCGCCGAGACGGTTCACCGCGGTGGCGCGCAGCGCCTTGCCGAGGATGGTGCGGCCGAAGAAGACGTAGAGCGCCATCATCAGAACGCCGGTCGTGACGCAGATGGCGAGGCCCTGGCCGGAGACCGGGAGCGGGCCGACCGAGAAGGTGCCGGGAAGCATCGGCAAGCGCGCGCAGGCCCTCGGGACCGAAGAACAGCAGGCACAGGCCCGTCATCGACCAGTGCGCGCCGACGGCGGCGATCAGCAGCACGAGGACGGAGGCTTCCGCCATCGGCTGGAAGGCGATGCGGTAGAGATAGGGTCCCATCGGCGCGACGATGGCGATCGCGAGCAGCGACTGCGGCAGCGCGCCCAGCCGCATTGGCGCGAGCACCCACGTCAGGGCGAGAATGATGGCTGGCGGCAGCACGTAGAACAGGAACAGACGACCCGCGGTCGCCGCCGTGAAGCGCCGGCGCTCGCTCCAGGCCTCCACCAGCAGGGCCAGTGCGGCGAACACGACGAGCAGCCCGGCGGTGCCTGGCAATGCGCCCGACGTCAAGCATCGCCAGCGTCAGCGCGCCATAGGCGACGAACTCGCCCTGCGGCACGAGGATCACGCGCGTGACGGCGAACACCAGCACGAGCGCCAGCGCGAGCAGCGCATAGATCGCGCCGTTGATGACGCCATCCTGCAGCAGGAAGAGAAGAATGGTGGTGTCCAACGCGCGCCCCCGCCGCTCACGATGATGGTGAATGGAGCACGGAAGAGAGCATGGGGAACAGCGCGAAGCGCGGTGGCATGCACGCCATGCGGCATACGGCAGAGTGCCTGCCCACACGCGGGCGCACGCGGCGGCCGCATCCCCATTTCCTCCCCTTGGCTCGCGCCTTATTTTGTAGTTTCGAATAACAATTATGATCTATAATATCAAGCTGGGAGAAATACCGAGGCGCCGGGCATGAGCACGAACGCCGACAAGAAGACGACGGCCGGCGAGATGGCTGCCGCGGCAGCCAAGGATGCCCGGACGCCGTCGCATCGAGATCGGCCCGCTGGCCGGCATGATCGGCTATGTGCTGCGGCGCGCACAGCTTTCCGTGTTCGACGACGTGATCGCGAATTTCGCCGAGCTGGATCTGAGGCCGGCCGAGTACAGCGTGCTCGTGCTTTTGGGCCATGCGCCGGGCGCCAAGCAATCGGATGTGGCCTCCGCGCTCGGAATTCAGCGGGCGAACTTCGTCGTGCTGTTCGACCGACTGGAGCGGCGGGGCCTGGCGCGGCGCAATTCGGCACCCAACGACCGGCGGTCCTATGCCCTGTTCCTCACCGAGGAAGGCCAGAAGGTGTTGGCGCGCGCGACCGAGTTGGAAGGGCAGCACGAGCAGCGGCTCGACCAGAAGCTCGGCCCCGATGGGCGCGCGCGGTTGCTTGAACTGCTGGGGAAGCTGGCCGAGCGGTCCTAGCGCCTCGCCAAGCCGATACGGGCCGGCTCGATGGCCTGATACTCCCGCTGCATGTCCGTGATGTAGTCGCGCACGATCGGCACCGCGTCGCGCTTGCGGGCAAGCTGCATGTGGAAGACGAGCTGGCTGCCGGTCTGGAACATCATCTCGGCGCTGACGAGATAGAACTCCCACATGCGGCAGAAGCGCTCGTCGTACATCTGCGGCGACCTTGGCGCGATTGGCCTCGAAGCGCCGCCACCAGTGGTTCAGCGTCTTGGCGTAGTGCACGCGCAGGAACTCCAGGTCCGTCACCCACAGGCTCGCCTGCTCGACTGAGGTGAACACCTCCGACAGCGCCGGCGAGTAGGCGCCGGGGAAGATGTATTTCCTGCAGCCAGGGGCTCGCCGTGCCGGGCGGGCTCATGTGGCCGATGGAGTGCAGCAGCATCACTCCGTCGTCGTTCATCAGCGCGTTCACCTTGGCGAAGAACTCGTCGTAGTGGTGCACGCCCACGTGCTCGAACATGCCGACCGAGACGATGCGATCGAAACGATCGGGCACCTCGCGATAGTCCTGCAGGCGGAAGCGCACGCGGTCGGACAAGGCCCATCTGCCGCGCCTTCTCGTTGGAGAGCGCGTGCTGCTCTTTCGAGAGCGTGACGCCGGTGACGTCGACATTCTCCATGCGCGCGAGATAGAGCGCCATGTCGCCCCAGCCGCTGCCGATATCGAGAATCTTCAAGCCGGGCTCGCAGAGCCAGCTTGGATGCGATCAGCCGCAGCTTGTTCTGCTGCGCCTGCTCCAGGCTCTCGTTGTCGTTGAGGAAGTAGGCGCAGGAATACTGCATGCCCTCGTCGAGGAACAGCTTGTAGAAATCGTTGCCGAGGTCGTAGTGGTGCGCGACGTTCTTCTGCGCCTGGCCAATCGGATTGGCCTGCTGGAAGCGCTTCAAGAGCCAGCGAGACCTTGCGCAGCACCTTCTGCATCGGATGCGCGCCGAGCGACAGCCGGTTGATGGAAAACAGCGTCAGGAAATCGCGCAGCGTCGAGTTCTCGAAGCTCAAGCGGCCGTCCATGTAGGCTTCGCCGGCGTTGAGCTCGGGATTGAAGAACAGCTTGCGGTAGAGCGTGCGATCCGTAAGCCGCATGGTGACGTCGGGGCCACCCGGCTTGCCCGCGAACACGTGCGTCTTCCCGTCCGCATCGATCACCTTCAGGGTGCCGGTGCGCACGAACGACTTCAGCATGTGCGACAGGGGGAACATCGCCACCTCTGGTTCTTCTTGGCGCCGATATCGCGCGAATCCAGCGCGACACTAAGGCAGGATGGCGCGGCGCCCAACCCTCGCGGCGCGGTTCCTGTTCACTGCTTGGAGGACCGGCGCAGGAAGCGCGTGTACCAGGGCTGCCCGACCGCGATCGGGGCCTCGCCGAGCAATTCGCCGACGGCGCGCAGGCCCTCCGACATGGCGGCGTGGGCGTAGGCGTCCCAGGCCGTGTCGGAGTTAGCGAAGGCGATGTTGCCGACCTTGGCCCTGGCAGCGGCGATCCTGCGCTGCATGTCCTCCGCATCGTCGAACAGGCTGCTCGGCGTGTAGGAGTAGCCGTGCGACCAGCGGTTGACGGTGATGCCGAGGATGTCCCGCCCCGCGTCGAAGCCACCCTTGCCGAGCATGCGGCGAGATCGCTGCGGATGGCGTGCTCGCAGTCGGCGAAACGTCGTGCCGAGCAGCTTGGCGCGGCCGTTGCGCGCCTGCGCGCGCATGTCAGCGCCCTCGCCCGATCCGACGGCACGTGCACAAGATGCAGCACCATGGGGTCCGTGGGCCGCCGCGGGAACTTGTAGCCGCCGAGGCTGACGGGATAGTCGAGCTTTACGGTGGAGTGGAAACTGGTGGGCGCTGAAATCTTATGCGTGCCGAGCCGCACGAAACTCTGCCAGTTGCGGACGAGCACTTTCGTGTAGACCAGCGGCGCCTTGACGTTGGACAGCATGGTCTCGACGGTATCGCGCTCCAGCTCCGGGCAGAGTAGGGCATCACTGATGCCGTAGGTCGCGACGACGGCATTGCGCGCGCGCACCCGGCGCAGCTGGCCGTCCTTCACGTAGCCGACATCGACGCCACCACCGCGCGCATTGCGCACGGTCGTGGCGGTGGAGTGCAGCCGCAGGCGCACCTCCGCGCCCGGCCGGTCCAGCGCGGCGTAGTCGAATACCGTGCTGACGAGATCGTCCATCGTGCGCCCCGGCGCGGCACCGTTGATCAGCGACCGCACGAGGGCGCGCGCCAGGGAGGCGTTGCCGTCGGGGAAATGATGGATGTAGGGGCCCTTCTCGTCGGCGTGGCCGCCGGTGCGACCTTCGATCCTCAGCGAGCTGGCACCGGGGAAGCCCTCGGCCATCGCATCGATGGCGGCGATCATGTCGATGCCGTAGCCGAAGTTGTCGCTGGAGCGGCCCTGGAAGAAGTCGGCCGCGGCTGCGGGCAGCTTGCAGGTCTCGGTGAGGAACGCGCGATAGCTGGTCTTGGCGAGCCTCGCCACCTTCTCGTCAACCGAACGCCCGGCGAGGTAGTCGCGCGTGCCGGCAAACAGCTCCGACAAGCCCTGCCGGGTCTCGTTCGACAGGGGACAATCTGCGAGAAAGGCATCGACGGGCCGCGCGCCGGGATTGCGCGGCGCAAACTCGTCGAAGCCGAGCAGCAGAGGATCACCCGTAACCAGGCGATCCTCCCCGAAGTGCTCGCGATCGAAGAACACCGACTTCGACAGCCCGAGCCCGGGATACAGCCGGCGATGGAACACGCTCTCGCGCTCGAACCTTTCAGGGCGGATGCGCAGCGCCTGCAGGACCTTCGCAAGCTCACCCGCGTACATGACACTGGGAGCGACCATGGACTCGGAGCCGCCGTAGCTCACCAGCAGGCGGCGGCCCACTCTGAACTCGCACCGGCGCGCGTGGCCGCCGAAATCGTCATGGTTGTCGAGAATGAGAACGCGCGCTTTTGGCTGGCGCTCGCGATAGAGCCAGGCTGCTGTCAGGCCAGCGAGACCGGCGCCGACGACGACCAGGTCGTAGCGCTCCTCCGCTTCCAGCAGATCGATGTTGTAGCGCTGCCCCTCACGCGCAATCCCGTGAATGACAGCGTAGGCTTCATCGGTCGAGCCCCTCAGGCCCGCGAGCGCAGGGGGGTAAGGACCGCCTTGCCGCAACGCCTGGGCCTGCAGCTGCTCGAAAGGTGTAAGGCTGGCGGCAACCGTGAGAGCTGCGCCGTTGAGGAAGTCGCGGCGCGTGATCTCGTGCGGCATCGGCTTGCCCTCCCAGACATTCCCGCGCGTAAAAGGAGAACCGCCTCGCAGCGGCGTCGTCAATCCCAGGGCGGACTTTGCTAGCCGTCCATGCCTATCATGATCGTCGGCACGCCGGCCGTCTGGCTGCGTACCGTGAATACCTTGGAGCCGGGCCGCCGGCCGGTGCGCACATCCGAAACTTCAATGCCGGCGCTCTTGAGCCGCGCCTGAGCTGCGGATGCATCCCCAACACGCCAGGAGAGGCCCCAGAGACTGTCGTTGCCGTCGCTAACCCCGGCCTTCAGATCGTGCGCGACTTCCACGACCAGATCGCCGCACCGGAAAAACAGCAGGCGCGCACCCCAGGAGGGCTCGGTTCTGTCGAGGCGGAGGCTCAATCCAAGCCGCCCAGCGTAGAGCGCCACTGCGCGCTCCGGATTGGGAGTGCGAATAACGACATGATCCAGCGCGGAGACTGCCGCAGCTCCGCCGGGAGGCGCGACCCTGCTCGCGTCGTGAGGCGCCCGCGAAACCAGCGAGATGGGAACGCCGTGAGTGGAATCGGTCGCGACGAGGAGCGCCTTTGCGCCTGTCTCATCGGCGTCGGCTTCCAGGACACGCATGCCCCGGCGTTCCAGGAGGTTGCGCGTCTTGGCGAGGTCTTCGACGGCAAAGGCGAGGCCCGCGAGTCCTTCCGGCTGGTCGGCCATCCTGGCCATGAACTTCAGATCGGTGTTGGCCGTCTCCAGCCTTGGCGCGACCGGCATCACCTACCGCAGTTGGGTGGCCCAAGAGACGCGCATAATGCGTCAAGCGCTTCCCGTGGCGACGCCGCCGCCAGCGTCACATGATCGAGGCCGTGAATCATGTTGCCATCCTACATGCGAGGGGCCGGGCCACAAAACGCGCCTAGGCCTTCGGGCGCCTGCGGAAGGCTCTTGGCTGTGAGTCGGCAAGAAGCATGAGGGCGTCCCGCACATGGCCGAGCGCGGTATCAGCGGGCTTGTCGCGCCGCTGGACGAGCGCGAGCGTGCGCGTCAGCGCGGGCTCCAGGGGGCGCGAGGCCAGGCTCGTGCGATCGATCGGTTCCGCAATGGCGGCCGCTGGCACGATCGACGCGCCCAAGCCCGAGGCCACCATGCGCTTCACGGCCTCCAGGTTGTCGAGCTCCATGGCCGGCCGCGGCTCGCTACCGCCCGCGGACAGCCAGTCGATGATGAGCGCCCGGACATGCGCGCGTGCGAACTCGAGCACCAGCGGATGCTCGAGCAGGAACTGCGGCGTGACGCGCGCCGGCAGCTTGGCGCGTGCCGCGCCGGGAAGATCGCCACCAGCGGCTCGGCCTTGAGCGGAACGATGTCCAGGAGTTTCTCGCTGATCGGCAGGCTCACCACGCCGAGGTCGATCTCGTTCCTCAGGATGCGCTCGACGACGCCGCTGGTCGTGCCGTCGTGACCACCAGTTCGATGTTGGGATGCCGCTTGCGCAGGTCCTCCAGCACCGGCGGCAGGTGGTAGATCAGCGCCGTCGTGCTCGAGCCGATGCGCACGCGGCCGAGCCAGCCGTCGCGATGCCGCCGCATCGCCGCGATCAGGCGATCGGTTTCCTGCTGCGATTTGCTCCGCATGCTCGAGCAGCTCGCGGCCTGCCGCTGTTGGGTACGCTCGCTTGCCCAGGCGCTCCACCAGACGCACGCCGAGGCGCGATCTCCAGCTCCCGGATTTGCAGGCTGATCGTCGGCTGCGCGAGGTTCAGGCGCTTGGCCGCGCGCGTGAAGCTGCCGTGCGCGATGACTTCGCTGAGCGCTCGCAGGTGATCCGGGTTGAGGCCCCGCATGTATTGCCTTTCCAATGATACTCATTGGAACAATAAATTTGTGCAATTGCGAAATCTACTCCATTTGAACGTTGTCGCGGCCGGTCAACGGCCCGGCTGAGCAAACAGGAGATGATCATGAGCACGTTAGCCCTCGGGCTGGCGGACGCACTCGCGTCTGCGGCCGAACCGAAGCCGAAGTCCGGCCTTTTCGAGCGCCTCATTGCGGCGCGCGAGAACCAAGCCAAGCGGCGGGCCGTCAGCTACCTCGCATGCGATGGATGATGCGACGCTTCGAGGGCCTCGGCTTCACCGCCGAGGACATCGAGGCCCTGCGCACCGGCGAGTTGAGGTTGCCGAAGTAGCAAGTGAAACCGCGTGCCCATCCCGGGCACCAAGAACACGTCTCGAAAGGACAAGTCATGTCGAACGCATCCATTTCAGCAAATGTCTTTATGCCGACGAGCGAGCTGCGGCGCGCCTCCCGCGCTGCCGTCTGGTCGGCGCTTTGGAGCGCTTTCAGCCTCGGCGAGTATCGTCGCTTGCCAAACGCTACGCCGAGCATCGCCGGGTCAAGCGCGCCATCACCGAGTTGTCTGACCTGAGCGACCGCATGCTCAAGGACATCGGCCTCGCGCGTCACGACATCCCGCGCATCGCGCACTACGGCCGTGGTGCGGACGAGATAGCCCGGTGATCTAGGGCCACTTCACCATCGGCGGCAGCGACGAGAGGATCGAATTCGACGTTGCCGCCGGTCTTGAGGCCGAACACGGTGCCGCGGTCGTAGAGCAGGTTGAACTCCACATAGCGCCCGCGGCGCACGAGCTGCTCCTCGCGCTGCGCCTCGGTCCACGGCGACGCGAAATTGCGGCGCACGATCTCGGGGTAGATCCTGGAGGAACGCGCGCCCGACGTCCTGCGTGAAGGCGAAAGCGGCGTCCCAGCCGCCATCGGCATCCGCCGGCGTCAGGTAGTCGTAGAAGATGCCGCCCACGCCGCGCATTTCCTTGCGATGCGGCAGATAGAAGTATTCCTCGCACCACTGCTTGTACCGCGCGTAGTCGGCCACGGCATGCGGCGTGCAGGCCGCCTGCATGGCGGCGTGAAACGCGATCGTGTCGGCATCCTCCTGCGTACGCCGCGCGTCGAGCACGGGCGTGAGATCGCCACCGCCGCCGAACCACCATTTGCTGGTGACGACGAAGCGCGTGTTCATGTGCGCGGTCGGCGCATTCGGGTTCCAGGGATGCGCGATCAGCGACACGCCCGAGGCCCAGAAGCGCGGATCGTCCTCGGCGCCGGGTATCTGCTTGCGGAACTCGGGCGCGAACTCGCCGTGCACGGTGGAGGTGTGGATGCCGGCCTTCTCGAACACGCGGCCCTTGAGAATGCTCATGATTCCGCCGCCGCCTGGAGCGCCGGTGTGATCCTTGCGCTCCCAGGGCGAGCGAACGAAGCGGCCGGGTGACGTGTCTCCGAGCGGCGCGCCGGGCGGCAGATCGGCTTCGATCTGCTCGAACGCGAGACACAACTCGTCGCGCAGACGCTCGAACCACGCGCGCGCTCGGGCTTGCCATTCGCCAATCTGTGGAGGGAGTTGCGTCATGCCGTCAGGAAGGTCCGCGTCAGCCATTGTTCGGCCATTCTCTCCCATTAGCGCTCCCGCCCCTAATCGAGCAAGATGCACGCCACCGCGACCCCGGGATAGCACCCACGGGCCGCCTGCGCGTCTCTTCGTGTTTAAGGCATTGAACAATGTACCGCTGGTTCGAAACCCGCATAGTCCCGTTTCCGGACGAGATCGCCTCTCGGCCGCCGGAGAACGCTTTTGGCTTTCTACAGCCACTTCGTGCGGCCCGTTTGGCCGGCATTCGCCGTGCTGCTGGTGGCCGGGTTCCTGGGCTCGGTCATCGAGGTGAGCCTGCTGGCGTTCGTCGGCAGCCTCGTCGACATGATGAAGAATGCCCAGTCGCCCGAGCACTTCTTCACCGAGCACGGCACCATCCTGCTGTTGATGGCGTTCATCGCGCTGATCGCCCGGCCGGTGGTCTCGACCGTGCACGAGCTGATCAAGAACCAGATGATCGCCGGGCCGGTGACGAGCCGCATCCGCTGGCTGACGCACCGCTACGTGCTGCGCCAGAGCCTGGGCTTCTACCAGAACGACTTCGCCGGCCGCATCGCCAACAAGGTGATGCAGGCTGCGCCCGCGCTGCGCGAATCCGTCGTGCAGGTGGTGGACGCCGTCTGGTACGCGGCCGTGCAGCTGGTCGGCGCGGCGATCATCTTCGCGGCCGCCGACTGGCGGCTCGTCATCCCGCTGCTCGTGTGGGTCGCGGCCTACATCGCCGCGCTGTTCGTGTTCGTGCCGCGCATCAAGCAGCGCTCGACCGAGGCTGCCGAGGCGCGCTCGATGCTCGTCGGGCGGATCGTCGACAGCTACACGAACATCCTGACCGTGAAGCTGTTCGCGCACACCGCGCGCGAGGACGTCTACGCGCGCGCCGCGCTCGAGGAGCAGATGAGCAAGTGGCAGCGGTCGCTGCGCCTCGTCACCACCATGGACCTGGTGCTCTACTCGCTCAACGGCATCCTGATGGTTTCGGCCAGCGCGCTTGCGATCTGGCTGTGGAGCATCAACGCCGTCAGCGTCGGCGCGATTGCCGTCGTCACCGGCCTCGTGCTGCGCATCATCGGCATGTCCGGCTGGATCCTGTGGGTCGTCGCCGGCATCTTCGAGAACGTCGGCCTCGTGCAGGAGAGCATGGAGACCATCAGCCGCGCCGAACCAGGTGCTCGACAAGCCGGAGAGCAAGCCGCTGGTCGTGACGCGGGGCGACATCCGCTTCGAGAACGTCGACTTCCACTACGGCCAGCGCGTCGGCGCGGGCACCGCGCGTCCGGGCGGCGTGATCCACGACTTCTCGCTGCACATCGCGCCGGGCGAGAAGGTCGGGCTGGTCGGCCGGTCCGGCGCGGGCAAGTCGACGCTCGTCAACCTGCTGCTGCGCTTCTACGACCTGGAGTCGGGCCGCATCCTGATCGACGGCCAGGACATCGCGGAGGTGACGCAGGACAGCCTGCGGGCGCAGATCGGCATGGTGACGCAGGACACATCCCTGCTGCACCGGTCGGTGCGCGACAACATCCTCTACGGCCGCCCGGATGCGAGCGAGCCGGCGACGATCGCCTGCCGCGCAGAAGGCGCAGGCCGACGACTTCATCGCCGGGCTCGAGGACATGCGCGGCCGCAAGGGCTACGGCGCCCACGTCGGCGAGCGCGGCGTGAAGCTGTCGGGCGGCCAGCGCCAGCGCATCGCCATCGCGCGCGTGCTTCTCAAGGACGCGCCGATCCTGGTGCTGGACGAGGCGACGAGCGCGCTCGACTCGGAGGCCGAGGCCGCGATCCAGGAGCAGCTCTTCAACCTGATGACCGGCAAGACGGTGATCGCCATCGCCCACCGCCTGTCGACGATCGCGGCCATGGACCGGCTGGTGATCCTCGACCGGGGCCGCATCGTCGAGCAGGGCAGCCACGCCGCGCTTCTGAAGCGCGGCGGCGTCTACGCCGATCTGTGGGCGCGCCAGTCGGGCGGCTTCCTCGCCGAGGCGGTGGCGGCGGCGGAGTAATCGGAGCAAGGGGGCGGCATCTTGTTGCCGCCCCACGCGCCGCCTACATCCATTCGCATGGTGCGCGCGACATCCGGTGTTCAGCCCTACGATGCAGTCTACCCAGCAATCGCTTGAGCGGCTGGATGCGCTTGCGAAGCTGCTCGACAGCGCGTTCTTCGTTCCCGGCACGAACATCCGCATGGGGCTCGACGGCATCATCGGCCTCGTGCCCGTGGTCGGCGATCTGATTTCCGGGGCGCTATCGAGCTACATCATCTGGGAAGCGCGGCGGCTCGGCGCCTCGCGCTGGGTTCTGGGCCGCATGGTCACCAATACGCTGATCGATACGACGATTGGCGCAATCCCCTTGGTGGGCGATGCTTTCGACATCGTATTCCGCACCAACGTGAAGAACCTGGCGCTGCTCCGGAAGCATCTGGCGCGCAGGGGCCTCATCGCGCCGGGCTCCGGAACCGTCATCGAGGGCGAAGCGGTCCGCATGGATTGACGCGGACGCGCACCTTCGCCGCTCACCGGGTCTCAGGGAACCCGCCCGTCTGGCGCAGAGCCTCGCCCAGCACCATCGACGCGGCGACCGCGACGTTGAGCGAACGCAGGTCCGGCCGCATCGGGATGCGGATGCGGGCGTCTGCGGCGTGGTGGACTTCATCCGGGACACCGGCACTTTCGCGGCCCAGCAGGAGCGTGTCGCCGGGACGGAAGGCGAAGTCCGTGTAAGAGGTTGATCCGCGGGTCGTGAGCAGGACTAGGCGGGAGTTCCGCCCATGCCGCATTGCGTCGAACGCGGCAAAGCTCTCGTGCCTGACAATCTCGACGTGGTCGAGATAGTCGAGGGCGGCGCGGCGCAAGGCCCGGTCCGTCATATCGAATCCCGTCGGGCCGACGATATCGACGGGCACGCCCAGGCAGGCCGCCATGCGCAGCATGGTCCCCGTGTTCTGCGGGATGTCGGGTGCGAAAAGGGCAAGGCGCACGGGCGAGTTTCCCCCGTTCACGGTAAGCCGGCGAGGGGCAAGCCGTGTGCGCCAAATTGACCGCGCATTGAGCCGCCAATCGCCTTGTGAAAGCGAAAGAAGAATGCAAAAAGAACGCGCGTCAATACGTCCTGTTGGGGGCAGGCGGGCCGTCACAGACAATCCTGGGACCCTGAAAAACAGGCCCTCGAAACGCGCCAGCATAACCCCTCCGACGGATACGCAAGCGGCGCTGTTCGATGGCGGCTGGTTGGGCGGAGTTCGGCGCCGCGGGCCTGTCGGATAGTCAGGGTGTGCAAAGGGAGGCTCAATTGGCGTCACACTCGGCGGAATCGCCTACCCGGCGCGACTTCATCGTCATTGCCGCGCAGGCGTTCGCGGGCGTCGGCGCCGCGGTGGCCCTTTGGCCGTTCATCCATCAGATGAACCCCGACGCCTCCACCCAGGCGCTCGCCTCGATCGAGGTCGACCTATCGCCGGTGAAGGCGGGGCAGGCGATCACCGTGTCGTGGCGAGGCAAGCCGGTCTTCATCCGCAACCGCACCGAGCAAGAGGTGGAGCAGGCGCGGGCGGTGAAGCTTTCGGACCTGAAGGATCCCAGCGCCCGCAACGATCTTCTTCCCGAGCGCACGCCGGCCACCGACGTGAACCGCACCAAGAAGGGCAAGGAGAACTGGCTCGTCCTGATCGGCATCTGCACGCACCTGGGTTGCATCCCCAAGGGGCAGAGCATGAACGACCAGAGGGGCGACTACGGCGGCTGGTTCTGCCCCTGCCACGGCTCGCACTACGACACGGCGGGACGCATCCGCCTCGGCCCGGCGCCGCAGAACCTGCACGTGCCGCCCTACGAGTTCCAGTCCGACACCACGACGATCAAGATCGGCTGAGGAGCGTCCGATGGCCACCCACGAGTCGTCCTATCGGCCTGCCAGCCGCTTCTCCAAGTGGATGGACGCGCGACTTCCCTTGCAGCGCATGATGCACGGGCAGTTCGTCGATTTCCCGACGCCGCGCAACCTCAACTACCTCTGGACCACGGGCGGGCTGCTCAGTTTCTTCCTCGGCGTGCAGATCGTCACCGGCATCGTGCTGGCAATGCACTACGTGCCGACCGCCGCCGATGCGTTCAACAGCGTGGAAGCGCATCCGGCGCGACGTGAACTACGGCTGGCTGATCCGCAATATCCACGCGGTCGGCGCCTCGTTCTTCTTCGTTGCGGTCTACATCCACATCGCGCGCGGCCTCTACTACGGCTCCTACAAGGCGCCGCGCGAGGTGCTGTGGATCCTCGGCGTCGTCATCTTCCTGCTGATGATGGCGACCGCCTTCATGGGCTATTCGCTGCCCTGGGGCCAGATGAGCTTCTGGGCCGTCACCGTCATCACCAACCTGTTCTCCTCCGTCGATGCCGTAATCCCGGGGCTCGGCACGCGCATCGTGCAGTGGCTGTGGGGCGGCTACTCGGTATCGGGGACCACGCTCACGCGCTTCTACGCGCTGCACTACCTGCTGCCGTTCGTGATCGCCGGCGTGGTCGGCCTGCACATCTGGGCGCTGCACGTGGTCGGGCAGAACAACCCGACCGGGCTCGACATCAAGTCGCCGTCCGACGCCGTGCCGATGGCGCCCTACGCCATCATGAAGGACGCGTTCGCGCTCAGCGCGTTCGTGCTGGTGTTCGCCTGGTTCGTGTTCTACCTGCCGGACTATCTCGGGCCACGCGGACAACTACATCGAGGCCAACCCGCTCTCGACGCCGCCGCACATCGTGCCGGAGTGGTACTTCCTGCCCTACTACGCGATCCTGCGCGCGATCCCCGACAAGCTGCTCGGCGTGATCGCGATGTTCTCGTCGATCCTGCTGCTGATCTTCGTGCCGTGGCTCGACACCTCGCGGGTGCGCTCGGCGAAATACCGGCCGGTCTACAAGTGGTTCTTCTGGCTGTTCATCTTCACGGTGGTTGCGCTCGGCTACCTCGGCTCCAAGCCGGCCGAAGGCGTCTACGTGCAGTGGGCGCGCGTGTTCACGGCCTACTATTTCCTGCACCTGCTGGTGGTGCTGCCGATCGTCGGCGTGATGGAGACCGGCAAGCCGCTGCCCAACTCGATCACGGAATCGGTTCTGGGCAAGGGCGCGGCCGTGCCCCAGCGGCGCTAGCCAGGGAGACGAGGGGATGTCGAGGGTTGGCGCGAAACTTGGTGCTGCAGCCGTCCTGGCGGTGACAGCTCTCGCAGGAGCGGCCGTCGTGGGCCGCCACAGGCGAGCACGTTCACATCGAGCGGCAGAAGTGGAGCTTCGCGGGCTTTCTCGGCAAGTTCGACGAGGCGCCAGCTGCAGCGCGGCTTCAAGGTCTACACGGAGGCCTGCGCGCGCTGCCACAGCCTCAAGCGCATCGCCTTCCGCAACCTTATGGAGCCGGGCGGCCCGCACTTTTCCGAAGGCGGCGTGAAGTCGCTCGCCTCCAAGTATGAGGTCGATGCCGAGCCCAACGACCAGGGCAAGATCGTCAAGCGCCCGGCCATCCTGGTCGATACCATCCCGCCGCCCTACAAGAACGAGCAGGAGGCGCGCGCGGCGCTGAACGGCGCGCTGCCGCCCGATCTGTCGCTGATCGCGCGCGCGCGCGGCATCGAGATCAATGCGCCGTTCTACATGGTGCCGGTCAACATGCTGCGGGACATCGTCACCGGCTACCAGGAGGCCGGCGCGGACTACGTCTACGCCTACATGACCGGCTTCGCCGAGCCCGACAAGGGCACCAAGGTGCCGGACGGCATGAACTACAACAAGGCCTTCCCCTCGCACTTGACGGCCATGCCCAATCCGTTCGCCGGCGGCGACGGCTCGTCAAATACGACGACGGCACGCCGGAGACGGTCGACAACTACGCGCGCGACGTGACGGCGTTCCTGTCCTGGACCGCCGACCCGCGGCTGGAAGAGCGCAAGTGGATCGGGCTGCTGGTGATGGGCTATCTGCTCATCACCGCGATCCTGATGTTCTTCGCCTACAAGCGCACGTGGAAGGCGGTGCACTGAGCGCCTGGGCGACTGCCTGCAGCGGCTCACTTCACCGACGAGAACGCCGTCGGCTGCAGGATCGTGCTCTTGATGTTGGCCATGATCGGCCCGTCCTTCTCGCTGTCGGCGCGCGCCGATTGCCAGGCCGGGTCGGACATGAAGGCGGTCCACTTCTTCTCGCGCTCCGCCAGCGACTCCCACGCCAGCAGGTAGTGCAGATCGTGGTTGCCGTCGCCGATCAGCACGGTCCAGAATCCGGCCTGCCGGATGCCGTGCTTCTCCCAGATTTTCAGCGTCGCGCCCTCGAACCGCTTCAGCAGCTCCGGCAGGCGGCCGGGATGCAGGTGTAGATGCGCTGCTCATAGATCATGGCGGCTCCTCCGTCTGGGCCGCGGCAGTGTCCGCACTTTGGATCGTCACGCAAGATGCGCCAGCCCGTGCGACACGTTGCTTGCCTTGATGATCGGCTTGCCGGGTCAGCGCGCAGTTGCTCGTTCGCCGGTGGCTGAGATGCGGCAACCGGGGAAGCCGGCATGGCCAAATCCGTGCTCGGCATCGTCGGCGGTAGCGGGCTCTACGACATTCCGGCCCTGCGCGACGTGCACTGGGAGACCGTGACCTCGCCGTGGGGCGACCCCTCCGACCAGATCCTGTTCGCCGAACTCGACGGGTTGCCGATCCGTTTCCTTCCGCGCCACGGCAGGGGGCACAAGGTGCCGCCGTCCGCGATCAACTACCGCGCCAATATCGATGCGTTGAAGCGCACGGGCGTCACCGATCTGCTGTCGATCTCGGCCTGCGGATCGCTGAAGGAGGAGCTGCCGCCGGGGCACTTCGTGATCGTTGACCAGTTCATCGACCGCACGTTTGCGCGCGAGAAAAGCTTCTTCGGGCCGGGCTGCGTGGCGCACGTGTCGATGGCCGACCCGGTGAGCCCGCTGCTTGCCGACGCGGCCGAGGCTGCCGCGAGGGCGGAAAATATTCCGGTCTCGCGCGGCGGCACCTATCTCGTCATGGAAGGTCCGCAGTTCTCGAGCCGGGCCGAAAGCAATCTCTACCGGAGCTGGGGCTGCACGGTGATCGGCATGACCAACATGCCGGAAGCCAAGCTCGCCCGCGAAGCTGAGATCTGCTACGCGACGGTCGCCATGGTGACCGACTACGACTGCTGGCACGACGACCACACGGAAGTGGACGTCGCCGAGATCATCAAGGTGCTGCGCGCGAACGTCGACAAGGCACACGGCCTGATCGAGCGGCTCGCGCGAACTTTCCCGCGCGAGCATCCGCCGTGCCCGATCCGTTCGGACCGCGCGCTCGACGTTGCCCTCATCACAGCGCCGGAAGCGCGCGACCCCGCGCTGCTGCGCAAGCTCGATGCGGTGGCCGGGCGGGTGCTGGGCGCTGCTCAGAATTGAGGGAGGCTCTCAATGACCGCAGCGCCGCGTCTTCAGCCGCGATTTGCCCGCGCTGATGAGGCCGTTGCTGCAGCCACCAGCTTCGACTTGCGCAAGCTGCCCGCCGACTACTATGCCAACCCCTACCCTTACTATCACGCGCTGCGGGACAGCGCGCCGCTGCACCGGCTGCCGGATGGGGGCTACTTCCTGGCGGGCTACGCGGCGTGCGTTGCCGTCTACAAGGATGCGCGCGCCTTCTCGTCCGACAAGCAGCGCGAGTTTGCGCCGAAGTACGGCGACGGTCTGCTGTTCGAGCATCACACGACGAGCCTCGTCTTCAACGATCCACCGTTGCACACGCGCGTGCGCCGCATCATCGCCGGCGCGTTCACGCCGCGCTCGATCAGCGACATGGAGCGCCCCGTCGCCGAACTGGTTGATGGCCTGTTGGACCGCATCGAGGCCAAGGGCTCGGCCGACCTCATCGCCGACCTTGCCGCCGCGGTGCCCATCGAGGTGATCGGTAACCTGCTGGCGGTGCCGCGCGAGGAGCGCGAGCCGCTGCGGGAGTGGTCGCTCGCCATCCTCGGCGCGCTCGAGCCGGTGCTGACGGCGGAGCAGCAGGCGCGCGGAGAGCGGGCGGTTGAGGACTTTGTCGCCTATCTGAGAACGCTTGTGGCTCGGCGCCGGGCCAAGCCCGGCGATCCGGAGCGCGATGTGCTGACGCGTCTGATCCAGGGCGAGGAAGCCGGCGAGCGGCTGTCCGAGCGCGAGTTGCTGCACAACATCATCTTCATCCTCAACGCGGGGCACGAGACGACGACGAACCTCGTCGGCAACGGCTTGCATGCCCTGCTGGAGTGGCCGGAGGAGAAGGCGCGGCTGCTGGCCGAGCCGGGGTTGATCCGAAGGGCGGTGGAAGAGTTCCTGCGCTTCGAGAGCCCCAACCAGCTGGGGAACAGGGTGACGGTGGCGCCGGTCGAGATGGAGGGCGTGGCCGTTCCGGCGGGGACGTATTTGACGATCGGCATTGGCGCGGCGAACCGCGATCCGGCGGAATTTCGCGATCCCGACCGTCTCGATATTGCGCGCGAGCCGAACCGGCACCTGGCTTTCGGCTCCGGCCCGCACGTGTGCATCGGCCTCAACGTGGCGCGGCTGGAAGGCCGGATCGCGATCGGCCGGTTCCTGGCGCGGTTTCCCGAATATCGCCTCGCGGGCAAGCCGGTGCGCGGCGGGCGCGCGCGCTTCAGAGGGTTCTTGTCGGTGCCAGTGGCGCTGGCCTGACGCTTCAGGCAAGCGCGTGCCGCACCGCTCTGAATGTTGAAGAACAGCGCCTGGCTGATCACGGCCTTGAGCGCGTCCCCCTTGAAGGGCTTGCTCACGAGGAATGTCGGCTCGGGCTTGGTGCCGGTGAGCAGCCGTTCGGGAAAGGCCGTTACGAAGATCACCGGCACGTTCACGATCCGCAGGAACTCGTTGACGGCATCGAGGCCCGAGCTGCCGTCGGCGAGCTGGATGTCGGCCAGCACGAGGCCGGGACGGAGGTTCTTCACGGCCTCGACGGCCTGCCGCTCCGTTCGCGCGATCCGCACCACGCGATGGCCGAGGCTCTGAACGAGGTCCTCTATCTCCATCGCGATCAGCGGCTCGTCCTCGATGATGACGACATCGGCAGCGATCTGGGTCGAGATATCCTGGTTGGCGTCATCGAGAAGCTGGGTGACGTCGGCAAGGCTCATCTCGAGAATTTCCGCGGCATCGGCGAGCGAGAACTCCTCCATCGCCACGAGCATGAACGCCTGCCGCCCCATCGGCGTCATGGCCGAGAGATTGCGATAGACCGGCGCGATGTCGCTATCGGGCGAGACGGGAGGCCTCTTCTCGAGCGCGTTCACCTCCGCGAGGACGAAGCGATAGAGCGCGATGCGCGCAGGGAGACCGCTCGCGTTGCCGGCGAGAATGTTTTCCAGTGCCTTGACGACGCAGGCATCACCAAGCTCTTGGCTTCCGGTGAGAGCGCGCGCAAATCGGCGCAGAAAGGGCACATTGCCCACTAGGCTTTCGTCGACTGCCATTATTCGCTCACGAGTTTCACGTCACTGTCGTAATAGACGCGCGGGACGGGGCCAACAAGGCTTGGCGCGGCGTCTAACTTGAGCTGCAGCACGGGGGGATTGCGCGGCATGAGTAGTGGCGACGACGCATCCGGCGCAAAAATCGCGCGCGGACCAAGGCGCGAGGCGGCGACTGCGCTACCGCTTCAGCTTGGAAAAAAATTACGCGAGGTGTTCGGCGATGGGCCGGCGCCAGCGCCGATGCCGGACCGCCTGCAGGAGCTCCTGGACGCGCTGGCGGTCAAGGAGCAGAAGCCGCAATAGCGGTCAGGGCGCTCGCGGCGGCCGCGAGCGATAGCGCGGCAGGGACCAGCCCCAGTGCAGGGCGGCGGCGCGCAGCACAAATCCCGCGGCAAAACCGGAGACCAGCGCGATCGGATGCGCGAGGCCAAGCGCGAGGCACGCGGCGAACACGAGCGCGCCGAGCAAAGCGGCGGTGACGTAGATCTCGCGGCTCAGGATCACGGGCGTCTCACCGCCCAGGATGTCGCGGATGATGCCGCCGAAGGTGGCGGTCATCACGCCCATGGCGACCGCGACGACCGCGCCGGCGCCTGCCAGCAGCGCCTTCTCCGCGCCTGTGACCGCGAACAGCGCGAGGCCGATGGCGTCGAGCCACAGCAGCAGGGTGAACCGCGACTGCGGGATGTGCGCGGTGAAGAACAATACGGCGGCGACACCGACGCAGACCAACAGGTAGGCCGGCTGCTGCACCCAGAACACCGGGAGCTGACCGAGCAGGACATCGCGCAGCGTGCCGCCGCCGATGCCGGCCGCCGTCGCCAGCAGCGCGAAACCGAAAATGTCCATCTGCTTGCGCGAGGCGACAAGCGCGCCCGTGGTGGCAAACACCACAAGGCCGAACCAGTCGAGGACGGCGGCGACGCCTTGGAGCATGGAAGCGGCCCGGGAAACGTGAAAGCGGACTTACTCCTGCACCTCGTGAACCTCGATGACGTTGCCTTCCGGATCGTAGAAGAAGATCTGCGCCCAGCCCTTCATGGCCCAGGCACCGAAATCGGAGAAGGGGATGCCCTTCTCGGTGAGGCGCTTCTTGAAGGCGGCGATGTCGTCGGTGCGGAAGGCGATGTGGCCGTTCAACACGGGGTTGACGGCCTGGCCGGTGCGGAAGCTGATGCCGTAGTCCTTCTCGGCGAGGTGGAACTGCGTTTCGCCGTCGCTCAGGAACGCGACCTTGCCGGGGTAGCCGTCCTTGTCGAGGATGCGGCCTTTCTCGAGCGACGGCTCCGGCTGCAGGTCCAGCACCTCGCGATAGAAGTCGGCCAGCCCCGGCACATCCTTGGAGCAGACATTGACGTGGTGCAGCTTGATCTTCATGCGCGCGTTCCTCCTGGCGTTTGACGCAACTTAAGGCAATGCCCGCTTTGTTTGCACCTGTTGTCGCGGGATAGCGGCCATGCTTGCGCTTTTTCCCGGCGCGGTGAGTTGCTAGGTTGCGCGCGGCATTGCTGGAGATGCAACGTGTACGATTTGAAGAGCCTGATCCGCGCCATCCCGGACTACCCGAAGAAGGGCATCATGTTCCGGGATGTCACCACGCTGCTGGGGGACGCCCAGGGCTTCAGGACGGCGATCGAGCAGATGGCGGCGCCCTACGTGAACTCGCGCGTGCAGAGCGTGGCGGGCATCGAGGCGCGCGGGTTCATCCTCGGCGGCGCGATAGCCGACAAGCTCGGCTGCGGCTTCGTGCCGTTCCGCAAGAAGGGCAAGCTGCCCTGGAAGACGATCGGGCAGGAGTACACGCTGGAATACGGCGTCGACATCATCGAGATGCACGAGGACGCCATCGACAAGGGCGAGCGGATACTGATCGTCGACGACCTGATTGCGACCGGCGGGACAGCGGAGGCGGCGGTCAAGCTCGTGCAGCGCTCCGGCGGCGAGATCGTGGGCGCGACCTTCATCATCGACCTGCCGGAGCTGGGCGGCATGAAACGGCTGACGGGCCTGGGCGTGAAGGGACATGCGCTGATCGCGTTCGAGGGGCATTAGGAGCTGGGACCGCGTGTCCCTTCTCCCCATTCTTCATGGGGAGAGGGTGTGTGTTTCCCTGATCCAGGGGTTGAAGGCGCCTTACAAGAAACCGCCCGTGACCGGGTCCTGAGTGACATAGAGCTTGCCGCGGTCATTCGCGCTGCCCGTCACATCGGCTTCCCGTACGGAAACATCGTGGAATTGCTGGCACTGCCCGGTCAGCGGCGGCACGAGATTGTGGCGCTAAGCCGGGATGAGATCGATTTCGACGCCGTGTACTGCGGTTTTTCGCACCAAGAACAGCAAACCACATACGGTGCATCTTTCAAGCCCGGCACTTGCCATATTGGAGCGGGTGCCGGTCACGAGCGGTGGTCTGCTTTCGTCATACGCTGCGACATGCTTTCAGAACTTCAGCGCACATAAGCGCGAGTTCGACGCCCCGTCGGGCGTCACAGGCTGGCGCCTGCACGACCTCCGCATAACATGTGTCTCGGGAATGGCCCGCCTCGGCATCGCGCCGCACATTGGAGAGCCCAGATTTCACGCGACAAGGGTCACAAGGGACAGCCCGAAGGCAGCCACGACAATAAAAACGCGTGCACGGTGCCAAGCCGCCCAACGCGCCAAAGTCGTTGGCAGGTCCGTGGCAGACACCGCGCGCCGCAAGAGGGCTTCGTTCGCCGACTTGAAATACAGGAAGTAAATGGCGACTAGACTGCAGGTTAGCACGGCCGTTGCGATCGCCGCGAGGCTACGCGGCGTGAGGCCTCCGGACTGCAGGGTGACCTGCACCATCGCCAGCACGGCGGCTAGCGGCGCCGCCATCGTCAGTGGTGCGAAGAAGCGGTACAGCATCGGTCCAAAGGTCGGGTGCAGCGCGTAAAACGTCTCAGCCGATAGCGTGCGCCAGTAGGGCACCAGCAGCCGGTCTTCGGCCAACAACGCGCCAGCGAGAAGGCCAAGGCTGGCGGCCGCCAATAAAGGAAACAGTTGGCTTACCAGAGCGGTCATGAGCGCGCGCCGCGAAGACGAGCGCATTTCCTTCGCCCTTGAATGTCGATCGCGACAACGTACTCTGCGCTGAGATCGGGGGCCGAGCTTTTTGGTTTCTTCATACGTGATCCCCGGCTCTCAGGAGCACCTTGCCTACACCTGTGACGGGAACGGCTGCAAGGTCATCATCTTTATCGTCTCGTCTCCAAACCGAGTACGCTTTTTCCATAATCCCTGAGTTCACCTTTGGGGCCGACATAGCGATTAAGGGTGACGCGCTTGGTACGATCAGGCTTAGCGCTGGGATTTCGCCCCGCCTGTCGCCGAGGAATGACTGCTCCTGGCACTGATCGCCCGGTCTCGCACTACAGCAACTTCGACTGTTTCTCGGGGATCATCTGCCGCGGGTCGGCGGCAACCGGACCTGTAAATCTTGACCCTGACCGGCCTTCAGTCGACAGCTCGCGTTTGATCGAAGCGTTACGACTTTCCTGCGAGGACCGACTAAGAGCACTGCTGCCTTGTGCACGTTGCGCGATCGAACCAGCCACGTTTCGCCTATCTAAAACTCTGCTTGAACGAGGCAGACCCATGCGCTATCTCCCTATAATTAGGGATGGCGCATCATGGCACGAAGAGATGATCACTTCTCTGCAAATGCGGGCCGCCCGTGCCTTGCTTGATATCGATCAGCGGCAACTCGCTGATCTCTCTGGCCTTTCGCTGCCGACCATCCAGCGCATGGAGGCGAGCGACGACATCGTGCGCGGCAACGTCGACTCCCTGATGAAGCTGATCGGGGCGCTGGAGACCGCCGGCGTCGAGTTGATCGGCGAAGGCGCCGCGAGCGAGGGCGGAGGCCGCGGGGTCAGGCTGAGAGCGCGGGCCAAGGCTACGGGCGGACGGCGCAAGGCGCTTCACGGCGGACGGGTAGCCTAGGGGCGGGACCACCATGCCACTCGCCGTTGCACTGTGGGGCGTGGCCGCGCTGCTGTGCCTATCGGTCCTCGGCCTGCTCGTGTGCCGGTTCCGCGTCGGCAGTGTCGTGGTCTATGCGAGCTGTCTTGCCGTCAGTCTCGTGGTTCTGACGGTTGCCGCCCTGCAGCTGCTCGGCAACGCTGCGGCGCCGACCGCCTGGCTGCCGGTCGGGTTGCCCTGGATCGGTGCGCATTTTCGCATGGACGCGCTCGCCGCACTGTTTCTCGCCATCGTCAATCTGGGAGTGGCCGGGGCCAGCCTGTTCGCGCTCGGCTACGGCCGGCACGAGACGTCGCCGGGACGGGTGCTGCCGTTCTATCCGGCGTTTCTCGCCGGCATGAACCTCGTCATCCTGGCCGCCGACGCCTTCACGTTCCTGGTTGCCTGGGAGTTCATGTCGCTGACCTCGTGGGCGCTGGTGATGGCCTACCACCAGGACCCCGAGAACCGGCGCGCGGGCTACGTCTACATCATGATGGCGAGCTTCGGCACGCTGGCGCTGCTGCTGGCGTTCGGTCTGCTCGCGGGTCCGGACGGCCGCTACGTGTTTGCCGACATGGCCGGCGTGGAACGCGCCGCATGGGTGCCCGGCCTCGTGCTCGCGCTGGTGCTGCTGGGGGCCGGGTCCAAGGCCGGCCTCGTGCCGCTGCACGTGTGGCTGCCGCTCGCCCACCCGGCGGCCCCCAGCCACGTGTCGGCGTTGATGAGCGGCGTGATGACCAAGGTCGCCGTCTACGCCTTCGTGCGCATCGTGTTCGATCTGATGGCCTCGCCGGCATGGTGGTGGAGCATCGTGGTGCTGGCGGTGGGCAGCATCACGGCGGTGCTGGGCGTGCTCAGCGCCCTCATGCAGCGCGACCTCAAGCGGCTGCTCGCCTACAGCACGATCGAGAACATCGGCATCGTCTTCATCGGCCTGGGGCTCGCGCTCGCCTTCAAGGCCAACGGCATGGCCGCGGCGGCGGCGCTCGCCTTCACGGCGGCGCTGCTGCACGCGCTCAATCACTCGCTGTTCAAGAGCCTGCTGTTCTTCGGCGCCGGCGCCGTCTTGAATGCAACCGGCGAGCGCGACATCGAGAAGATGGGCGGCCTCATTCACGCCATGCCGCAGACGGCCTTCCTGGTGCTCGGCGGGTGCCTCGCGATCTCGGCGCTGCCGCCGCTCAACGGGTTCGTATCCGAATGGCTGGTGTTCCAGGCCATCCTGCTGAGTCCGGACCTGCCGCAGTGGGGCCTCAAGCTGATGGTGCCGGCGGTCGGCGCCATGCTGGCGCTCGGGGCGGCGCTGTCGGCAGCCTGCTTCGTGCGCGCCTACGGCATTGCCTTCCTGGGCCGGCCGCGATCGCCGGTCGCCGCAGCGGCGCGTGGAGACCGACATCTTCTCGCGCGCTGCCATGGGTATCATGCTTGCCCTGTGCCTGCTGCTCGGCTTGGTGCCCGGTATCGCCATCGACGCCCTGGCGCCGGTCGCGCAGCAGCTGGTGGGGCAGGCGATGCCGGCGCAGAGCCGGCATCGCCTGGCTGTCGATCGTGCCGGTGGCCGAGAGCCGCAGCTCCTACAACGGCCTGCTGGTGTTCGTCTTCATCACCGTTTCCACGCTGCTCGCGATCGAGATCATCCATCGCTTTGCCTCGCGCGCGCGTGCGCCGCGCGCCCGCCTGGGACTGCGGCTATCCCGACCCGAGCCCGGCCACGCAGTACACCGCCGACAGTTTCGCCCAGCCGATCCGGCGCGTGTTCGGCCCCGTGGCGTTCCAGGCGCGCGAGAGCGTCGACATGCCCCTGCCGGGGGATGTGCGCCCCGCCCGGCTCACCGTCACGCTGCGCGATCTGGCGTGGGACATGATCTACGCCCCGATCGGCGCGGCGGTCTGGGTCGCTGCCGAGAAGCTCAACCACCTGCAATTCCTGACCATCCGCCAAGTACCTGAGCCTGGTGTTCGTGGTGCTCGTCGCGCTGCTGCTGGTGATCTCCATATGGCCCTGATCCACTCGCTCGCCGTACAGGGCGTGCAAATGCTGCTGGTGCTGCTGCTGGCGCCGCTGCTGCTGGCCTTCACGCGCAAGGTCAAGGCGCGCCTGCTGCGCCGGCGAGGGCCGCCGCTGCTGCAGGGCTACCGCGATCTCATCCGCCTCATGCGCAAGGAGGTGGTGCTGGCGCAAAACGCGTCCTGGCTGTTCCGCAGCGGCCCCTACATGGTCTTCGCCGCGACCTGGGTGGCGGCAGCATTGGTGCCGACATTCGCCACCGGCCTCAAGTTCAGCTGGACCGCCGACCTGATCGCCATCACCGCGCTGATCGCCTCTGCGCGATTCTTCCTCGCCCTGCTCGGCATGGACGTCGGCACCAGCTTCGGCGGCATCGGCTCGAGCCGCGAGATGATGTTCGCCTCGCTGGCGGAGCCGGCCATGATCATGATCGCGTTCACGCTGGCGCTGGTGGCGGGCTCCACGCAGCTCTCGGTGATAGCGCAGTTCATGCTGACGCACACGAGCTTGCGCGTGTCGCTCGGGCTGGCGCTGGCGGCGCTCGTGATCGTGGCGCTGGCGGAGAACGCGCGCATTCCGGTCGACAACCCGGCGACCCATCTCGAGCTCACCATGGTGCACGAGGCGATGGTGCTGGAATACTCCGGCCGGCACCTCGCCGTCCTCGAGTTCGCGGCCGCGCTCAAGCTGCTGCTCTATCTGTCGCTGATCGGCTGCATCTTCGTGCCCTGGGGGCTGGCGCCCGCGGGCAGCTCGCTCGGCGGCTATGCCGTCGGCATGGCGGCGTATCTCGGCAAGCTGGCGGTAGGCGGGTTCCTGCTGGTGCTGCTGGAGACGTCGATTGCCAAGATGCGCGTCTTCCGGGTGCCTGAATTCCTCGGCATCGCACTGATGCTGGGCCTGCTCGGCACGCTGCTGCGCTTCGTTTCGCGGAGCTTTTGATGGATCGCCTCCTCCTCGATGTCGCGCATATGCTGGCCGGCGGCCTGGTGCTGACGAGCTTCATGCTGCTCTACCAGGATCGCATGTATGCGCTTCTCAACGTGTTTGCCCTGCACGCGCTGGTGCTGTCTGCGTCCGTGGCGTGGCAGGCCTACATCCAGCAGGCGCCGCACTCTATTCGTGACGGCAGGCATCGCCCTGGTCCTGAAGGCCATCATCATCCCCGTGGCGCTGCACCGGGTGGTGGCGCGCCTCGGCATCCATCGCACCGTCGAAACGGTGGTCGGCATCGGCCCGACAATGCTCGCGGGCATGGGGCTTGTGGCGCTGTCGATGGTGGTCATGCTGAAGGCCACGGCGGCGGCCGATCCGCTGGCGCGCGAGGACCTGGCGTTTGCGCTGTCGGTGGTGCTGCTGGGTTTGCTGATGATGGTCACGCGCCGCAACGCGGTGAGCCAGATCGTCGGGTTCATGTCGCTCGAGAACGGCCTGATCCTGGCCGCCGCGGGCGCCAAGGGCATGCCGCTGGTGGTGGAGATCAGCGTGGCGTTCTCGGTGCTGGTCGCCTTCATCGTCATCGGCGTGTTCCTGTTCCGCATCCGCGAGCGGTTCGATTCGGTTGAGCTCCAGGCGATGGACGATTTCCGCGGGGAGCGGCGGTGACCAACCTGCTGGCCGACCTCCCGCTCGATCCGCTGCACGCCGTGCTGATGATTCCGGCCGCTGCGGCCGCGGTACTGGCGCTGCTGCCCGGATACTGGCTGGCGGCGCGCCTCAATTTCCTGGCGGCGCTGGCGACATTGTTCGCAGCGCTGATGCTGGTGGCGGAGCGTCCGCGGCCCAGCGGCTATCTGTTCGTCGACGACCTCAACGTCGTATTCATCGTGCTCTCGACCTTCGTCGGCTTCACCACCGCCGTGTTCAGCGCGAGCTACATTGCCCACGAGGTGGAGATCGGCCGGCTCACCCCGCGCCACCTGCGCTTCTACCACGCCATGTACCAGACCTTGATGTTCGCCATGAACCTCGCCCTGGTCGCCAACAACATCGGCCTGATGTGGGTCGCCGTCGAGCTCGCCACGCTGACCACGGTACTGATGGTCGGCATCTACCGCACGCACGAGGCGCTGGAGGCGGCGTGGAAGTATTTCATCCTCGGCAGCGTGGGTATCGCGCTGGCGCTGTTCGGCACCATCCTCGTCTACATGGCGGCGCGGCCGGTGATCGGCGAGGGCCACGACGCGATGGTGTGGACGGCGCTGATCGAGAAGGCGGCCGACTTCAGCCCGGAGCTGCTGAACGTCGCCTTCGTGTTTCTGATGCTGGGCTACGGCACCAAGGTCGGCCTGGCGCCGCTGCACGCCTGGCTGCCCGACGCGCACGCCGAGGGCCCGACGCCGATCTCCGCGGTGCTGTCGGGCTTGCTGCTCAACGTCGCGCTCTATGCCCTGCTGCGCTTCAAGATGCTGCTCGCCGCCAACCCGGCGGCCATCGCGCCCGGCCCGCTGATGGTGACGATGGGGCTGGTGTCGCTGATCTTCGCGGGCTTCATGCTGTACCGCCGGCGCGACATCAAGCGCATGTTCGCCTACTCCTCGATCGAACACATGGGGCTCATCACGTTCGCCTTCGGCATGGGCGGCGCGCTCGCCAATTTCGCCGGCCTGCTGCACATGACGATGCATTCGCTGACCAAGTCGGCGATCTTCTTTGCCGTCGGCCATATCGCCCAGGTCAAGGGCACGCAGAAGCTGGCCGAGATACGCGGGCTCACCAGCAGCCATCCAGTGCTCGGCTGGGGCCTGGTGCTGGGCGTGGTTGCCATTGCCGGGTTGCCGCCGCTCGGGATCTTCATGAGCGAGTTCCTGATCGTCAGCTCGACCTTCGCCCGCGAACCATTGCTGGCAATCCCACTGGTGTTCGGTCTGCTGGTGGCGCTCGGTGCGCTGATGCTGCGCGTGAGCGAGGTGGCATTCGGCGAGCCGGTCGGCAGTACGGCGCCAGTGGAGGCGTCCTACGTGCCGCTGTTCGCGCATCTGGCCCTGGTCGCGGCGGCGGGCATCTATCTGCCGGCGCCGCTGGTTGCCTGGTTCCAGAGTGTTGCAAGGCTGTTGGGCTAGAGGAGCGGCCGATGGGCTTCCGTTGAAGCATTGCAGGCGAAGGGGAGGGTCCTCGACGGGCATCGCCCCTGGCCCCGGGTGGTTGTGGATGGAGAGGTGTGGCGGCAGGCGATCCTGGGGCTCGCCGCCGGGGAGGCGACACTGCTCGGCATGTGGAGTGACGGAGAAGCCGTGCACTTGGCATTGGGGCCGGAAGCGGGCCACGACGCGCTGGTGGTGAGCCTGGCCTGTCCCGAGCGCCGGTTCCCGTCCGTCGCGCAGACGCACGCTCCCTCAATGCGGCTGGAGCGTGCCATCCGTGACCTGTACGGGCTGGAGGCCGACGGCTGCCCCGACGCGCGGCGCTGGCTCGACCACGGCCGCTGGGGATTGCTGCACCCGCTCGGAGAGCAAGAGACTGCCGGTGCCGGCGGCGATGCATACGCCTTCCTTGCCGCGGAAGGTCCGCCGCTGCATCAGATTCCGGTCGGGCCGGTGCACGCCGGCATTATTGAGCCGGGGCACTTCCGCTTCACCGCCAACGGCGAGACCGTCGTGCGCCTGGAGGAGCGGCTGGGCTACGCGCACAAAGGCATCGACCACCTGATGACCGGCGCGCCGCTGGCACGCGCCGTCCGGCTCGCTGGCCGCATTTCCGGCGACAGCACCGTTGCCTACGCATTTGCCTTTGCGCGCGCGATTGAGGCGGCGCAGGGCATCGAACCGCCGATGCGGGCGTATCTGGTTGCGCGCCCTGATGGCGGAGCTCGAGCGCCTCGCCAATCACCTGGGCGACATCGGCGCGGTCTGCAACGACGCCTCCTTCTCGCTGATCCATGCCCACTGCGGCATCCTGCGTGAGCAGGTATTGCGCACGTCGAACACCTGTTTCGGGCATCGGCTGATGATGGATCGCATTGTCCCGGGCGGCGTCGCGACTGACCTCGGCGAGGATGGCATCGCCGGCTTACACACGCTCATCCGCACCATGCGCCGGTGCTTCCCGGAGCTGGTCGAGCTCTACGACAACACGGCCTCGCTGCAGAATCGCACCGTTACGACCGGCATTCTGAGTGCCGAGCTGGCCAGCCGCTACGGTGCTGGCGGCTTTATCGGCCGCGCCTCCGGCCGGACGTTCGATGCGCGCAAGTCGTACGGCTACGCCCCCTACACGATGTTGTCTTTCGACGTGCCAGGCCGGACCGCCGGCGATGTGGATGCGCGCGTATGGGTGCGGATCGAAGAGGTCTACCAATCGCTGTCGCTAGTCGAGCAGATCCTGGATCGGCTGCCCGCCGGAGCCGTCATCGACCTCGGCTGACGGTGGCAGCGGCGGGGAAGGAATGGCGCTGGTCGAGGGTTTCCGCGGTGACGTCCTGGCCTGGGTGCGGCTTGGACCCAACGGCACGGTCGCTCGCTGCCATCTGCGCGACCCGTCCTGGTTCCAATGGCCGCTGCTCGAGGCCGCCATCGAAGGCAACATCGTCGCCGATTTCCCGCTCTGCAACAAATCCTTCAACTGCTCGTACTCGGGCCACGACCTCTAGGTCACAATGCGCAAGCTACTGTTCCAGAGCCTCCTGCAAGCGGCACTCACCGAGGTGCCTCCAACACCGGGTGACGCGGCGCTGGCGGAGTTGGCTCAAGGCGTCAATCGCGCGGCGCTGCGGCGACTTGGCCGCTCGCTGTCGATCCGCGAGGTGGATGCTGGCTCCTGCAACGGCTGCGAACTGGAGATCCACGCACTCGCCAATGCATACTACGACCTGGAGCGCTTCGGCCTGCGCTTCGTGGCTTCGCCACGCCACGCCGATGTGCTGCTGGTCACCGGCCCGGTGACCAAGAACATGCGCGAAGCGCTGGAACGCACGTACAATGCGACGCCGGACCCAAAATGGGTCGTTGCCGTCGGCGATTGTGGAGTTAACTGCGGGGTATTTGCTGGCAGCTACGCCTGTGTCGGACCAGTCTCGGCCGTAATCCCGGTGGACCTCGGTATTCCAGGCTGCCCGCCTGCGCCAACCGACATTCTAAAGGGTTTGTTGGCTCTGTTGACGGAGACGAATAGGGCCGCTCCCGGCTAAGGTTCTAGTCGTGATTGTACTTACGCGAGCAGGCTTGGTTTCGGCTGTGCGGCAGTCGTTGTTCGCCCTGATACTTGCCGCGGTGACCGTTTGGACCTTTCGTGAGCAGAGTTCCCTCGCATCTTGGCCTACCGGCTGTACCAAGAATTTTATCGCTCTTGGATTGGGGTTGGCAGACCTTCTGCTGGGCTTCGAGGATCGGCCGGCGATGACCGCCCATCTTGCCGGGAGCAAGGCTGCCTGTCGCACGATAGCGGCGCATCAGCTTGATCGCTGCCGACCAGCTCACATCGAACCGAGCCGCAGCCGAACGGCACGATGCTCCCGCCTCGACGGCGGCGACGATGCGACGGCGAAGATCATGATCGAGTGGTCTGCTCATGGATGCTGGCCTCCTCAACCAGCATCCATTCTGAATCACTGTTCGCCCCCATGGGAATCCCCAATCGAGTCCGCCAAACGTGAACGTGCTCTAGTGATCGCAAAGCACCCTTTCATTTAGTAGAATATTGTGGAACTTCCGCAACTGTGCCATCCTAAATGGTTGCCAACATACTAATCGCGTAAAGGGCGTATCGAGCGGTACGATATTATTGGACCTTTTGCCTTTCGCCCGCCGCGGCATTCCGTTGCGACCCCCTGAGTAACCATATCGCGATAATCGGATCGCGGGCTCTCTCCGCTTACGCTTAGCTGCATGCCATCAACCATGTTCTGAGATGGCACCCAGCATGAACTCGCGGCTCGTG
>CAWALW010000043.1:0-56900 GCA_963782855.1 uncultured Alphaproteobacteria bacterium | reverse complement strand
GCGGGGGTGCCCTGGATTCCCTTCAGCTCGAAGAGCTGCGAAAGGTCGTGTGCATCGGTGGTGCTGCTGCGCCGCATTGCTACGATCACCTCCGGTGCGAGCTCGACAATGGCTTCGTCGGTCAGCGGCCGGAAACCGGTTACGCTGTCGGCGACGTTGGCGGCGCCGGCGAGCTGCAGCATGGCATCGGCGCTGGTATTTTTGCCGCCCGCCAGAACGCGGCCGTTCTGCACACCGAGGACGAACAGCGCCCGCACGGGAGACTTGATGCGCGCGCGGCGCTCGTCCAGCGCGAGGAAGCCTGCGGATACCTTCTTCGCAAGGTCTTCACCGGAACCCTCGGCGCCGATGGCCTTCGCGATGAGACGGATCTTGCGGGCAAGGCCGTCCGGTGTGTTGTCGTCGGCGATTTCGACCAGCGGCACGGTCGTCGCCTTCAGCGTCTTCATCACCTCCGGAGGGCCCGACCGCTCCGAAGCAAGCACGAGCGAAGCGCCGACCGAGATCACGCCCTCGCTCGAAAGCGCGCGCATGTAGCCGACGCTCTTCTTCTCTTTCAGCGCCTCCGGTGGGTACTGGCTCGTGGTGTCGACCCCGACGACCCGGTTGCCGGCCCCGAGGGCGTAGACGATCTCGGTGACGTCGCCGCCGATGGATAGCAAACGGGAGGCGTCCGCGATGCTGACCCGGCGGCCGCCGGCATCGACGACGGTCACGTCCGCAGCGGCCGCGGATTGTAACAGCATGGGTGTCGCGGCCATGAGAGCCGCGCATATAAGAAGCGCAAGATTGCGAGGAGTGTTCATGGGTCCGCCCGCTATTTGGTGAGGATCAGCTTGCCGCTGGCCGTGATGCGCAGGCGGTAGTCCTGGTCGCCATGCTCGAGGATGGCCTCCTTCCCGCCTGCAAGCAGCTCGCTAACCTTCAACCGGCGAGGGCTTGCCGACGGTCGCGAACGATCATGCACGGTAGCAGCCGACGGATCGTCGGGATCGGGCATCTTGAACCCTTCTCTTGCTCGTTGTGGCCCGAAAGCTTCGCTACAGGATCATCCTGCGCAATCAATCTTGACTTCATTAGTCAACAATATCTAGTTTTGCAAATCCCGTTTCTGCGGGACAGGCGCGCATGCGCCTTTGTAAGCAAGCCCGCCACACGACGCCTGTCGCGCCGTCAGCCAGCTAGCCGCATCGGAATTGGCAAGTTGGGGACACGGGGCAAACGGTTATGACGGGGAGAAGTTGGCGTAGTATTGCAGCAGGTGCAGCTGCACTTGCGTTCATGAGTAGCTCGGCCATCGCGCAGGGCATATCGCTCGACGGCATCATCATAACGTCGACGAAAACGCTGGAAGCGGCGATCGATGCGCTGAGCGGCACGAGCACCATCGGCAAATCCGAGCTCGACACGCAGTTCCAGTCCGACAAGTCGTCGAATTTCCTTTCGACGCTGCCCTCGGTCACGACATCCACAACCGCGCGCGACACGGCAACGGCCGTCAACGTCCGCGGGTTGCAGGACTTCGGCCGCGTGAACGTGCTGATCGACGGCGCCCGGCAGAACTTCCAGAAAACCGGACACAACGCCGACGGCGTCTTCTACATCGATCCCGAGATGATCAAGCGGGTGGAGGTCACGCGCGGGCCGGCGGCCACCATCTACGGCTCGGGTGCGATCGGCGGCGTCGTGTCCTTCGATCTCATCGATGCGGACGACATCCTTCGGCCGGGGGAGACGGCGGCCATTCGCTCGCGCACCCGCTACTCCACGAATCCGGAGGGCGGCCTGGCCAGCGGCACGGGTGCGGTGCGCGTCGGCAACTTCGACATCGTCGGCCAGCTCAACGGGCGCTGGTTGAACGAGTATGAGGACGGTTCGGGCAAAGTGGTGCCCAACTCCGCCCAGCAGGTGAATTCCGGGATGGTGAAGTCGCGCTGGCGCTTTGCTCCGGGCCACCAAATCACGGGCACTTATGTCGACTACAATTCGCAGTTCGTCGACACGACTGCGACGGGTGGGTCTCCGCGCGACACCGACGTGACCAACCAGCAGTACAGCCTCGGGTACACGTTTTCGCGGCCCGACACGCCGCTGGTTGACTTCAGCGCGAAGGTTTACCGCAACCAGACCGAAGTGGAGCAGCGGCGCAGGACGGCCGTTTTCATTCCGCCGGGCACGCCGGGCTTCCCGCCGGGCGGCGTCAACATTCCGGTCGGCGCGCTACGCACGTTCGACGTTGATACTGTTGGAACAGATGTCTTCAACACCTCACGCTTCAACTTCGGGGCCGTCAAGCTGGCGCTGACCTACGGCGGCGACATCTTCCGCGATCGCGTGAACAATACCGATCCCTTCGAGGGCGGCGACACGTTCACGCCCAGCGGCGAGCGCACCGTCGGCGGTGCGTTCGTCCAGAGCAAGCTCAGCCTCTTCGAGAAGGTCGATCTGATTACCGCGCTCCGCTACGACACCTACAACCTGAACGGAACGGTGATCACCAGTGGCGGTACATCCGAGGTAGACACCGACGGCCAGCGCGTCTCGCCGAAGGTCACGCTGGGCTATCACCTGCTGAAGGGCGTAACGGTGTTCGGCACCTACGCGGAAGGCTATCGCGCGCCGGCGGTGACAGAGACATTGGTGAGCGGCTTCCATCCCGCGCCTGGGCCGCCGTTCGAGTTCATCCCGAACCCGAACCTGCGGCCGGAAGTGGCGCACAACATCGAGGCAGGCGTCAACTTCAAGTTCGACGGGGTGTTCGTCACGCAGGACTCCTTCCGCGCCCGCGTCGTGGTCTATCGCAACAAGGTCGACGACTTCATCGACCCGACGTTCGATCCGACATTCCAGAGCCCGGGAAGCCCGTTCCCCAATGGTGCCTTCAAGTATCTGAACATCTCGCAGGCCACCATCGAGGGCATCGAGCTCGAAGGCATGTACGATGCGAAGAAGTGGTTCTTCGGCGTCTCGGCGCACCACATCAGGGGGACCAATGAGGACACCGACGAGGGCCTCTACTCCATACCCGCAGATCGGGTGATCTTCACGGGCGGCATCCGCACCTTCGACGAGAAGCTGATCCTCGGCGGGCGCCTGCATCTCGTCGCCGCGCAGGACCGGTTGCCGTCGGCTTTCTTCGGCGCCGCCGCGATCTCGCCGTCCGAGGCCTACACCTTGGTCGATCTGTTCGCCCAGTACACGATCAGCGACAATGCGGTCGCTGAACCTCAACATCGACAACGTGTTCGATGTCGACTACCGCCAGTATCTTGATCAGAACACCAGTCCGGGACTCAATGCCCGCATCGGCATGACATTGCGGTTCGGGGCAGGACCGTCGCCGGTGACGACGCCATAAACTGGGCCGGATCACCCCGGTCCGGAGCAGTTGTAGCCTGCAGCGGGTGGCTTCGGCCGCCCGCTGTGGGCGTGTTTGTCAACGAAGGAGGCCTCGATGTTCATCGCCATGAACCGCTTCAAGGTGCTGAAGGACTGCACGCAGGACTTCGAGAACGTCTGGTACAGCCGCGAAAGCTATCTGCACGAGTTGCCGGGCTTCATGTCGTTCCATCTCCTGCGCGGGCCCGAGCGCGAGGACCACGTGCTCTACTCCTCGCACACGATGTGGCGCAGCCTACGCCGACTTCGACGGCTGGACGAAGTCGGAGGCCTTCCGCAAGGCGCACGCGCGCGCGGGCAACAACCAGAAGCCCACCACGCTCGGCCATCCCGAGTTCGAAGGCTTCCACGTTCTGCAGGAGGTCTCCTCCGACGGCGCAGTGCGCAGGGTGGCGGCCGAGTAAGGGGGTGCGTCATGGCTGAAGCAGCCCAAGCCGCGGCGGCATTGCCGCCCCTCGCCGAGCGCCTCAAGCAGAATGCCGACGGCATCCTGGAGCAGATCGCGCGCGACTATTCCGTGAGCACGTTCGATGTGGTGCGTGCGTTGCCTGCCGAGCATCGCGTCATCGTCGCGGGTGACAAGTTCGAGGAGGTGCTGGGCGACTCTGACCGCGTGGGGCGAGATCCTGTTCATCGTGCACACCGCCGACATCGTGCTCGAGTGCGCCGGCAGCATCCCGCCCGGCAACTTCGCGCGCGGGTATTTCAACCTGCACGGCGACAGCCCGATCGGCGGACACATCAAGGCGGCGAACTGCGCACACATCGCGTTCGTCAGCCGCCCCTTCATGGGACGCGCCTCGCGATCGCTGCAGTTCTTCAACGGGGCCGGCGAGGCGATGTTCAAGATCTTCGTGCGCCGCGACAAGGAGCGAAACCTCCTGCCGGGGCAAGTTGAGCGGTTCTCGGCACTCTCGGAGCGGCTTGCGGCTGGCGCATAAGGCTCGATAGGCGGGAAGGAGACGTGCGAGAGCCCGGCAAGAGCGATGGTCTGGCGGCCGGGCTTCCGGCTGCCGGTGTGGACGCGCTCGGCACCCTGCGGCCAAGCACCGGTGCGGCAGAAGCCGCCGCGACGGCCAGCACTGAAAGCATCGGCGAGGTTGCCCCGCAACCCTTGCTGGCCACACGCCGCCGCCGCATCGCGTTCAAGGTGGCGGCTTTCCTATCGGTTCTCCTGCACGCGGGGTCGCTCTACGCCTTCCTGAACTGGCACACCGCCGCCGACGTCGGCGCGGTCTCTGCGGTGAGCGAGGCGATCAGCGTCGAGATCGTCGAGACGAAGACGCTGGAGGCGCTGCAGGCGAAACAGATCCCCGAGCCGGCGCCCGCAATGGAGGCGAACGCTCCGGTAGAGGGCAAGACGGAAGCTGTGGAGGCGGAAGTGGCCAAGCCTCAGGAGGCGCCTCCCCCCGAGCCGGAAATCGTCGTCCCGCCGCAACTGCTCCCGCTGCCGGAACTGTCGCAGGAACTGGCACCCGCGAAGCAGGCGGAGGTACCGGTCAAGTCAGAAGCGCCGCCGCTGCCCGAACTCGGTCCGACGGCAGAACCGCCCAAGCCGCAGAACGAGGAGACGGTCGAGCGCGTCGCTCCGCCGAAGCCGCCGCCCAGGAAGCCCGAGAAGAATAAGGCCGGCCGAGCGGGCGCCCAAGGGTGGCACCACATCGAAAGCCCAGGCGGGCAAGGGCACCGGCGGCGAGCGGGCCACCGCCAGCACGGGCGCCCTCCTCAACTACGCCTCCCACGTGCGTGCGCGCGTCGCAGCGAACAAGCCCTCAGGTGGGGGATTGCGGGGAACCGCGACCGTGTCCTTCGGCTTGACGACGTCGGGCGGCCTGGCCTTCGCGAGCGTCGCGAGGTCCTCGGGCAACACCGCCCTCGATGGCCTTGCCGTTTCGGCCGTGCGCCAGTCGGCGCCGTTCCCGAGGCCGCCGGACGGGGCGACGACTGCCCGAGCTGCGGTTCTCGATACCATTCTATTTTCAGTGAACCGCGCGGACGGCTGCGATGAATGGTGCCGGCTGAGGGGATTGAACCCACGACCTTCGGTTTACAAAACCGCTGCTCTACCGCTGAGCTAAGCCGGCATGAGACGAGAACGAACCCTAATCGGTAAAGCAGGCGATTAGTCCGCCGCGCCGCCCCGGTCAAGTTTGGGCATTGCCGGGTTGTCAGGTGAGGCCCGGTCCTCCGCTAGTGCAACTTTCGGCACGGGTAAGCGTTGGCTTTGCGGCGGTCCGATCGCGAGGCGGGCACCGGAGTTCAGAGCGATGACCAACTTGATGCGATGCCTGGCCGCTGTCGCGGCCGCGAGCTTTCTATCCTTCGCGGGCGTGTCTCCTGCGCCCGCCGCCGATCTCGGCAGGTCGCAAGGCGTGAAGCCGGCGTCGACCGCCAACGCGGCTGTCCTGCGGAAGCACCGGATCGTGCGGCATCGGGCGGCCCGCCATCGCGCACCCGCCTGGATCTGGGTGCGCCGTGCGCACACCGACCACTACGAGTACGCTTACCGGCCATTCCGTAGCTACTTCGCGCGCGGCCGCCCCGCGTGCTGGTGCTGACGTTCGCTAGACGCGCGGCTGCTCCGGCAGAATGTAGAACCACAGGATGAGAATGACGCCGGCCACGACGGCCAGCGCGAGCGACACCGTCAGGACCGACACCATCTGCCGTGGGCCGGTGCCCTGGCGGGCCTCGGTCTTGGTCACTTCGACCGGCTCGTCTGGATCGTGGCTCATGTTCGACCTCGTGGCAGCGTCCCGCTCAGGCAGAGACGTCGGCTAAACGCGGTGTCTGCGCAGCCGTTCCGGAATGCGCGTAAAGGGCTCATTTACCCTTTGGCGCAAGAATGCCTGTCGGAGATGCAACCGCGGCGGATCGGCCGCCGTCGTCTGGGCCGCGTACCGGCAGGAGGAAGTTATGCGTTTGGGTGCAACGGCGTTCGTGTTGCTGACGGCAACCTCAGTCCCCGTATTCGCGGGCTCCCTCGAGAAACCCTCGCGGACAGAATCGCCTGTGATCCTCGCCGCGGATCTGAGTGCGCCCGCGCACGCCCAACCGGGGCACGGCCGGGCAGACAGCTACGGGAACTGGCACTATCGCGCCGCCTACACCCGCTGGCTGCATAGCGAGTACATCAGGGCCGGCTATCCCATCCGTCGCCGCGGCAACTATGTCCCGCGCGGCTGCTGTCGTTAGTTGGCAAGGACGTTCGGCCTTTCCGGCAGCAGAGCGAATCACTACCATTCGCGGGAGTGAGTGTGCGTACACCTTGAGAAGGAGTGCGCCATGCGCCTGCTGCTGCGGTTGCCGCTCGACATCGCCACCAGTTTCTTCTTCGCCGCTTCCATCGGGATCGCGGCCGGAGTCGTTGCAATCTCCTTCAGCCATCGGCTGGGTGACGGCCTGAAATTCGGGCTTCCCGGGTTTCTGATCGCTGCCGGAGGGTTCGGCTACTTCATTTACAGAACCTATCGGCCCGCACGCGAACGAACATTTGCTTCGAGCGTTGACGTGACCGAGGCAATTCCGGCCGAGGCGGCCTGAGAATTGAGCGGAGATGTCGCCGTCGCGGCATAGCCGCCTATCGCCCAGGGCGATAATGTTTCGTCAGGCAATGCTGTTATGAGTTGAACCGGATCGAACGAGGAGAGCGCAATGCGAGCGCCCATATGCATGGCATTAGTCGCGGCAATGCTTGCCTTCTTCGGTCTGGCCGGCGCGGCGTCAGCGAGCGGAGATACGAATCCCTACGGCTACGGCATCTATTCCAAGGAAGACCGGGCAGGCCGCTATTATCGCTACGATCCGCGCTCCTGGTACTACAGCCAACGCGGCCACTATCCCAATGACGCGTCGCCATACTGGGTGCCGCGCGCCAACATGCGCTATCGCTATCGCTACCAGTATTACGGCCCACCGTACCGATACTATCCGGCCTGGGGTTATCCTCGTCCTCACCATAAGGACGATTGTTGCGATTGGGGCTGGTAGCGACGGATTGTCGTGCCCGACACGTTCAGATCGCATTCATGTGTTTTTGGACTAATGGACGGGATGAGGGGTGCGCTGATCGAGCACCCCGAGAAGGAGGTCTAGATCATGCTGAAGAAGATCATGCACGGTGCCGTAGCCTTGGCGCTGGTCGTCGGTATCGCTGCGGCGTCCGCGCAGCCTGCAGAAGCCCAACGCCGCGGCATTGGCGCCGGCCTCGCCATCGGCACCATCCTGGGTCTCGGTATCGCCGGAGCCTACGCTGGTCCGCGCTACTACCGCGACGACTACGGCCCGGTCTGCTATCGCGGCCCCCGGCAGTGCGACTACGTCGGCCGCAGCTGCTGGTACAACAGCTACGGTGAGCGGGTGTGCCGCGGTGGCGAGTATCGCTGCTGGCGCCCGGACGTCTGCGACTAGGTCCTGACGGTTGCTCTGTCTGAAAGGTTTCAACGCGGCGCTCCCCCGGGGTGCCGCGTTTGCTTTTGCCCTCTAGTTGGAAGGGCCTCGCTGCACGGCGGCCCAGTGCAAAGCGATCGCCGCGGCGTTGGAGACGTTGAGGCTGTCCAGCGCGCTGCCGGTCGAGATGCGCATGAGGCGATCGCAGCTTTCCCGCGTGAGCTGGCGAAGCCCTCGTCCTTCCGCGCCGAGCACAAGGGCGACGCAGGCCGGCCAAGCCGATGCCTCGAGCCTGTCGGCCGCGCCTGAGTTCGAGCCCGACAACCGTGACGCCGACTTCCTTCAGCTCTGCAATCGTGCGCGAGAGGTTCTGCACGAGCAGAACCGGCACGTGCTCGAGCGCGCCCGACGCGGATTTGGCGAGCGTGCCGTCGAGCGGCGGGCTGTGGCGACGGGTCATGATGAGGCCTGAGGCGCCGAACACGGCAGCGGATCGGAGGATTGCGCCGACGTTGTGGGGATCCGTTACGTGATCCAGGATCACGAGCGGCTTCTCGTTTGCCCGCTCTGCCAAGTCTAAGAGTGACGGCTCGGGCAGCGCGTCCGTCTCCAGCAACGCGCCTTGATGCACCGCTTCGGGCCCCAACCTGCGATCGATATCCTTGGGTAGCACCCGTTCGGGCGTGATCTGGCGCCGTTCCAGCTCCTGCGCCAAACGTTGCTCGGCATTTCGCGTGAGGAGAAGTGTGTGCACGGGCCGCTGCGAATTCGCGAGCGCCGCCTGAACGGGGTGAATGCCATAAATCATGACGTGTTCGTCCGCTGCAGATCGGGTTGCGCGCTCCCATTTCGGTCTGAAGCCCGCTTTTCCCGAGCGCTTTGCATACTGTCGTCTCATGGTCGTCGTCTCATGCGGAGCGGTGGTCAGCGTGCCGGTCTGCAGCTATTGACTTCCTAGCCCTCAAACACCATAACCTCCAAGCATTGCCCCCGCTGGCGACGGCGGGGCAATTTCGTTTGGGTTGTCCCGGTTGGGCGTCCGGAGGGGTGCCCGAGTGGCTAAAGGGGACGGACTGTAAATCCGTTGGCTACGCCTACGCTGGTTCGAATCCAGCCCCCTCCACCAGTCGAAGCGGGTGTAGCTCAATGGTAGAGCAACAGCCTTCCAAGCTGATGACGAGGGTTCGATTCCCTTCACCCGCTCCAGCCGCCCCGCGGGAGCGGTAAGGACAACCGGAACGCCGAACCCGCCCACAGCGGCGGGAAACTGCAACGACTTAGCGTAGGACCGACCATGGCGAAGGCGAAATTTGAGCGGAACAAGCCGCATTGCAATGTGGGGACGATTGGCCACGTTGATCATGGCAAGACGACGCTGACGGCGGCGTTGACGAAGGTGTCTGCGGACAAGGGCTGGACGCAGACGGCGATCTCCTACGACCAGGTCGCCAAGGCGTCCGAGAGCCAGGGGCGGCGCGATCCGACGAAGATCCTGACGATTGCGACGTCGCACGTGGAGTACTCCACGGACAAGCGCCACTACGCGCACGTGGACTGCCCCGGGCATGCGGACTACGTGAAGAACATGATCACGGGTGCGGCGCAGATGGACGGCGCGATCCTGGTGGTGTCGGCGGTGGACGGTCCCATGCCGCAGACCAGGGAGCACATTCTTTTGGCGCGGCAGGTTGGCGTTCCCTACATCGTGGTGTTCCTCAACAAGTGCGACGTGGTGGACGACCCTGAACTCCTGGACCTGGTCGAGATGGAGGTTCGCGAGCTTCTGGTGAAGTACCAGTTCCCGGGCGACGACGTGCCTGTGATCCGCGGTGCTGCGATCAAGGCTCTGAACGGTGAGAAGGGCCCGCTTGCGGACGAGGCGATCCTGAAGCTGTTTGAGGCGATCGATACCTACATCCCGCTGCCTGAGCGGCCGACGGACCTTCCGTTCCTGATGCCGATCGAGGACGTGTTCTCGATCTCGGGGCGTGGCACGGTTGTGACGGGCCGGATCGAGCGCGGCAAGATCAAGGTCGGCGAGGAGGTCGAGATCGTCGGGCTCAGGGACACGCAGAAGTGCGTTGTCACGGGCGTTGAGATGTTCCGCAAGTTGCTGGACTTCGGGTGAGGCCGGCGACAACGTGGGCTGCCTGCTGCGGGGCGTGGACAAGGACGCGGTGGAGCGTGGCCAGGTCCTGTGCAAGCCGGGTTCGATCAAGCCGCACAAGAAGTTCAAGGCTGAGGCCTACATCCTGACGAAGGAGGAGGGTGGGCGTCATACGCCGTTCTTCACCAACTACCGTCCCCAGTTCTACTTCCGGACGACGGACGTGACGGGTGTCGTGTCTCTGCCTGAGGGCACGGAGATGGTGATGCCCGGCGACAATGTTGCCGTTACGATCGAGCTGATCACGCCGATCGCGATGGAGGAGAAGCTTCGCTTTGCCATCCGCGAGGGCGGCCGCACCGTCGGCGCCGGCGTCGTAACAAGTATCATAGAGTAGAGAGGAAATCGGGCGAATCGTGGGGCCCGAGAGCGATCCCAAGCGACTGATATTCCTGCGAAAGCAGGCGGCCGCGGACGGGAAACCCTGGTCTCAGACTCCCAAACCGGCACCTTGTCAAGAAAAATGTGACAAGGCTGCCGAACTACGTTATGTAACCCGTCCCGCGTGGGTCGGTGAAGGCTCAAGGGGTGTAGCTCAATTGGTAGAGCGTCGGTCTCCAAAACCGAAGGCTGGGGGTTCGAGACCCTCCGCCCCTGCCAGTTGTTGCTGCTTCGCCTTGCCTATCCGTCGGGCAAAAAGGTCGAGGCCGGACTGGTAAGTAGAGAAACTCGAAGGAGCGGGCGGCCGTGATTTTTCGCGGCCGACAAGTCATGGGTATATGAGAAATCCTCTCACGTTCATTCAGGAAGTCAGACAGGAAGTATCGAAGGTGACGTGGCCGACCTGGAAGGAGGTCTGGATCACGACCGCGATGGTTCTCGTCATGGTCGCACTGACTTCGATCTTCTTCCTGATCGCCGATCAGATCATCGGCTACGTGGTCAGTATCATTCTCGGGGCAGGCCAGCGGATCCCGGGTTGACCCGTGACCGCAGCATTGAGGGCGAGAGACTCGAGCATGGAGAAGCGCTGGTACATCGTGCACGCCTACTCGAACTTCGAGAAGAAGGTGGCCGAGGCGATCAAGGATCGGGCGAAGACGGCTGGCCTCTCGGACCTGTTCGAGGAAGTGCTGGTGCCGACCGAGGACATCGTGGAGGTGCGGCGCGGCCGCAAGATTCAGGGCGAGCGGAAGTTCTTTCCCGGGTACGTGCTGGTGAAGATGGCAATGACGGATGCTGCCTACCATCTCATCAAGAACACCCCGAAGGTGACGGGTTTCCTCGGAGCCGACAACAAGGCGGTTCCGATCAGCGAGGATGAGGCAAAGCGCATCCTCTATCAGGTGAAGGAAGGTGTTGAGCGGCCCAAGCCGATGATCAGCTTCGAGATCGGCGAGAAGGTGCGCGTCGCGGACGGCCCGTTCGCCTCCTTCGAGGGGCAGGTCGAGGAAGTCGACGAGGAGCGCTCGCGCATCAAGGTCGGCGTGTTGATCTTCGGCCGGCCGACGCCGGTCGAGTTGGAATTCGGGCAGGTCGAGAAGGTCGTGTGAGCAGGCGAGCGGATCGGCGGATTTAAGGGAAGGTTCGGGTTAGCGGAATGGCGAAGAAGATCGACGGCTACATCAACTTGCAGGTCCCGGCGGGGCAGGCGAACCCGTCGCCCCCGATCGGCCCTGCGCTCGGTCAGCGCGGCCTGAACATCATGGAGTTCTGCAAGCAGTTCAACGCCAAGACCAAGGACATGGAGGCCGGCGCGCCGATCCCGGTGAAGATCACGGTATTTTCCGACCGATCCTTCGCGTTCGAGATGCGCACGCCGCCCGTTTCCCATCTCCTGAAGAAGATGGCGAAGATCGGGGCCGGTTCGAAGGAGCCGGGCCGCGCATCGGCGGGATCGGTGACGATGGCCCAGGTGCGGGAAGTCGCGCAGCAGAAGTTGAAGGATCTCAATACGGACAACGTCGACGCGGCGGCCAAGACGGTAGCAGGCACGGCGCGTTCGATGGGCCTGCAGGTGGTGGAGTAACCAGATGAGCAAACCAGGCAAGCGGCTGAAAGCGGCGCGCGAGGGTTTGAACCCGGAGAAGTTCTATCCGGTCGCCGACGCCGTGAAAGTCGTGAAGGAGCGCGCCAAGGCGAAGTTCGATGAGACCATCGAGATCGCGATGAACCTCGGCGTCGATCCCAAGCACGCGGACCAGATGGTGCGCGGGGTCTGCAACCTGCCGAACGGTTCGGGGCGCACGCTGCGGGTCGCGGTGTTTGCCAGGGGCCCGAAGGCGGAAGAGGCCAAGGCGGCGGGCGCCGACATCGTCGGGGCGGAGGATCTGGTCGAGCAGGTCCAGGGCGGCACGATCAACTTCGACCGCTGCATCGCCACGCCCGACTTGATGGGTCTGGTGGGCCGGCTCGGCAAGGTGCTCGGTCCGCGCGGCCTGATGCCCAACCCGCGCGTCGGCACGGTGACGATGGACGTGACGTCGGCGGTGAAGGGTGCCAAGGGCGGCGCGGTGGAGTTCCGCGTGGAGAAGGCCGGCATCGTGCAGGCCGGCGTCGGCAAGGCGAGCTTCTCCGAGAAGCAGCTGGAAGAGAATATCCGCGCCTTCATAGATGCCGTCATGAAGTCCAAGCCCGCAGGCTCGAAGGGCAACTTCGTGAACAAGATCTCCCTGAGCTCGAGCCAGGGTGTGGGTGTGAAAATCGACGCTGGAAGCGTCGTGGGCGCCGGCACGGCGTGAAGGGAGGTGTACCGCTAGAAAAGATTGACCTGTCCGAGACTGCCGGTGTGAGGCGAACGCCTCACCTAAGCCTCAGATCACCGAGGGCCTGCATGAGATGGGAGACGGATGGCAAGTGTGGATCAAACCGCACCCATTCGAGCCTCTTGGGTCTGCACCTGGCGCACTCGTGCGCGAGGTAAGGACGGGTTCCTTTGAAGACGCGCCGCCTGAGTTCGGCGGCTAGGTGCAACCCGCGGAAAAGGTACCCGGTGAGGTGCCACCGCATTTAGGAGTGAGCAAACGTGGATAGAGCCCAGAAGCGAGAGCTCGTTGCGTCGCTCAACGAGCAATGGAAGGGGAGCGGCGTGATCGTCGTTGCCCACTACAAGGGCATGACCGTCGCCCAGATGACGGATTTTCGCAGGCGCATGAAGGAAGCCGGCGGGGCCGTGAAGGTCGCCAAGAACAAGCTGGCCAAGCTCGCGGTCAAGGATACGGACGTGGCAGCGATCTCGGATCTGCTCATCGGGCAGACCTGCGTCGCCTACTCGGACGATCCGGTGAGCGCTGCGCGCATCTCCGTGAAGTACTCCAAGGAGAACGACAAGCTCGTGATCCTTGGCGGAGCCATGGGCAAGAACCGGCTCGACAGCAACGCAGTGAAGGCGCTGGCCGATCTGCCGTCGCTCGACGAACTGCGTGGCAAGCTGATCGGTCTGCTCCAGGCGCCGGCGTCCAAGATCGCGCGGATCCTGAACGAGCCCGGCGGCATGCTTGCCCGCGTGCTGGCGGCGAAAGGAGCGCAGGAGGCCAAGAGCGCCTAGTCCTGCAGTCCTAAAAATTGAATCGATGCCGACAAGGGCGCGTCCCGTTCGGCGAATGCAACGAAATCGCAAGGAAGGAAAGTTTGAGTCATGGCTGATCTGTCGAAGATTGTTGACGACCTCTCGAAGCTGACGGTTCTGGAAGCTGCCGAGCTCGCCAAGCTGCTCGAGGAGAAGTGGGGCGTTTCGGCGGCTGCGCCGGTCGCTGTTGCTGCAGCGGCTCCTGCTGCCGCTCCCGCAGCGGAAGAGCAGACGGAGTTCACCGTCATCCTCAAGTCGGGCGGCGACAAGAAGCTCAACGTCATCAAAGAGGTTCGCACCATCGTCTCGGGCCTTGGCATCAAGGAAGCCAAGGAACTCGTCGAGGCCGGCGGCAAGACCATCAAGGAAGGCGTCACCAAGGAAGAGGCGCAGAAGATCAAGAAGCAGCTCGAAGATCAGGGCGCTGTGGTCGAGATCAAGTAGCGCCGATTGCGATCTGCGCGGGAAGGGGTGCCAATCCTTCCCGCGCAACTACCCGGCCTGCCGCTTGAGGCGGACATTGGCCTTGGCAAGAGCGGCGGGAGGCGCGATGCGCGCTGCCCGCCACCTGTGCAAAAGCAATCGCTCCTTCGCGGGAAGGATGAGGAACTCGAAATGGCTGAGACCTACAGCGGCCGCAAGCGCATCAGGAAGCAGTTCGGCACGCTCGGCGAGGTTGCCGAGATGCCGAACCTCATCGAGGTGCAGAAGAGTTCTTATGACGATTTCCTGATGGTCAAGGAACCGGCGGGCGGGCGAGCCGAGCAGGGCCTGCAGGCCGTGTTCAAGTCCGTGTTCCCCATCTCGGATTTCTCCGGCCGCGCGACGCTGGACTTCGAGCGCTACGAGTTCGAGCCGCCGAAGTACGACGTCGAAGAGTGCCAGCAGCGCGACATGACCTATGCCGCGCCGCTGAAGGTGAAGCTGCGCCTGATCGTGTTCGATGTGAACGAGGAGACGGGCGCCCGGTCGGTCAAGGACGTCAAGGAGCAGGACGTCTACATGGGCGACATGCCGTTCATGACGCCCAACGGCACGTTCGTCATCAACGGCACGGAGCGCGTGATCGTCAGCCAGATGCACCGGTCGCCGGGCGTCTTCTTCGACCATGACAAGGGCAAGACGCACGCGTCGGGCAAGTACCTGTTCGCCGCGCGCATCATTCCCTATCGCGGGTCGTGGCTCGACTTCGAGTTCGACGCCAAGGACATCGTCTATGTGCGCATCGACCGGCGGCGGAAGCTTCCGGTCACGACGCTGCTCTATGCCCTCGGGCTGGGCGACGAGGACATCCTGTCGGCCTTCTACAAGTCGATCAGGGTGCGAGAGACGAAGCTCGGCTGGAAGGTGCCGTTCGTCGCCGAGAAGATGCGCGGCATGACGCCGATCGCGGACCTGGTTGATGCCAAGTCCGGCGAGGTTGTCGCCAAGGCGGGCGAGAAGATCACCGCCAAGCGTGCGCGCGAGCTGGCCGAGGAGGGACTGAAGGAGGTGCTCGTCGGCGCTGCCGACCTCTCTGGCAAGTATCTCGCTGAAGACATCGTGAACCTGCAGACGGGCCAGATCTACGGCGAAGCCGGTAACGAGCTCGATGCGAAGCTGCTCGAGTCGTTCAAGGAAGCCAAGATCAAGGAATTCCCGATCCTGGACATCGACCACGTCACGATCGGCGCGTTCATCCGCAACACCCTCAACCTGGACAAGAACGCCAACCAGGAAGAGGCGCTGATGGACATCTACCGGGTGATGCGCCCGGGCGAGCCGCCGACGCTGGACGCGGCCCTGACGCTGTTCAACGGGCTCTTCTTCGATCCGGAGCGCTACGACCTTTCGGCCGTGGGACGCGTGAAGATGAACATGCGCCTCGACCTCAAGGCCGAGGACACCGTGCGCACGCTGCGCAAGGAGGACATCCTCGCCGTCATCAAGACGCTCGTCGACCTGCGCGACGGCAAGGGCGAGATCGACGACATCGACAATCTCGGCAACCGGCGCGTGCGCTCGGTCGGCGAGTTGATGGAGAACCAGTACCGCCTCGGCCTGCTGCGCATGGAGCGCGCGATCAAGGAGCGCATGTCCTCGGTCGATATCGACACGGTCATGCCGCAGGACCTGATCAACGCCAAGCCGGCGGCGGCCGCGGTGCGTGAGTTCTTCGGCTCCTCGCAGCTGTCGCAGTTCATGGACCAGACCAACCCGCTCTCCGAGATCACGCACAAGCGGCGTCTCTCGGCGCTGGGACCGGGCGGTCTGACGCGCGAGCGCGCGGGCTTCGAGGTGCGCGACGTGCATCCGACGCACTACGGACGGATCTGCCCGATCGAGACGCCGGAAGGCCCCAACATCGGTCTGATCAACAGCCTCGCGACGTTCGCGCGCGTGAACAAGTACGGTTTCATCGAGAGCCCGTACCGCAAAGTGGATAAGAGCAAGGTGACCGACCAGGTCGCCTACCTCTCCGCCATGGAGGAGGCGCGCTACCACGTTGCGCAGGCGAACGCCGAGATCGACTCCAAGGGTAAGCTCACCGGCGATTTGATCACCTGCCGCTACCAGGGTGACGTGCTGCTCGTGTCGCCCGACAAGGTGGACTACATCGACGTGTCGCCCAAGCAGCTCGTGTCGGTGGCGGCGGCGCTCATCCCGTTCCTGGAGAACGATGACGCCAACCGCGCGCTGATGGGCTCCAACATGCAGCGCCAGGCGGTGCCGCTCATCAAGGCGGAGGCTCCGCTCGTCGGCACGGGCATGGAGGAGGTGGTTGCGCGGGATTCCGGCGCTGCCATCGCCGCGCGGCGCACAGGTGTCGTGGACCAGGTGAACTCGACGCGTATCGTTATCCGCGCGACCGAGGAGGCCGATCCGTCCAAGCCGGGCGTCGACATCTACCGGCTGCGCAAGTTCCAGCGCTCCAACCAGAACACCTGCATCAACCAGCGGCCGCTGGTGACGGTGGGCGATCAGATCAAGTCGGGCGACATCATCGCGGACGGTCCCTCGACCGACCTTGGCGATCTGGCGCTCGGCAAGAACGTGCTCGTCGCGTTCATGCCGTGGATGGGCTACAACTTCGAGGACTCCATCCTGCTGTCCGAGCGCGTGGTGTTCGACGACGTCTTCACCTCGATCCACATCGAGGAATTCGAGGTGATGGCGCGCGACACCAAGCTGGGACCCGAGGAGATCACCCGCGACATCCCGAACGTTTCGGAAGAGGCGCTGAAGAACCTCGACGAGGCGGGCATCGTCTACATCGGCGCCGAGGTGAATCCCGGGCGACATCCTCGTCGGCAAGATCACGCCGAAGGGCGAAAGCCCGATGACGCCGGAGGAAAAGCTCCTCCGCGCCATCTTCGGCGAGAAGGCCTCCGACGTGCGCGATACCTCGCTGCGGCTGCCGCCCGGCGTGAACGGCACGGTCGTGGAGGTGCGCGTCTTCAACCGCCACGGCGTCGAGAAGGACGAGCGCGCGATGGCGATCGAGCGCGAGGAGATCGAGCGCCTGGCCAAGGACCGGGACGACGAACTCCAGATCCTGGACCGCAACGTGTATGCGCGCCTGAAGATCGCTCTGCTCGGCAAGGAAGCCGCGAAGGGCCCGAAGAACGCGCGCAAGGGCACGACCATCAACGAGGAAATCCTGGCCGACGTTCCGCGCAGCCAGTGGTGGGAGATCGGGCTCGCCGACGAATCCGGCATGGCCGAGGTGGAAGCCATCGGCAAGCAGTACGAGGATGCCAAGAAGAGCCTCGAGCGGCGTTTCGTCGACAAGGTCGACAAGCTGCAGCGCGGCGACGAGCTGCCGCCGGGCGTCATGAAGATGGTCAAGGTCTTCGTGGCCGTGAAGCGCAAGATCCAGCCGGGCGACAAGATGGCCGGCCGGCACGGCAACAAGGGTGTCGTGTCCATGATCGTGCCGATCGAGGACATGCCGTACCTGGACGATGGCACGCACGTCGACGTGGTGCTGAACCCGCTGGGCGTTCCGAGCCGCATGAATGTCGGGCAGATCCTCGAGACCCATCTCGGGTGGGCCTGCCGCGGCCTCGGCCGGATCATCGATGACGCGCTGCATCACTTCCACGAAAGTGGCGAGACCAAGCGGCTGCGCGATGCGATGGTCGACATCTACGGGCCGAATGACGGGGTTGCGAAGTTCAAGGATAGCGAACTCGTCATGCTCGCGGACAAGATCAAGACCGGAGTTCCGGTGGCAACGCCTGTGTTCGACGGCGCGCGCGAGCCGCAGATCGTCGAGCTGCTCGCCAAGGCCGGCTTCGACACGACCGGCCAGGTGACCCTGCACGACGGGCGGACGGGCGAGCCGTTCGATCGCCAGGTGACTGTCGGCTACAAGTACCTGCTGAAGCTCCACCATCTGGTCGACGACAAGATCCATGCCCGCTCGATCGGGCCGTACAGCCTCGTCACCCAGCAGCCGCTGGGCGGCAAGGCGCAGTTCGGTGGCCAGCGCTTCGGGGAGATGGAGGTGTGGGCACTGGAAGCTTACGGAGCGGCCTACACGCTGCAGGAGATGCTGACCGTGAAGTCGGACGACGTTGCTGGTCGCACGAAGGTCTACGAGTCCATCGTGCGCGGCGACGACGCCTTCGAGGCTGGCATCCCGGAGAGCTTCAACGTTCTGGTCAAGGAGATGCGAGCCCTTGGCCTGAATGTGGAGCTGGTCAATTCGGAAGCGGTGCCGCCCGCCGAAGAGGGAGAACCCCGCCCCGAGGAGCGGCCGGCGCTTCCGAAAGCCGCAGCCGAATGAACGAGGGACGGCTGGGCTCGTGCCGCCTAGCCGTCGGTCCTCGCTGAATGCCGATCATGACGGCGGGTCAAGGCCAACACCCGCCGCGAAAGAGAGAGCCGATGAACGAAATCACCAATCTCTTCAAGCAGCAGGTCCAGGTTCCTGCGTTCGACCAGATTCGCATCTCCATCGCGAGCCCCGACGACATCAATTCGTGGTCGTTCGGCGAGATCAAGAAGCCCGAGACGATCAACTACCGCACGTTCAAGCCCGAGCGTGACGGCCTCTTTTGCGCGCGCATCTTCGGGCCGATCAAGGACTACGAGTGCCTGTGCGGCAAGTACAAGCGCATGAAGTACAAGGGCCTGATCTGCGAGAAGTGCGGCGTCGAGGTGACGCTTGCGAAGGTGCGCCGCGAGCGCATGGGGCACATCCAGCTCGCGGCTCCCGTCGCGCACATCTGGTTCCTGAAGTCGCTGCCGTCCCGCATCGGCCTTCTGCTCGACATGACGCTGAAGGACCTGGAGCGCGTTCTCTACTTCGAGAACTACATCGTGACCGAGCCGGGCACGACGCCGCTCAACGAGAAGCAGCTCCTGACGGAAGAGCAGTACAACGAGGCGATGGACCAGTACGGCCAGGACGCGTTCACCGCGAGCATCGGCGCCGAGGCCATCCGCGACCTCATGACGGGCATGAATCTGCGCGCGCTGCGCGATCAGCTGCGCCAGGAGATCGCCGAGGCCACCACCGAGCTCAAGCCGAAGAAACTCGCCAAGCGGCTCAAGGTGATCGAGGCCTTCATCGAGTCCGGCAATCGTCCGGAGTGGATGATCCTGACCGTGGTTCCGGTCATTCCGCCGGAGTTGCGCCCGCTCGTCCCGCTGGACGGCGGCCGCTTTGCGACGTCCGACCTTAACGACCTCTATCGCCGGGTGATCAACCGCAACAACCGCCTCAAGCGACTGATGGAGCTGAGGGCGCCCGACATCATCATCCGCAACGAGAAGCGGATGCTGCAGGAATCCGTCGATGCGCTGTTCGACAACGGCCGCCGCGGCCGCGTCATCACGGGCGCCAACAAGCGTCCGCTGAAGTCGCTCGCCGACATGCTGAAGGGCAAGCAGGGCCGGTTCCGCCAGAACCTGCTCGGCAAGCGCGTCGACTATTCCGGCCGCTCGGTGATCGTGGTCGGACCCGAGCTCAAGCTGCATCAGTGCGGGCTGCCCAAGAAGATGGCGCTCGAGCTGTTCAAGCCGTTCATCTACGCGCGCCTGCAGGCGATGGGCCAGGCGGCGACCGTCAAGCAGGCCAAGAAGCTGGTGGAGAAGGAGAAGGGCGAGGTCTGGGACGTGCTCGACGAGGTCATTCGCGAGCATCCCGTGCTGCTGAACCGCGCTCCGACCCTGCACCGTCTCGGCATCCAGGCCTTCGAGCCGACGCTGATCGAGGGCAAGGCGATCCAGCTGCATCCGCTGGTGTGCGCGGCCTTCAATGCCGACTTCGACGGCGACCAGATGGCCGTCCACGTGCCCTTGTCGCTGGAAGCCCAGCTCGAGGCGCGCGTGCTGATGATGTCAACCAACAACATCCTGCACCCCGCCAACGGCTCGCCGATCATCGTGCCCAGCCAGGACATCGTCCTCGGCCTCTACTACTTGTCGCTCGTCCGCGAGAAGGAGCCCGGCGAGGGCATGTTGCTGGGGTCCGTGGCGGAGGTCGAGCACGCGCTGGCCAGCGGCAAGGTGAGCCTGCACGCCAAGATCAAGGGTCGCTACCGCGCCATCGACGATGCGGGCAACGAGGTCATCGAGGTGCACGAGACCACGCCCGGGCGCATGCTGCTCGGCGAGGTGCTGCCCAGGAAGCCGGGCGTGAAGTTCGCCCTGGTCAACCAGGTGCTCACCAAGAAGTCCATCTCGGGGATGATCGACGCCGTCTACCGCGACTGCGGTCAGAAGGAGACGGTCATCTTCTGCGATCGCATCATGGGTCTCGGCTTCTATCACGCTTTCAAGGCGGGCATCTCGTTCGGCAAGGACGACATGCTCATTCCCGAGACCAAGCCGAAGATTCTCGAGCAGACCAACGAACTCGTGCGCGAATACGAGCAGCAGTACAACGACGGGTTCATCACCCAGCTCGAGAAGTACAACAAGGTCGTCGACGCCTGGTCGAAGTGCACGGACCAGATCGCCAAGGAGATGATGGATCGCATCTCGGCTGCGCAGAAGGACCAGTACGGCCGCACGAAGGCGGTGAACTCCGTCTACATGATGGCCCATTCCGGCGCGCGCGGCTCCGAGAAGCAGATGCGCCAGCTCGCGGGCATGCGCGGCCTGATGACGAAGCCGTCCGGCGAGATTATCGAGACGCCGATCATCTCGAACTTCAAGGAAGGCCTAACCGTGCTGGAGTACTTCAACTCCACCCACGGCGCGCGCAAGGGCCTCGCCGACACGGCGCTGAAGACGGCCAACTCAGGCTATCTGACGCGGCGCCTGGTCGACGTGGCGCAGGACTGCATCATCAATGAAGTGGATTGCGGCACCGACGGCGGCATCAACGTGCAGGCGGTTGTCGACGCCGGTCAGATCATCGTCTCGCTGGCCCACCGCATTCTCGGGCGTACGGCGGCAGAGGATGTGAAGGACCCGGTTACGAAGAAGGTGATGCTCAAGTCGGGAGACTTGATCGGCGAAGTGGAGATCGAGGCGATCGAAGCGGCCCAGATTCAGGAGGTACGGATTCGCTCGGTGCTGACCTGCGAGACCACGAACGGCGTGTGCGCGAAGTGCTATGGCCGCGATCTGGCCCGTGGCACGCCCGTCAACATCGGCGAGGCGGTGGGCGTGATTGCTGCCCAGTCGATCGGCGAGCCAGGCACGCAGCTCACCATGCGGACGTTCCACATGGGCGGCGTCGCGCAGACGGTCGACCAGTCCTACATCGAGTCCAACTTCAACGGCACGGTGAAAATCAAGAACCGCAGCATCGGCAAGGACAGCCAGGGCCGGCTGATCGCGATGACCCGCAACATGACGCTGGTCATCGTCGACAAGTCGGGCAAGGAGCTTGCGACCCAAAAGCTCGTCTACGGCGCGCGCATGCACGTCGACGACGGCGATGAGGTGAAGCGCGGCACGCGCTTGGCCCAGTGGGATCCCTATATGCGGCCGATCCTGACCGAGGTCGACGGCGTCGCGGATTTCGCCGATCTCGTCGATGGCGTGTCGGTAAAGGAACAGACCGACGAGATGAAGGGCACCACCAATCGAGTTATCGTGGATTGGCGTGCGACGCCGCGCGGCTCGGATCTGAAGCCTTCGATCGTCATCAAGGAGTCCAAGGGCGGCAAGCCCGTCAGGGTGTCGCGCGGCGTGGACGCTCGCTACCTTCTTCCCGTGGATGCGATCCTTTCGATCGACTCGCATGCCAAGGTGAAGTCGGGCGACGTGCTGGCGCGCATTCCGCTCTCCAGCGCCAAGACCGGCGACATCACGGGCGGCCTGCCGCGCGTGGCGGAGTTGTTCGAGGCGCGTCGTCCGAAGGACAACGCGATCATTGCTGAGATCTCCGGTACGGTGGAGTTCGGCAAGGACTACAAGAACAAGCAGCGTATCGCGATCAAGCCGGACGACGAGAGTGCGGAGCCGCGGGAGTACCTGATCCCGCGGGGCAAGAGCCTTGCGGTGCAGCACGGCGACCGCATCGAGAAGGGTGACTTCGTCTATGACGGCCACCCGGCGCCGCACGACATCCTGGCGATCAAGGGCGTGGAGGAACTCGCCAAGTACCTGATCAACGAGATTCAGGACGTCTACCGGCTGCAGGGCGTGACCATCAACGACAAGCACATCGAGGTGATCGTTCGCCAGATGCTGCAGAAGGTGGAGGTCGAGGACCCAGGCGAGACCGATCTCCTCAAGGGCGAGCAGCTGGACCGCATCGAGTTCGAGGAGAGGCGGGCGGTGATCGAGAAGGAGGGCAAGCGCGTTCCCACGGCCAAGCCCGTTCTGCTCGGCATCACCAAGGCTTCGCTGCAGACGCGAAGCTTCATCTCCGCTGCCTCCTTCCAGGAGACGACGCGGGTGCTGACCGATGCTGCCGTCAACGGCAAGGCGGATACCCTGGAGGGTCTGAAGGAGAACGTGATCGTTGGCCGTCTCATCCCCGCCGGCACGGGCGGGATGCTGCGCCGCCTCCGTAAGGAAGCGACGCGTCGCGACGAGCTGATCGCGAAGGAACGCGCCAAGTTCGCGGCTCAGAAGGCCCTGGAAGGTCCCGGAGGACGGCGAGATCCGGCCACCGGAGCGCCGCCGCCGCAGGCAAACGGAGGCGGCCGCCGAGTAGCAAAGGGACTTCGTCGAACCGGTTTTTTGCATCGCGGGACGGAAGCGATCGCCTCCGTCCCGCGACGTTTTCGACACCGGCGTCTGCGGCCCCTGTTTGGGCGAAACTTTTTTGCTCTGCGGGCGCTGCAACGGTTGACCGGCTGAGTTCGCGCTCGTATATAACGCGGCCACTCTCACGGCAGGTGGTAGGCTTAACTGTCGGGCTGGCCTGGACGAAGCCCAAGCCTAAACGCTGCCGTCGCCAAGCAGAGGACATTTTCGGACCAAGATCCACGGGCCCTAGCGGACCGGTTGGATCCTCTGGGTGTTGAGGCAGGGCGCCCTGGTGGCGCCAGCCAGACGTCACGGCGCATGGGCTCGTGCGCGCGCAATTGCAGGTGGAAGGTCGCATGCCGACGATACAGCAGCTGACGCGAAAGCCGCGGACGCAGAAGGTGTACCGGGAGAAGTCGCGCCACATGCAGTCATGCCCGCAGAAGCGGGGCGTGTGCACGCGCGTCTACACCACGACGCCGAAGAAGCCCAACTCCGCGCTGCGCAAGGTTGCCAAGATACGCCTTACCAACGGTTTCGAGGTGATCGGCTACATCCCGGGGGAGGGCCACAACCTCCAGGAGCATTCGGTGGTGATGATCCGAGGCGGCCGCGTCAAAGACCTCCCCGGCGTGCGCTACCACATCATCCGCGGCGTGCTCGACACGCAGGGTGTCGCCGACCGCAAGCAGAGACGCTCCAAGTACGGAGCGAAGAGGCCCAAGTAAGGGCCTTTTGCGTTGGCGCCGGAGCAGACCGGAAACTGAAGACGGTACGGGAAGAGGATTACGCGTAATGTCGCGCCGCCACAGGGCTGAGAAACGCGAGGTGAACCCGGATCCCAAGTTCAACGACTTGGTGGTCTCCAAGTTCATGAACTCGATCATGCGCCAGGGCAAGAAGTCCGTGGCGGAGCGGATCGTCTATGGCGCGCTGGACAAAATGCAGAGCCGGGCGAAGTCCAACCCGGTCCAGCTTTTCCACCAGGCGCTGGAGAACGTCATGCCGTCGGTGGAGGTGCGCTCCCGCCGCGTCGGCGGTGCCACCTACCAGGTGCCCGTCGAGGTGCGCAACGAGCGCCGGCAGGCCCTGGCGATACGCTGGCTGATCACGGCTGCGCGCAGCCGCAACGAAAACACGATGGAGGACCGTCTCTCGGGCGAACTCCTGGATGCCGCCAACAATCGCGGCACCGCGGTGAAGAAGCGGGAGGACACGCACAAGATGGCAGAGGCCAATCGGGCCTTTTCCCATTACCGCTGGTGATCGGACCTACACGCAATGGCGCGAACGCATAAAATCGAGGACTACCGCAACTTCGGCATCATGGCCCACATCGATGCCGGCAAGACGACGACGACTGAGCGGATCCTCTACTACACGGGCAAGACCTACAAGATCGGCGAGGTCCACGACGGCGCTGCGACCATGGACTACATGGAGCAGGAGCAGGAGCGCGGCATCACCATCACGTCGGCTGCGACCACGTGCTTCTGGAACGGCAAGCGCCTCAACATCATCGATACGCCAGGCCACGTCGATTTCACCATCGAGGTGGAGCGCTCGCTGCGCGTGCTCGACGGCGCGGTGTGCGTGCTCGATGGCAACCAGGGCGTGGAGCCGCAGACCGAGACGGTCTGGCGGCAGGGCGACAAGTACGGCGTGCCGCGCATCATCTTTGCCAACAAGATGGATAAGACTGGCGCCGATTTCTATCAGTGCATCGATGACATCAAGGTCAAGCTCGGCGCGCGACCTGTGCCGCTGCAGATTCCGATCGGTGCTGAATCGAATTTCAGGGGCGTCATCGACCTGCTCACGATGAAGGCGCTCGTGTGGGAAGGCGACGACAAGGGCGCCAAGTTCCACGAGGAAGAGATCCCCGCCGATCTGCGCGACAAGGCGGCCGAGTACCGGGCGGCCATGATCGAGGCCGCGGTCGAGCTCGATGACGATGCGATGGGCGCCTACCTCGAAGGCAACGAGCCCGACGAAGCGACGCTGAAGCGCCTCATCCGCAAGGCAACGGTGACGAGTGCGTTCTACCCGATGATGTGCGGCTCGGCGTTCAAGAACAAGGGCGTGCAGCCGCTGCTTGATGCGGTCGTCGAGTTCCTGCCCTCGCCCGCCGACCGCGAGGCCTTCAGCGCCATCGACATCAAGACGGGCGAGGAGACGGTGCGCAGGCCGCTCGACACCGAGCCGCTCTCCATGCTGGCGTTCAAGATCATGGACGACCCGCATGTCGGCAGCATCACCTTCTGCCGGGTCTATTCCGGCACGGTGAAGTCCGGCATGGCGCTCGCCAACACCACGCGCGACAGGAAAGAGCGTGTCGGCCGCATGTATCTCATGCACGCGGACGATCGCGAGCAGATCGAAGAGGCGTTCGCGGGCGACATCATCGCGCTTGCCGGTCTCAAGGACACGCGCACGGGTGAGACGCTGTCCGATCCAAACAAGGCCGTGCTGCTCGAGAAGATGGATTTCCCGAACCCCGTCATCGAGATGAAGATCGAGCCGAAGACCAAGGCCGACGTCGAGAAGATGGGTGTGGCGCTGTCAAAACTGGCGGCGGAAGACCCGTCGTTCCGGGTGACCTCAGATCAGGAGAGCGGCGAGACCATCATCAAGGGGATGGGCGAACTGCATCTGGAGATCAAGGTCGACATCCTGAAGCGTACGCACAAGGTCGAGGTGAACGTCGGCGCGCCGCAGGTGGCCTACCGCGAGACGCTCGCGCGCGCGACCGAGATCGACTACACGCACAAGAAGCAGACGGGCGGCACGGGCCAGTTCGCGCGCGTGAAGCTTCGCCTGGAGCCGAACGAGCCGGGCAAGGGCAACGAGTTCGAAAGCGAGATCATCGGCGGCGTGGTGCCGAAGGAGTATATCCCGGGCGTCGAGAAGGGCGTGCAGTCGGTGTGGGATTCCGGCGTTCTGATCGGCTTCCCCATGGTCGACATGAAGGTCACGCTGTTTGACGGCGACTATCATGAGGTCAACTCCTCCACCATCGCGTTCGAGATCGCGTCCCGCCAGGCCATGCGCGAGGGTTGCGGGAAGGCCGGCGTGAAGCTGCTCGAGCCGATCATGGACGTTGAGGTCGTGACACCGGGCGATTTCGTCGGCAGCGTGATCGGCGACATCAACAGCCGCCGCGGCCAGATCCGCACGCAGGAGATGCGCGGCAACGCCACCGTGGTGCGGGCCAACGTGCCGCTCGCCAACATGTTCGGATACGTGAGCCAGCTGCGCTCCATGAGCCAGGGGCGCGCCATGTACACGATGCAGTTCGCGCATTACGCGGAAGTGCCGCGCAACGTCGCCGACGAAGTCAAAGCAAAGTACGCGTAGGGAACCCTAGTCCGGCGCGAGTGGCCGGGACGGTATAGACAGGTAGGAGAGCCGCCATGGCGAAGGCGAAATTTGAGCGGAACAAGCCGCATTGCAACGTTGGCACGATAGGCCACGTTGATCATGGCAAGACGACGTTGACGGCGGCGTTGACGAAGGTATCGCGGACAAGGGTTGGACGGCGACGGCGATCTCCTACGACCAGGTTGCGAAGGCGTCCGAGAGCCAGGGTCGTCGCGATCCGACGAAGATCCTGACGATTGCGACGTCGCATGTTGAGTATGCCACGGAGAAGCGCCACTACGCGCACGTGGACTGCCCTGGTCATGCCGACTACGTGAAGAACATGATCACGGGCGCGGCGCAGATGGACGGGGCGATCCTGGTTGTGTCGGCGGTGGACGGTCCGATGCCGCAGACCAGGGAGCACATCCTGCTGGCGCGGCAGGTTGGCGTTCCCTACATCGTGGTGTTCCTCAACAAGTGCGACGTGGTGGACGACCCTGAACTCCTGGACCTGGTCGAGATGGAGGTTCGCGAGCTTCTGGTGAAGTACCAGTTCCCGGGCGATGATGTGCCGGTGATCCGTGGTGCTGCGATCAAGGCTCTGAACGGTGAGAAGGGCCCGCTTGCGGACGAGGCGATCCTGAAGCTGTTTGAGGCGATCGATACCTACATCCCGCTGCCTGAGCGGCCGACGGACCTTCCGTTCCTGATGCCGATCGAGGACGTGTTCTCGATCTCGGGGCGTGGCACGGTTGTGACGGGCCGGATCGAGCGCGGCAAGATCAAGGTCGGCGAGGAGGTCGAGATCGTCGGGCTCAGGGACACGCAGAAGTGCGTTGTCACGGGCGTTGAGATGTTCCGCAAGTTGCTGGACTCGGGTGAGGCCGGCGACAACGTTGGCTGCCTGCTGCGGGGCGTGGACAAGGACGCGGTGGAGCGTGGCCAGGTTCTGTGCAAGCCGGGTTCGATCAAGCCGCACAAGAAGTTCAAGGCTGAGGCCTACATCCTGACGAAGGAGGAGGGCGGGCGTCATACGCCGTTCTTCACCAACTACCGTCCCCAGTTCTACTTCCGGACGACTGACGTGACGGGTGTCGTGTCTCTGCCTGAGGGCACGGAGATGGTGATGCCCGGCGACAATGTTGCCGTTACGATCGAGCTGATCACGCCGATCGCGATGGAGGAGAAGCTTCGCTTTGCCATCCGCGAGGGCGGCCGCACCGTCGGCGCCGGCGTCGTCACAAGTATCATAGAGTAGAGAGAACACATGGAGCGCCCGGCAGGTCGGGCGCTTCTCGCGTTTAGGTGAGCGGGATATGCAAAGCCAGAATATAAGAATACGGCTCAAGGCCTTCGACCACCGCGTGCTGGATGCTTCCACGCGCGAGATCGTCAACACGGCCAAGCGCACCGGAGCCGAGGTGCGCGGACCCATCCCGCTGCCGACGCGGATCGAACGCTTCACAGTCAATCGCTCGCCGCACATCGATAAGAAGAGCCGCGAGCAGTTCGAGATGCGCACGCACAAGCGGCTTCTCGATATCGTGGATCCGACGCCGCAGACGGTCGATGCGCTGATGAAGCTCGACCTGGCTGCCGGCGTCGACGTCGAGATCAAGCTCTAGGAAGGACGCGGAACATGCGCTCCGGCGTAATCGCGCAGAAGGTTGGGATGACCCGCATCTTCACGGATGCCGGCGAACACGTGCCCGTCACGGTGCTCAAGCTGCCGAACGTGCAGGTGCTGGCCCAGCGGACGGACGAGAAGAACGGCTACACGGCGCTGCAACTCGGCGCCGGCATGCGCAAGCCGTCTCGCGTATCGCGCGCTCAGCGTGAGAATTTCGCGGTCGCCAAGGTCGAACCGAAGCGCAAGATCGTCGAGTTTCGCGTGAGCCCCGACAACATGATCGAGGTCGGCGCGGAGATCACCGCGGACCACTTCGTCATCGGCCAGCACGTGGACGTGACCGGCACGAACCAGGGCAAGGGGTTCCAAGGCGCCATGAAGCGCTGGAACTTCCGTGGCCTGGGCGCCAGCCACGGCGTCTCCGTCGTGCACCGCAGCCATGGCTCGACTGGCCAGCGCCAGGACCCGGGCAAGGTGTTCAAGGGCAAGAAGATGGCCGGCCACATGGGCAGCGAGCAGGTCACGACGCAGAACCTGGAAGTCGTGCAGACCGACAAGGACAAGGGGCTGCTGCTCGTGCGCGGCGCGGTTCCGGGGAGCAAGGGCAACTGGGTGCTGGTGCGCGATGCCGTGAAGCGGGCACTGCCCGCCAATGCGCCCAAGCCCGGCTCGTTCCGCAAGGCGCCGGCGGCCGCATCGGCCGAGACCAAGGATGCTGCGGGAGCAAAATCATGAAGGCCGCAGTGAGAACACTGGACGCCGGCAACGCCGGCGAGGTCGAACTCAACGACGCGATTTTCGGGCTCGAGCCGCGCCAAGACCTGATCCACCGCATGGTGCGCTACCAGATGCTGAAGCGCATGGCGGGAACGCATCATGCGCAGGACCGGTCGGAGGTGACGACCACCGGCAAGAAGATGTACCGGCAGAAGGGAACGGGCGGCGCCCGCCACGGCGACAAGGGCGCCCCGCAGTTCCGGGGTGGCGGCAAGGCCTTCGGCCCGAAGCCGCGCAGCCACGCGATCGACCTGCCGAAGAAGGTGCGCGCGCTGGCCCTGCGCCACGCGCTCTCCGCCAAGGCGAAGGCGGGCGAGATCGTGGTGATCGACAAGGCCGCTTCGGACGGCAAGACCAAGGGGCTGAAGGAGCGCTTCGGCAAGCTCGAACTCACCAACGCTCTTATCATCGACGGCGCCGAGATCGAGCCGGCGTTCGCGCGGGCTGCGCGCAACATCCCCAACATCGACGTGCTGCCGGTGCAGGGGATCAACGTCTACGACATTCTTCGCCGCCGCAGGCTGGTGCTGACCAAATCGGCCGTCGAGGCGCTGGAGGCGCGGTTCAAATGAGCAAGAAGAAGAACGCCTACGACGTGATCCGGGCGCCGGCGATCACGGAGAAGTCGACCCTGGTATCGGAGCACAACCAGGTCGTCTTCAAGGTCGCCAACGATGCGACGAAGGCTGATGTGAAGGCTGCCGTCGAGAGCCTCTTCAGCGTGAAGGTGAAGGCGGTCAACACCCAGGTTCGCAAGGGCAAGATGAAGGCGTTCCGCAACATCCGCTCCCGGCAGAGCGACACCAAGCGCGCGATCGTGACCCTCGAAGAGGGCCACACCATCGACGTAACGACAGGGCTCTAGGAGAAGCGTTATGGCCCTCAAAACGTATCGTCCGATGACTCCCAGTCTGCGCCAGCTCGTTCTGGTGGACCGCAGCCAGCTTTGGAAAGGCGCGCCGGTGAAGATGCTCACCGACGGCAAGACCAAAACGGGTGGCCGCAACAACCATGGACGGATCACGACGCGGCACATCGGCGGCGGGCACAAGCAGGCCTACCGGCGCGTAGATTTCCGCCGCACCAAGCTCGACATGCCGGCCCGGGTGGAGCGTCTCGAGTACGATCCCAACCGCACGGCGTTCATCGCCCTCCTCAAGTATCAGGACGGTACGCAATCCTACATTCTGGCCCCGCAGCGGCTGGCGGTGGGCGACAGCGTGGTGGCCGGCGTGAAGGCCGACGTGAAACCCGGCAACGCGATGCAGCTCGCTTCGCTCCCGGTCGGCACGATCGTGCACAACATCGAGTTCAAGTCCGGCGCCGGCGGCAAGATGGCGCGATCGGCAGGGTCCTACGCGCAGCTCGTCGGGCGCGATGCCGGCTGGGCCATCCTTCGCCTGAACTCGGGTGAGACGCGGCGCGTGCGGGCGGAATGCATGGCCACGGTTGGCGCAGTCTCCAATCCCGATCATCTGAACGAGACGGTCGGCAAGGCCGGCCGTACCCGCTGGAAGGGCAGGCGTCCGACGGTTCGCTCGATTGCGATGAACCCGGTCGACCATCCGAACGGCGGCCGCACGAAGGGCGGCAAGCACTGGGCAACGCCCTGGGGCAAGTCGACCAAGGGTGCCAAGACCCGCAAGAACAAGGCGACGGATCAGTTCATCATCCGCTCCCGTAGCAAGTCGAAGTAGGGCAGCAAGCATGAGTCGCTCAATCTCGAAGGGTCCGTTCGTCGACGGCTATCTGCTGAAGAAGGCAGAGAAGGCCCGGGGCGCCGGCCGCAATGACATCATCAAGATCTGGAGCCGGCGTTCGACGATCCTGCCGCAGTTCGTCGGCCTGACCTTCGGCGTCTACAACGGCCAGAAGTTCATTCCGGTGAACGTGACCGAGGACATGATCGGCCACAAGTTCGGCGAGTTCTCGCCCACGCGCACGTTCCATTCGCACAGCGGCGACAAGAAAGCCGTCAGGGCGAAGCCGGCGGCGGCGAGCTAAGGCGTCGGGGAAAGCAAATGGGCAAGGCGAAACGCGAGCGGGCGCTGGACGACACCGAGGCACGGGCGGTGGTGAGGAACCTCAGGGTTTCCCCGCAGAAGCTCAACCTCGTTGCCCAGATGATCCGCGGCAAGAAGGTGGATGTCGCGCTGGCGGACCTCGAGTTCTCGCGCAAGCGCATCGCGCGGGATGTGAGGAAGTGTGTGATGTCGGCGGTGGCGAACGCCGAGAACAATCACAACCTGGATGTGAACGACCTGGTCGTGACAGAGGCCCACGTCGGCAAGAACCTGGTCATGCGGCGCTTTCATGCGAGAGGCCGGGGACGCATGAGCCCGGTCGAGAAGCCGTTCGCGCAGCTGACGGTCGTGGTCAAGGAAGTCGAGGAGAAGGCCGAAGAGGCGCCCGCGACGAAGAAGAACAGAAGCGCCGAGAAGGCCAAGACGAAGACGAAGGAGACCGCCTGATGGGTCACAAAGTAAACCCGGTAGGGCTGCGCCTCGGCATCAATCGCACGTGGGACAGCCGCTGGTTTGCCAGCCGGGGCGAGTACGGGCGTTTGCTGCACGAGGACATACGCATTCGCGACCATATCCTCAAGCAGCGCCGCGCCGGCGGAATCTCGAAGGTGGTGATTGAGCGCCCGCACAAGAAGTGCCGCGTCACCGTGCACACCGCGCGGCCCGGCGTGCTGATCGGCAAGAAGGGCGCCGACATCGAGAAGATGCGCAGCGAGCTCGCCAAGCTGACGTCGTCCGACGTGCATCTCAACATCCTCGAGGTGAGGAAGCCCGAGATCGACGCGACGCTCGTCGCCGAGACCATCGCGCAGCAGCTCGAGCGCCGGGTGGCGTTCCGGCGCGCGATGAAGCGTTCGGTGCAGTCGGCCCTGCGGCTCGGTGCGCTGGGTATTCGCATCAACTGCGCCGGCCGCCTCGGCGGCGCCGAGATCGCGCGCACGGAGTGGTATCGCGAGGGCCGCGTGCCGCTGCATACGCTGCGTGCCGACATCGACTTCGGCTACGGCCTGGCGAAGACCGCCTACGGCATCATCGGCGTGAAGGTCTGGATCTTCAAAGGCGAAATCATGGACCACGATCCGATGGCGGCTGAGAAGCGCCTCATCGAGGCCCAGGAGGGCGGCGGCAGGCGCCGCGGAGGCGAGCGCGACAGCTGGACAGGCGACCGTCCGGCCGAGGCGGCCAAGGCTTAAGGGCACCCGCCATGCTGCAACCGACCAGAACAAAATACCGCAAGGCGCACAAGGGCCGCATCCACGGCAAGGCCAAGGGCGGCACCGAACTCAACTTCGGTTCCTTCGGCCTCAAGGCCGTGGAGCCGGATCGGCTCACGGCGCGTCAGATCGAGGCGGCGCGGCGTGCCATCGCGCGTGGCATGAAGCGCGCCGGCCGGGTGTGGATCCGGATCTTCCCGGATATCCCGGTGACGAAGAAGCCGGTGGAAGTGCGCATGGGCTCCGGCAAGGGTTCGCCCGAGCTTTGGATCGCCCGCGTCAAGCCCGGCCGGATCATGTTCGAGTTGGACGGCGTGAACGAAGCGACGGCGCGGGAGGCTTTGACCCTTGGCGCGGCGAAGCTTCCCATCAAGACGCGCATCGTCAAACGGCAGGCGTGAGGGTGTGATGAAACCGGAAGAGCTGCGAGCCATGTCCCCCGACCAGCTTCAAGAGAAGCTGGGCGACCTGAAGAAGGAGCAGTTCAACCTGCGCTTTCAGCGGGCGACGGGGCAGCTGGAGAACACTTCGCGCGTGCGTACGGTTCGCCGCGACATCGCGCGTATCAAGACGGTCGAAGGTCAGCGGCGCACGGGCGGCGCTGGCAGCCAGAAGGGTTGAGGGTCGAACATGCCTAAGCGTGTCATGCAGGGTGTCGTGGTGTCCGACAAGAACACCAAGACCGTGGTCGTTCAGGTCCAGCGGACCTACACGCATCCCCTGCTGAAGAAGACGGTGCGCCGGTCGACGAAGTTCCACGCGCATGATGAGGAAGACACGTTCAAGGTCGGCGATGTGGTCTGGATCGAGGAGAGCCGGCCCATCTCGAAGAACAAGCGCTGGGTGGTTTTGAAGGACAGGAAAGCGTGATGCTGGCGGCCCGTTGCGACGGGCCGATCAAGCAATCGCTGACCAGGGAACGAGTGCGGGACAGGAAGCCGGCCAATGATCCAGATGGAAACCAACCTCGACGTTGCCGACAATTCCGGCGCGCGTCGCGTGCAATGCATCAAGGTGCTTGGCGGGTCCAAGCGCCGGTATGCCACCATCGGTGACATCATCGTGGTCAGCGTCAAAGAGGCCATTCCGCGCGGGCGCGTGAAGAAGGGCGAAGTGATGAAGGCTGTGGTCGTGCGGACGGCCAAGGGCGTGCGCCGGCCCGACGGATCGCTGATCCGCTTCGACCGCAACGCGGCCGTGCTGATCAACCCTCAGGGCGAACCGATCGGCACGCGCATCTTCGGACCCGTGACGCGCGAGCTGCGGGCAAGGAACCACATGAAGATCGTCAGCCTGGCGCCGGAGGTCCTGTAATGCAGCGGATCAGGAAAGGCGATCGCGTCATCGTTCTCAGCGGCCGCGACAGGGGCAAGAAGGGCGAAGTGTTCCAGGTGATGCCCAAGGAAGGGCGCGCGCTCGTACGCGGCGTCAACACGGTGCGCCGGCACCAGCGCCAGACGCCGCAGCAGGAAGGCGGCATCATCACCAAGGAGGCGCCGATCCATCTTTCCAACCTGGCGCTGGAAGATCCCAAGGACGGCAAGCCGACGCGTATCAAGTTCGATGTGCTCGCCGACGGCCGCAAGGTGCGGGTCGCGAAGCGGTCGGGCGAGCAGATTCCGGAGAACCGTTAGTCATGGCTGCGGACGAGAAACCCAAAGGCGCCAAGGGCGAAGGCGCCGAGAAGCCGGCCAAGGCGGGCAAGCCGCCGGCTGACCAGGCTGCCAAGGCTGCTAAGCCGGCGAAGGACGGCAAGGCTGCGCGCGGCAAGGACGGCAGGGGGGCTGCGCCCAAGGGCGACAAGGCTCCGCCGCCGGCTGCCCGCTCGAAGGATTATCGCCCGCGCATGAAGACGCACTACGAGAAGGTGGTGCGCGAGGAGATGAAGAAGGAGTTCAACTACGAGAACGTGATGCAGATCCCGCGCATCGAGAAGATCGTTCTCAACATGGGTGTCGGCGAGGCCGTAAACGACAAGAAGAAGGTGGACGTCGGCGGCGAAGGACCTGGCGATGATCGCGGGGCAACGCGCCGTCGTGACCCGGTCGCGCAAGTCGATCGCGGTCTACAAGTTGCGCGAGGGCATGCCGATCGGTGCCAAGGTGACGCTGCGCGGCGACCGTATGTACGAGTTCGTGGATCGGCTCGTTACGATCGCGCTGCCGCGCGTGAAGGACTTCCGCGGTCTCAACCCCAAGAGCTTCGATGGGAACGGCAACTTCTCGATGGGGTTGCGCGAACACATCGTGTTTCCCGAGATCGACTACGACCAAGTCGACGAGGTGTTGGGCATGGATGTGATCGTCTGCACGACCGCGAGTTCCGACGACGAGGCGCGCGCTCTGCTGCGCGGGTTCAACTTTCCGTTTCGCCAAGCGTAAGCGCACGGCGTGGAGGACTGAATGGCAAAGACAAGTTCCGTCAACAAGAACAACCACCGCAGGAAACTGGTCGCCCAGTACGCTGCCAAGCGCAAGCGCTTGAAGGCGATTGCCGACGACCAGAACAAGCCGAGCGAGGAGCGGTTTGCTGCGAGGCTGAAGCTCGCTGCAACTGCCGCGAAATTCGTCGGCTACGCGGGTGCGGAATCGGTGCGAGCTGACCGGGCGCGCGCGCGGGTACTACCGCAAGCTCAAGGTGTGCCGGCATATGCTGCGGGAACTGGCGAGCCAGGGGCTCATCCCCGGCATGACCAAGGCGAGCTGGTAAGGAGGTAGCCATGAACGATCCGTTGGGCGATCTGCTTACCCGCATCCGCAACGCGCAGATGCGTCGCCGCCCCAAGGTCTCCACGCCGGCGTCCAAGCTGCGCGCGCGTGTTCTCGATGTGCTTGCCTCCGAGGGGTATATCCGCGGCTATGCCCGGATCGAGCACAAGAATTTGCCGCCGGAACTGGAGATCGAGCTCAAATACTCAAACGGCCAGCCGGCGATCCGCGAGATCAAGCGGGTGTCGACGCCGGGCCGGCGGGTGTACTCCGCCGTGCGCGATCTCGGCACCGTCGCGAACGGGCTGGGCGTCTCCATTCTCTCCACCCCGAAAGGCGTGATGTCCGACTCGCGCGCCCGGGAAGAGAACGTGGGCGGCGAGATCCTGTGCAGTGTGTTTTGATGGCCGGCAGACTGGAGCAAGGGACTGATCGATGTCGCGAATAGGCAAGAAGCCGGTGCAAGTGCCGTCGGGTGTTACCGCGACGGTGTCCGGCCAGAAGGTGACGGTGAAGGGCCCCAAGGGGGAGCTCTCGTTCACCTGTCCCGATCAGGTCAAGGTGGCCAAGACCGCTGAAGGCGTCGAGGTGACCCTCGGCGAGGACACCAACCAAGCCCGGGCGATGTGGGGCATGGCACGCACGCAGGTCATGAACCTGGTCGAAGGCGTGACCAAGGGCTACTCGCAGGTGCTCGAGATTCACGGCGTGGGTTTTCGCGCTGCGATGAAGGGCAAGGACGGCCTCCAGATGCAGCTGGGTTTCAGCCACGACGTCGAGCACAAGATACCGGAAGGTGTCACGGTGACCGTGGGTGGCGCGAAGCAGGAGATCGTCACGGTTTCCGGCATCGACAAGCAGAAGGTGGGGCAGCTCTCCGCCGAGATACGCGCCTCGCGGCCTCCCGAGCCCTATCAGGGCAAGGGCGTCCGCTACCAGGGCGAGTACATCCACCGCAAAGTTGGCAAGACGAAGTGAGAGTGGCGGCATGTTGCGCAAACTGAATGCCTTCGATCGGCGCAAGCGACGGGTTCGTACGAGCCTGAAGGCGAATTCCGAGGGACGTGTCAGGCTGTCCGTCCACCGGTCGTCGCGGCATATCTATGCCCAGGTCATCGATGATACGCGGGGCCATACCCTGGTTGCCGCGTCGACCATGGAAAAGGACCTCAAGGGCAAGCTGAAGACAGGCGCCGACAAGGCGGCCGCGACTGCCGTCGGCAAGCTGCTGGCCGAGCGCGCCGTCAAGGCGGGCGTCAGCCAAGTTGTGTTCGACCGCGGCGGCTACCGGTTTCACGGCCGCATCAAGGCACTCGCTGACGGCGCCCGCGAAGGCGGCCTCAGCTTCTAGTAGGAAAGGCATCGAAGTGGCTCGTCCTAGCAGGGAACGGAACCGCGATCGCGAGGAGCGCGACAGCGAGTTCAAAGACAAGCTCGTGCACATCAATCGCGTCGCCAAGGTCGTGAAGGGCGGCAAGCGGTTCGGATTTGCCGCGCTGGTCATCGTCGGCGACCAGAAGGGCCGCGTGGGCTTCGGCCACGGCAAGGCGCGCGAGGTGCCCGAGGCGATCCGCAAGGCGACCGAGGAAGCGCGCCGTAGCCTGGTGCGCGTGCCGCTGCGCGAGGGCCGCACGCTGCATCACGATTCCCAAGGCAAGCATGGCGCCGGCAAGGTGCTCCTGCGCTCGGCACCGCCCGGCACCGGTGTCATCGCCGGCGGCCCGACCCGCGCGGTCTGCGAAATGCTCGGCGTGCAGGACGTGGTCGCCAAGTCGCTCGGCAGCACCAACCCCTACAACCTGGTACGTGCGACCTTCGACGCGCTGAAGCATCAGGAAAATCCACGGGCAGTCGCGGCGCGGCGCGGCAAGAAGGTCAGCGAGATCGTGGCGCGTCGGCGTGATGGCGCGGCCGCAGATCCTGAGCTGGCTGCCGAGACGGCTTGAGGTGTTGGCGATGGCAGAAAACAGCAAAGGCAAGGCCCGGCAGGGGGGTGGCAAGATGCTCACGGTCGAACAGATCGGTAGCGCATCGCGCCGCCCGGGCATCCAGCGACAGACCCTCGTGGGTCTCGGCCTGAACAAGATGCACCGCAAGCGGACCCTGAAGGATACGCCGGAAGTGCGGGGCATGATCGCGAAAATCGGCCACCTCGTGCGCATCGTCGAGGACAAGGCCTGAACGGAGATTAGGGCGCCATGCGTCTCAATGAACTCAAGGACAATCCCGGCTCGAGCAAGGTGCGCGTTCGGATAGGGCGCGGCATCGGCTCGGGCGTGGGCAAGACCGGCGGCCGCGGCGGCAAGGGCCAGACGGCGCGCTCCGGTGTTAGCATCGGCGGCTTCGAGGGCGGACAGATGCCGCTGCATCGGCGTCTGCCCAAGCGCGGCTTCAGCAAGCTGAACCGGAAGGCGTGGAACGAGGTCAACCTTGGCAGGCTCCAGGCGGCGGTCGAGGCCGGGCAGCTCGATGCCAAGCAGCCGATTGACGTGAAGGCGCTGATCGCCGCGGGTTTGGTGCGCCGTCCCCTGGATGGCCTTCGCCTGCTTGGTGACGGCGAGCTGAAGGCGGCGCTCACCCTGACCGTGGATCACGCCACCGCGTCGGCCAAGGCGGCCGTGGAGAAGGCGGGCGGCACCATCAAGCTGATCGAGAAAAAGGTTCTCGCGGCCGACGAGGCCAAGCGCAAGAAGAGCGCCGCGAAGAAGGCGGCCCTGAACAAGTCGAAGCCCGCGGCGAGCCAGGAATGAGGGGGCGCCCGCAGCGTTGCGGTCCGGCGCCGCTGGCACCATGTATCGCGTGGGCTGAGGGCTGCGGGGCGGCTTAGCGCCTGCCTCCGGGCCGCGGCCCAAGGAGAACTGCAATGGTTTCTGCAGCCGAGCAACTTGCCGCCAACCTGAACTTTGGCGCGTTTTCCAAGGCGGAAGAGCTCAAGAAGCGCATCTGGTTCACGCTTGCGGCGCTGCTCGTCTATCGCCTCGGAACCTATATCCCCATTCCCGGCATAAACCCGGTCGCGTTCCAGCAGGCGTTCCAGAGCCAGGCCTCCGGCCTGCTCGGGATGATCAACATGTTCGCGGGGGGAGCCATCGAGCGCATGGCGATCTTTGCGCTCAACATCATGCCCTACATCTCCGCCTCCATCATCATGCAGCTGATGCAAAGCGTGGTGCCTTCGCTGGAGACGCTGAAGAAGGAAGGCGAGCAGGGACGCAAGCAGCTTAACCAGTACACGCGCTACCTGACGGTCGCCCTGGCCGCGTTCCAGGCGTTCGGCATCGCCTACAGCCTCGAGGGCCAGCGCAGCGCCGCAGGCTCCGTGGTTCTCGATCCCGGCCTGTTCTTCCGCCTCACCACGGTGGCGACACTCGTCGGCGGCACCATGTTCCTGATGTGGCTCGGCGAGCAGATCACGGCGCGCGGCGTCGGCAACGGCACGTCGCTCATCATCATGGCGGGGATCGTCGCCGGTCTTCCGAGCGCGATCGTAGGGGCGTTGGAGCTGTCGCGGCAGGGCGCGATTTCCTGGCCGGTGTTGATCGTGCTCAGCGTCGTGATGCTGGCCGTCGTCGCGGCAATCGTCTTCATCGAGCGGGCGCAGCGGCGACTATTGGTGCAGTACCCGAAACGCCAGACCGGCAACCGCATGTTCCAGGGCGATGCCTCGCACCTGCCGCTGAAGCTCAATGCGTCCGGCGTCATTCCGCCGATTTTCGCTTCCTCGCTCCTGCTGCTGCCGATAACCGTCGCGGGCCTCTCGACCGGAGGGCCGGACTGGCTGACCGCGATCGTGGCGGCGCTCGGACGCGGCCAGCCGCTCTACCTGCTGACCTACGTCGCGCTCATCGTGTTCTTCGCCTTCTTCTACACCTCGATCGTGCTGAACCCGCAGGAGACGGCAGATAACCTGCGCAAGTACGGCGGGTTCCTGCCAGGCATCCGCCCGGGCGCGAAGACGGCTGAATACATCGACTACGTGCTGACGCGGCTGACGGTTGTCGGCGCCATCTACCTGGCGGCGGTGTGCGTGTTGCCTGAGGTGCTCATTACCAATCTGGCGGTGCCGTTCTACTTCGGCGGCACCTCGCTGTTGATTGCGGTCAGCGTGACGATGGATACGGTCGCCCAGGTGCAGAGCCATCTTCTGGCACACCAGTACGAGGGCCTCATCAAGAAGGCCAAGCTGCGGGGCGCGACGAGGCGAATATGAACCTCATACTGCTTGGCGCGCCCGGGGCGGGAAAGGGCACGCAGGCCAAGGAACTCGCGGCCCGACACGGGCTGATCCAGCTCTCCACGGGCGAGATGCTGCGCTCGGCCGTGCAGGCCGGCACGGAAATCGGCAAGCACGTAAAGGCGATCATGGACCGGGGCGACCTGGTTCCGGACGAGGTGGTGGTCGGCATCATTGCCGAGCGCATCGACCGGCCCGACTGCAAGGCCGGCATGATCCTCGATGGCTTCCCGCGCACCCTCCAGCAGGCCGCTGCCCTCGACAAGATGCTGGCGGAGAAGAAAAAGCAGCTCGATGCCGTGATCGAACTCAAGGTGGACGACACCAAGCTCGTGGAGCGCATCGTTGGCCGGTTCACCTGCGCCAAGTGCGGCGAGGGCTACCACGACCGGTTCAAGCGCCCGACGTTGAGGGGGGCTTGCGACGTCTGCCAGGGAACCGAGTTCACCCGGCGCCCCGACGACAATGCGGACACTGTGACACGCCGCCTCATGGTCTACTACCGGGAGACGGCGCCGCTGACGGGCTACTACTTCTGCAAAGGCATCCTCAAGACGGTCGACGGGATGGCGCCCATCCCGGAGGTTCTGGACGCTATCGAACGCCACTTAGGGCACGGAAAACCGTGACATTTGGGGCCATTGACGCAATACACCCTGTAGTTTAGAGAATGCGGAAAATTCGACCAACAGCAGTACGATCGAGACCGGCATATGGGTGCCGGACCCGGTCGTCTTGCGCGTTGGGCTTTTATGCGTCGGACGGCTGCGGCGGCTGTCACTGGCGCGCATCGAACGCCGTATCTGGGAGATAGATGTGGCTCGTATCGCAGGCGTCAACATTCCAACGCAGAAGCGCGTCGTCATTGCCCTTCAATACATTCACGGCATCGGGCCGAGGCTGGCGAATGATATCTGCACGAAGGTCGGCATCCCCGAAAAGCGGCGCGTGCATGAACTGACCGATGCGGAGGTCCTGCATATCCGCGAAGCGATCGATCGGGACTACGCCGTGGAAGGCGATCTGCGGCGCGACACGGCGATGAACATCAAGCGGCTCATGGACCTCGGCTGCTATCGCGGGCTGCGCCATCGCCGCTCGCTCCCCGTCAGAGGCCAGCGCACGCACACCAACGCCCGGACCCGCAAGGGCAAGGCGCGGCCGATCGCCGGCAAGAAGAAGGCAACGTAGAGACGGACGACGGCGGGCCCGGCGAGATCGGGCCGACAGAGCGCCGACATACGCATTCGACCCTGGAGCAGCAGTCAATATGGCCAAGGAACCACAAGCTCAGCGCGGGAAACCCCGCCGGCGCGAGCGCAAGAACATTACCTCGGGCGTGGCGCATGTCAGCGCCTCTTTCAACAACACCATGATCACGATCACCGACGCGCAGGGGAACACGATCTCCTGGTCGTCATCCGGCACGATGGGCTTCAAGGGGTCGCGCAAGTCGACGCCCTATGCGGCGCAGATGGCGGCCGAAGACGCGGGCAAGAAGGCCATGGAGCACGGCATGAAGGTGCTCGAAGTCGAGGTGATGGGACCGGGCTCCGGGCGTGAATCCGCGCTGCGGGCGCTGCAGTCCGTCGGCTTCCAGATCACGCAGATCCGGGACGTCACGTCGATCCCCCACAACGGCTGCAGACCCCGCAAGCGCCGCAGGGTGTAGCGGAACCGGCGCACCACTACGTATTTGAAGCGAAGCGCCCGGCTTGCGTCCGGCGCGCGAGACCTGGAAAAGCACGAGGCCTAACGTGGCGAACGTACTGCACAAGAACTGGCAGGATCTGATCAAGCCGAACAAGCTGGCCATCGAGGCCGGCCGTCAGCGTGACCGGATCGCGACTATCGTAGCCGAGCCGCTCGAGCGCGGCTTTGGCATGACTCTCGGCAATGCGCTGCGGCGCGTGCTGCTCTCCTCCCTTCAAGGTGCCGCCATCACCAGCGTGCACATCGACGGCGTGCTGCACGAGTTCTCGTCGATTCCCGGCGTGCGCGAGGACGTGACGAACATGATCCTCAACATCAAGGAGATCGCGCTGCGCCTGCACTCGGACGGCGTCAAGCGCATGGTGGTGAAGAAGGAAGGCCCCGGCCAGGTCAAAGCGTCCGACATCGAAGCGAGCTCCGAGGTCGAGATCCTCAACCCGGATCACGTCATCTGCACACTGGACCAGGGCGCCTCGATCCGCATGGAGTTCACGGCCGCGATCGGCAAGGGCTATGTGCCGGCCGAACGCAACCGGCCTGACGACGCCCCGATCGGCTACATCCCGGTCGACAGTCTCTACAGCCCGGTGAAGAAGGTGTCGTACCGGGTCGAGAACACGCGCGAGGGCCAGATCCTCGACTACGACAAGCTGACCATGACGGTGGAGACCGACGGCTCGGTGACGGCGGAGGACTCCGTGGCGCTAGCTGCCCGCATCCTGCAGGACCAGCTGGCGGTGTTCATCAACTTCGAGGAGCCGACCAAGATCGTCGAGCCGGAGTCCCGGCCGGAGCTGGCGTTCAACGCGGCGCTGCTCAAGAAGGTGGACGAGCTGGAACTCTCCGTGCGCTCGGCGAACTGCCTGAAGAACGACAACATCGTCTACATCGGCGACCTGATCCAGAAGACGGAAGCCGAGATGCTGCGCACGCCGAACTTCGGCCGCAAGTCGCTCAACGAGATCAAGGAAGTGCTGGCGAGCATGGGCCTGCACCTCGGCATGGAAGTGCCGAACTGGCCGCCGGAGAATATCGAGGACCTCGCCAAGCGGTTCGAGGACCAGTATTGAGATCAGCGGCAGGGGGCGGGAGATCGTTCCCCCTGCTCGCACGAAGCAACGCGAGGCCATAGAACCTCGCCGACGATAACGAAAGGGTACTGCAATGCGTCATCGCAAGATGGGGCGGCGTTTCAGCCGCAACTCCGGCCACCGGCAGGCCATGTTCTCCAACCTGGCGGCCTCGCTCATCCGGCACGAGCAGATCGTCACCACGCTGGCCAAGGCGAAAGACCTGCGTCGCGTGGTGGACAAGTACATCACGCTCGCCAAGCGCGGCGATCTCAACTCGCGCCGGCTTGCCGCCTCCCGCATGCGCGATGAGGACATGGTCAAGAAGCTCTTCGACACGCTCGGCCCGCGCTACAAGGCGCGCTCCGGCGGATACACGCGCGTGCTGAAGGCGGGATACCGTTACGGGAATTCCGCGCCGGTCGCCGTCATCGAGCTCGTTGATCGCGACGAGTCCGTCAAGGGCGTGGAAGACAAGGCCCGTTCCGAGGCGATGAAGGAAGAGGCGGCGCGCGCCTGACGCCGTCACCAGACTTTGGGGCGTTTTCTTCCGCTCCCGCGTCTGCGGCCCGGCGCTTGCGGGTTTGCGCGCTGGTTGCTCGGCTCTATAATTTGCGCGCAAAGATCGTCGAAGGGACGGGTCATGCGGGCATCCACCTGGCGCTCAGGGTTGATTGCGGCGACCGCCGTTGCCGGTGGTATTGCCGCAATTGTCGCGGCGGACGCGCAGCAGCTTAAGCAACCGCCTCCGACGAGGGAGGCCGCTCAGTATTCATTCTCCGGCGTGGTGAAGAAGGCCGCCCCCGCGGTCGTGAACGTCTATGTGCGCGGTAAGGTCGCGCCAACTCCGGGCGGCGGCTACTCGGAGGACTTCCGCAAGTTCTACGGCGAGCGGTTCGGCATGCCGCAGGAGCGCACGCAAAGCTCGCTGGGCTCCGGCGTCATCCTGTCCGCTGACGGGCTGGTCGTAACCAACTCGCACGTGCTGAAGGTGGCCGGCACCGCGGAGGTCAGGCTGGTTCTGGCCGACCGACGGGAGTTCGACGCGAAGATACTGTTGCAGGACGAGAGTTCCGACATCGCCGTGCTGCGCATGGAAACCGGTACGGGCGGTTTCCCTTTCCTGGAGTTTTCGGATTCCGATGCCATCGAGGTGGGAGATCAGGTGCTCGCCATCGGCAATCCGTTCGGCGTCGGCCAGACGGTGACGAGCGGCATCATCTCGGCGCTGGGCCGCACGCGCGTCACGCGCTCGGACGCGCAGATTTTCATTCAGACGGATGCGGCCATCAATCCCGGCAACTCCGGCGGCGCGCTGGTCGACATGGCCGGCAAGGTGGTCGGCATCAACACGGCGATCTTCTCGCGCTCGGGCGGCTCGCACGGCATCGGCTTCGCAATTCCCTCCAACCTCGTGAAGCTGATCGTCGAGAGCGCCGTCTCGGGCCGCAAGGTCGAACGGCCCTGGCTTGGCGCCAAGCTGGAACCGGTGACGCGTGAGATGTCCGAGCGCCTGAAGCTTTCTCGCGTGGCGGGCGCGATGGTGGTTCGCATCCAGGAGAAGAGCCCCGCCGAGGACGCCGGACTGCTGCCTGGCGACATCATCGTCCGGGTGGACGGGCATGATGCCGACGACACGCGGGCGATCCTTTATAGGCTGACGACAAAAGGCGTCGGCAACCGGGCCCAGCTCGAGATCGTGCGGCGCGGGGAACGCAAGACCGTGGACGTGGCCCTGCGATCTGCGCCGCCGCTCGCGCGGGAGGACGCCCGGGACCTGGCTGGTGGTCACCCGCTCGATGGGGCTCGCGTTGCAAGCTATCCAGCCCGGTATCGCCGACGACCTGGGGATCGAGGAGCGCCAAGGCGTGGTTCTGATGTCCGTCCGTCCACAATCGGCGGCGGCCCGCTACGGTTTCCAGACGGGCGACGTCATCCTGCAGGTCGGGCGCGACCGCATCGGTTCGGTGAGCCACCTCGAGCAGGTGCTGCGCCAGACCTCAGCAGGGCTGGCTCGTGCTGGTACGGCGCGGCAACCGTCTCCTGCGCCTGCAGCTCGGCTAGGTCCTACTCGCCAGGGCGCAAGACCGGCATGCCGGACGCTGCGACAGGCTTTTCCACCTTCGTGGATCGCTTGCGGTTGCTTTCCCGGATGACGATCTGCGCGTGGGCGGCAGAGCGCACGTCACGCAAGACCAGGGCGCCGATGAAAAAGCCAACGATCGCGATGATCGACATGATCGGCACGTCGAAGCGGGACGTAAAGATGGGCGGTAACCTGCCGACGATCAGTTCTGTCAGGCCGACCGCAATAACGTAGCCGGGCAGCATGACGACGCCGAGGACAATGCCATCGACGACGCGCTCGAAGGTTGCCGTTACGCCGGCGCCAAGGTTCAGACCCAATGGTGAATGCCAATGCGACTGGCGCGCGAGCCAGCAAATGGCAAATGCGGTGAGGAACGGCAGGATGAACCAGGGCGCCACGCCCAACATCCTGGCGACCGGGTCGACCGAAGTGAGTGGTGCATTCGTGAGCTGAAGACCCAGAATGATGAACTCCCGCACCATCTGCAGGAAGAAGAACCCGACCGTGGCGACGAGGCCCGCGACGAGGTATCTGCCCCAGGGGGTGTCCTTGGCCCGCGCATGCAGGCTGCTCGACCCGAACAGCGCACCGACCATTGCTGCAAACGCAAGCGATGTGACGAAGACGGTTATGCCGATCAGGAACGTGCGCGCCTGCATCTCGCGCGCTGCCGGGTCGGTGATGCCCATGTCCGTGAGCCGGCGGAGCACCGCAGGGAACCACAGCACGTAGTAGATCAGGAATCCGCCGAAGGCGACGGACAGGAACATCCACAGAATGCGGTTGGTGCTGATTGGCCTGATGGCGCCGAGGTTCTGGAAGCCGCCGGCCTTCAGCTCATCGAGACGGTCGGCAGCAGCATCACCGGCGTGCAACACTGATTTGGCCGCCAGCCTGGCTACACGTTCGAGCAGCAGTCGATATTCGACGTGAAAGTAGTCCTCGATCTTCATCAGGTGCTCCTGCAGCTCTGAGGAGCTAAGGCGAACGGAGCGATCCGGGCTTGCGGGGTTCTCCAGTTCGGCCTGGGCCTTGGCTTCGAGTTCGTCGACGCCGCGGCGATTGCCGTGCGAGATTTTGCCCGAGGATGTCGGTCACGGCAGACAGCGTCACTGCAGAGCCGCCGCTCTCGCGCATGCTCTGGAGCATGCGGATGATCTCCATCGCGAGGCCGGTCTTGCGGCCGTGGGCCTGCGCGACGTCGTCGAGCGCGCTCATATCCTCTTGCGTGAGCACGCGCGGTTCCTCCGCATTCCATTCGCGCACGAGCCGCAGACAGGGAGGTGGTCTTGCGCCAGGTGTCGACGGATTCCAGGTTTATCCGGCTGGTGTCGCCATCCGTGACGTAGATGCCGAGCTCTTCCAGACGGTGCAGGTTGCGGCGCCGTTCCTCGGACGTGAGCTCGAACCCGCACTCCTGCAGATGATTGGTCAGGAGCTGCATGTCGCTGCGCAGGTGGCTGGTGCTGTGCATCCAGGACAGCAGCGAGCGCTCGACCTCGCGGAACGGCGGGATCGAATAAAGGCCGAAGACGACGAGCAGGCCGTAGATGGGTACGCTGTCCTTGGCGATCATGTTGGCCAGGAAGCCCGCGACCGTGCTCATCTTGCTCACGACGTAAGGGATGAAGTGCACGAGCGCGGTCACGCCAAGATAGGCGACCACGAACAGCACCACGAAGGTCAGCCGGGCGGTCACGCTTGGCGGGAGGCGTCGACCATCGTTGTCGCGCACCATGTCCGGGCGGAAGCCTGCCCAAAGGGCGGCAAGCGCCATGCACGCGATGAGGACGATGATCATCTCTTTGGAGAAATTGAGCGCGAATTGTGCTCTTACGAGTGACATGACAGGAACTCCGAAAAGGAAACTCCAAAAAAGCACGTCAATATGTGCGCGGAGTATAGAGCAACCAAAGGCTGCCGGTAAGGGCGGTCGAACCTGAAGCGCGGCTGCTGGCTCCTCAGGCGCACCGTCGCTTCCGCGGCAGGTTCCCGTTAGGATCACGCCATGACAAACCTTTTCCAGGCAGCGGGGCTCGAGAAGGAGGCGCCGCGGCCGCTGGCGGACCGGCTGCGGCCGAGGAAGCTCGCGGAAGTCGTAGGCCAGGATCATCTGGTCGGGCCGGATGGCACGCTGACCCGCATGCTGCGAAGCGGGCGGCTGCAGAGCATGGTCCTGTGGGGTCCGCCGGGCTCTGGCAAGACGACGGTGGCTCGATTGCTGGCCGACGAGACCAATCTCGCCTTTGAGCAGCTGTCAGCCATCTTCTCGGGCGTGCAGGACCTGCGGAAGGCCTTCGACCGCGCCAAGAGCAAGCGCGAGACCGGCAAGGGTACGCTGCTGTTCATCGACGAGATCCACCGCTTCAACCGCGCCCAGCAGGACGGCTTCCTGCCGCACATGGAAGACGGCACCATCACCCTGGTGGGCGCGACGACGGAAAATCCTTCCTTCGAGCTCAACGGCGCGTTGCTGTCGCGGGCACTGGTGCTGGTGTTCCATCGCCTCGGCGAGCCGGCGCTGGAGCTGTTGCTGGCGCGGGCGGGACAGGAGGAGCGACGCCCGCTTCCGGTTGACGCGGCGGCGCGCGAAAGCCTGATCGCCATGGCGGACGGAGACGGGCGCACCATCCTCAACATGGCCGAGGAGGTCTTTGCCGCAGTGCTGCCCGGCGCCGCCCCGATCGGGCGTGATGGCCTCACCAAGCTGGTGCAGCAGCGTGCGCCGCTCTACGACAAGTCGCGGGACGGCCACTACAACCTGATCAGCGCGCTGCACAAGGCCGTGCGCGGCTCCGATCCGGATGCCGCGCTCTACTGGCTGGCGCGCATGCTGGATGGCGGTGAGGACCGGCTCTACCTCGCGCGGCGCATGGTGCGCATGGCGATCGAGGACATCGGGCTCGCCGATCCGCAGGCGGTGGTGCAGGCGCTGGCCGCAAAGGATGTGTTCGATTTCCTGGGATCGCCGGAGGGCGAGCTGGCGCTGGCTCAGACCGTGATCTACCTCGCCACGGCTCCCAAATCGAATGCTGCCTACAAGGCGTTCGGCGCCGCCATGCGGACGGCGAAGGAAGGGCGGAAGCCTGGCGCCGCCCAAGCACATTCTCAATGCGCCGACGCGGCTGATGAAGGAGGAGGGATACGGCGCAGGGTACGAGTACGACCACAGCACGGCGGAGGGATTCTCGGGCCAGAACTATTTCCCTGATGACATGGCGCGCCAGCAGTTCTACGAGCCCGAGGGGCGCGGCTTCGAGGCGGAAGTCAAGAAGCGACTGGACTACTGGGCGAAGCTCAGGGCGAAGCGGGCCGGTTGAACCAAGCAGGATGGGCGCCGCAAGGCGCAGCTGCGGCAAGCTAGCCCTTTTGTACCAGAGTAGCGCGCGGCGGGGATAAGCACAGAGTTAACGGCGCTGGTTTGATGGATCCAAGCCGCGGAAGCTTCGGCTTGTCGAGGTCCGCAAGTTCGGCCAAAAGGCGTTTGGTGTCCTTGCCGAAGGCTTCCTGAAGGAAAGTCGGCCGCATGAAGCTGCTGCTGTGGGCGATGGTGGGCGGTGCGCTGGGCTCGGGTGTGCGCCATTCGGTCAATGTCGGGATGGGCCGCTGGCTCGGCTCCGGGTTCCCGTGGTGGACCATGTTCGTCAACGTGACGGGCTCGTTCGCGATGGGCCTGCTCATCGAGGCATTTGCGCTGAAATTTCAGGTTTCGCAGGAAGGTGCGAACCTTCCTCATGACGGGCGTGCTCGGCGGCTACACCACGTTTTCGGCCTTCTCCATGGACTTTGCCCTGCTGATGCAAAGGCATGACTATGCGGCCGCCGCGCTCTATCTGGCGGCTTCCGTGGCTTTGTCGATACTGGCCCTGTACGCGGGGCTGTGGCTGGTGCGCGCGCTGCCGACATGAGTGCTCCGGTCGAGACCATCATCGTCGACAAGACGGAAGCGGGGCTGCGGCTGGACCGCTGGTTCCGGGTGCATTTTCCCGACGTCGGCCATTCCTATCTGCAGAAGCTGCTGCGCTCGGGACAAGTGCGGGTCGACAGCAAGCGGGTGCAGGCCAACGCGCGGCTGGATGCCGGCCAGCAGGTGCGCGTGCCGGCCGTGGTGCGACAGCCGGCGAAAGGCAAGCCTTCGGTGGTGCCGCCGCTGGGTCTCTCCAAGGGTGATCGCGATTTCATCGAAAGGATGATCCTGTTCGAGGACGACGTCGTGCTCGTCCTCAACAAGCCTTTCGGCCTCGCCGTGCAGGGTGGCACGGGCACGAAGCGGCATCTCGACGGGATTCTCGCGGGCATGGCCGATCGCTTCGGCGGGGAGAGGCCGCGCCTCGTCCACCGGCTGGATCGGGACACTACGGGCGTGCTGCTCGTTGCCAAGACCAGGAACGCGGCAGCGAAGCTCGGGCGCACTTTCCAAACCCGGTCGGCGGCGAAGACCTACTGGGCCCTGGTCAAGGGCGTGCCGCGGCCGCCGCAGGGCAAGGTGGAGGCGGCGCTGGTGAAGGCGGCCGGACCTGACGGCGAGGACCGCGTGAGGAAGGCGCTGCCGGGCGAGCAGGACAAGGCGATGCACGCGACGACGCACTATTCGGTGATCGACCGGGTGGCGCACAAAGTGTCGTGGGTTTCGCTGAAGCCGGTCACCGGTCGCCAGCATCAGCTGCGCGCGCACATGGCCCTGATCGGCCATCCCGTCGTCGGCGACAACAAGTACGAAGGCGATAAGGTGCTGGCGGACAGTGGCATAGACATCCAGCTGCACCTGCACGCGCGGCGTCTGGTGATCCCGCATCCCGCCGGCGGCAAGACGATCGATGTCACCGCGCCGTTGCCGGAGCACATGCGCAAGACATGGGAGCTGCTGGGGCTGGATGCGAACCGGTTCGATGCGGATGCGGACACATGATGCCCGCACCTGCTGGTGGATGGATCCTCGGGACAAGCCCGAGGATGACAGGTTGACCAAGCGCGCGACGATTGGGTCTATGCCGCAACGGCTCTAATCCGCCATCCGCTTGCCGGTTTCCAGCAGGGACTTGAGATCGCTGAGCGCCCATGGCCAGCCGCCCATGCCTTGGGCAGGATCGCCGCCGCCCGGTACCATGCCGGCTACCAGCGGGGCGCCTTCCACGTCGTGCGTCAGGGTCACCGTGCACAGGCCGCCCTGGTTCTCGTTGATCTCATAGCTGAGGCGGGTATGCGGCTCGGCCGAGGTGGCCGGGCTGAACAGCGGGTGCCAGGTATGCACCAGCTTGCGCGACGGCTCGCTTTCGATGACCTCGCCGACGATGATCACGTCCGGCATGCCCGCCGCCTTCATTTCGGCGCTGGCCATGTGACTGTACTTCCCGCCGGCCCTCAGGTCGTATGAGACGCGGCCGCCGTAGCCGTAGCGCTCTGTCCATTCGGGCAAGGTGAGCGCATCCCAGACTGCCTGCGGGCTCGCCTTGATGACGATCCTGTACATCTGCGTCGTCGCGGACTTGTCCGTCATGATGGTGTGTCCTTTCGCTTTCGTCCGGTTTCGCGTGCCGGGAGCGTGGACACCTTCTGCCACGGCTTTTTGTCGATCGCTCGGCGCGAGTGCGACGAACGAATGATCCGCGCCGAGCACGGACCTTGGCCAGGATCACTGACGGCGCGATGACGTGCAGCTGCGGCCGGGACGCCAATCCCAGCCGCCAGCTCGATCAGCCGGCTGCCGCACCAGCCCTCGTGCCGTTGCGCTGGCGCTTGGCGATCTTGGCGGCGCGCAGCCTGGCATTGGTGGCCTTGCGCTGCTTGGCCTGGATCTTCTTGCGGCGTGAGTCGCCCATCTTTGGCATGACTGGTCCTCTGTTGTTATGAGAGGCGGAGCAGGTTGCTGCCCCTCACCCCGACCCTCTCCCCGCTGGCGGGGAGAGGGAGAAAAACGCTACTCCGCCGCTTCCGCCTTCGGTGCCTCGACGATGCGGGTCGCGAAGTTGGCCGGGGAGACGATCTCCAGTACCTCGAAGTCCTCCGAGCAGGCGATCTCGCGATGCTTGATGCCGGGCACCTGCAGGATGGTGTCGCCCTTGCGGATGGTGCGCTGCCCCTGGCCTTCGTACTCGAACGTGGCCCAGCCGTTCAAGACATAGACGAACTGGAAGGTGCAGTCGTGCACGTGCCACTGCTGCACCTCGTCCTTGGTCTTCTTGCCGTTGTGGCGGATGAGGTGGGCGACGAAATCGCCGTGCGTGCCGTCCTTGATGCCGAGGTCGCGGTACTCGAAGATCTCGCGCAGGCCCGGCGTCCACTTGGCCTCGCTGGCGAGGTCGTGCACGAAGTCCCAGGTCTTGGCGGTCATGGTTTCCTCCTCGGAGCGCTTGTTCTGGGGGCTATCTTAGCGGCTAGGTGGCGCATCGCCACCCTGGACCGGCGGCTTGCACTTTCTGCTATAAGCCCGCCCATGAAACTCGTCATCTTCGATTGCGACGGCACGCTGGTGGACAGCCAGCACGCGATCTGCGCGGCGATGGAATATGCCTTCACCTCGCTGGAGCTGCCGGTGCCGGCCCGCACGGATATCCTGGGTGTGGTCGGGCTCTCGCTGCCGCAGACGTTCCAGGTGCTGGCGCGCGAGCAGCCGGTGGCGGTTCAGCTTGCCCTGGCCGAGGCCTACCGCACCGACTTTCCGGGCAAGCGCGCGATGCCGGAGATGCATGATCCGCTTTATCCTGATATCGGCGAGGTGGTGACGGCACTGGTAGGCCGTGACGATGTGCTGCTCGGCATCGCCACCGGCAAGTCGCGCAAAGGCGTGGCGCGGCTGCTGGAGCGCGAGGGCTGGCACGGCCGCTTTGCCACCATCCAGACCGCGGACGACAACCCGTCCAAGCCGCAGCCCGAGATGATCCTGCGGGCGATGGCGGAGACGGGCGCCGAGCCTGCCGCCACCTTGATGATCGGCGATACCACCTACGATATCGAGATGGGTCTCGCCGCGGGCGTGCAGACGCTTGGCGTGACGTGGGGCTATCACGCGCCGGAGCGGCTGATCGGCGCGGGTGCGCATGCGATGGCCGAGGCACCCGACGACTGCTCGCCGCCGTCGATGCGCTGCTCGCGGATCGCGAGGTTGCGGCATGAGCGAGCCGGCGAATGGTCGCCCACGCAGGCCCGGCCAGGAGCCGCGACGTCCGTTGCCGAAGCGGTTCTACGAGACGGTGACGGTTGCCGAGGTGCGTTCCCCTCCCCCTGGTGGGGAGGGGCTAGGGGTGGGGGGAACCCCGACGGCCGACGTTCTGCAATCCCCCCCTCCCTATCCCTCCCCCACGAGGGGGGAGGGAACGGTGCGCAGCTTCCGCTTGCTCCTAGACAATAAGCCGGTACGCACGCCGGCCAAGGAAGAGCTGGCGCTGCCGACGCGCGCGCTGGCCGAGGCGGTGGCGGCCGAGTGGGAGGCGCAGGGCGAGCGCATCGATCCGGCGACGATGCCGCTGACCAAGCTCGCCAACAGCATCATCGACGGCGTGATCGCGCGGCAGGCCGAGGTGCGCGCGGAGATCGCCAAGTATGCCGGCAGCGATCTGCTCTGCTATCGCGCGGAAGGTCCGGAGGAGCTGATCCGCCGGCAGTCCGAAAGCTGGGACCCGGTGCTCGGCTGGGCGCGGGAGCGGCACGGCGCGGCGCTCGCCATCGTCGCCGGCATCATGCCGGCGCAGCAACCAGCGGCGGTATCGCAAGCCATCGCGCGTGCTCTCGAGCCGCATGGACCCTTCGAGCTCGCGGCCATCCACGTGATGACGACGTTGATGGGCTCGGCGCTGCTGGCGCTCGCGCACGCGCACGGGCGCCTGTCGGCCGAGGCCGCCTGGTCGGCGGCGCATGTCGACGAGGACTGGCAGATCAGCCAAGTGGGGCGAGGATGCCGAGGCCAAGGCTCGCCGCGACCGGCGCTGGGCTGAAATGCAGGCTGCGAGCCGGTTGCTGGCGCTGTCGGCGCCCTCTCCCTCTCCCCATGAAGAATGGGGAGAGGGCACCGACGCGCGCTTACCTGATCGCCTTCGCCCTCTCCCCATGAAGAATGGGGAGAGGGAACAAACACGCGCTTACCCTGATCGCACCGCCCTTTTGCACCGCAACAGGCCCGTGCTATGCCCGTTTGACGGTGGCTTGGCCTGAATCGGGGCGCGCATCCATGAAAGACGTGCTGGAGGAACTGGAGCGGCGCAGGGCGACGGCGCGGCTCGGGGGCGGACAGGCGCGCATCGACGCGCAGCACGCCAGGGGCAAGCTGACCGCGCGCGAGCGCATCGACCTCCTCATGGACGAGAACTCCTTCGAGGAGTTCGACATGTACGTCGAGCACCGCTGCACCGACTTCGGCATGGAGAAGACCAAGATCCCCGGCGACGGCGTCGTCACCGGCTGGGGCACCATCAACGGGCGCGTGGTCTACGTGTTCGCCAAGGACTTCACCGTGTTCGGCGGCTCGCTGTCGGAAGCGCATGCCAACAAGATCATCAAGATCCAGGACATGGCGCTGCAGAACCGCGCGCCCATCATCGGCCTGTTCGACGCCGGCGGCGCGCGCATCCAGGAGGGCGTGGCGGCGCTCGGCGGCTACGGCGAGGTGTTCCTGCGCAACGTGCTGGCCTCCGGCGTGATCCCGCAGATCTCCGTCATCATGGGGCCGTGCGCGGGCGGCGACGTGTATTCGCCTGCCATGACCGACTTCATCTTCATGGTGAAGGACACGAGCTACATGTTCGTCACCGGCCCCGACGTGGTGAAGACGGTGACGAACGAGACGGTCACCGCCGAGGAGCTGGGCGGGGCGCGCGTGCACACCACCAAATCGTCCATCGCCGACCGCGCTTACGAGAACGATGTCGAGACGCTGCTGCAGATGCGCCGGCTGATGGACTTCCTGCCCGCGCACAACAAGGCCGGCGTGCCCGTGCTGCCGACCAAGGACAGCCCCGACCGCGCGGAGGCCTCGCTCGACACGCTGATCCCCGACAACCCCAACAAGCCCTACGACATCAAGGAGCTGATCCTGAAGGTCGTGGACGAGGCCGACTTCTTCGAGATCCAGGACCAGTTCGCCAAGAACATCGTCACCGGCTTCGCCCGCATGGAAGGCCGCACCGTCGGCATCATCGCCAACCAGCCCATGGTGCTGGCCGGCGTGCTCGACAGCGACGCCTCGCGCAAGGCCGCGCGCTTCGTGCGCTTTTGCGACTGCTTCGACATCCCGATCCTCACCTTCGTCGACGTGCCGGGCTTCCTGCCGGGCACCGCGCAGGAGTACGGCGGCCTCATCAAGCACGGCGCCAAGCTGCTGTTCGCCTACTCGGAGGCGACGGTGCCGAAGGTGACGGTCATCACGCGCAAGGCCTACGGCGGCGCCTACGACGTGATGAGCTCAAAGCACATCCGCGGCGACGTGAACTACGCCTGGCCGACGGCCGAGATCGCGGTGATGGGGCCGAAGGGCGCCGCGGAGATTCTGTATCGCGCCGAGCTGTCGGACCCCAAGAAGATCGCCGAGCGCATCAAGGAGTACCAGGCCCGCTTCGCCAACCCGTTCATCGCCGCCGAGCGCGGCTACATCGACGAGGTGATCCTGCCGAGCACCACGCGGCGCCGCATCTGCCGCGCGCTCAACATGCTGCGGAACAAGACGGTCGAGAACCCCTGGAAGAAGCACGACAATATTCCGTTGTGAACTCGGGTTTGCATCGCATCATCTGATGCGATAGCATCAGATGATGCGCACCACGCTCGATATCGACGACGATATTCTCCAGGCGGCCAAGGAGCTTGCCCGTGCCGGGAATAAGACGGCCGGGCAGGTGCTTTCCGAGCTCGCTCGCAAGGGCCTCACGCAGCCCGGCGGCTCCACCGGGTTCGGTGAGGAGGCAAGTGCGCCCTACGTGCTCAAGGACGGTTGGTTCGTCCTGACCAACCGAGAAGGGGTCGTTGTGACCAAGGAGCAGGTCGACCGGCTGATCGAGGAAGCCGACCTCGAAGACGCAGGTCTCGCCAAGGACAAGTGAGCGTGCGTGCGCTGCTCGACGTCAATGTGCTCCTGCCGCTGTTCGACGTCGCCCATGTGCATCATGCGACGGCCCGCAGCTGGTGGGCGCAGCACAGGGCGGAGGGCTGGGCGAGCTGCCCGCTGACCGAGAACGGGTTCGTCCGCATTATTTCATCGAAGGGCTATCCCAGGCCGGTCGCCCTGCTGACCGCGCGATCGGTGCTCGCCAGACAAGTGGAACAGGAGAGCCACGTGTTCTGGCCGGACGATCTTTCGATAACCGACGAAAGCGTGTTCGATGCGGGCTTCATTCTCGGCGCAAGGCAGATCACCGATGTCTATCTCCTCGCCCTCGCCGTGAAGAACGGCGGCCGCCTCGTCACCTTCGACCGCGGGCTGCCGATCAAGGCCGTGCGCGGCGCCGAGGCGCGCCATCTGGCGGTGCTGTGAGCGGGCGGTGGTGTGGCGCCTCTGCGTGCTGCGGAATAAGAGGGTGGAGGACCCCTGGAAGAAGCACGACAATATTCCGCTTTAGGGGTCTTGGAGCCGAAGCCGCTACCAAAGCTTCATGGCATCTAATCACTGCATAATTTGCTGTGATTAGAACATGCATGACCCAAAGCCAACCCCAACGCTTAGGCGGCATCCTGTTCAAGCCGTCGCTTCAGGTCCTTGTGGGTCGTTTCGACGGCGTGCAGCAACATCGAAGGTGGTGCGGCGCGCAGAATCTCGGTGGTTTCCCGATGGCATTTGCGAATCATGGCCCCACTTCCGCAGGGGCATCGCCAGTGCCCACGAACCTTGCCCCGCAGGATGTCGATGAGAAAACGGCTGGTGATGAGCGGGTCGGCCGTGCCGATCAGCTCGCCCAGGTGCTGTAGGATGCCGGCAGCACCATGAGGACGATCGTCGTGCGGCCATGGCTCGCCCTCTTCGACCAACGAGTTGCCGATGAGGTAGCTGCGCAGAGGGCCGTCGACGATGCTCCCGATACGGAAGTCGCCCCGGAGGGAAATCCATAGCGCCAGCGGCACGCCGAGGCACAGTGAGCCGTCGGGGAAGACGTGCCGGTCGATGATGCGCGGGATTCGGCCGCCGGTCTCGAATACGGCGGGCAGCGAGGCCGGATAGCGGCGCGGAAGCTCAAACGCTATCTGGTAGTTGTCGCCTGGGACTGGAGCGAAGGCGCCTCTGACTTCGCACAAGTCATCCTTGATGAAAACGTGCAGCGTCGGAAACCGTGCACGCAACGTCCGTTCGAGTTCGGCAAGCGTCGCCGGATCACGCTCGAACCACGGCTGTGTCACCCCTCGCAGCTCCACGGTTTGGTCGCAACCGGGGCGGCGGCAGCGGCCGATAGCAGAATTTGGACGCGCGGGATGGCGGCCTGCTTGGTCTCGATCGCGCCGAAAACGTGCTCCCAGCCTTGCTCGTCGGCCGCGTCGAGTGTGTCGCGAGCGATCTTGGAGATCTCGCGCCTGAGCTTGTCGGACAGGGCGTGAGAGAGGTCGTTGCCTGTCGGGTTGGCCGGGTCCTCGATCTTGAGATCGTCAATGCCGTCGGCAAAGGCCATCAGAACACGGCGAAACCGATCCTCAAGTGTGCCGCTGGTGTCGGCCCTCAGCACGACGATAACGAGCAGCTCCAGTGGGAACGTCTTGATGCGGACGCCGTTGCGCGTGCGCCAGAGCTTGCCGAGCATGATCACATCCGTGCAGCCGCTATCCCGGACATGCTCGATGTGCTTGACGATGTTGGTCTTCAGCCTCTCCTTCGTGTCCTCGTTCTGGTGGATGAAGACATCGGTCATGGTCGTTGTCGACGTAGCGACCGGGCACCACGTCCACCTTGAGATCGCGGCCGTCCTTCATGCTGAGACGCAGCGCCGATCGCTTGCGCCGGACGTTGTAGTGTTTGTCGAGCACGCCGGCGACGTTCTCGTAAATGTCCTCGAGCGTTTCGCCTGGCGCGGTGTCTTCGTTCTGGAAGTAATTCACCTCGTCGAGGTCGTAGTCCTCGCGGATCATCGTGCGCTTGGCCCGCGAACCGCCGTGCGTGAACATGAGCACGCTCTTCGGATAGGCCGCACGGAGGATGCCCTCGATCTTCTCGGCTTCGGCATCGAGCGCCTTCCATTCCTCGCTCGTCTCGTCAAGGCGCTGCGAGGCCAGGAGGTCTTCGAGATAGCTATTGCTCATGTTCGTTCACGCTGAGGCGCCTGATGAAGCCGCCTTCCTCTTTGATGTTGTCGTAGATGACCAGCTCGGGATCGACCTTCGGAAGCAGGTCGAAGCCGCAGGCGACCGCGACCGGCACGGGAACCGCCGGATAGAGGTGGATACGCTTGAGGACCGGATAGCGGCCGCGCAACTCGGCGATGGTTCGACGATACGCCGCCCTGAAAGCGTCTAAGTCGCTGCGGTGGCGAATGAGGGCCGTGCCCGGCTTATGTGTCGCCGGCCGAACCTCAAACAACGGCATGTTCGCGGCGAACGCCGGTAGGGACTCGCACGTGACATCGCCGCTCAGAGACAGCGCCAGGCCCAACTCCAAGGCATCGGCAGCGTCGGCCCGCTGAATGAACTCGAACCGTACTGGCTCGCCGTCGTTACGCCAGCACCATCGGCGGCCGGGATTGTCGCGGTGGCACTGAAAGAACTGTGTCTCGACCTTGTTGCCGACCGCATGGCCGAGGGCGACGAGAAGGGGAATTGGACCGAGCGCGAAGATGCTCAGGTGCCGGGTTTTCTCTAACATTCCGCCCGTCTCAACCAATTCCGCGACGCGCTGCCGGATGCGCCGGGCGGCGGCCGCGTAGTAGTCGGTACCCGCTTCTGCGCCGAAGCCATTGAGGTCGATGGTGAAGGGATCGGCCGCGGGGTACTTCGGCAGCAGCGCATCGACGACCTCAGAGCGCGCGATGGCGGGCACGAACTGGCCGATTCGTCCCGTGAATTGCAGAACAGTCGTCTGCATCTCTGGGCCGAGCCCGGTCGCGAAGGCAATCCGCGCCTCGTGCTCACGCTTGAATTCCCGCAAGACCTCGAGCGTGTAGCGCTTGGGGTTGCGATCGATAACCCGATGGTCCCTGAGGCAGAGAAGCATGAGATTCTCGATGTCATCGATGTCATCGATGTCCTCAGGCCGATCCTGTTCGCCACGCGGCCCTTCCTCGCGAAAGGCCACGATATGGGCCTTGTCGGAAAAATTGCCGGTCTCCCCCGTGAGTGCCGACTGGTACAGGAACTCGTTGCACCCGCAGAACTCACAACGGCCGCCCGACCGGACAGCCAGGAGTACTTCGGTCAAGCGGCGAATCCTGCTGCGGGAGACCAGCCAAACGGGACTTTCCCCGCCCGCCATCGTCTCCCTCATTTCTTTTCCCACGAACGTTGCGAGCACTTTTTGCAAAAACTCCGCAAATCGCCGCAGTTAGATATATCCTCCCCCCATGCCAGCCTTCAT
>CAWALW010000042.1:0-116517 GCA_963782855.1 uncultured Alphaproteobacteria bacterium | reverse complement strand
TTGGTCAGGTCGCGCAGCTTTGCCTTCGATCTCGCCGGCGTATTGATAATAGAGCCGCGCCTGCCCGATCAGGTCGAGCGCGAGGTTGGAGAGCGCGATGTCCTCCTCCAGCATCGGCGCCTTGCCCGACCACTCCGACAAGCGATGGCCAAGGATCAGCGCGTCATCCGCCAAGCCGAGGACGAAGGGGAAGAGGCTCATGCGCGTTCACATATGCCCGACATCGTCAGGCACCTTGTAGAACGTGGGGTGGCGATAGATCTTGCTGCCGGTGGGCTCGAACATTTCGTCCTTGTCGGCCGGGTCGGAGGCCGTGATCGCACTGGACGGAACCACCCACAGCGAGACGCTTTCGCCGCGTCGCGTATAGACGTCACGCGCGGCCTGCAGCGCCATCGCCGCGTCGGGCGCGTGCACGCTGCCGCAATGCTTGTGCGGCATGCCCGAACGGTTGCGGATGAAGACTTCCCAGAGCGGCATCGGTGCGTCGGACACGGAGGCGATCCTCGTTAGGGCGGCTCAGGCGCAGCGCTGCTGCATGATGCGTTCCACGCCCGGCAGGCTCTCCCAGCCGAAGGCGTGGTTGCTCGGGCCATTCGCGCTCAAATGGTCAAGCCGGGCCAGCGCCTCCTGCGGCGTCGGAATATGACCCGCCGGAATCCACCACATGACGAAATGCGGCTTCGCCATCGGCTCAAACCAGTTGCCCTTCTTCGTGTAGAAGCGCTTGTGCACCGTGTTCCACACGAAGTGCTCGAGCCGCTCCGGCGTTTCCCAGACGCTCAGGTTGATGAGGAAGGTCGGGTCCGGCGTCACCAGCACGTTGGTGGCGTTGTTGCTGTCCTCGTCCTTGAAGCGCCACACGAAGCCGGGGCTGCGCTCGGCCAGCGCATTCACCGCGTCGAGCGCGTTCATGAACTCGGCCATGCGCGGATCGTCGGTGGCATGGCGGATATGCCCGACGTTGAGCTGCGCGAGGTGTGTGCCGGCGGGTTGGGCGATCATGCTCGACCTACTCCGCCGCGACCCGGACGGCCGCCGCACGCTCGGCGCGCTTCCTCGCGTGCGCCAGCGCAGCTTCCCGCACCCAGGCGCCGTCCTCCTGCACCTTGGTGCGCACGTTCATGCGCTCCTTGTTGCAGGGGCCGTCGCCGGCGACGACGCGCTTGAACTCGGTCCAGTCGATCTCGCCGAACTGCCAGTGGCCGCTCGCCTCGTCGCGCTTCAACTCGGGATCGGGAAACTCCAGGCCGAGGTAGTGGCCCTGCGGCACGGTCGCATCCACGAACTTCTGGCGCAGGTCGTCGTTGGAGAACCGCTTGATCTTCCACTTCATGGTGTCGGTGGAATGCAGGCTTTCCTTGTCGGAGGGGCCGAACATCATCAGCGACGGCCACCACCAGCGGTTCAGCGCATCCTGCGCCATCTGCTTCTGCGCCGCGCTGCCCTGGCACAGCGTGACCATGATCTCGTAGCCCTGGCGCTGGTGGAAGCTCTCTTCCTTGCAGATGCGGATCATGGCGCGCGCGTAGGGGCCGTAGCTGCAGCGGCAGAGCGGGATCTGGTTCATGATCGCCGCGCCGTCGACCAGCCAGCCGATGGCGCCGATGTCGGCCCACGACAGCGTCGGGTAGTTGAAGATCGAGGAGTACTTGGCCTTGCCCGACAGCAGCTGCGCGTACATCTCCTCGCGCGAGGTCCCCAGCGTCTCCGCGGCAGAATAGAGATAGAGCCCGTGGCCCGCCTCGTCCTGAACCTTGGCGAGCAGGCCCGCCTTGCGCCTCAGCGAGGGCGCCCGCGTGAGCCAGTTGCCCTCGGGCTGCATGCCGATGATCTCGGAATGCGCGTGCTGGGAAATCTGGCGGGTCAGCGTGCGCCGGTAGGCCTCGGGCATCCAGTCGTTGGGCTCGACCTTGTCCTCGGCGTCGCACTTGGCCTGGAAGCGCGCGAGCTTGCCGGCATCCTCGGCGACGCCTTTGCCGCTGTCCTTCTCGTTCAGCCCTTGCGTGTACATGCGTCGACCTCGCGCCGTGCCGGCAAAGCTTTCGAAGCACTCCGAACAAAGCGAATGTAACACCCGCCGCGGGATGCACAAACCTTCGCCAGCACGGTGCTGAATCCCAGGGAAATCAGCCCTTCTCGAGGATCAGCGTCAGGCCGATGAGCGAGCTCTCGATGAATTGGATTTCGATCACCTGCTTGGCCCCGAGCACCACAATATCCATGTTGGCTTTCAGGTCATCACCCTTCACGGCGACCTTGAAACCGCGCGGCGTCACCGCTCCGGCGATCTCCCCTTTCCATTTGCGCTCCAGCTCCTCCCAGGTGCCGGAGAGCATTCCATCCGCGTGCGTCACCCAACTCCGCACTTCGACGCTGCCGCCGGCCGAGGCGCAACGGATCGTCTGCTGGAGCGGATCCTCCGGGTTTCTGGTGAATGTAGGTGACGCGGCATTTGACCTGCTCGGTCTTGCCGTTGCGCACGCCGAGCCGCCCTTCCCCGACCCAGCGACCGACGAGCTTGTCGAAGGGCGAGGCCGGCTCGGCCAGTGCGCAGCGCGACGCGCTCGCCGTGAAGGCCACAACGGCGCTCGCACACGCGAGGATCAACGGCAATTTGGCACGACTTTTCAGCTTGAGGCTCCCGGTTCAGGCACGCCGGACTGGAGCAATACTAACGGTTCGGCGCAGGATCAATTGCTCGAACGGTTTCCAAATGTTATCAGGCCTGATCGAACGGTTTCAGGTCCCCGCCAAGGGGCTGCCATACGGCAGGCCATCAAGGCACCGCACAAGGGAGGAAGATGTGATCAAATTTGCTACGCCATTTGCCGTCACCGCTGCGCTGATGTTCGCGGGTACTTCGGTTGCCGTGAGCCAGGACGTCAAGTTACCGTCCACGCTGACCTTCACGGCCTACGATACCGGTTCGTCCGGCTTCAATATCGCCGTCGCCGTCGGCAAGATGTTCAAGGACAAGCACAGCTCCGACGTGCGCGTGCTGCCGGCGGGGAACGACGTGGCCCGTCTCACCCCACTGAAGTTGGGCCGCGCGCAGGCCTCCGCCATGGGGATCGGCACTTACTTCGCGCAAGAAGGCGTGTTCGAGTTCTCGGTGAAGGAATGGGGTCCGCAGCAATTGCGCCTGATCCTTGCGTCTACCGATTGCAACGCCATCTCGCTCGGCGTTGCCAAGGACACCGGCGTCAAGGAGATCAAGGACCTCAAGGGCAAGCGCATCGGCATGGTCGTCGGCTCCCCCGCTCTCAACCAGAACGCTTTCGCAATCCTCGCCTTCGGCGGCCTCACCAAGAGCGACGTGAAGCTGGTCGAGTTCTCCAGCTACGGCGCCATGTGGAAGGGGATGGTCAACAACGAGGTCGACGCGGCGATCGCCTCCAACATTTCCGGCCAGGTCAAAGAGGTCGAGACCTCGCCGCGCGGGATCGTCTACCCGCCGACGCCGGCCGCCGACAAGGAGGGCTGGGCCCGGCTGCTCAAGATCGGTCCCTACTACCTGGCCGCACCGGTCGACCTGTGGCGCCGGCGTTCCGGCAGGCGGCTCGGTGGAGCTGCCGTCCTACGCCTATCCGATCTTCATGGCCTACGCCGAACAGCCCGCTGATCTCGTCTATGGCCTGACGACGGTCGATGATCGTGAACTACGACGCCTACAAGGACGGGGCGCCTGGAGCAGCCGGCCTCGCGGTGAGCAAGCAGAACCTGAACTGGGTCGTTCCCTACCATGAAGGTGCCGTGAGAGCGCTGAAGGAGGCCGGCGTCTGGAAGCCGGAGCATGAAAAATACAACCAGGACCTGCTGAAGCGCCAGGTCACGCTGGTCAGCGCCTGGACCGGCTACCTCAAGGCCAACCCGCCGGAGGACGAAGGCTGCATTCACCAGGGCTGGATGGCAGCGCGCAAGAAGGCCCTGACGGCAGCCGGCATGGACGCCATCTTCGAGTAGGCCCCGCGGGTAGCGCTGCGCCAGACGTCGGCGCTACCCTCGCTCACGGCCGCCGTCGCGAGCCCGCGATCCTCTGCGACGGCCAGCTGGTCAGGAGCCCTTGTGCAGGTCCCATCCGACAAGTCCGGCCCGGCCGCGGCGGCCAGGGTCGAGTTCGACGACCCCCACGTCCACGCCGGGCCTGTCGAGGCCGAGGTCACGCGGGTTCGCAAGCTGAGCGGAGGTTGGCGCTGGCTGCTCGTCATCATGACGGCGGCGACCATCGCGCTGTGCATCAACCAGCAATTCACACTCAGGTTCTTCGTCGGCTACACCCAGCTCAATACCGAATACTACTACCTGCTTGTCCTGCTGATGCTGCCCTTCACCTTCGTGATTTTTCCGGGCAGCCCAAACGCGCGTCTGGACGGCGTGCCCTGGTACGACGCGGTCCTGTTCGCCGCCACGATCGGTTCCTCGCTCTACTTGATGCTCAACGTGCGCCGGGCGGCCGAGCTCGGCTGGGAATTCGGCGGCGCGCCGCTTCCCGTCAGCGTCGCCGGGCTGATCATGTGGACGCTGCTGATGGAGGCGCTGCGCCGGACGGGGGGCTGGAGCCTGCTGTTCAGTGTTTTGCCCTTCACCGTCTACCCGCTGTTTGCCGAATTCGAGCTGGCTCGGGCCGCTGAGGGGCAACCAGTCGACCCTGGACCAGGCGATCGCCTATCACGTTGTGTCCAACGAAAGCCTGCTCGGCATCCCGCTGCAGGCGTTCGCGGAGACGGTCATCGGATTTCTCGTCTTCGGCACCGCTTTGATGATGACGGGAGCGGGGAAGTTTTTCATCAACCTCGCGTTCGCGCTGTGCGGCACGTTCCGGGGCGGCGCCGCCAAGGTCGGCATCTTCGCCAGCGGCCTGCTCGGCATGATGTCGGGCAGCGTCGTGTCCAACGTGCTGACCGCCGGCACGATGACCATCCCCACGATGAAACGCACGGGGTTCACGCCGTCCTACGCGGCAGCGATCGAGGCCTGCGCCTCCACCGGTGCGGTGCTGGCGCCGCCGGTCATGGGCGCCACCGCATTCGTCATCGCTCAGTTCCTGAACATCAGCTACGCGGAGGTTGCTGTCGCCGCTATCATACCCGCGGCGCTCTACTACCTGGCATTGTTCACCCAGGTTGACGCCTATGCGGCGCGCCATAACCTCAAGGGCCTCCCGCGAGCCGAGCTGCCGAGCGCTTGGATTACGGTCAAGGAGGGCTGGTACTACCTGCTCGTGATCGCGCTCCTGATCGTCATGCTGCTGCACTTCAAGCGCGAGAGCCACGCTCCCTTCTACGCCACCGCGCTGCTGCTCGTGCTGAACCAGCTGTTCTCGAAGGGCACTCGCTGGAAGCTGAAGACGATCGTGGACTTTCTCGAGCTGAACGGGCGTACCTTCGTGGAACTCGTCGGCATATTGGCGGGTTGCGGCCTGCTGATCGGGGCCTTCTCCATGACCGGCGTGGTCTCCAGCCTCGCCAACGATCTGCTTCGGATTGCGGGTGACAACGTCCTGCTTCTGCTCGTCATGTGCGCAGTCACCAGCCTGATCCTGGGGCTGGGGCTCACAACCACGGCCTGCTACATCTTCCTCGCGATCCTGGTGGCTCCGGCGCTCGAGAAGCTCGGCCTCAACAAGATGGCCGTGCACATGTTCATCTTCTACTGGGGCATGCTCTCAGCCATCACGCCGCCGGTCGCCATCGCCTCGTTTGCAGCGGCCGGCATCGCCGGCGCCGCACCCATGCGCACCGGCTGGGAGAGCATGTGGGTCGGCAGCATCATCTACTTCATCCCCTTCTTCTTCGTGCTGAAGCCGGCGCTCGTGCTGCAAGGGGAAAGTCCCTACCTCGAGGCGCTTGTGCTCACCACGCTGATAGCTATCGGCGTGCTGTTCATTTGCGGCGGCATCCAGGGCTATCAGTCCGGCATCGGCGATCTGCGCAAGGCGGGCATCCTGGAGTGGCCTCTCAGGGTGATGCTCGTCGTGGGCGGTATCGCGCTTGCGACACCGGGCGGCGGGGTCGTGCCGCTGTCGCAAATGCAGATGATTGGCGTCGCGCTGGCCCTGCTGCTGCCGGCGATCGCGCTCGGGCTCATCCTCGTGCGCCGGCGCGAGTCGTCCTGAACGCGCTGTCAAGGATGGTCGCGAGGCATTGCTGCCAACGCTACGCTTCCCGGGACCGGCCCAGTGCCAGGGAGGGGATGCTGTCTGGAGGTTCCCCGGAAGCGCCGCCCCGCGACCGTCCACATCCTGCCACGGCCGCCGGCCGAAGCCTGCCTAGGTGACTACCTAGGTACCCCGCTGGGACGACGGATCAACCGCGCAAGCGCGCGAAGCCCGCCTCGAGGTCGGCCTTCAAATCCCCGGTATCCTCCAGGCCGATGTGGAAGCGCAGCGTCGGACCCTCTGGGTTCCACGCAGTGGCCGTTCGCGCACGGGTCGCATCGAAGGGGAGCACCAGGCTCTCGAACCCGCCCCAGGAAGCCCCCATGCCGAAGAGGGAATAGCCCTCGACCATGGCCGCGATAGCCGGCTTCGGCGTTGGCTTGAGGACGATCGAGAACAGGCCCGACGCGCCGATGAAGTCGCGCTTCCAGAGTTCGTGCTGCGGATGGCTCGGCAAGGCGGGATGCAGCACGCGGGCGACCTCCGGACGCTGCTCGAGCCAGGAGGCGATCTCCACGCCGGAGCGCCAATGCCGTTCGAGGCGCACTTCGAGCGTGCGCATGCCGCGCAGGCCCAGGTACATCTCTTCCGTTCCTGCACAGATCCCGAGGCCTTGCGCTTCTTCTCGAAGGCGCGCCAGCGACCTCCTCGCGTGCGGTGATCGCGCCGAGCATCGCATCCGCATGGCCGACGATGTACTTGGTCGCCGCCTGGATCGAGACGTCCACTCCATGCGCGAACGGCTGGAAGTAGAGCGGCGAGGCCCAGGTGTTGTCCATCATGAGGAGGACACCGCGCTCGCGTGTTGCGGCCGCGATGGCGGGGATGTCCTGCACCTCGAAAGTGAGCGAGCCCGGGCTCTCCGTGAAGACGACGCTGGTATTGGGCCGCATGAGCTTGGTGATGCCGGCGCCGATCGCCGGATCGTAGTAGGTGGTCTCCACGCCGAAACGCTTCAGCACGCCATCGCAGATCTTGCGCGTCGGCAGGTAGGCGGTGTCGACAACGAGGATGTGGTCGCCCGCCTTCACGGCCGAGAGAAGTGCGGTGGCGATGGCCGCGGCGCCGGACGGTGCGAGCCAACGCGCGCGCCGCCTTCGATCGTTGCGATCGCTTCTTCCAGCGCTTCCGATGTGGGCGTGCCGCGCCGGCCGTAGACGTAGCGCTGCCGCGCGCTTCTCGAAACTCTCGAGCGTCTTGAACAGCACGGTGGAGCCGCGATAGACGGGCGGATTGACGAACCCATGGTGCGCGAAAGGGTCGCGGCCCGAATGCACGATGTGGGTGGCGGGGCGGCGTTCGCGTTTGCGGTCGTCTTCCATTTTCTTGGCATCCATCCTCGTGCGCTAGCGGCGTCTGGCGCAATCGCCTGAGAAGGTCAAGTCTTGACCCTTCCGGGGCCTCGGCCAATTGTAGCGCATCGATGGAAGGTCGGCGCGCTGGCGGTGCGGGGTCGCGATCCCGTAGCCCGATCGAACCATCCAAGACCTCGAAAGGCTGGGGATGAAGAGCCGAGTCCGCCGCGGACTGTTCTGCTTTTGGGCCGTGGCCGTTGCCGTCGTCGGTCAAGTGGCGCTCGCGCATGCCGACCCCGGCGTGCTCGAGGCGATCCGCGCCCGCGGCCACGTGCTGTGCGGTGTCGGCGATGGGCCAAAGGGCTATTCCTCGGTTGATGCGCATGGCACCTGGACGGGGCTCAGCGTCGATTTCTGCAGGGCGCTCGCCGTTGCGGTGCTCGGCAACAAGAGCGCGGTGATCTTCCGGACGCCGTCTGGTGAGGACGATTTCCAAGCCTTGCGATCCGGTGAGATCGATGTGCTCGCGCGCAACGTGGGCATGACGGCGCAGCTCGATATGTCGCTCGGTCTGCGGTTTGCCGGCGTTCTCGTGTACGAAGGCCAGGGCTTCATGGTGCGCAAGGCGCACAACATCACGAGCGCGCTCGAGCTTTCCGGCGCGCGCATCTGCGCGGCAAGTGACGGTCCCGCCGGACCAGTGCTTTCGGATTATTTCGCCGGCCTCAAGATGCCCTTCGATCTCGTCAAGGCCGATCGCTGGCCGGATGCGGTGACCGCCTACGCCGGCAAGAACTGCCAGGCCTTGACTGGGGATCTCACCGCCTTGGCGGAGGCGCGCCAAGGCTTCCCCGATGCCGACGAGCACGTCATCCTGCCCGAGATCGCGCTGAAGATTCCGGCAGGGCCATTGGTGCGACAGGGCGACGAGGACTGGTTCAGCGTCGTACGCTGGACGCTCTACGCACTGATCGCCGCCGAGGAACTCGGCATCACGTCCGCCAACGCGGATGCCGTCAAAACCGCTGGAAGCCCTGATGCGCGGCGGTTCCTCACCGGCGACAAGGATCCGGGCAAGCGTCTCGGCCTGCCGGCGGATTGGACCTATCGGGTCGTGCGCCAGGTCGGCAACTACGGCGAGTTGTTCGAGCGCTATCTGGGGCCGAAGTCGCCCCTCAAGCTCGATCGCCGCTTGAACAACCTCTGGAGCAAGGGCGGCCTGCACTATTCGCCGCCGTTCCGCTGAAGGGCTCCGCGCCTCCAGCTCTCTTCAGGGCATGACCACTTCGATGCGAGCGGTCTCGCCCGACTTCACGCTGAACTGACGGCGGAAGACGCGCCCGGCGTGGCGCGCGCTGACGATATAGTTCCCGGGCGCGAGATAATGCGTGGGCAGCGCGCCGCCGATGTCCTTGATGGTCTCACCCTGGGTGTTGGCGAGGTTCCATTGCGTGTCGGAGATGGCGTCGCCGCCCGGCCGCGTAACGAGCAGGAAGCTCACCTTGGCCGCGTTGTGTACCAGCGTGACCTCCGACAGCTTGCCGGCCTCCACGGCGACATCGGAACGGGCAATCGCGTTCGCATCGCCGTACGTGCTCACGATGCTGTAGATGCCGGCGTTGAGGCGCAGGACCACGCCGGGCTTGGCGCCGGTGATGACGTTGGTGCGCTGTCCGTGCTGGTCGCGCTCGTCGGACTGCACGTCGAAGGTCACGGCCTGCTCGCTGGCCGGTTCGCCGCTTGCGAGCACCGCTACGAGACGCAGGCCGCCTGCATTCAGCACGAAGCGCTCTTCGGATGTCTGCGGCGAGACGACGACGCGGCGGGTCAGGTGCGCGCGCCCATAGGTCACGTTGATGATGTAGGGTCCGGGCTCGAGGCGAAGTGTCGGGCTTGGCCCTCGCTGCGTGGCAACGAGCGTGGTGCCGGCGCTGCTACCCGGACGCTCCCGGAAGATGCGCCACACCAGTCCTTGCTCGATGCGCTGGCTGTCGTCGGTCAGATGCGCCGCCACCACGAAACTGACGAGCCCGGGGGTGTCGTCTTGGGGGCCGCCGGTGGCCGATGGCGTACGGGGCACGAGAGTAGTGTTGGCGGGCGGGGTGCCGGGTGGCGGATTTTTCGTCTCGGTGCGCGAAGGAGCTTGCGCGAGCGCTTGCGCAGCGAGAGCGCAAACGCCCAAGGCGATGGTCGCTGCAAACAGGAACCGGTGCTCTGACATGCGAAGGACTTTGCCCATCGAATTGAGCGCGAAATTGGGCGAGGATGAGCGCCAATTCAAGGCGGGCGGCTCCGCCAGGCCCTCAATCCCCCGAGATATCCATGGTTCGGCTTTCGCCTGAGCGCAACTCGACCTGACGCTCGTAGCGTTTTTCGCGCGTCTCCGCGGTGATGCGGTAGCGCCCCGCCTGCAGGATGGCGAGGGCTTCGCCCTGCGCACCTGTCCACGCCAGCTTGCCGGTTCCGTCGCGAACGTCCCAGAAAACCTCGGAGGTTCCTCCTGCGGGAGGCAGGAAACGCAGCTTCAGCGCGGCCACGCTGTGTTCGAACACCAGGTCCTGGCCCTGGCCGACCTGGATATCGATCTCGCGGGTCATTGCGATGTTGGCTGGACCGTAGCGGCCTTCCACGAGATACCGGCCCGCAGGGAGGAACACCGTTGGCGAGGCCTCGCTCGTGGCGAGCGGCTCCTGCGCCGGATCGTCGATCCGCCGCAGGAGATACGACGGCGCGTGGCCGGGGGTCGTGATGCCCGTCACCCTGGAGGAGAGACTGAGACGCCCCGCCGAGGCTTGCATGACCCGCCGGACGTCGTCGCCGGGTTTCAGCGCCACCGTTTCACGTGCCTCGACGATGCCTTGGCGGGCGACCGCATAGTAGGTGCTCGGCGGGAGCATGAACGCCGTCGGCTTTGCCGTCGATCGCGCGATCTCCCGCCGCCCCGACGGATCCTCCGGGTCGTCCTCGAAGATGCTGAACGTCGGGCTATCGAGCGGCTGGAAGCCCTCGCGTCCGCCAGTCGACAACGTCAGTCGCGCCACCCTCAGCGGCAGTTCGACTGCTTCGGTCTGGCCGGCGGCGACGGTGACGATCTTCTCCGCGCGAACGAAGCCAAGCTCCGCACGCACGACGTATCGCCCGCCGGGAACGAGTGCTGCAGCTTCCGCGGCCTTGAACACGGCGACGGGCGTCTCCTCGGTTCCGCTACCCATGCTGCTGATGGTGATGATGGCATCGTCGAGGGGAATGGGGGATCGCGGAGCCTTGGGCTGCGCAACGATCCTGGCCGCACCCAGCACGAGCGTGACCGACATCGGCCTGTCGCCGCTGGCGACCGTCTGGCGCGCGGATGTGAGGCCGTTTCTCACCTCCACGGTATAGCGCCCGGCAGCGACGGGGACGACGGGGCTGGATGCCCAGCCATCAAAGAGGCGCGATCCGTCGTCGGCGGTAACGGCCCAATGCAGGGGAGCGTCGAGCGGCGCGGTGTTGGGTGCAAGCAGGGCTCTGAGATGCAGCGCGGGCGGGCCGCTGGCCGGAATTGGCGGTGGTGGCGCGAGCGGGCCTGGTTGCGATCCGCGCGACACGGAGGCTTGCCCGGCGCCGCCGTCCAGCCCCGGCAGATTGAGCGCTTCCTCGATCAGGCCAACGACCTGGTCGGCGTTCTGCGCGTTGAGGTGTTTGCCTCCCGTCAACTGCGGGACGCAGGCCATCTTGGCGATGTCGTCGGCCTTTGTGCCGATGCCGACGACGTGCGCGGTGACTTGCGCCGCGCGCAGTTCGGCGGCCGCGGCGCACACATCGGCCTGGCAGTTGTCGGCGTCGTCGTGGATCAGCAGCACGTGACGCGCACCCGCGTCGCGGGGGAGGATGTTTGCCGCCTCGCGCAACGCAAGCGCCAGGGGGCCGCGGCCCCTGGGGCTGACCTGGTTCAGCGGCGCCATCAGGCGCTCGGGGTCGAGCGGCTCAGGCGTCTTCAGGACCTCCACATCGTTGCAGTCGCCCGCGCGACGATGCCCGAGCGCAATGAGACCGACGCGGGTCTGCGGGTTGACCTTGCCCAACGCCTGACGCAAGGCGTCGCGGGCGACCAGGTATTTGGCCTGACGGGTGGCATCGAAGGGCGCCCACATCGAGCCCGAGCCGTCCATGATAATGACCAGGGATGGAGGATTGCCAAGCTGTGCGGCGGTCGGCGCGATGCTGCGTAGCGCGCCGGCGATCGGCTGCGCCCAGCCGCCAGCAACGAGTAAAGGTTTGCATCGGCCAAACCCGGTTTCGCAGAGCAGGGCGGCACCGGGAGGCATTGTACTCGCATCGGACTTGGTTTAGCGAGGCTCAATGTGAAACGATGAAACGCAAGACGAGTGAATGAGCCAGCAACTTATCGACTTGCTATTGACGCGCCGATCCGCGAAGCCGGCCCTGCTGATCGAACCCGGCCCGAGCCCGGAGCAACTCGGCACGATCCTGCGCGCGGCTGCGCGTGTTCCGGACCACAAGAAGCTGGAGCCCTGGCGCTTCATCCTGTTCGAAGGCAACGCGCGTGCCGAGTTCGGCCGTGTCCTGAGTGATGCCTGCGCTGTAGAAGAAAGCGCTCCCTCGCAAGCGAGGCTGGAGATGGAGCGGGCACGCCTGTTGCGTGCGCCTGTGGTCGTTGCCGTCATCTCGCGCACCGTACCGAACTCTGCGGCACCCGAGTGGGAGCAGGTTCTCTCCTGCGGGGCGGTTTGCATGAACCTATGCCTCGCCGCCAACGCACTGGGGTTCGGCACGAGCTGGATCACGGAGTGGTACGCCTACAGCTCCGGCGTGCGTGCCGCGCTCAGGCTGGCGGACAACGAGCGCGTGGCCGGCTTCATCTACATCGGCACGCCCAAGGAAAAGCAGACCGACCGGGACCGGCCGGACCTCGACAGGATCACCACCCGCTGGAGCGGGCAGGCGCGATAGAGCAGGAGAGCAGGACGTGTTCTACGAGACGGCAGCCAACAAGCATGGCCTCAGGCACGACCCGTTCAAGGCACTGATTGTGCCGCGCCCGGTCGGGTGGATATCGACCGTCAGCAAGGACGGCATCTGCAACATCGCGCCCTACAGCTTCTTCAATGCGTTCGGCGAGAAGCCGCACTATGTCGCTTTCGCTTCGGCCGGACCGAAGGACTCGCTGCTCAACGTGGAGGAGACCGGCGAGTTCGTGTGCTCGCTGGCGACCTGGGACCTGCGCTTCAACATGAACATGACGGCGGCGCCCGTGCCGCGCGGCGTCGACGAGTTTCCCATCGGCGACCTGATCGCAGCGTCGAGCCGGCTGGTGAAGCCGCCGCGGGTGAAGCAGAGCCCGGCGGCCTTCGAGTGCAAATACTGGAAGACGATCGAGCTGCCGCCGGCGGAGCCGGGCGGCAAGTCGACCTACTCCGTCGTCTTCGGCCGTGTGGTCGGCGTCCACATCGACGATCAGTTCATCAACGACGGCATCGTCGACACCGGTGCCATGCGCCCGATCGCGCGCCTCGGATACATGGACTACGCGGTGGTGACGCCCGAGACCGTGTTCTCCATCAATCGCCCGACCGCTGAAGAAGCAATGGCGAAGCTCAAGCCGAAGGCGGCCGAGTAGGAGCGCCTCTCCCTGTGTCTTGAATGCGTCACGCGCGCTTCGGCGCCCGATTGAACGCATGTAATTTCGCAAAGCGAAATCCGCCACGGTCTCAGCACAGGTCGCGGACGCTTTGACGCGCGGCACTTCATTTTTTGGCCGCATTCCCCGCCAGAAACCGTTGTTTCAGCCAACAAAACGGGGATCCAAGAATGAGAGTGACGTTTCTTGCGTTGGCCGCTGCTTGCGCGGCGTCAGTTGCGACACCCGCCCACGCTCGTCCGGCGGATGCCGACCGCGGCACCCATTTCGATGCCAACGGGACCATCCACTGGGGTCGTCCCGGTTCGGACGTGACGTTTACCGAGGACATCGAGCGTCCCGCCCGCAGGGGTTCCGGCGGCCGCGGCAAGGTGCTGCCCATGCGGACGAGGCATGCGGGAGTGGGTCCGCGCCCGAGGCGCTGGTGCGGTTGGTGGATGCGCACGCAGAGGGGTGGTGGACCCGAATACAACCTGGCCTGGAACTGGAGCAGGTACGGTCAAGCAACATCGCCCCAGGTCGGCGCGGTGGTCGTGTGGCGTCACCACGTGGGTGAGATCACAGGACGCGCCAGCAACGGCATGTGGATCGTGCGCTCCGGCAACGACGGCGGACGCGTGCGTGAGCGCGCACGCTCGGTCTCGGGCGCTGTCTTCCGCATCTGACGCGTCTCGATGTGAGGATCGGAGGGAGCGCTTGGGCGCTCCCCTTTCGTTAGCAGGGGCACCCTTTGCGTTCCCGGAAGCCGAGCTTTGCGAGGCTATCCGGGATCTTTCCCCTCGCGGCGGATCGAGCCGGTAAAGGCCCCGGCTGGTCTCGCCAAAGGCTCGGCCGCCGGGGACCAAATTCAGGAACAGCGGTTCAATGTGAACCGGAAGGACTCTAGCGCCGTGCGACCTTCGCGCGAGCGAGAATGCGCTCGGCGCGCGCCACATGCGCCCGGTCGACCATGTGACCTTTGATGGCCACGACGCCGGCATTGGGGTTCTCGGCAAAGAAGCGAATGATCTCAGTTGAAAGCTCGACCTCCGCGGTGCTCGGCGTGAAGGCCTCGTTCATGACGGCCACCTGGTTGGGGTGGATCGCCATCTTGCCGGTGAAGCCGTCGCGCACCGCGGCCCGGCATTCCAGGCGAAGGCCCTCCTCGTCGCGGAAGTTCACGAACACCGTATCCAGCGCCTGCACATCGGCGGCGGCGGCGGTGAACAGCGTGAGGTCGCGCGCGAGCCGGTAGGGCGAGGTCCACGTGCGCTGGTCGTCCTCGCGATTGGTGCGCGCGCCCAGGACGGCGGACAGATCTTCCGCGCCCCAGGTCAGGCCTTCGAGCCGCGTGCTCGAACCGACGTAGGTGTGGAGCTGAAGCAGCGACACAGGCGCTTCGGTGACTATCGCAATGATACGCGTCGATCCTGTCGGGGCGCCCGCGCGCTCTTCCGCCATGTTCAACGCGATCGAGAGCTTGTGCACATCGTCGCCTGAGCGTGCCTTTGGCAGCATCACGCCATCGGGCCGCGCTCCACCGATCGCGGCGACGTCGTCCTCCCACAGATCGGTGTCGAGCGCGTTGATGCGCACGTAGAGACGCGGACGCCCCTCGCGGGGTAGCATGTCCGCCAGATACTGGGCCGCGAGCGTGCGCGCAGCCGGCTTGCGCGCCAGGCTGACAGCATCTTCCAGATCGAGGATGAGCGCGTCTGCGCCGATGCTCGCACCCTTACCGAGCTTCTTCTCGTCGTCCGCCGGGACGAACAGCATGGAACGCATGGGTGTCAGGCCTTCGGAAGGCGGCGCATCATCGCCTGCCGGCGACATTCGGCGACCAGCTCGTTGCGCTGATTGTAGCAGCGATGCACGAGGTCGACGATGCCGGCCTCGGGCTTGGAGCGGCTCTCGCGCTTGGCCATCACTTCCGTCGTCACGCGCAGGGTGTCGCCGTGGAAGACCGGCTTGGGAAATTTCACGTCGGTCATGCCGAGATTTGCGACGGTGGTACCGAGCGTCGTGTCGTTGACGGAGATGCCGACCATCAGGCCGAGCGTGAACAGGCTGTTGAACAGCGGCTTGCCCCACTCGGTCCCGGCCGAATAATGATGATCGACGTGCAGCGGCTGCGGGTTGTGGGTGAGGCAGGAGAAAAGCGTATTGTCCATTTCCGTGACCGTGCGCCGGATCGGATGATCGAACACGCGGCCGATCTCGAACTCCTCCAGATAGAGTCCTGCGGGCATCGTCTTACCTTTCTTAGTAGCGGAACTGCTCGGACAAGATGCGCTCGTCGAGGCTGTGGCCCGGATCGAACATCATGAACAGCTCGATGTCGTTCTCCTGCGCCACCTCCACGCGGATGACGGAGCGCGTCTCCGTGTGATCGGCAACCGCGCTCACCGGCCGTTTGTCGGACTCCAGCACCTCGAAAAGGATGTTCGCCTCGTTCGGCAGCAGCGCACCGCGCCAGCGGCGCGGGCGGAAGGCGCTGATAGGGGTCAGCGCCAGCAGCGGCGCCTTGATCGGCAGGATGGGGCCGAACACCGAGAGATTGTAGGCGGTGGATCCCGCCGGCGTCGAAACGAGCGCGCCGTCGCAGATGAGTTCTTCCAATCGCACCTTGCCATCGACGGAGATGCGCAACTTCGCGGCCTGATGCGTCTGGCGGAAGAGCGAGACCTCGTTGATGGCGAGGCCCTCATGCGTGCTGCCGCCGTATACGGTCGCTCGCATTGCGAGGGGGTGGATCGTGTTGATCTCGGCGCGGCGTCAACCGCTCGCGCAGGCTTTCGTCACTGTAGTCGTTCGTCAGGAAGCCCACCGAGCCGCGGTTCATCCCGTAGATGGGGATGCGGTCGAGCATGTGCCGGTGCAGGGTTTGCAGCATGAGGCCGTCGCCGCCGAGAGCCACGATGGCGTCGGCTGTCTTGGCCGGGGCGTTGCCGTATAGTGCGGCGAGCCGCTCCAGCGCCGTCCGCGCTTCGGGGACGTCGCTCGCCACGAAGGCGATGTTCTCGAACGTGCGGGAGGGCTTGACCATGGACGCGGCGGATACAACCCGTTGACACTGCAGGAGGCTCGCGCACTTGGACGAAAACGACAAGCCCGTTCTCATCTATGCGACGTTTCCCTCCGTTGCGGAAGCCGAGCGGATCGGCGGAGCGCTGGTGGACCAGGGTTTGGCGGCCTGCGTCAACATCCTGCCCGGCATGACGGCCATCTACGTCTGGGAGGGCAAGCGCCAGCGCGATAGCGAAGCGGCGATGATCATCAAGACGCGCACGAACCTGGCGGAGCGGGCAATCGCGGAAGGTCGCAAGCTGCATCCCTACAGCCAATCCGGCGTTCGTCGTGCTGCCGCTGAGCGGTGGATCGGAGGACTTCCTGCGCTGGATCGGGGAGCAGACCAAGCCAGGCGCGTGAGGGGCAGTTTCAATTCGCGCATCGCTGCCGGTGGATGAACGGTGGATAGACGCGAGCGATGTGGTGAGTCGCGATCGCCGTCCTCTCACGGGTGAGTCGATTGTGGCGATTCGTCCAGGTCGCACATGCATTTGATTTAAGTTAATGAATCGTTATAGGTAGGCCTCAGAGGGGGCTGCGTTTAGCCGTACCGCGTAGCCGATGTGTGGGCCTCGGAGGCTTGTGCATAACGCGGTGAGCAAACAGCGCGCCCTGTGCAAAACTCTCCGAAGCCATCAAGCCACCACCGCCGAATGGACGAGCGCTGAGTAACGTTCCGGCATCGACAAGCCGGCTGCTCTAGGGACGCGCTCTGAACCCCAGGGTTCGCCTTTTGGCCGTGGGCTCGCACCCCCCAACGGGCCGGTTGCCGTGAGGACGCGGCACGCCGGGAAAAGGGGGCGTTATGGCTAGAAATATTCTAGGCGTGCTCGGCGTGCTCGCGGCAGGCGTTCTGCTCGCCGTGTCGGCCGCCATGAACTATCGCTTCGGCTTCAGCCTCGGCAAGACCGCGGCCGATGGACAGATCTACGGCGCGGCGTCGGCGGCGGCCGACTGCTTCAAGGCGCTGGTGCCGTTCTTCTTCTTCGCCGCCCTGCGCAACCGGATGTGGTCGCAGGCCTGCGCGGCCGCCCTGGTGTGGGTGGTGGTGACCGGCTACTCGATGACCTCAGCGCTGGGCCACGCGGCCATGAACCGCCTCGACATGAGCGGCCAGCGCACGGTCGCCACGGCGAAATATCAGGACCTGCGCGCAGACAACAAGCGCGCCCAGGACCAGCTCAACTGGATCCCGGCGCACCGGCCGCCCGACACGGTCGCCTCCGAACTCAACGTGCACAAGGCGCAGCGCCATTGGCTGCTGACGCGGGAGTGCACGGACGTCAAAGGCAAGACCGCGCGGGAGTATTGCCAGCAGTATCCACAAGCTGTCGGCCGAGCTGGCTTCGGGACGCGAGTCGCAGAAGCTGGAGGTCCGCATCGCCGAGATCGGCGGCAAGATCGCGAAAGCCGCGAGCGGCTCCGTGGTGATGGCCGAAGCAGATCCGCAGGCGAGCGTGCTTGCGCGCCTGGCGGGGGTGGAGGTCGAGACCGTGCAGAGCGCGCTGACGATATTCGTAGCGCTGCTGATCGAGATCGGATCGGGCCTCGGGCTTTACGTGGCCTTTGCCTACTGGCGCACGTACACGCCGATGCACGGGGGCGCGGCGCCAGCTGTGGCAGCGGCAACGGAAGCGACCGCTGCTGCCGTCGGCACCGATCAGTCGGCGACGCTGCGGCTGCCTGCTCCGGAAGCTGAGTTGGATGCGGACGGCGCGACCCAAGGGGCGCAACCGCCGTCTGCGGCCCGGCTCGGCGCCAACGACAACAAGCTGCTGGCGCGCCAGCAGCTGATGCCGGAGAGCGACGTGGAGCTGTTCTACAAGGAAGCCGTGGCGATCGCGTCCGAGGACGACTCCATCAGCTCGCAGGAACTCTACGACGGCTACCGGCTGTGGTCGAAGAGCAAGGAGAAGCGGCCGCTCAACATGCCGCGCTTCTCCGAGGAATTCGAGAACCTTGGCCATGCCACGGTCGAGATGGGCGGGCGCAAGCGCTACTTCGGTATCGCCCTGCTGCCGGAGCTTCTAGGTGCAGTCGCGGAGAGGAAGGCCTCCGCCCGCAGGCGCAAAGCTCAGGACATCGAGGCGCTGCCCGCACCGGGTCAAACAAAAGCAGCGTAGACGCCGCAAGGCGCAACTTGGAAAGGGCTGCCTCGCGCAGCCCTTTTTTATTGCCGCCAGGGTTAGCCCCACGGCCTTGGCAATCACAGCGCCCGATGCAGCGGATGCGCGACGCCGATGTTGTCGATGAGCCGCGTCTTGCCGAGCCAGGCGGCGACCAGCACGCGCAAGGCTCCCTCAGGGTCGCCGGTCAGAGGCGCGAGCGTCCTGGCATCGCGCACCTCCAGGTAGTCCACCTTGAATCCCGCCGCTTCCAGCTCGGCCTTGCCCCCGGCAACGGCCGCAGCAATCACGTCGCCGCTTCCGGCGGCTTCGGCGATCCGGCCGATGACGCGGTAGATCGTCGGCGCGACTGCTCGCTGCTCCGCCGACAGGTAGGCATTGCGCGAGCTCATGGCGAGCCCGTCTGCCTCGCGCACGGTTTCCAGCCCCACGATCTCCAGCGGCAGGTCCAGGTCCCGGACCATCTGCTTCACGACGGTGAGTTGCTGGTAGTCCTTCTCGCCGAATACCGCGACGTCGGGCGCCGACCTGCGTGAACAGCTTGCAGCAAACGGTGGCCACGCCGCCGAAGAAGTGCGGGCGGAAATCGCTCTCCAGCCCCTCCGCGGCGCCAGCGGGCACGATCCGCGTGGCGAAGCCTTCCGGATACATGACGCTGCGCTCGGGCGACCACACGAGGTCGCACCCGACCCTCTTGAGCTTGGCCAGATCGCCGGCTTCGTCGCGCGGATAGCGGTCGAAGTCCTCGTTCGGGGCAAACTGCGTCGGGTTGACGAAAATCGACACCACCGCCCGTTTGCACCGCGACTTGGCAAGCCGCACCAGCTCCAGGTGCCCCTCGTGCAGCGCGCCCATGGTTGGCACGAGGGCAATCGTCTCCTCGGCGCGGCGCCACGCGGCGGTCTCCGCCCGTATTGCCTCCAATTTGCGCACGACGCGAACGGCAGCGCTCATGATCGGTCCGTCTCCTGCGGTCGAGCAGGCAAACTACCGGTTGGCATGGACTCCCCGCAACCTCGTCACGATTTCCAGGTGAAGACACAAGCATCGCCTGGAAGATGTGTGGGGAATCGCCGCTCCGCCTAGAATGCGCCGTCAGAACTCTGCTCTATCCCGTTGACAATCCCCTTGGAGGCTCACGATGCGACCAGCCTGGGAGGCGCGCCCGAGCGAGGAAACGGCACCCAAGGGCCAGCCGGAGCGGGATGAGGTCGCAGCCTACCACCTGATGGACGAGACGCGTCTCGTCGGCGGCCTCGTCGAGCGCGCCATCTTCACCGCCGCCGAAAGCGGCCGCATCGCCAACCTGGCGACCCGCCTGGTGCACGCCGCCCGCGCCAACCGCGACCGGCACGGCGGCATCGATGCCTTCATGCACGAGTACGGCCTGACCTCGGAGGAAGGCATCATCCTGATGTGCATCGCCGAGGCGCTGCTGCGCATCCCCGACAAGGATACGGCGGATGCTCTCATCGCCGAGAAGATCGGCGGCGGCAAATGGGAGAAGCATCTCGGCCACTCCGACAGCCTGTTCGTCAACGCCTCCACCTTCGGCCTGATGATCACGGGCCGCGTGGTGAAGCTCGGCGAGGCCAAGGGTACGGGCCCGCCCGCCGTCCTGAAGCGGCTGGTGGCGCGCTCCGGCGAGCCCTTCATCCGCCAGGCCCTGCGCCAGGCCATGCGCATCCTGGGCGACAACTTCGTCCTCGGCCGCAACATCGAGGAGGCCCTCGCCCGCGCGCGCCCTTATGAGGACAGGGGCTACCGCTTCTCCTACGACATGCTGGGCGAGCGCGCGAAGTCCGCCGCCGACGCCAAGCGCTATTTTGATCGCTACATGACGGCGATCGAGGCGATCGGCAACTCCAGGCCCGTGCGCGGTGAGCTCACCACGCGCGACCTGATGGTGCGTCCCGGCATATCCGTGAAGCTCTCGGCCATCCATCCGCGCTTCGATCCCGGCAAGGAAGTGCGGCTCGCGCGCGAATTGGTGCCGCGTCTCGTCGAACTCGCCGCGTCGGCCCGCTGGTACGGCCTGCCGCTCACCATCGATGCAGAAGAGCAGGACCGGCTCGATCTCACGCTCGCCATGTTCGCCGCGGCCTACAACGATCCTGCACTCAACGGTTGGCCGGGCCTGGGCCTTGCCGTGCAGGCCTACGGCCGGCGCGCCATTCCCGTCCTGCGCTGGATACGGCGCATGGCCCAGCACACGGGCAAGCTGGTTCCTGTCCGTCTCGTCAAGGGTGCCTACTGGGACAGCGAGATCAAGTGGGCGCAGGAGCGCGGGCTTCCCGACTATCCGGTGCTGACGCGCAAGACCCACACCGACGTGTCCTATCTCGCCTGCATGCGCCTGCTGCTGTCCGACCCCAACGCTTTCTATCCGCAGTTCGCGACCCACAACGCCCAATCGATCGCCTCGGTTGCGGTCGCGGCCCCTTCTCCGGAGGCCTACGAGTTCCAGCGCCTGCACGGCATGGGCGAGGCCGTCTACGAGGAAGTCATCGGCAACCGGCTCGGCGGCACCTGCCGCGTCTATGCGCCCGTCGGCCCGCACCAGGACCTCGTCGCCTACCTCGTCCGCCGCCTGCTCGAGAACGGCGCCAACACCTCCTTCGTCAACCGGCTCGCCGACCAGGAAGCCCCCATCGACGACATCATCCGCGATCCTGTCGCCAACGTGGAGGCGGAGATGGAGCGCGGCAGCCTGCTCCACTCCCTGCCGCGTCCGCAGGAGATCTATGCACCCGCGCGCATCAACAGCCGCGGCATGGCGCTCGACGATCCGACCGCGCGCCAGAGCCTTGTCGCGCAGATCGGTACGGAGCTGAAGACGCAGTTCGCGGCCGTGCCCCTCGTTGCCGGCAAGATGCCCGCGGGCAAGGATGCGCCGCTTGCCGTCGTCTCCCCGCACGACCGGCGGCATCGCGTAGGCAGCGTGCGTTACGCCGATGCCGCCACCATCGAGACCGCGATCGCCAGCGCGTCCGCGGCCACCTATGCCTGGGATCGGCTCGGCGGCCTGAAGCGCGCCGAAATCCTGGAGCGCGCCGCCGATCTCTACGAGCGCGACCGCGTGCGCCTCATGGCCGTCATGGTGCGCGAGGCCGGCAAGACGCTGGAGAACGCGCTCGGCGACGTGCGCGAGGCCATCGACTTCCTCCGCTACTATGCCATCGAGGCGCGCCGCCTGTTCTCCGGTTCCGTCACGCTCACCGGCGTGACGGGCGAGACCAACCTGCTTGAACTGCGCGCGCGCGGTCCCTTCGCCGCCATCTCGCCCTGGAATTTCCCCCTGGCCATTTTCACCGGCCAGGTCTCGGCGGCACTGGCTGCCGGCAACCCGGTGCTCGCCAAGCCGGCGGAGCAGACACCGCTCACCGCCTTCCTCGCGCGTCAAGCTGCTGCATGAGGCGGGCGTGCCGCCGCCCGTTCTCCAGCTTCTGCCCGGCGGCGCCAGCGTCGGGGCTGCCCTCGTCAGGGACCCGCGCGTGCAGGGGATCGTCTTCACCGGATCGAATGCCACCGGCTGGGCCATCCAGGCTGCGCTCGCCGAGCGCCGTGCCGCCATGGTGCCCTTCATCGCCGAGACGGGCGGGCTCAACGCCATGATCGCCGACTCCAGTGCGCTGCCCGAGCAGGTGATCCGCGATGTCGTGCGCTCCGCCTTCGATTCAGCGGGACAGCGCTGCTCGGCCGCGCGGCTGTTCTTCGTGCAGGAGGACGTCGCCAAGCCGATGATCGACATGCTCGTCGGCGCGGTCGAGGCCCTCGATCTCGGCGACCCCCTCGACTACGCCACCGACATCGGTCCCGTCATCGACGAGGAGGCGATGGACCGCCTCGATGCGCACAAGCTGCGCATGCAGAAGCAGGCCGCTGAACTGGTCGATCTGCCGTTGCCCTACGCATGCGACACCGGCACCTACATCACGCCGGCCGTGTTCGAGATCTCCAGCGCGAGCGTGCTGGAGGAGGAGGTGTTCGGCCCGATCCTGCACGTCGTGCGCTACCAGGCCGGCCACCTCGACAAGGTGATCGACGCGATCAACGCCACCGGCTACGGGCTGACGCTCGGCGTGCACAGCCGCATCGCCAGCGTGGCTGACTACGTCGCCGAGCACGCGCGCGTCGGCAACCTCTACGTCAACCGCAACCAGATCGGCGCTGTCGTGGGCGTCCAGCCTTTCGGCGGGGAAGGTCTCTCCGGCACGGGCCCCAAGGCCGGCGGCCCGAACTACCTCTCGCGCTTCACCACCGAGCGCGTGCGCACGACCGACATCACCGCAACAGGCGGCAACGTCGGGCTGCTCGGCATCGGCTAAGAAATGCGGCGAAACGGTGTCGCAAAACCGTAGCGTTGCACTTCTGCAATCACGCCGTCAGCAAGACGACGCACGCAATTCTTGAACGTTGCTCCGCAATTTCAGATCGGCGAGGGTGCCGCCGGGCCGCTCTCGGGGTCCAAGCCATCGAGCACCGACCGAGATAGCAAGGTGCTCGACTGGCCCAGCTGGTTGCGGGGTTGCGCGCATATTGTGACTGCCTCTGCCGGGTCAATTCCTATGGCCCGGCAGAGTTTCCCCTTGCCGTGAGCGCTGCGCCTGGTTGATGAGCATCAGGCCCGACAACGACGAGCAGCAGCGCTACGCCGTGATACCAGGCAAGCTTTTCTCCGATCAGCAGCATCGCCTGCACCGCGGCATACACCGGCGTCAGGCAGATCGAGGCCGATGTCAGCACCGGCCCGTTCAACTTCAGCGAGATGTTGTAGCCGAGATAGGCGCCGATGCCTGTCAGCAGCACGAGCGCGGCGATCCAGGGTAGCGTGCGCTCATGCAGCGGCGGCAGGCCGGCGGCGCGCGATCTCGATGGCCGCCAGCGGCAGCAGCGCCAGCGTGGCGGCGATGGCCATCACCGTGAACTGCGCGAGCGGCGTGAGTGTTGCGGGCACGCGCCGCATCGCCACGGTGTAGACGACGAACACCAGCATGCCGGCTGCCGCCCACAGGTCGCCCGGCGTGAAGGTCCAGTCCTTCAGCACGCCCGGATGGCCCTTCGTCAGGATCAGCGCGACGCCGAACAGGCATGCGGCGATGCCGAGGCCCAGCATGGGCCTGGCGCGCTGGCGCCCGGCGGCGATCTCCCAGGCGGCGACGAAGGCGCTGGTGCAGCCATAGATCAGGCCGATGTTGGTCGCCTCCGTCGTGCGCGCGGCCTCGAAGGCGGCGAAGGCGCAGAACCCCATCCCCAGAATGCCGAGCACGCCGATGCGGACAATGAGCGCCGCAGGTGCTCTCCAGCGCTCTGATTTGCCGAGCCATGCCACCAGCAGGCCAACGAGCAGAGCCGACAGCGCCGAAACGCACCGCCGACAGCGTGGCGGGTCCGAACTGCCCGGCCATGGCGCGCCCGATCACCGGGTTGAGCGCGAAGCACGCAGGCACGAGCGCAAGAAGGATGAGGTTCATGAGGTTTGGACAGGGGTCGGGCTCGCCAAGCCTTCGCAGACGTGGGAGCCTTGTGCAAGGCGCCCACGCATTGGCCATGTTCGGAGAGCAGCGTTGTCGCGGGGCTCGGGAAGGGCCATCTTTAGCTGCGAGACGGCGACAAGCACGGCTGCGGGACCTGGCATGGCGGATCGCGACAAGACGAAAACCGACACGCGCCCTGCAGGCACGCCAGCGCCTGGTGACGCGAAGGTCCCATCCGGCGCGCACGGGAATGCGCCAGCGACGGGCTCGCTCCTCCGCCGACGTCGCCGACTTCGTGCGCCGCATGAAGGAGATGGCGCCCGCCACGGCGGCTGGCCGCGGCCGGCTTGTCTTCGCCATGGACGCCACCATGAGCCGGCAGCCGACGTGGGACATGGCGCTCGCCCTGCAGGCCGAGATGTTCAAGGCCGTGAAGGCGATCGGCGGGCTCGACGTGCAGCTCGTCTATTTCCGCGGTGCCGGCGAATGCCGCTCTTCCAAGTGGGTCTCCGACCCCGACGCGCTTTCCCGCCTCATGACGCAGGTCTCCTGCGCGGGCGGCTACACGCAGATCCGCAAGGTGCTCTCGCACGCGCGCGGCGAAGTCCTCCCGCAAGCCGGTCAACGCCCTGGTCTACGTCGGCGATTGCATGGAGGAGGACATCGACGACCTGTGCGGCCGCGCCGGCGAGCTCGCCCTGCTCGGCGTGCCCGTGTTCCTGTTCCAGGAAGGCAATGACGCCAAGGCCGAGCGCGCCTTCCGCGAGATCGCACGCCTCACCAAGGGTGCCTATTGCCGTTTCGACGCGGGCTCCGCCGCCCAGCTCAAGGAGCTGCTGTCCGCGGTTGCGGTCTACGCCGCCGGCGGCCGCAAGGCGCTCGCCGCGCTCGGCGGGCGGATGCCTCGCCTGCTGCTCGAGCAGCTCGAGCTGACGGGCCGCGCCCATGCAGTATTTCCTGCTCGGCCTCGCGGCGCTCCTGATCTTTCTGGTGCTCGCGCGCAAGTACACGTCGGTCAACCCGCAGGTCTTGGCACGGCAGCTGCGCATCGGCGCGGGCGTGGCGCTGTTCGTGGTCGCGTTCGTGTTCCTCGTGCGCGGCGCGGCCAGCTATGCCGGGCCGATGGCCGCGCTGGCAGCCTGGCTGCTGTGGGGCGGCGGCGGACCGTCCTGGGGTGGCTACGGCAGCGCCCCGTCCTCAGGCAACACCTCGCGCGTCGAGACCGACTACCTGGAGGTCGAACTCGACCACGACACCGGCAACATCCGCGGCCGCGTGCGCAAGGGCGGCTTCGCCGGCCGCGAGCTCGAATATCTCTCGCCGCTGGAGATGGTGCAGCTCTGGCAGGACTGCCGCTTCGCCGATCCGCAGTCCGCGCAGGTCCTCGAAGCCTATCTCGACCGCACCCATCCCACGTGGCGCGAGGACATGGAGCGCACCGGCGGCCGCGAGGAGCCGCGCCCCGGCGCCATGACGCGCGCGCAGGCGCTCGAGGTGCTTGGCTTGGGCGAAGGCGCCAGCGACGACGACATCCGCCGCGCCCACCGCGATCTGATGATGAAGCTCCACCCCGACCGCGGCGGCTCCACCTTCCTCGCCGCCCAGATCAACGAGGCCAAGGACGTGCTGCTGGGCTTCTCTAGCAGGCTGTTGAACTTCGCGCCTGCTGACAGGCGTGGGCGAATATGATTCCGTTCGGTCTCCAGGGCAACGGGGGCCAGCATGCGCGGATCGGATGCAACGTCGGGGTCGCTGTTTTCCTACGTCGATCTCGAAGAGCGGGTTCCGGCCAAGCATCCGCTGCGGGTGATCCGGGGGATCGTCAACGACGTGCTGGCCTCGCTCGATGCCGAGTTCGAGCGGCTCTACGAGGGCACCGGCCGCCAGTCGATCGCGCCGGAGCGGCTGCTGCGGGCCTCGCTGCTGCAGGCGTTCTACTCGGTTCGCTCCGAGCGCCAGTTGATGGAGCAGATCGACTACAACCTGCTGTTTCGCTGGTTCGTCGGGCTCGGCATCGACGATGCGGTCTGGGATCACTCGACGTTCTCCAAGAACCGCGACCGGCTGCTGGACGCCGACGTGGCCGCGAAGTTCCTCGAGGCCGTGCTGCGCCACCCCAAGGTGAAGCGCTTCCTGTCGGACGATCACTTCTCCGTCGATGGCACGCTGGTCGAGGCCTGGGCGTCTCTCAAGAGCTTCCGCGCCAAGGATGGCTCGCGACGAGCCGCCTGCGCCGGGACGCAACGGCGAGCGCGACTTCCATGAGGAAAAGCGCGCCAACGACACGCACGAGAGCACGACCGATCCGGACGCCAAGCTCTACCGAAAGCGCAACGGCCGCGAGGCCAAGCTTTACTTCATGGGCCACGCGCTGATCGAGAACCGGCATGGCCTGGTCGTGCAGGCGGATGCGACGCAGGCGACCGGCAAGGCCGAGCGGCAGGCTGCGCTGGCGATGATCGACCGGCATGATCCCGGCTCCGAGCGCCCGCTCACGCTTGGCGCCGACAAGGGCTACGACACCTCCGACTTCGTCGCCGATCTGCGGCAGAAGTGCGTGACGCCGCACGTCGCGCAGAAGATCAAGGGCTCGGCCATCGACGGCCGCACGACCCGGCATGCGGGCTATGCCGTCAGCCAGCGCAAACGCAAGCTGGTCGAGGAGGCGTTCGGCTGGGGCAAGACGATCGCGGGGCTGGCCAAGGTGAAAGTGCGCGGGCTGCCGCGCGTGCGCTTCAAGTTCACCTTCGCCATGGCCGCCTACAATCTCATTCGCATGCCAAGACTGCTGGCCGCAGCATGAGGCAGCGGGCCCGGCCGCGACCGCCGCCCTCCCGCAGCAACAAAAACAACCTCGCAGGCGCGCTCATCCAGAGATACGCTTCCACCCAGATGCCAAGTTCAACAGCCTGCTAGACCTCAGCCGACGAGGCCCGCCAGCGATCGACCCCATCGCTCCCCGGGAACACCATGCCGGCCAGCGCGCGGTCGTCAACGCGCAGGTGATCGCGCAGCAGGCCCTTCAGCACGGCGCGCAGATCTGTCGTCGCCTTGAGATCGCGGGCCTCGAAGAGATTCGGCCGGCTTCAATCCGGGCCAGTCCGCGATCACGCGCCCGCCCTTCAGTGCACCGCCCACCAGCAGCGCCACGGTCCCGGTGCCGTGATCCGTCCCGTCGCTGCCGTTGATCCGTGCCGTCCGCCCGAACTCCGTGACGACAGCCACCACGGTTTCGCGCCAGGCCTCGCCCATGTTCGTCTCGATCGCCGCCAGCGCGCTGTCCAGTGCGCCGAGCAGTCCGGCGAGCTGGCCGGCTATGGCGCCCTCGTTCGCGTGCGTATCCCGTTCCACGAAACCCAGCGCGCCGACGCGCGGCCCGTCCGGCCGGGCGAGATAGCGCGCAGCCGTTCCGGCGGTCGTGGAGAAGAAAGCTCGCACGCGTTCGATGCCTCCAGCGGGCAGTTGTGCGGCGGTCGCATCGTTCATGCCCCCAGCGCGGCCGATGGCAGCGAGCCTGATCCGCTCCTCCAGCGCCCCCGCCAGCCTCGGATCGGTGTGCCGGTAAAGGTCGAGCAGGCGCGCCTGCGTGTCGTCGCTCGCAGGCAGTATGCGCTCCGGCGCCCACGACATGACGGGCGCCCGTCCGCGCACCACCAGCGGCGTCACCGGCCCCACGCCCAGCGCACGTCCACCGCGCGGATCGATGCGCCCGCCGCCCTCGATCGCCATCAGAGCCCGGTTGAGCCAGCCGCTGTCCGTGGTGCCCGGCGCGCCGAATCCGCTCTCGAGCACATCCTGGCCGTCGAAATGCGACCGCTCACGATAGGACGTCGCCGTCGCATGCACGATGATGGTCTGCTGCGTCTTGAACATGCGGTGCAGGTTCGGCATGGCACTGTTGAGGGCGAAGAACGAGTCGAGCGGCAGCGCCGGCGTGCGACCTTCGAGCACGAGCGCACGGTCACCGCGCAACCCGATCCAGTTCGGATCGCCCACCGGCGCGACGGCACCCAGGCCGTCCAGCGCACCCCGCAGCACGATCACCAGCATTCTGGGATCGCGGCCCTCCGCGCGGGCGAGCTTGGGAAATTGCGTCCACGCGAACAGCGCGCCCGATCCGATCAGCGCCTCGCGCCGGCTTGGGAAGTGGCAGTCTGCCATGGTCACCTCCTCTGCAGCTCGGGCGACATGAACAGCAGCGCGAGCGCCTGCTGGCGGCTTTCTGCCCGGTTCACGGCCTGCGCGGTTTCCGCCGACAAAGTCGAACCCAATGCCGCGTCCATCACCTGCCGGGGATCGACTCGGCCGGCGATGCGCTCTGCGTAGAGGTTGGCGATATCGAGCCGTCGCCCCATGCCGTCAATCCATGTGCTCTCGTCGTCCGTGTAGCCTCTGGGCGAAGGTGGCCGCCACAGCGGCTCTCCCAGCGTGGCCTGGCCCGCGGTGAAGCGTGCAGCGTCCGCCGGCGTGCCGGCAGCGCGTACCATCGCGACGACCCACTCGCCGGGCCGCCTGAGCTTGGTGGCTGGCGCATCCCAGGCTTCCTGCGCCGTGAGCAGCGCCTCGGTCACCGGCTTGAGGTCGCCGCCCGTATCGCGGAACGTCCGGGCCAGTTTCTCCACCAGCGATTGCGGTGGCTCGTCAGCGATAAAGTGCTGAGCCAGCTTTGTTGCAACGTGAGTTGCAGTAGCGGGATGCGCCGCGAGGTCATTCAGTACCGCCTGACCCTGCTCGACGCCGCGGTCGTCGTAGGCTTTGGCGAGGACGATCTGCGTTCCCGGCTCGTGCAGGCGCCGGTTGAACGTGAACGCGCCGCCGTGCTCGGGATTGTCTCCGGCCGGGATCAGCGTCCACCCCGTCAGCACCTTGGCGAAGGCGATCACGTCGTCCTGCGTATAGCCGCCGCGCACGCCGAGCGTATGCAGCTCCAGAATTTCCCGCGCCAGGTTCTCGTTGAGACCTCGCGTGCGGTTGATGCCGGCCACCGAGTTGGGACCGAGCGAGGCCGTATTGTCGAGGTAGAACAACATCGCCGGATGCCGGGCCACGCCCTGCAGCATGTCAACGAAACGGCCGAGGATATGCGGGCGGATCGCCTCGCGCTCGTAGGCGCCGGACATGCTCTGGATCTTGTTGGCCGAGATGCAGAAGTGGTTCGACCAGAACCACACCAGGCGCTCGGCAAGTCCGATCTCCGCGTTCAGCGCCGCATTGATGCGCGCCTGCGCCTCGTCGAGATAGATGCGTCGCCCCGCATCGGGAACCGCGTCGGCGACCGTCGCCGCGTCACTTTGATTGCCTGCGGCCTCGTTGCCGGCGGCCATGGACTCGGCCTCGCGCTTGGCCTTGGCCGCCACGATCTGGCGCGCCCGGCGCTCCGCGTTGGCATCGGCCACGGTACGGAAAGCCTGCGCGCTGGTCGGCAGCGTTACGTCGAGCGCGCCGGCTAGCGGCCGCGCGATCTCGGCGACGAGCGCGCCGCGCGGATCGGACCTGATCGCCTCGATCGACCCGCGTCGCGGGCCCATTCCGAATCGGCTCAGAGCAAGAGCAGCCTCTGCGTTGGCTGAACGGCCCATGGCGATGCTCCGACGGGATGCTGGCTGCGGCCTATCGATACCTGCACAAGTGCATCCAGAGTATACGCCCGCCGCGCAATGCGGTCGACACCGCGAGTAGGGCAAAAATCCGATCGTTCAATTCTGCGGCGTCACCCATGGCGGGCAGCATCCGGGCCACGCTCCGGCGATCTGCAGAACAAATCCCAGCACGATCAGCAGCGTAGCGAAGATGAACGTGCCTTTGCGCGCCGACATGGCCGAACGATGCACGGATCGCGCCGACCGGATCGCCTGCTCGTCCTGCATGCGCTCGATGGAGGCAAACGGGTTCTGCTGGCCGGGCTGCGTGGGGCGCAGATTGCGTAGCGCGCGCATGCGCTCAAGCTGTTCCTCCATCTCGATCTGGCGGCCTTCGTTGAAGAACGCGAGCCACCATTCCCGGAGCAGGAGCGCGAAGCCGACAAAGTCGAGGCCGAGGCCGGCCACCGTGATCCACTGCTGGGTCAGGAACGGCAACCTTGGGCCCTCCGATGAAAGCGGCGGGCCTTACTGGCCAGCCTTCAGAACGAGGCAGTCGATGCTGAGCCGCTTGAGGGCTCCGCACGCGGCGACCGCCGGAGCTTGAGCCGCGAACCCCGCGTAGCGCGCACGATAGAGCGTCTTGTCGCCCTGCTTCACCTCGTGCGTCACCGGCGTGCACTTGCCGAGCGCCGCGCCTGCGCGCTGACGCACGTCGGCAAGCCGCCGTTCCGCATCGCTCTTGCGACTGGAAGGCGCCGATCTGAATGAGAAAGCTCCCGCTCGCCGCGACCGGTTGCATCGGAGGCGGACTGGCCGTCGCGGCTGGCTGCGCCTTGGGCGCGGAGCGGTCGAGCAGCGATTCGATGGACGCCGGTGACGATCCGGGGATGCGCACGGGACGGACGCGGGCGATCTCCACGGACGAGGCTGGCGGTTGCGGCTCTACGGCGGGCTGCGGTGCGGGTGTAGGCGCCGGCGCTGCCCTGGCGATCAGCGGCGCGGTCGGTCGTCGCGTCTTCACGCTTGACGCCTTCGCGAACCCTGCATCGAGAAACCCGCGCATGGCATTGTTGCGCTTGCCCGCGGTCGCGCCACCGAAAACCACCGCCACCACATGCTTGCCGTTGCGCCGCGCGGAGGCGACCAGGTTGAAGCCTGACATCCGGATATAGCCCGTCTTCATCCCGTCGAGGCCCGGATAGCGGAACAGCAGGGTGTTGTGATTGCGATAGGTGTCGCCGTTGAATGTGAAGGTGCGCGTGGAGAAGAGGTGATAGTGCCGGGTGAAATCGTCCTGCAGCCTGAGCGCCAGCACGATCATGTCGCGTGCCGTCGTTTTCTGCCCGGGATCGGGCAGCCCCGACGCGTTCCGGAACGTGGTCGACTTCATCCCGAGCTGGCGCGCCTTCTGCGTCATCAGCTGGGCGAACCGCTCCTCGCTGCCGCCGATGTGCTCGGCGACGGCAACGGCCACGTCGTTCGCGGACTTGGTGACCAGCGCCTTGATGGCGTCGAGCGTCTCGATCTCGCTGCCCTCGTCCACGTCGAGTTTGGAAGGCTTTTGCCCGACGGCATGGGCCGAGAAGCGGATCTTGGTCCGGTACGTCATGCGCCCGGCTTCGATCTGCTCGAAGAGCATATAGAGCGTCATCAACTTCACGAGGGACGCCGGGAAGCGAAGGTCATCGGCGGAGCGCTCGTGCAGCACCCGGCCCGTGTTCGCATCTACAACCAGCACGGCATGGCGCGCGGCGGCCTGCGCCAGGACCGGGCCCAGCGACAGGTTGATCGAGACCACCAGCGCCACGGCAATAGCTCCGAGGCGGCGGCACGGCCTATGCCAGCGTGTGAAGCAACCCATCCCTCTCGCCCAACGCCTGTACGCCGACCCCGAAGGCCGACGCGTCCGTCCCCCGACGAAGCGTTGAGAACCGTTTCTGCGATTCTTTGGGGCGCCAGTGAGGCGTCCCCTGCCGCTTGCCGCCCGCTGGAGAACAAAAACCTGCGCCATTTAGGTTAACGGGAGCCGCGTGAGAGGCTGGTTAAGCGGGATGGTTAACGCTGCCCAATTCTTGGTCATTCTGTCGCATGTTGCGGTGCACCAAAAACCCTTGACGTTATGGTGCAGTGCATATATTTAGGGTGCATCGCAAGGCAAACACGCTGCGCGCCCCATTTTCCAGCAACCCGCCTACGCTACAGGACCTGCCCGATGATCAAGAACTTCGACGCTTTCCCGAAATTTCCCGCCTACAACGCGGAAGCCGCAATGAAGGCTTTCGGTGATTGGAACAAAAGCTGGCAGGCTATCGCCGCGGAGCTGACCGACTACAGCAAGCGCTCTTTCGAAGATGGCACCGCAACGATGGAGAAGCTTCTCTCCGCCAAGTCGTTCGAGCAGGCTGTCGAGATCCAGACCGGCTTCGCCAAGCGCGCCTACGACGAGTACATGCATCAGATGTCCAAGATCGGCGGCCTCTATGCCGACATGGCCAAGGAAGCCTACAAGCCCGTCGAGAAGGCCATCCAGACGGCGCGCCAGCACTAACGGCGTACCGACGCGCCGCCGGCGCGTCATCGCACTTTGACAAGGCCGGGCCGCGCGAGACGCGCGGCTCGGCTATTTTTTTTGCATTGAGCCGCCGATACACCATATACGCAATCGAACTGCACTGGTGCAGCGGGTCCACAACAACATTGCCCTTCTAGAACGGGTCGCTGCCTCCGGCGTCTAGCGTTTGCGGATTTCATGCCGCTGTCGCTAAAATGGCGGGTGATTTGCGATCGCGCGTGCGAAGGCCTTGTCGTGGCCGGGCGCATGGGGACGGGAACAGGGTTGATGCGAATGGCCGGTAAGAACGGCTCAAAAGGCGGAGACGACGAGGGCAAGACCGGGCTCATCACCAAGACGCGCCCGAAAACCAAGAAGCCCAGCCTCTACAAGGTACTTCTGCTCAACGACGACTACACTCCGATGGAGTTCGTCGTGCACGTGCTCGAGCGCTTCTTCAACAAGGGTCGCGAAGACGCAACCCGCATCATGCTGCACGTGCACCATAAAGGCGTCGGAATCTGCGGCGTCTATACGTACGAAGTGGCAGAGACGAAAGTTGCGCAAGTCATGGACTTCTCGCGTCAGAACCAGCATCCGCTGCAATGTACGATGGAAAAGGACTAGAGGAAGCCGTGCCAGCATTCTCACAAAGCCTCGAAACCGCACTGCACCGTGCGCTGGAATATGCCAACGAGCGGCAGCACGAATACGCCACGCTCGAGCATCTTCTTCTGGCGCTCCTCGATGATCGCGACGCAGCCGCCGTCATGAAGGCCTGCCTCGTCGACTTCGACGTGCTGCGCAAGCGCATCACCGACTATCTCGACAACGACCTTTCCAAGAGCCTCTACGTCAAGGGCTCCACCGAGGCGCAGCCGACGACCAGCTTCCAGCGCGTCGTGCACCGCGCGGTGGTGCACGTGCAGTCCTCCGGCCGCGAGGAGGTCACCGGCGCCAACGTGCTCGTCGCCATCTTCGCCGAGCGCGAGAGCCACGCCGCCTTCTTCCTGCAGGAGCAGGAGATGACGCGCTTCGAGGCGGTGCAATACATCAGCCACGGCATCGCCAAGCGGCCCGGCATGTCCGAGCCCAAGCACGTGCGCGGCGTCGACGAGGACCAGGCTGCAGAGGGGCGCGAGGACGGCAAGAAGCAGCCGCAGGACGCGCTCAACACCTACTGCGTCAACCTCAACAAGAAGGCCAAGACCGGCAAGATCGATCCGCTGATCGGCCGCGAGTCCGAGGTGCTGCGCACCATCCAGGTGCTCTGCCGCCGCCAGAAGAACAACCCGCTGTTCGTCGGTGATCCCGGCGTCGGCAAGACCGCGATCGCCGAAGGCCTCGCCCGCAAGATCGTCAACGGCGAGGTGCCGGAGGTGCTGAGAACCTCCACCATCTTCGCGCTCGACATGGGCGCGCTGCTGGCCGGCACCCGCTACCGCGGCGATTTCGAGGAGCGGCTCAAGGCCGTCATGAAGGAGATCGAGAACTATCCCGGCGCGATCCTGTTCATCGACGAGATCCACACCGTGATCGGCGCCGGCGCCACCTCCGGCGGCGCCATGGACGCCTCCAACCTGCTCAAGCCCGCCCTGCAGTCCGGCACGGTGCGCTGCATCGGCTCCACCACCTACAAGGAGTACCGGCAGCACTTCGAGAAGGACCGCGCACTGGTGCGGCGCTTCCAGAAGATCGACATCAAGGAGCCGACGGTCGCGGACTCCATCGAAATCCTCAAGGGCCTCAAGCCGTACTATGAGGATTATCACAAGCTCAAGTACACCAACGACGCCATCAAGGCGGCGGTGGAGCTTTCCGCCAAGTACATCAACGACCGCAAGCTGCCCGACAAGGCGATCGACGTGATCGACGAGACGGGCGCCTCGCAGATGCTCGTGCCGGAGAACAAGCGCAAGAAGAAGATCGGCGTGAAGGAGGTGGAGGCGACCGTCGCCACCATGGCGCGCATCCCGCCCAAGACCATCACCAAATCCGACGCCGAGGTGCTGTCCGCGATCGATCGCGACCTGAAGCGCCTCGTGTTCGGCCAGGACAGGGCGATCGAGGCGCTGGCAAGCTCCATCAAGCTCTCGCGCGCGGGCCTGCGCGAGCCGGAGAAGCCGATCGGCTGCTACCTGTTCTCGGGTCCTACCGGCGTCGGCAAGACCGAGGTCGCCAAGCAACTCGCCGCGCTCCTGGGCGTCGAGCTGCTGCGCTTCGACATGTCCGAGTACATGGAGAAGCACACCGTCTCGCGTCTGATCGGCGCGCCTCCGGGCTACGTCGGCTTCGACCAGGGTGGCCTGTTGACCGACGGCATCGACCAGCATCCGCACAGCGTGCTGCTGCTCGACGAGATCGAGAAGGCGCATCCCGACCTGTTCAACATCCTTCTGCAGGTCATGGATCACGGCAAGCTCACCGACCACAACGGCAAGAAGATCGACTTCCGCAACGTGGTGCTCATCATGACCACCAACGCGGGTGCCGCGGACATGGCGCGTCCCGCCATCGGCTTCGGCAGCACCAAGCGCGAGGGCGACGACACGGAGGCCATCAACCGCATGTTCACGCCGGAGTTCCGCAACCGGCTCGACGCGGTGATCCCCTTCTCGGGCCTGCCGATGGAGGTGATCCTCAAGGTCGTCGAGAAGTTCGTGTTCCAGCTGGAAGCCCAGCTCGCCGACCGCGGCGTGACGATCGAGCTGACCGAGGCTGCCACCAAGTGGCTCGCCAACGCCGGCTACGACGAGAAGTTCGGTGCCCGCCCGCTTGCACGCGTCATTCAGGAGCACATCAAGAAGCCGCTCGCCGACGAGCTGCTGTTCGGCAAGCTCGAGCATGGCGGCACCGTCCGCGTGCTGGTGACCGGCGAAGGCCCGGAGAGCAAGCTCGACTTCGAGTATTTCCCTGCCGAGCCAAAGGCCAAGGGCAAAGACAAGGCCGAGGACGACGAGGACGATGACGGCGACGACGAGGGCGAAGCGCCTGCTCTCGTCGAGGCCGCGCCGCGCAAGGCGCTGTCCGGTCCGAAGGACAAGAAGGACGAGCCGCGCCCCGGTGCCGTCCCGATCGTCCCGCGCCGCAAGGACGAATAGTCAGCGAGGGCAGCCTGCGGGCTGCCCTATTCGCTTTGGCGCAACGTTGCCTCGGCAAGCGCCAGCTCGCGCATGAGTTCCCCCGACGTCTCGTCGTTGATCTTGCGCGCATCGAACAGCTTGCGCACCGCCTCACGTTCCGCCGTGATCGCTTCGAGACGCAGTTCCCGCTCGATTTGGGCGGCTGCCCGCGCTTCTTGACCACCCTCGCTATCTGTCCGAGCCGCCGCGATCCGCAGCCGATAGCCCGCGATCAGGCGCGCGGCCACATCGGTATGCGCTGCGCCATTTCCCGCATCATTTCTTGCCGCAATCCCTCGCTCGATCCGTGCGATTGCAGCCTCCGCCGATGCAACGCGCGCTTCGCGTGCTTCAGCTTCGAGCGGATCGTCGCTTGGCAAGGTAATGCCACGGGATATGACCGGAAGCGCGATGCTCGCGATCAGGAGCGAGCAGAGGATCACGCCTGCAGCAAGGAAGATGCAAAGGTCTCTGGCCGGGAACGGCGCACCATTTGGCAGCAACAGCGGTATCGACAGCACGCCCGCCAGAGTGATGGCCCCGCGGACGCCGGCAAAGGCCAGCGCCAGCGATATGAGGAAGCCCGGGAACGCGTAGACCTTGCCGCGCCACCACGCGATCTGATGGCGCGTGGTGTGGTTGATCATGCTCCACACGAACCGCAAGGCAATCAGGGTCAGCGTGAGCCCGATGATCCAGGCGAAGGGCTCGAAGATCGCGTGGCGGGAGGAAATCGCGGCCGGTACTTTTCTTATGATGTCGGGCAGTTGCAACCCGAGAAGAAGGAAGATCATGCCGTTGAAGGCAAATGCGAGCGTTCCCCACAGCACGCTGCTTTGTATGCTCGCTGCAAGCCCGGTGTGCCGGTACATTCCGGACCATCGAAACAGCAGCCCGGCAGTCACGGCTGCAAGAATCCCTGAAGCGTGGAAGTGCTCTGCCAGCAGGTAGGCGCCGAACGGCAGCAGCAGCGCGACCAGCACCTGCGCCTCGGAAGGGATATCGCCGAGCTTTGAAATGAGGCGTTGCGCCTGTGCAATGGCAAGCAACGTCACGACACCCGCCAATGCACCCCCGGCTGCGACAAGCACGAACGGCCCGAGACTTTGTGCCAGCGAGAAATGGCCGCTCAGCGTTGCCGCGATGGCCAGGCGGAAAACGACAAGCCCCGAAGCATCGTTGAGCAGCGCCTCGCCCTCGAGCATGTGCATGAGGCGGGGCGGAAACCGCGAGCGGTCCACGATCGATCCGACCGCCACGGCATCGGTCGGCGACAGTATGGCGGCGAGCGCGAAGGCGACCGGCAGAGGCAGGGAAGGGATCAGCCAATGCAGGGCGTAGCCGACCACCCAGATCGTGAAGAACACGAGGCCGAACGCCAGTGCGGCGATCGGGAACCACAGCTGCCTGAACTCGCGCTTGGGTACATTCAGCCCGTCGAGGAACAACAGTGGCGGAACGAACAACAGCAGGAACAGGCCTGGATCGAGGCCGACGTGAATGCCCGCGACCGTTGGCCACGCGAGCGCAGTGCCGAGCGCGATCTGCACGAATGGCGCAGGTACGCGCAAGATACGTACGAGCAGCCCCGAGAACGCTACGGCCAGCAGCAGCTGAAGGATGAGCGTGGCAATCGACATTGTGCGCGGTGGCGAAAGTCTTTCCGGGAAAGCAGCAAATCACTTCGACAGTGGCACCCCGCCCGGCGGCCCGCAAGGACGACCGCGATGCTGCAGGTCCATTGCTTGCGGGTTTGCAGCCTGTCCCTTACACAGCAACGGCCCGTTCTCGTCGCAGCGGGTGCCCCACGGTGTTGATAGCGCGAGATCGCCATGCAAGCGGCACCCAGTCCGGCTAGCGCCTTCGTGCATGGCCTCCGCGCTGCCTATTCCGTCGCCGCGTTCGTCCTGTTCGCCACCGCGCTGGGCTTTGGTGCACTCGCGCGCGACACCGGCTTTAGCCTCGGCCACACCGCATTCCTGTCGCTGACCATGTTCGCGCTGCCGAATCAGGTCGTGCTCATCGACCAGCTCGCCCGCGGCGCTTCCCTGGCGTCGGCTGCCCTCGCCGTGACGCTTGCCGCCGTGCGGCTCTTCCCGATGGTGGCGACGATCATGCCGACGTTGCGCGGGTCCACGCGCCGTCCCCTGCTCGAGGTGCTCGCGGCCCACTTCGTCGCCATCACCACATGGATCGAGGGCGCGCGCCGGTTGCCTGCGATGCCGGAGGATGTGCGTCTCCACCATCATCTCGGAATCGGCGTCGCCGTCTGCTTCATGATGGTCCTGGGCAGCGTCACCGGCTATCTGCTCTCGGTCGGCATGCCACCGGTCGTCAGTGCCGCGCTGGTGTTCACCACCCCCCTCTATTTTATTCTCTCCCTCGTCGCGACGGCGAAGGCCCGCCTCGACATGGCTGCAATCATCCTGGGTTGCGGCCTCGCGCCGCTGTTCTACCTGATCGTTCCCGGCCTCGACCTGCTCGCCACTGGCCTCGTCGGCGGCACGCTGGCCTTCCTTTGGGGGACGGCCCGGCCATGAGCCCGATCCAGGATGGCCTTGGCGGCTACCTCACGCTCGTCCTTGCCGGCGTTCTGGCCAACGAGATTTGGCGCTGGTTCGGCGTCGCCGCCGGCAGGCGTCTCGATCTCGACGGACGGCTCTTTCAGTGGGTGCGCGCGGTGGCGCTTGCCCTTGTGGCCGGCCTCGTCTCGCGCATGGTGCTGTTTCCGGCCGGCGCCCTGGCGAACGTCCCGATGTTCATCCGACTCGCATCGTTCGCTGCCGGCATCGCCCTCTTCTATGTCACCCGCCGCAATCTCGGTTTTGGCGTCGTGGGCGGCGCGATTCTATTGCTGCTGGCGCAGATCGCCTATGCCTGATCGCCCTCCTCTCCCGAGGCGCTCGACGGGTGAGGCGTCACGCCCGCTTCGCGCGCCACACGCGATAATGTCCGTTCTCCGCCACCACGTCTGCTGCCCCGAAGTGCTGGGCGAAAATGCGATCGAGGGGTATGCGCCGCTGCACGACGATGTCCAGCATACCGCCCGGCGCGAGCAGATCCGGCGCCTCGGCGATCAGCCTTTCCAGCATCGTGTTCGTTGCGGTGCTGCCCAGGTGCAGCGGTGGATTTGAAAGGATCGCCTCGTAGGCTCGGCCAGGCGCGTCCGAAACCCGTGTTCCAAGTGTATGCGTTGCCGCGGGCACGTTCTCGCGCGCAGCCTCGAGCGCAACCGCATCGTTGTCGAGCATGTGGACCATGAGCGTCGGCTCGGCTGCAATCACGGTTGCGCTGATGACCCCCGATCCACAGCCGAAGTCGAGCACGCGCGCTTTCGATGCGAGCGCGGGCAGCGCCGAGACAAGAAGCGCCGTGCCCTCATCGATCCGGCCGCTGGCAAATACTCCGGGGTAGCTGACCCAGCTGCGCTCAACGCCCGCGATCGTTATGATCGCCTGCCGGCGCCAGGCCGCGAGCGTATCGCGCAAGCCTGCAATGTGCCGTGGCCGCCGCGCCGCCAACACCCGTCCATGCCCGCGCGTGGCGAGCGTGTCCACCTCCCCGCACAGTTGGCGCAACAGCGGGCCGACGGAGCGTATGCCTTCATCGTTCCCGCCGTAGACGATCAGCCGTCCGTCCGGTCGCAGCGCGCCGAGCAGGGCGTGGAGCGACATCTCCACCTCGTCCTTGGATCGCGGCAGTCGCAGCAGCGCCGCGTCAAACGGACCGTGGTTTGGCCAGGTGAGCGGCGGTACGCGTCCGCTCCGCCGGTTCCATACCTCCGGCTCGAGTCCGCGCGAACGCATCAGGTCCGGCAACGTGCCGGCCTGGTTGGCGAGCAGCACGCGGCCATCCAAGGTCATATCGTCGATGCAACTTCGGATCAGCGCGTCGGCGGCGCGTTCGGGATCACCGGCCCAGCGGCTCATCGCGCAGCGCGGCTCAGGCGGGAAGGTGCTTCCGGATCTTCTCTGCATTGGCAGAGAGCGTCTCCGGCTTTTCCATCTGGCTGGCGGCTGGCCCCAGCGACATGCCTTCCCAGCGCGGCATCACATGGAAGTGCAGGTGAAATACAACTTGCCCACCGGCAGCTTCATTGGCCTGCAACAGCGTGAAGCCGTCCGCGTTGAACGCCTTGACGGCGGCTCCGGCAACCCGCTGGACGGTCTTCATGCACGCGGCCAATTGCGCCGGAGTTGCATCCAGGACATTGCGCACCGGCGTCTTCGGGATCACCAGCGTATGGCCTTCGCACCTCGGCATGATGTCCATGAAGGCGAGCGTCTCGGCATCCTCATACACCTTGTGCGCAGGCAACTCGCCGCGAATAATTTTCGCAAACACATTGTTACTATCGTAGGCCATTGGGGATCCTTTGACGTACCCTCGCGCCTGTTAATCGGCCCGTAACCTCGTCGTCAAGTTCGCTTCAGCGTTAATTCGACGCACAGAGACTTGTGCGAAGGTCATCGTGCTCAACTGAGGCACGAAGAGTAACGGCAATGTTCGTAGCAGGAAAAAGGGATCGTGGGGAGAACCCCTCGTTGGCGGTTGCCCGCCGCGCGTCCCGCCGCGCCGAGCGCTTCGACATGTTCGTCGCGACCGCGCTGCTGGCATTGATCGTCTTCGGTTGGGCCATTCGCATCGCACCGATTGAGAGTTGGCCGCGCGGCGACTTCATGATCGTTTCCAGCTTGCGTCACGCCTGATCGGGCCGCGCGCCCTTGCGAAACGGCGCATACTCGGCGAGTTCCTCGCCCGCTTCCCGCACGTACGCCCGCTCCCGCGCCAGATACTCAGCGATTGCGCGGCGCAGGGCAGGGTCGACGATGTGGTGGGCCGAGTAGGTCAGCGTCGGCAGGTATCCCCGCGCAATCTTGTGCTCGCCCTGCGCTCCAGCTTCTGCCCGCGCGAGCCGGTGCTGGATGCAATAGTCGATCGCCTGATAGTAGCACATCTCGAAATGCAGGAACGGACGGTGCTCTGTTGCGCCCCAATAGCGGCCGTAGAGGCAGTCGCCGCCGGCGAGGTGGAACGATCCGGCTATGGGGCGGGCACCCTTCTTCGCCAGCATCAGCACGCAGCGGTTTCCGACCGTGCTGGCGCCCAGCAGTGAGAAGAACCGCCGGTTGAGGTAGGGCGCGCCCCACTTGCGTGACCCCGTGTCCATGTAGAACGTGAAGAAAGCGTCCCAGTCGGCCTCCTTGATCTCGCTGCCGCGCAGCCATTCGATCGTGAGACCCTCCATCGCCTGCTCGCGTTCCTTGCGCATGGTCTTGCGTTTCCGCGATGCGAGCGAGCCAAGATAGTCGTCGAATGTCCCGTAGCCGGCGTTGGCCCAGTGGAACTGCTGGTCCATGCGCTGTAGGAAGCCGTGCGCTCCGAGCCGCTCCCACTCCTCCCGGGTCAGGAACGTGATGTGCAGCCCTGATAGCTCGTTCCGATCCGCGAGCTGCGCGGCGGCCGTCGCAAGCATGGATTCATGCGCTGCGCTTTCGGGTCCGGCCCGCACCAGCAGCCGCCGGCCGGGAACGGGTGTGAACGGCACCGCCATCTGGAGCTTTGGATAGTACTCGCCACCCGCGCGCGCGAAGGCGTCGGCCCAGCCGCTGTCGAAGACATACTCTCCGCGGCTATGCGTTTTGACGTAGCAGGGCGCGCACGCGACGATCTCCCCATCTTCCTGCTTCATTGCGAGGTGCCGCGGCGCCCAGCCCGTGCGGCCGCCGACCGTGTCCGCATCCTCGAGCGCCCTCAGAAAAGCATGCGACACGAACGGATCGAACGTCGCCTCATCCGCATTGGCGCAGGCATCCCACGCCTCGGCGGGAATGTCGGCGATCCGCGGGTGAACCTCGACCTTGAACTCGGGTGCCCTACTCATCCTCGATCATGCACGCGGTTGCTGAGGACAAAGGACCATAGGCGCGCTGCCGCCGCAATGGATCAGTCCTGCACTGCTGACGCAGGGGGTTTGGATGGCGCCGCTTCGCCTCAGGGCTCGTAGCCTTCAAAAATGGGTGCGTCCGCCCAGCGTGCCGCTGTCGCGCGCTGGCGCGGCGTGCGGACCGTCCAGGTGAAGAGGGGCAATTCGCACCCATGCCGAATGAATGACCGGCGTGCCGCGGCGACAAGCCTCACGTCCACCGCCAGGAAACTGATGCCGGCCGCCGGCGTACCGAAGATGCGCGTGCCGGCTTGGCCACCGGCGGTTGCACGCTTGCGCCACAGGCCGGCAAGAAACTGCTTGCTGCCCACCACCGCTCCGCGCGGTACGCGTGCTGCGCGTTCCCCAAGTGCGGAGACAATGTTGCGGTCGAACGACATCAGCGCGATCGGCCCTTTGTAGCGGCGGGCCAGCATCGCGACATTGGCAAGAAAGGCGGCGCGGAGCTTCCGGCCGTCACCTTTGACCTCCACCAGCAGTGGCACGCGTCCGTCCACCAGTTCGAGGAGCTCGGCAAACCGCAGCATGCGCTCCTGGCTGCTCGCATAGTGGAACGCGGAGAGCTGCCGTGCGGTGTACGAGCGGATTGGTCCCGCCGCATCCATCAGGCGCTCGAGCTTCGCATCGTGGAACACCATGGGTGCATCATCGCCGGCGGCCTGAAGGTCGCATTCGATGCCGTATCCGCGTTCGATCGCCGCGCGGAAGGCCGGTGCCGTATTCTCCACGCGCCCTTTGCCGCGCTCGTGCAGGCCGCGATGGGCGATGGGTCGCACGAACGCCGCTCGGTCGAGGGCAGGCGCGGCGTGTTGTGCGCGGACAATTGGTCGCCGTTTGGTGGCGGTCATGGGGAAACCGGGTTGCTGTCGAACTTCCGCCGAAGTCTTCGTTTGCCTGCGGGGCGACGCCCTTGTCAACGTAACGCAATCCTTTTGCATGGGTGTCGGCAGATGGCTACGGTATTCGCATTCAGCGGGCATTCGATGCCGCCTCAGCGGGAAGCAGCAAAGCAGATGCAGACTGATCTCATCGGACGGGGCCTGCGCGCTTGCTTCTGGTGTGGCGAGCCTCACCTTGGCGGTTACGGCCGCCTTGGCTGATACGGGCGCCTCGCTTGCACCGCATCGTGCCATCTATGATGTGACGCTGGCTGCGGCGCGCGGTGGGGCTGGTGTGAGCGCGGTCTCCGGGCGCATTGCGTACGAGCTCACCGGCTCCACCTGCGATGGCTACACGCAGACCATGCGCTTCGTCACGCGCATGACCAACCAGAGCGGTGGCACAACGGTAAGTGATCTTCGCTCCACCACCTGGGAGGAAGGCAGCGGCAAGCGCTTCAAATTCGACTCCAGCCAGTTCCGCGACGAGCGACCGTCCGATGCCACGGTCGGCGACGCGGCGCGGCCCGGCCCTACCGACGATGTCAAAGTCGACCTCACCAAGCCTGCGAAGAAGAGCGTCTCGCTTCCGGCGCGCGTCTACTTCCCCATCGAGCACACCGTCGCACTCATCGATGCGGGCAAGGCAGGCAAGACAGCCCTGCGCGCCAACCTCTACGACGGGTCGGAGAAGGGCGAAAAGGTCTACGACACGGTGGCCGTCATCGGGAAAAGCCAGCCGCACGCGAGCCGCAAGCTTGGCCAGGTGAAGAACGCCGAGCGCCTCAATGCGATGCGCGCGTGGCCCGTGTCCATCGCCTACTTCGAGCGGGATGCAGACGCGAAGGACGCCTTGCCCGTGTATGAACTGTCCTTTCTCATGTTCGAGAACGGCGTTAGTCGCAGGCTCCACATCGACTACGGCGAGTTTGCACTCGTCGGCGAGTTGCGCGACATCACCTTCCACGCTCCATCCAAGTGCGCGAAGAAGTAGCGTGGCCGGGCAGGGTCAATGTTCGGCCGCCCAAAGCCTGGCCGCGCCGCGCACCCCGCTGGCATCTCCCCAACGTGGAGGCTGTACCGCGACGCGGGGCGCATCGGCGAAGACGTGCGGCGCGACAAGCCCCGGCAGCACCTCATAGAGGTGCGAGAGCTTCGATAAGCCGCCACCCAGCACGATCACTTCCGGATCGAAGATATTGATGACATGCGCCAGCCCGCGCGCGAGACGGCTTGCGTGGCGGTCCAAGGTCGCCTGCGCTGGCGCGTCGCCCGAAGCCGCATGTGCCGCGATGTCCTCTGCAGCAAGTCGCGATCCCGTTGCGCGCAGATGATCGGCTTCGAGGCCTGGCCCCGAGAGCCACGTCTCCAGGCAGCCGCGGCGTCCGCACCAGCAGCGTGGACCAGGGTGCTCATCACCTGTCGCCCAAGGCAGGGGGTTGTGACCCCACTCGCCGCCGATGCTGTTGGGCCCGTCGATCAGGTGCCCGTCGTATACGAGGCCGCCGCCGCAGCCGGTGCCAAGGATGACCCCGAACACCGAGCGCGCGCCGATGCCCGCACCATCCGCCGCCTCCGACAGCGCGAAGCAATTTGCGTCGTTTGCGAGTTGGATCGGGCGCTTCAAATGAGCTTCAAGATCGCGCGCCAAGGCCTGGCCGTTGAGCCAGGTCGAGTTGGCGTTCTGCGTGAGACCGCTCGCCGGCGAAATCGACCCTGGCATGCCGACACCGACGCTCCCGGCTGCGCCCGCAACCTGCTCCAGATGCGAGACCATCGCGCCGATTGCGGCGATGGTCTGCGCATAGTCCTCTCTTGGCGCAGGGGCGCGATGTTCGGCTAGGACACGATCACCCCTTCCCAGCGCGATACCTGCAATCTTGGTCCCGCCGAGATCGATGCCGAGCCGCGGCGCCCTGCTGCCTTCCGTCATGCCTCGGATCGTTCCCACCTGGGCCCCTGAAGAGTTTCGAGGGCCGCGGTAACGGTTTCAGGCGCAACCGATGTGTTTGCCGCGAACACAAGCAGGAGTGATTCGTCGCGCGTCAGGTACTCGAGTACCGCGCCGAGGAACTCCGGAGCGTCTGCTTGGCGGCGAATATCGCTAACGTCTAGGCCCGTCAGCGACAGGAACCTGGAGAGCTGTGCGGGGTCTTGCGCGAGGAACGCAAGCCCTTGAGCGGCAATAGCTTCCGCCTCGTCGCGTGTCAGCGCTGCGCGCTTTGGATGCATCAGGGCGCGTAAACCATGAACAGCGTACTCTCCGTGATCTTAAACAGTTGGTTACGCATTCTGAAGCAGAGTTGCGTCTAGGCCTGCGAAGAATCAGTGCAAGACGACAAGAGGGGGCGCGGGAGCGGGCTCGCGGTGCGCATGACCTACCTGGAAGGCAGCAATACCATCACGGGGCGCCACGTCGACGCACGCCCGATGCCGAAGACCGTTCTGGTCGTGGAAGACAACGAGCTCAACATGAAGCTCTTCCATGACCTTCTCGATGCGCACGGCTATCGCACGCTGCAAACGCGCAGCGGTATGGAAGCCTTGAAGATTGCGCGCGAGCAGAAACCCGATCTCATCCTCATGGACATCCAGCTGCCCGAGGTTTCGGGGCTGGAAGTGACCAAATGGATCAAGGACGACGAGACGCTGCGCGACATCCCGGTTGTCGCCGTCACCGCCTTCGCGATGAAAGGTGACGAGGAACGCATCCGCCAGGGGGGCTGCGAGGCTTACATCTCGAAGCCGATTTCGATCGCCACGTTCCTCGACACCGTGCGCCGCTATCTCGGCGAGACCTGAGGCACCCCGGTTTGTAACGCGTTTTCCAAAGGTGCCTGATGACTGCCCGCGTACTGGTCGTCGACGACATACTGGCCAACGTGAAGCTGTTGGAAGCCCGGTTGTCGGCCGAGTACTTCCAGGTTTTGACCGCCCACAACGGCCAGGAGGCGCTCGACCTTCTCAAGGCCGAGCATGTCGACGTCGTTCTGCTCGACGTCATGATGCCGGGCATGGACGGCTTCGAGGTTTGCCGTCGCATCAAGCAGAATGCCGGCACCGCCCACACGCCCGTCATCATGGTGACGGCGCTCGACCAGCCCTCTGACAAAATACAGGGCCTGCGGGCGGGGGCGGATGACTTCCTCGCCAAGCCGATCGATGAAACCGCGCTCATCACGCGCGTGAAAAACCTGGCGCGGCTCAAGGCGCTCAACGACGAAGTTTGCCGCCGTGCCATATCCAACGTGGAGGCGGGCCTTGTGCCCCCGGCTGCGCGCCAGCGCATCTTGCCGAGGATGGTGCACGCATACTTGTCGTGGAGGACGACGAGCGCGCCATTCAGCGCGTGGTGGCGGCCTTGGCGAAATCGCACACCGTCGATGTCGAGGCCGACATCCAGGCCGCGCTGGCTCACCTCGCCGATTCGCCATGCGACTTGGCTATCATCAGCCTGTCGTTACGGGAGGCCGACGGCCTTCGGCTTTGCGGCCAGATCCGTTCGATGGAGCGTCTGAGGCACCTACCGATAATCGCCGTTGTCGACCGCGCCGACGAGCAGCGGCTGCTTCGGGCCCTCGACATGGGCGTCAACGACTACCTGGTCCGGCCCATCGACCGCCACGAACTGCTGGCACGCGTGCGAACGCAGATCAGGCGCAAGCGTCACTACGACCAGCTGCGAAGCAGCCTGGATGCCAGTGTCGAACTCGCCATCACCGATCCGCTCACCGGGCTGTTCAACCGGCGTTACCTCGAGGCGAGCATCGCAAAGTTGATGCAGCGCGCGGCTGCGCCGGGGAGATCACTCTCCCTTCTGCTCGCCGACATCGATCACTTCAAATCGGTCAACGACACCTACGGTCACCTTGCGGGCGATCACGTGCTGCGCGAGTTCGCATACCGTCTGCGCCGCCTCATGCGCACGTCCGACCTCGTATGCCGGCTTGGCGGCGAGGAGTTCATCGTGGTGATGCCCGATACGCCTCTCGATGTGGCCCGGCAGGTGGGTGAGCGCGTGTGCGCCAGTATTGCCGCGGAGCCGTTCCGGGGTGGTCGGGATAATTCCAGTCTCACCATCACGGCAAGCGTTGGAGTGGCGACGCTGGGAGAGGTGAACGAGGGGGTCGAGGAATTCCTCGACCGGGTCGACCTTGCGCTCTATGCCGCCAAACGCGATGGCCGCAACCGAGTGGTCGCCGATGCCGCCTAGCAACGGTCGACACTAACAAGCTGAAATAGCTCGTCGTTTGCGTATTCGCGGTTGTGCTTGGAGCACCGCGGGAAACGACCGGCCTACCGACAACCTGGACGGGTATTAGCCATGTCCAGGTAAGCCCTTGTAATCTCTAAGCTGATCTGCTTTCCTCGGAGGGGGCCATACAGGAGGGAACAGCGGGAAAGCGGATTCCTGCCTGCGCGACACGCGCAGCGCAACCCATCTCATACAGGATCCTCACGGATTTTCAGGTCCGCCGCATCTCCTGATGCCGTGAGGTGATGATCGTCCCGTAGCGGCTAGGAGTGGCCTCCTCTTGTGATGCCGTGTTGGGCCGATCGTTCGCCAGGTCGATGGCCAACGCCCTCTTTGGTCCATGACTTGGCAGGCCGGCGTCGGGGCTGCTCGGACTTCTACCCCGCTGCCGATGTCAGTTTCGACGCCGGCCACTTACTGCTCCCTCTGTCTACCGATGATGCGTGACGTTGCCGCGAGGTGAGCGCGCGTGCTCAGTCATCAGACAAAACACTGTCCCAGCTCGTCCAAGCTGTGAACGAGGCGTCAGCCCGAAATCGAAAGGGAAGATTGCGCGACGCGCGCCTACTTGATCTTGGCTTCCTTGAAAGCCACGTGCTTGCGCGCAACAGGGTCGTACTTCCTGAAGCTGATCTTGTCCGTCGCGGTCCTGGGGTTCTTCTTGGTCACGTAGAAGAAGCCCGTGCCCGCCGTGCTGAGCAGCTTGATCTTTTGGGAAACAGGTTTCGCCATGGGTACCCGGCTAGATGATGAAACGAACGTCGCGTTTCTGTGTCGGCGCGCACTCTAGCCCCTGATCTTTCCAAGTCAAGGTCCGTAGGACGGCGTGACGAGGTCGCGGTGAAAGGCTCCGTCGCGGCGGTGGTAAAATGGTACGGGCATGGTGCTGTCGCCGAGCGCGCTGGCCGCAAGGCGCTCTCCCAAATCTTCCAGCACAACCCGCGTGATGTTGGGCAATTCCAGCGTTCTGGCCTGCGGTATGGAGTGCCATTCGACGTCCGACAACTCGCCGTCCGCAATCGCGACTTTGTGAACAACCGCCTCCGCGGGCGCGCAAAAAAAGCGTGTGTCGAAACGGCGCGGCCGCCCCGGCGGCGTGATCGCGCGCGCAAAGAACGTCAGCTGCGCCAGCGTTGGGCGATACCCGCACGCGAAGAACTCCTGCCACGCCTGCACGCTGCATCGCACCCCTGCCGGAAGCGGTGTGCCGATCAGTAGTCCGGCCTCCTCGAACATCTCGCGCACGGCGGCCAGGGCCAGGGCGCGCGCACGTGTCGGGCTCGGGACGCCCTTCATCCCTGCCATGAGCCGCTCCACATTGCCTGTCCGCAGATCGTGCTGCGACCTCGATCCTGCGGTCGCCCGGATCCACCCTGCCGCCCGGAAAGACATATCGTCCCGGCATGAACACGAGGTCCGGCCGGCGGCGCCCCAGCAATACGCGTGGCTCCCCGGTCGAGGTATCGACCACGATCAGCGTGGCGGCGTCGCGCGGGCGCAACACCTTTCTGCTTGCCGCTGGTTTCCTGGCTACGTTCGTCTCGCTCATCGGCTTTCACATGCGCATGCACTGGACGGGTCTAACGCCGTGCGCGATTGCGTCAAGAACGGGTGATCGCGCGGCCTGGAGTTCCGCCGCAGGTGTGTCAGTAACGCTTGCGCCGGCGAATATGCGCGCGCTGGCGCCTGCCCTGACCTGTGTGCCCCTCCAGCTGCTTGCCCTCTGAGAGCATCTCGAAACGCAGGGCGCCGGCGGTCGGAATGGCTTCCACCAGACGCACCCTCACGACATCTCCGAGCCGGAACGCCTCCCCCGTGCGGTCGCCCACGAGCGCGTGCGCGCTTTCGTTGTGGCGATAGTAGTCATTCCCCAGTGCTGCGGCCGGCACGATGCCGTCCGCGCCGGTGTCGTGGAGCCGCACGAACAGCGCAGAACGCGTCACGCCCGAGATGCGCGCCGAGAACTCCGCACCCACGCGATCCGCCAGATAGGCAGCGATGAGCCGGTCAGCAGTCTCGCGCTCCGCTGCCATCGCCCTCCGTTCCGTATCCGAGATCGCCTGCGCGATCTCCTTGAGCTGCCCCGCCTGATCGTCGGTGAGGCCGCCAGCCCCAAGGCCGAGTGCGCGGATCAGGGATCGGTGCACGATGAGATCGGCGTAGCGCCGGATCGGTGATGTGAAGTGCGCGTAGCGCTGCAGGTTGAGACCGAAGTGGCCGATATTCTCCGCTGCGTAGACCGCCTGCGATTGCGACCGCAGCACGACCTCGTTGACGAGCTCCGCCACGGGCATCGATTTGGCCCGTTGAAGGATACGGTTGAATTCTCCCGGCCGCAGCGTGGAGCCCTTCGGCAGGCCCATGTCCAGGGATTCCAGGAACTCCCTTAGCGCGAGCAGCTTCTCCTTCGATGGTGCGTCGTGCACCCGATAGACGACCGGTGCACGCTTGGCTTCGAGTGCTTCGGCCGCGGCCACGTTTGCCTGGATCATGAACTCCTCGATCAGGCGATGTGCCGTCAGCCGCGCCGGCGTCACCACGCGATCGACGCGCCCCTGCGCGTCGATCAGGATCTTGCGCTCGGGCAAGTCGAGGTCGAGCGGCTCGCGCCGATCCCGGGCAGCCGCGAGCGCACCGTAGGCCGCCCACAGCGGGCGCAGCACGCCATCGAGCAGCGGCTCGGCCTTGGCGCTCGGCCGTCCGTCGATCGCAGCTTGGGCCTCCTCGTAGGACAGCTTGGCTGCCGACCGCATCATGGCGCGCAGGAAGGTGTGGCTCCTCTTGTTGCCCTCCTTGTCGAACACCATGCGCACGGCAAGGCAGGGCCGCTCTTCGCCTTCCCTCAGCGAGCACAGGTCGTTGGAGATGCGCTCCGGCAGCATCGGCACCACGCGGTCGGGGAAATAGACCGAATTGCCGCGCATCTGCGCCTCGCGGTCGAGGCGCGTGCCGGGCCGCACGTGGTGGGACACGTCGGCGATGGCAACGTGCACGACCCAGCCGCCGGCATTGCGCGCGTCCGTATCAGGTGCCGCATGCACGGCATCGTCGTGATCGCGCGCATCGACGGGATCGATCGTGATGAGGCCCAGCGACCTCAGGTCGGTTCGCCCGGCCAGTTTGGGTGGCTCGAGGCTCTCCACTTCTGCCAGCACATCGGCAGGAAACTCGTCCGGGATGCCATGCGCGTGCACGGCAATCAGGCTGATCTTGCGCTCGTCCCGTGGATTGCCGAGCGTCTGCACCACGCGCGCGCGCGGTATTCCGCCACGGCCCGAGCGCGCAAGATCGAAGCGGACGAGGTCGCCGTCGGCAGCATCCCCCTCGTCGCCCGGCGCGATGCGCCACTCTTTCATTTCTTTGCGGTCTACCGGATCGATGACGCCGCCGCTCTTGGCGTGCGCACGGAAGATGCCGAGTTGGCGCGCCTTCTCCTTGGGCAGTCGCTTGATCGGCTCCGCCTCATAGCGATAGCCATCGACGTCCACGCTATCCAGGCGTGTGAGGCGCGCGAGTATGCGGTCGCCTTGGCCGAGTGCTCCCTCACCGCCGCTGCGGCCGCGTTTGTCGGCAAGGACAAGAACGCGGGGCCGATCGCCCTCCTCGGCGTCCCACTCAGCCGGCTCGCCGATGAGTTCCCCGTCTTCATCACGGGCAACAATGTTGAGGACGGCGACCGGGGGCAGCGTGCCCGGCTGCTTGAAGCCCTTGCGGTTGCCGGAGAGCAATCCCTCATCGGCCATCTCCGCGAGCAGCAGCTTGAGCGCCATGCGGTCGCGTCCCTGCACGGAGAACGCCCGCGAAATCTCGCGCTTGCCCGGCACCACGCGGGCACTCTTCACGAACTCCAGTATTTCCCCTTTGGTCGGCAGGCCGGTGCGGCGGGTCGGTTTCGGTTTGCGCGCCACTCGCCGAACCTACTCCGCCGCCTCGCGCGTGCGCGCCGCTTTGCCCTTGGTCTTCTTGGCGCCTGCGGTCTTGACTGGCTTCGCAGCTGCCTTTGATTTTGCCTTCGCGGGCTTCTTCTCCGCAGCCTCTTCCGCGCCTTCGGACTTCGCCTTGGCGGCCTTCCCCCGGCCCTTCTTCTTCGACGGGCCTTTGGCTGCGCGTTCGGCAATCAGCAGCACGGCCTCGTCGATCGTCAGCGCGGTCGGCTCCTTGCCGCGGGGCAACGTCGCGTTGACGTCGCCGTGCTTCACGTAGGGGCCGTAGCGGCCGGACAGCACCTGCACCTTGCCGCCTTCGCTGGGGTGTTCGCCAAGCTCCTTCAGCACCGTCGGTGCCGCACGCTGGAACCGGCCCTTGCCGCCACCGGCGCGCTTCTCGGCCAGCAGCACCACGGCGCGGTTGATGCCGACGGAGAACACCTCTTCGACTGCCGGGAGGTTGGCATAGGTGCCGTCGTGGAGGAGGAACGGGCCGTAGCGGCCGATACCCGCCGTGATCGGCGTATTCGTCTCCGGATGGATGCCCACCTCGCGCGGCAGTGCCAGGAGCTGCAGCGCCTTCTCCAGGTCCAGCGTGTTGATGTCGACGCCCTTGGGCACCGAGGAGCGCTTGGGCTTGTCCTCCTTGGTTCCCTCGCCGAGCTGCACGTAGGGACCGAAGCGGCCCGTGCGCAGTGTGACGGCGAGACCGGTGTCGGGATCGTGCCCGAGCAGCTTGCCATCGGGATTGGCAGCTTCCGCGGGGCCATCGGTCGGTTGCGAGAGCTGGCGCGTGAAGCGGCAGTCGGGATAGCGCGAGCAGCCGATGAAGGCGCCGAATTTGCCGCTGACCTTGAGGCTGAGGCGCCCCTCGCCGCAGTTCGGGCACTTGCGTGGGTCGCCGCCTTCCGCCCTTGGCGGAAAGATATGCGGGCCCAGGATCTCGTTCAGCGCTTCCAGCACCTCGCTGACGCGCAGGTCCTTGATCTCGTCCACCGCGCTCATGAAGTTCTTCCAGAAATCGCGCAGGACGACCTTCCACTCCAGCTTGCCGTCGGAGATCAGGTCGAGCTTCTCTTCCAGATCCGCCGTGAAGTCGTACTCCACGTAGCGCTTGAAGAAGCTTTCCAGGAACGCGATGACCAGGCGACCCTTGTCCTCGGGGATCAGCCGCTTCTTTTCGATGCGGACGTAGTCGCGCTCCTGCAGCACCGCCAGCGTGGAGGCGTAGGTCGAGGGACGGCCGATGCCCAGCTCTTCCATGCGCTTGACCAGGGTGGCTTCCGAGTAGCGCGGCGGCGGCTGCGTGAAATGCTGCTCGGGTTCGATCTTGCGGTCGGTGACGCGATCGCCGTCGGCGAGCGCCGGCAGCCGGCGGCCGTCGTCGTCGTCGGAATGATCTTCCTTGCCCTTCTCGACAACGCGCACGCGATCGTCACGGCCTTCCTCGTAGACCTTGAGGAAGCCTTCGAACTGCATGATCGAGCCGGAGGCGCGGAGCACATAGGTCTTGCCGTCGCGCCCCTTGACCTCGATGTCGGCCGTGGTCTGCTCCAATTCAGCAGAAGCCATCTGGCTCGCCACCGTCCGCTTCCAAATCAGCTCGTAGAGTCGCGCCTGGTCACGCTCCAGGTGCTTGGCCACGTCCTGCGGCCTGCGCGTGACCTCGGTCGGACGCACTGCTTCGTGCGCCTCCTGCGCGTTCTTGGCCTTGGTCTTGTACTCGCGGATGAACGGCGCGACGAAGCGCTGCGAATACTCGCGGGCGATCATCCCTCGGATGGCGTTGATCGCCTCGGGAATAATGGTGACGCCGTCGGTTCGCATGTAGGTGATGAGGCCGACCGTCTCGCCGCCGATGTCGATGCCCTCGTAGAGCCGCTGGGCGAGCTGCATGGTCTGCTTGGCCGAGAAGCCGAGCTTCCGGGAGGCATCCATCTGCAGCGTCGAGGTGGCGAAGGGCGGATAGGGGTGGCGCTTCACCGCCTTCTTCTCTACGCGCACGATGCGGAAGTCGCCCTTCTCGATCGCGGCCTTGATGGCGGTCGCCGAGGCTTCGTCCTTGAGATCGAGCTTGTCGAGCTTGCGCCCGTCAATGGCAGACAGCCGCGCGGCGAACTCTTCTCCCGCGGCGGTCGCCATCGTTGCTTCTATCGTCCAGTATTCGTCCGTCCTGAACGCTTCGATCTCCGCCTCGCGATCGCACACGAGGCGCAGCGCAACGGACTGCACGCGGCCTGCCGAGCGGGCGCCCGGCAGCTTGCGCCACAGCACCGGCGAGAGCGTGAAGCCGACGAGATAGTCCAGCGCACGGCGGGCGAGGTAGGCCTCGACCAGCGGCGCATCGATCTGCCGTGGCGCCTTGAACGCATCGAGCACTGATTGCTTCGTGACCGCATTGAAGGTCACCCGCTCGACCGGCACCCCCTTCTTGAGTACCTTCCGCTCTTCCAGGATACGCAGGATGTGCCAGGAGATGGCCTCGCCCTCGCGGTCGGGGTCGGTGGCCAGGATCAGTTTGTCGGCGTCCTTTACGGCTGCCGCGATCTCCCGCATGACCTTCTGGGAGCGGGCATCCACGTCCCAGTGCATGTGGAAGTCCTTGTCCGGCTCCACCGATCCGTCCTTGGGCGGCAGGTCGCGGACATGGCCATAGGACGCCAGCACCTTGAAGCTGGACCCCAGGTACTTGTTGATCGCCTTGGCCTTGGCGACGGATTCGACAATTACAACGTTCATGAAGCCTTGCGTGTGCAGGTGCTTGGCCCTGAGAGCAGGGCAAAACGACTGTTATGTTGTTACGGGTAAGCGCCGTTTGGCGGCCAGAACATGGTGGAGGAAGGTGGCAGTGTCAAACCGGCCCAGGGGAGGGCTAAACGCTCTCGCCGCCATATCCAATTGAAATTAAGCCATAAAATGCTTCTGCGAAGCGCGCTCTGCTCCGGTTGTTGAAAAAGCCGTTGAAGCCGGGAACTCCAGCCGTTCTGTCAAGTTTAACGGAGCGCACTACCTCCCCGGTAGAGCACGTGCCCTTGTCCCCCCAAGGCACCGAAATGGGCGCTCTTGTCCACCCTCCCCGGCAAGAGCGCCCCTTTTTTTGCGCTACGGCCTGAGCGATACCAGTTGATGTCCGTGCCGTTCGACGCGGCCCGCGAGGACCAGCTCCAAAAGGGCAATCTGGACGCATCGCGGCGAGAGGCCGGTCGCGCGGCTGAGTTCGTCCACATCCACAGGTGCCGGTCCCAGCACCTGAAGCAACTGCTCCCGGTCGGCATCCGCAATCTCAGGGGATACGCTTCTTGTTTCGGCATACTCCGTGGCCGGCCAAGGGGCAGGCGCGGCGGGCTCGCGCAACAGGGGCCTCAAGGCGTCCAGGACGTCCTCGGGTTCCGTCACCAGCGTGGCCCCCGACTTCAGGAGTTGGTTCGTGCCCTCGGCACGCGGGTCCAGCGGATGGCCCGGAACGGCAAACACGTCCCGGCCCTGTTCTCCGGCCATTCGCGCGGTGATCAAAGTGCCGGACCGCCGCGCCGCTTCCACAACCAAGACCCCGAGCGACAGCCCCGAGATGATGCGATTGCGGCGCGGGAAGTCCTTCCCGCGGGGTACGAACCCCGGCGGGTTCTCGCTGACGACACAGCCGCGCTCGCCGATCTCTCCCTGGAGGCGGGCATTCTCCGGAGGGTAGACGACGTCCACCCCGCCGGCGACCACGGCCACCGTTCCGCTGTCGAGCGCCGCTTCGTGGGCCGCCGCGTCGATACCGCGTGCGAGGCCTGACGCAATAACGAAGCCCGCGCGGCCGATGCTCGAGGCAAATTGCCGGGCGATCTTCTGGCCCGCCGCGGACCCGTTGCGCGCGCCGACGATGGCGAACATCGGTCGCGACAGATGGGCGGTGTTGCCCTTCGCGTAGAGCAGAGGCGGCGGGGAATCGAGGGCGGCAAGCGCAGGAGGATAGCCGGGCTCGATCGTGAACAGCGGGCGCGCGCCCGCGGCTCGCGCCGCATCAAGTTCCGCTTCGGCCTTATCGCGTGGACAGACGCGGATCGGCTGCTGGCGCCCGCCGCGGCGGGAGAGATCCGGCAACGCGGCAAGCGCTTCCTTCGCGCCGCCGCAATGGTTGATCAACTCGCGAAACGTCACGGGGCCGACCTGCTCGCTGCGGATCAGCCGGAGGCACGCCAGCCGCTGTTCGTGGTCCAGAGCTGCCTGCGGCAGCGGAGCGGGCGTCAGGCGCGTGCGTTGCTCAGGATCGGCTGCCAATCTTGCTCTCCTGGCCATCGAGCAGCCGGCGAATGTTCGCGTGGTGCTTAAGGAAGATGAGCGCGCACATGGTGGCCACAACGGTCAATCCCGCCCAGCCGGTGACGAGATAGTAGAGCAGCACGGTGACGGTCGCGGAGAGGGCCGCCAGCGAGGAAAGTCTCGTTATGGCTGCCACACCGATCCAGACGATGCCGAACACGATCGCTGCAGGCAGGTGCATGCCGATCAGAACGCCGATGAAGGTTGCGACGCCCTTGCCGCCGAGGAACTTCAGCCACACCGGATAGATGTGGCCGAGGAACGCGCCGAGGCCCGCGATATGCCCGTAGTGAAAGGCGTCGAAGCCGCCCAGCCGACGGGCGACGTCGTCCACCAGCAGGACGGCAACGGTCCCTTTCAGGGTATCGAGCAGCAGCGTGGCCGCCGCCAGGCCCTTGTGTCCGGTCCGCAGCACGTTGGTGGCGCCGATATTGCCGGAGCCGATGCTGCGTACATCACCCAGGCCGGCGGCCTTGGTGAGGAGCAATCCGAACGGAATGGAGCCCAGCAGATAGCCGGTCAGCAGGGCCAATAGCCCATAAGATGAGAACAGATGATCCATGACGGCGCCCCGGGAGGCGCGGCGTCAGCCGCGCTCGGCGCCAGCGTATTGGTACACGGCTTTGCCGGCAACCATGGTCAGCAGCACGCGGCCCTGCATCTTGCTCTCGTCAAACGGCGAGTTCTTCGAGCGCGCCCTGATCTCGGCCTTGTCGACGACCCAAGGCTGCCCAAGGTCGACGAGTATCAGATCCGCCGGTGCGCCTTTGGCAATGCGGCCCGAGGACAGGCCGAGAAGCTGTGCCGGGTTGGAGGTCATCGCGCGCAGGAGCGGCATCAGCCCGATCTCGCCATTGTGGTAAAGGCGCAGCGCGGCGGCGAGAAGCGTCTCCAGTCCGATCGCGCCATCGGCGGCCTCGGCGAAGGGGTGGCGTTTGGTGTCAGCATCCTGGGGGTCGTGGCTCGAGACGACGACGTCGATCTCGCCGCCGGCCAGTCCGCGCACCATCGCTACCCGGTCCTCTTCGGAACGCAGCGGCGGCTTCAGGCGGAAGAAGGTGCGGTATGGGCCGATGTCGTTCTCGTTGAGGGTCAGGTGGTTGATCGATACGCCGCACGTCACGGACAGCTTGCGTGCCCGCGCCGACCGGATCACGGCGAGGCTGTCCGCGCAGCTCAACTGCGCCGCGTGGTAGCGCCCGCCGGTCATCTCGACGAGGCGCACATCCCGTTCCAGCACGATCGTCTCGGCGGCCTTGTTCACGCCCGGCAGTCCAAGCCGCGTGGCCACCTCGCCGGCGTTCATCACGGTTCCCTCCGTGAGGTAGGGGTCCTCCGTGTGGTGCACGATGAGCGCGCCAAAGTCCTTGGCGTAGAGCAACACGTTGCGCATCACGCGCGTGTTGGCGATGCTCGACTTGCCGTTGGTAAACGCCACGGCCCCGGCCCGCTGCAGCAGGCCGATCTCCGTCATCTCCTGGCCCTTGAGCCCCCGGGTCATCGCGGCCATGACGTGCACGTGCACGATGGCGTTGTCCCGCGCGCGGCGCTGTATGAAGTCCACCAGCGCCACCTGATCGATCACGGGCTCGGTGTCGGGCATGACGACGATGGTGGTGACGCCGCCGGCGGCCGCTGCGTGGCTTGCCGTTTTCAGCGTCTCGCGATGCTCCAGGCCCGGCTCGCCCGTAAAGACCTGCATGTCGACCAGGCCGGGGCACAGCACGTGCCCCTTGCAGTCGATCACCTTTGTGTTCTCGGGAGCATTGCGTCGCAGGTGGTCGCCGACGTCGGCGATCACGCCATCCTTCACCAAGAGGCCGCCGGGCTGGTCGCGGCCCGATGCGGGATCGATGATGCGCGCATTGAGAAAGGCTGTGGCTCCATCCTCCGCGTTGCCGTTCCTGCGCATGGCTCGATCACTCAATGGTTGGGCAGCTGCCGCGCCAGCGCTTCCAGGACGGCCATGCGCACCGCCACTCCCATCTCGACCTGCTCGCGAATGACGCTGCGGGAGTGATCGGCGATGGTGGACGCTATCTCGACACCGCGGTTCATCGGTCCTGGATGCATGATGAGCGCATCGGGCTTGGCCCGCGCCAGCTTCTCGTAGTCCAGCCCGAAGAAGTGGAAGTATTCCCGGGTCGAGGGCACGTAGGACCCCTGCATCCGCTCGCGCTGAAGGCGCAGCATCATGATGATGTCCGCGCCCTCCAAGCCGGCGGTCATGTCCGTGAACACCTCAACGCCCATGCGGTCGATGCTGGTCGGCAGCAGCGTCGATGGCGCGATCACGCGCACCCGCGCGCCGAGCGTGTTGAGGACGTTGATGTTGGAGCGAGCAACCCTGGAGTGCATGATGTCGCCGCACACGCACACCGTTAGTCCGGCGACGCGACCTTTGGCGCGGCGGATGGTGAGTGCATCGAGCAGCGCCTGCGTCGGGTGCTGGTGTGCGCCATCCCCCGCATTGATGACCGAGCAATCGACCTTCTGAGCCAGCAACTCCACCGCGCCTGCTGCGTGGTGGCGGACAACAAGGATATCCGGGCGCATGGCATTGAGGGTCATGGCCGTGTCGATGAGCGTTTCGCCCTTCTGCATGGAAGAGCCCGACACGTTCATGTTCATGACGTCGGCCCCGAGCCGCTTGCCGGCGAGCTCGAATGAACTCTGCGTCCGCGTCGAAGCCTCGAAGAAGAGATTGATCAGCGTTCTGCCGCGCAGGACGTCCCGCTTCTTGTTGATCTGGCGATTGTTTTCGGCGGCCTTGTCGGCGAGATCAAGCAGCGCATTGATCTCTTGCGCCGTCAGCTCGTCACAAGTCAGCAGGTGACGGCGGGCGAAAGTCGCGTGTGCGAGTGAACCTGTCATTAAAGCCGGTGCTATACGCCCATTGATCGGGACCCGCAAGGTGGCTCCCGGCAGCGTGGTAACAACGCAGCGACGCAACCATCGGGGCGTTGCAAACGCCTTGCTGAGGTCCCAGATTCATCGAATCGGCGCCGATAGCATGCGAGGTGCACGCATGAGCACGCTGTTCACCACCCACGAGGTGGTTAATCAAAGTCCGCCTTTCGAGAATGTGAATCTTTTCTCCTCCGACCGGCCCCTCATGGATGCGGTGACGCGGGAGGGTGGCGGGCAGGCCGCCAATCGCTTGACGGCGTTCGGAGCGGTCTGCGGCAGCGCCGAGGCCTTTGAACGCGGACGCCTGGCCAACGAATACACCCCCCGGCTGAAGGCCTTCGATCCCAAGGGTCGCCGGCTCGACACGGTCGAATTCCACCCCGCCTATCACGAGTGCATGCAGGTCAGCGTTGGCGAGGGGCTGCACTGTTCGGCTTGGGATCATCTGGCCGAACCCGGCGCCGCTCCCATGCCCGGCGCGAATGTCGCACGCTCCGCCGGCTGCTACATGGCGATCCAGATGGAGGCCGGTCATCAGTGTCCCATCACGATGACGAATGCGGCGATTCCCGCACTGCTGGCCCAGCCCGAAGTCGCGGCCGCGTGGCTGCCTAAGATCCTGTCGCGCACCTACGACAAGAGTTTCCAGCCCATCAGCGCCAAGCGTGGCGCAACCATCGGCATGGGCATGACGGAGAAGCAGGGCGGCACGGATGTGCGCGCCAACACCACAACGGCCGCGCCGGTGAACGGCGGCGGGCCCGGCAGCGAGTTCGTTGTGACTGGTCACAAGTGGTTCATGTCGGCGCCCATGTGCGACGCATTCCTCGTGCTGGCGCAGGCGCCGAAGGGATTGTCATGCTTCCTGGTGCCGCGCTTCCTGCCCGATGGCTCCGTCAACGCCCTGCGCTTCCAGCAACTCAAGGACAAGCTCGGAAATCGCTCGAATGCGTCCTCCGAAGTGGAGTTCCAGGGTGCGCACGGCTGGATGATCGGTGAGGAGGGGCGCGGTGTGCCGACCATCATCGAGATGGTTACGGGCACCCGGCTCGACTGTGCGGTAGGCTCGGCCGGCCTCATGCGGCTCGCGCTCGCCGGCGCCATCCATCACTGCCGCCATCGCACCGTGTTCCAACGAAAGCTCGTCGACCAGGTCCTGATGCAGCAGGTGCTGGCGGACATGGCGTTGGACGTCGAGGCGGCCACTGCACTTGCCTTCCGGCTCTGCCGCACCTTCGACCGCGCCAGCCGATCCGCGCGCGGCCGCGTGGCGGCGGCTGATGACTCCGGTGACCAAGTATTGGGTCTGCAAGCTTGGTCCCGCGCTCGCCCATGAAGCGATGGAGTGCCTTGGCGGCAACGGCTACGTCGAGGAAGGCGTTATGGCTCGCGTCTACCGCGAGTTGCCGCTGAACGCCATCTGGGAGGGCTCTGGCAACGTCATGGCCCTTGACCTCCTGCGCGTCCTGCAGCGGGAGCCGGAAACCCTGGACCTTGTCCTGGAAGAATTGGCCGGCGCGGCGGCCGGCGATCCGCAACTCAAGGCGCACCTGGAGCGCATTCAGGCGGTGCTGCACGAGCCGCGCCTCATCGAGCAGCGAGGCCGCACCCTGGCCGAGGGTTTGGCAACGCTGGCTGCGGCCGCAATTCTGCGCGCGCATGCCCCGAGCTTTATCGCGGACGCCTTCATCGCGACGCAACTCTCAGGATATGCGCGCCAGACCTACGGCCAGGGGCTCGACGGCGCCAATACGCGTGCGATTATCGACCGCGCGCTTCCTGGGTAGCTGCCGACCGGGTCATGGCGCGAACAATTTCGCCAAGCGCCTCAATGAAGCCGCCGCGCTGATCGGATCGCAACACTGCCAGGATACGCTGGTCGACCTTGGAGGCGAGAGGCTTCACGCCATTCAGAAGGCTGGAACCCTTGGACGTAAGACGAACCGCATACATGCGCGCGTCGCGCCGGGTCCGCTTGCGCTGAAGGAGCCCCTTCTTCACGAGCCGGCGCACGACGTCGGCGAGCGTAGATCTGTCCACACCTGTCTGCTCTACAAGACCGGTTTGAGAAATATCCGGATTGTCGGCGACGCAGGCGAGCACGGCAAACTGTCGCGGCGTCATATCATTCTTCGCGGCCTCGTTCGTGAAAAGAACCTCCGCGCACTGTCCAGCCCGATGCAAAAGGTGAAGCGCCGAGGCGTCCAGCGGCCCCGAGCGATGGTCCTGCTTCATGAGTACAATCTCCGTACGGTGGGTCTGAGCAGAGATAGTGCTGGGCACTCTCCGTATTCAACCCAACTTTAGTTGTTGTGATTGAGAGTTGCTGTGATCGGCCGATTGGCCGTGAACGTGGCGCTATACAGATATCCGTCGCGAATTCCAACGCGACGTTGCATCGCTGGCAAGCTTCAGCGCGACAGTCACGACCAAGCTTGGTTAAGCGCAGATCAACGAGCGCTCAAGGCGTATCTGTTGCCGGAGCGGTTCATGCGATCGAGCGCTCCCTGCAAGATCCACACGGCTGAGACCTTGTCGATCACTTCTGCCCTGCGACGCCGCGACGCGTCTGTTTCCAACAGCGATCGCTCTGCTGCGGCCGTCGATAGCCGCTCATCCCACAACAGGATCGGCAGACCCGACTCCTTCGCAAGGTTGCGGGCGAATGCGCGGGTGGCCTGGGCGCGTGGGCCGCTCGATCCATCGAGATTGAGCGGAAGACCGATGACGAAGCCGCCCACGCCCTGCTCCTTCGCAAGCTCGAGCAGGCTGCGGAGGTCTTCGGCCAGCTTCCTGCGGCGCAGTGTCACGACGCCCGACGCAATGGTTCGTCCCACGTCGGAGAGGGCCAAGCCGAGCGTCTTCGTTCCGACATCGATGCCGATGAGGCGCGCCTTGGCAGTCACGCTGCTCGTGAAAGCTTCAAGCGGCAGTATTCCACCGCTACCTTCAACGCCGCCGCTGGTCATATCGAGTGTAAATTGCCGATTATTTAGTGTTGTTGTCGCGATGCCGATCCTTATACTGCGCCCCGCGCCGAGGCCAAAGCGCCAGGGGAGCGCCGGCATGAAGATCACTTGGTATGGGCATTCCTGTTTTCGGATCGAGACCGGAAGCAGCGCGATACTCATTGACCCCTTCCTGAAGGGCAACCCGACCTTTGAGAAATCCGGCGTCGCCTGGGACGAGGCGACGAAGGACATCACGCATGTGGCGCTGACCCATGGCCATGCCGACCATGTCGGCGATACGGGCGAGATTTGCCAGAAGCGTGGGGCGACGCTGCTCGCCAACTTCGAGCTGGCCATGTATCTGAAGGGCAAAGGTGCCGAGAAGCTCGAGCCGATGAACACCGGCGGCACGGTATCCTCCGGCGACTTCGAGCTCACCCTGGTGAACGCGCTGCATTCCTCCTCGCAGGATGTCTATCTCGGCAATCCGAACGGGATCATCTTGCGCCCCAAGGATGGCAAGACCCTCTACCACATGGGCGATACCGACATGTTCGGCGGGATGGCCCTGATTGCGGAGTTCCACAAGCCTCAGGTAGGTATCGTTCCGATCGGAGATCGCTTCACCATGGGCGCCCGGTCGGCGGCCTTCACGTGCAAGAAGTTCTTTTCCTTCGAGATGATATTGCCCTGCCACTACGGGACGTTCCCCGGAATGCTCGACGCGAACGCCGACAAGTTCGTCGCTGAGATGACAGGACAGAATGTGGTTGTGCCGAAGGTCGGTCAGGTCCTGACCGTCTAGGCTGGAGAGCTGTGGCGGCCCGTGACCGGGCGCCCGTGCGACAAGGGGAAGGTGCAAGGGATGACGGACAACACCGCAAAGGGGGGCGAAGCTACGCCCGCCGCGCAACGCGCTGCCAGCGGCGTGCCGCAGTTTTTCGTCGACCTGGCCCGCAACGCGCCGGCGATGATGTGGGTGTTCACGGTCACCACGTTCCTGTCCGCGCTGCTGCTGTTCGCCATTCAGCCGATGTTTGCCAAGATGGTGCTGCCGGTGCTCGGCGGCTCGCCGTCGGTGTGGTCGGTGTCGGTGTTCTTCTTCCAGGCCGCGCTGCTGGCCGGATACATGTACGCGCATCTTCTCATCACGCCGCGCGCCGCCTGCACCTGACCGGACGTCATCCATCTTGGCGTATGCCTCGTGGCGGTGATCTGCCTGCCGATCGGCATGTCGCGGATGTGGGGTGATCCGCCCGCCGGCGAGCCGTACTTCTGGCAGCTCGGCATGTTCGCCACCTCGATCGGTCTGCCCTTCATTGCGGTCTCCGCCAACGCGCCGCTGCTGCAGGCCTGGTTCGCCCGCACCGGCCATCCCAACGCGCGCGACCCCTACTTCATGTACGCCGCGAGCAACCTCGGCAGCCTGATCGCGCTGCTGGGCTATCCTTTCTTCCTCGAACCGGCGTTCGGCCTGAGTTCGCTCAGCCACCTCTGGGCGTACGTCTACGGCGCTGCTCGTGATCTCGATCGGGGTATCGTTCTTCCTGATGCGCGGTGCGCAAGCGCTTGGCGTCCCGGAGGCGCCGGCCGAGCCGGCTGCGACCATCCCGGCGCCTGCCCCGACGCTCGACGCAACGCCTGAGCTGGGTCGGCCTTGCCTTCGTCCCGTCGGCCTTGGTGACCGCCTTCACCGTGCACCTGACGACCGACGTGGCCAGCGCGCCGCTGCTGTGGGTGATACCGCTCGCGCTGTACCTGCTTACGTTCGTGCTCGTCTTCCGCGACCCGCCGCTCATCAGGCGCGAGACGCTGCTTTTCCTGCATCTTATCGCGCTGGCGGTTGTGCTCATTGCCCTGTCGCAGCGCCGGCACGACAACTGGTTCGTGACGAGCTCGACCGGTACCGCCGTGCTTTTTCACCACGGCGATGTTGGCGCACCGGACGCTTTACGAGGCGCGGCCCGCCGCGAAGTATCTCACCGAGTTTTACCTCTGGATGTCGTTCGGCGGCGCGCTGGGCGGCATGTTCACTGCGCTCGTGGCGCCCAACATCTTCAGCCAGATCTACGAGTATCCGTTGCTGCTGGCGCTCTCCGTGGCCTGCCGGCCGGGTGCGCTGAAGCTGCCGGCGGGCAGGGAGAAGGCCAAGGATGAGCTGGTGATGCTGTGGCTCATCGCGGCCGTCGGCATCCTGGCGATCATGTGGCTGCCGACGATTGCCATCAACAACGGCTTCACCATGGGACAGTGGGGGCCGACGTCACTGGTCGTCATCGTGCTCGGTGCGCGTGCATGCTGGCGAGCGTGCACTTCCCGCCGCGCCAGCTCGTCGCCATCGCTCCTGGTGGCGCTCGCCATCTGCTGGCTGCCCTCCGGCGGCCAACCGGGGCGACTCGCAACGGAGCTTCTTCGGCGTCTATCGCGTGCACGCGTCGGAGGATGGCCTCTATCAACGTTCTCATCCACGGAACGACTCTGCACGGCGCGCAGCTCGTTCGCGATGAGGACGGCAAGCGCGTCGATAGCACCACGCCGACCACCTACTACTACCCCGGCAGCCCGATCGGACACACGATCGCCAAGCGTCGCGAGGCGCTGGGCGCAACCAAGGGCCGCTACGGTATCGTCGGACTCGGCTCCGGCTCGAGTGCCTGCCACAAGCGCGAGGGCGAGACCTGGCGCTTCTTCGAGATCGATCCGCTCGTCATCAAGATCGCCAAGAACCCGAAGAACTTCACCTTCATCCAGAAGTGCCAGCCCGACATCGACATCGTGATCGGCGACGCCAGGCTGACCATGGCCCGGGAGCAGGACGCGAGCTTCGATCTCTTCATCATCGACGCGTTCACGTCCGACGCCATTCCGGTCCATATGCTGACCAAGGAAGCGGTGGAGATGTACCTCGCCAAGCTGAAGTCGGACGGCGTGGTGCTGCTGCACACCTCCAACCGCTATCTCGACCTCGACTCGGTGCTGGGGGCCATTCTCAAGGAGCTGCCGCAGGGCACGGCAGGCATCGTGGTGCAGGATCGTGCCGCTGACGGAAGCTATGGTCAGTCGTCCTCGACCGTGGTGGTCTTCACCAAGAACGAGGCGGCGATGCAGCCCTACCGCACCATGCCAGGCGTCTCGGAAATGGACGACGGCGGCTTGCGCGCCTGGACCGACGATTACTCCGACATCCTTGGGCCGTTCCTGAACCGGGTCAGGCCGCGCAGATGATGAGAAGAGCGCAACGCGGGCGCTGAAAGGTCCGAACGTGGAGGTGGATGCCGATACCGTCCGGCGCATCGCGCGCTTGGCCCGCATCCGGGTCACCGACGAGGAAGCGGTTGCCCTGGAGAAAGAGCTTTCCGGCATCCTCGACTGGATCAAGCAGCTCGACGAGGTCGACACCACCGAGGTCGAGCCGATGACGCGCGTCATGCCCATGACGCTCAAGAAGCGCATCGATGCAGTGACGGATGGAGGCATCGCGGAACAGGTTGTCGCCAACGCTCCCACGAGCGACGACTCGCTCTTTGTGGTTCCCAAGGTGGTCGAGTGACGCGAGGTGAAGGCGGCAATTTCCTGCCGCTGACGACATGAGCGACCTGACCCGCCTGACGCTCGCCGAAGCCCGCGACGGCCTCAAGACGCGCACCTTCTCCTCGGAGGAACTCACGCGTGCCTTTCTTGAGGCGATCGAACGCGGCAACGACCAGCTCAACGCTTACGTCCTGCCGACGCCCGAGCATGCTCTTGCTCAGGCCAAGGAGAGCGACGCCAGGCTGGCCAAGGGAAACCCGCGGCCGCTCGAGGGATTGCCGCTCGGCATCAAGGACCTCTATTGCACGAAGGGCGTGCGCACGACCGCATGCTCTCATGTCCTGGCGGAGTTCACCCCAACCTACGAATCGACCGTCACTCAGAATCTCTGGGATGCCGGTGCCGTCATGCTGGGCAAGCTCAACAACGACGAGTTTGCCATGGGCTCCTCAAACGAAACGAGCCGCTTCGGTCCCGTCACCAACCCGTGGCGGCGCAGGGGATCCAATGTCGCGCTGGTGCCGGGCGGCTCATCGGGCGGTTCCTCCGCTTCGGTTGCCGCCGATCTTTGCCTGGCCGCGACCGCCACCGACACGGGCGGCTCCATTCGCCAGCCGGCCGCGATCACGGGAACGGTAGGCATCAAGCCCACCTACGGCCGCTGCTCCCGCTGGGGCATCGTCGCCTTCGCCTCCTCGCTGGATCAGGCGGGGCCGATCGCCAAGACGGTACGCGATGCCGCCATCATGCTTCGACACATGTCGAGCACCGATCCGAAGGATTCCACCAGCGTCGACTTGCCCGTGCCGGACTACGAAGCCGCGGTCGGCGCGAGCGTGAGAGGGCCTCAGGGTTGGCGTACCTCGCGAATACCGCATGGACGGCATGCCCTCGGAGATCGACGACCTCTGGCAGCAGGGCATCGCCTGGTTGAAAGCGGCAGGTGCGACTGTTCACGATGTTTCGCTGCCGCACACGAAGTACGCCCTCCCCGCCTACTACATCGTGGCTCCGGCAGAGTGCTCCTCCAACCTCGCGCGCTACGACGGCGTGCGCTACGGCCTCCGCGAGAAGGGCGGCGACCTGATCGGCACCTACGAGGAGACGCGGCGCGCGGGCTTCGGCGCCGAGGTGCGCCGGCGCGTGCTGATCGGCACCTACGTGCTCTCGGCCGGCTACTACGACGCCTACTACATCAAGGCCCAGAAGGTGCGCACCTTGATCAAGCGCGATTTCGACGAGGCCTTCGCGCAGGTCGACGTCCTGCTTACACCCACGACGCCCGGTCCCGCTTTCGGCATCGGCGAGGTGAGCGGCGATCCCGTGCAGATGTATCTCAACGACATTTTCACCGTGACGGTGAACATGGCGGGGCTGCCCGGCATATCCGTGCCCGCCGGGCTGTCCTCGGAAGGCACGCCGCTGGGCCTGCAGCTCATCGGCAAGCCGTTCGACGAGGAGACGCTCTTCCGCGCCGGGCAGGTGATCGAGGATGCCGCTGGCCGCTTCACGCCGCCCGACCCGTGGTGGCTTGCCGCCTCCCGGGGCAAGTAGTTTCGCAGACCGTTGCAGAAGGGCGTGCGCCCTGCCAAGAAGGGGCCGAGGCGGAGGTCCTCGCCTGCCAAGCCCATCGACAGCAATTGAGCCGTCCATGACCCAGCGCAAACCTGCCGACTGCCGCGACATGACCGAGGTGCGGGCGGAGATCGACCGCGTCGACAACCTGCTGGTCGACGTCATCGCGGAGCGCTTCGGCTATGTGGAGCGTGCCTGGCAGATCAAGCTGACGGAGAAGGCAGCCGCCAACGTGCCCTGGCGCAACCAGCAGGTCATCGACAAGGTGCGCGCGCGGGCAGTCGAAAAGGGCGTGCCGCCCGATCTCTGCGAGGCGCTGTGGCGGCAGATGATCGGCTGGTTCATCCAGTACGAGGAAGAGAAGCTGCGCGACCAGCTTGAGCGCAAGTAGCCCCAGCAAGCCAGCAGAAGCCCGATCCGCGAGTCCTCTACGCCGAAATCAGGCGAAACCAGGATTGACGGAACCGGAAGCGGGGAACTGCGTTGATATCGGCAGGAGACCGACTTGGAACCGGCCGACCACACTCAGCCAAACAAGCTCATTCGCGATGCGCAGGTTCGTATCGACGAGCAGAAGGCACGACTGCATCGGCTCATCGTGCAAGGCCATCCTACGCAGTCCGCGGATGACATTCTCGCTGACATGTACGCGGAGCTGCGCAGGCTGAAGCGCCTGCGTGTAGCGCAGTAGCTCTCGCGGCACGCACTCGTATCCGCCGATAATTCGCACGCACACGCGAACGAAAACTGAGCTGCTGCGTTGTCCGTTTCAGAATTCCCCGGACAACAGGGATCATCCGCAATGGCACAGAGCACGCATCGGTCGGATCTTGGCGCAACGGCAGCCGACCTCAAGGACAAGGCGACCGATCAATTCAAGAAGGTGGCGGATCGCGTCGAAGGCTACGCGAGCGACGCCGCCGAGCACGCGCAGGAAGCGGGGCAGCGCGTTGGCGAGGTCGCGGGCAACATGAAGGGCGCCGTCGACAAGTCGCTCAAGCAGCAGCCCATGGCCACGCTCGCCGTCGCGGCGGCTGTTGGCTTCGTCCTGGGCGCACTCTGGAAATCCTAAGTCCGGCCACTCCAACTCCTAACTGAGGGCACGGCTCATGTTCCGGGGATTGCTCAACGACGCCAAGTCGGCGGCTACTGCCGTCATCGCGAAATACCTGGCGCGCGCCTCCGTGGCGGTGCCATTTCTGATTGCGGCGGGGTTTGCCATCGCCGCGATCACCCTCATGCTGGTCGAGCGCTTCGGCCACATTGCCGCCTACTGGATCATGGCCGGTGGCCTCGCGCGTTATCGGTGCGGTCGCAACGCTGGTTGTGAGCGTCAAGGAGCAAGAGGAGGAAGTCGCCGAGCAGGCTGCGGAGGCAACCGACACGTCGGATACGGTCACCGAGGCGGCCATGCAGGCGCCTCTGGCTCTGGCTGGAATACTTTCAGCGCTGCCGCTCAGTCCGACTGCGTTCGTGCCGATCGCTCGAACCCTTGGTCGCAACCTGCCCCTCGTGGCCCTGATCGTCCTGATCGGCATGCTGTTCTGGCCGTCGGAAACGAGTGCCGAAGCTGGAGAAGAAGCCGTGCCGGGTGGCGCGGGTGAGCAGCCAGCGGCAGCCGCCGCCGACGAGGACGAGGAGCGTCCCGTGCGGCGTGCGAACGGTGCCGATCCGCTGCCCTCCGAGATGCGCCACTAACAGCGAGCTAGCGCGAAGCCGTTCCCATCCAGGGCGGCGCTCGCCGCTTCTTGGCAGGTCCCTCCCACTTCGCCCGCAGCATTCCGATGAAGGGGCCGAAGAATGCACCCAGCAGGCCGGGACCGATGACGGAACCGGGGTCGCCGTAAGGGCTTATGATTGCGGCCAGGATGACGGTGACCAGCAGTCCCACGGCAAGCCCGGACAGGTAGGCCAAGGACGTGCGCGCCCGGCCACGGCGTGTCGCCCTCAGGAGGGCATACGGTGCAAGCCCCGCCAGCACGGTCGCGGCGACCAACGCAAGACCGGGCGGAGTTTCGGCTACGAGACTCGACCAGTAGGTGTGCATGGTACTCGATAAGCAATTGACTGTTGCTAAATTGTAAACTGATTCGTTTTTCCAAATTGTGGTGCGCAAGGCCGAAAGCGAAGCCTCTCGGGCCATTGTGCCCCGGCCCACGTTCGCCTTAGATGCCGGCAAATCAGGCCTACCGGAGGAACGCACATGGCGCCGCGCATCATCGATATTTCCGTTGCTCTTCAGAATGATATCGCCTCCGATCCGCCCGGCAGCGAGCCGAAGATCACCTACATCGATCACAAGCAGAGCGCGCCCGAGGTCTGCAAATTCTTCCCCGGCCTGACGCCGGCCGACCTGCCCGACGGGGAGGGCTGGGCGGTCGAGAGGATCGACATCTCGACCCACAACGGCACCCATCTCGATGCGCCCTGGCACTTCGCCTCGACCATGGACAAGGGCAAGCCGGCGCTCACGATCGACGAGATACCCCTGGAGTGGTGCTTCCAGCCCGGCGTGAAGCTCGACTTCCGGCATTTCCCGGATGGCTACGTCGTGACGCCCGCCGACGTCGAAGCTGAACTCGCCCGCATCGGTCACACGCTGAAGCCGCTGGAAATTGTCGTCGTCAACACCTCGGCTGGCGCCCGCTACGGCAAGCCCGACTACCTGCCGACGGGTTGCGGCATGGGCCGCGACGCCACCCTCTATCTGACCTCGCGCGGCGTCCGCATCACCGGCACCGACGCCTGGTCGTGGGATGCGCCTTTCATCCACACCGCGAAGAAGTACGCGGCGACCAAGAACGCGGCGCTGATCTGGGAGGGCCACAAGTCAGGCCGCGAGATCGGCTACTGCCACATCGAGAAGCTGCACAACCTGGAGCGCTGCCGGCCAACGGCTTCAAGGTCGCGTGCTTCCCCGTGAAGATTGCGCGTGCTTCCGCCGGCTGGACACGCGCGGTGGCCATCATCGGCGACTAGGCGCGGGCGCGTTAGCTGGTTGCCTGCAAACCGGGCTCGCCGGCTGGGGCGAAGAAGCGGAAGCCCGCCGGGTGGTAGGGCGATCCCGGTATCGGCTCGTCGCCGGCGAAGCGGACAAGCCGCAAGAGCTGCTCGGCCGCCTCGGCGGGTGGGAGGCCCTTCTCGAGCATCATGTCGAGATAGATGAATTCGGTCAGTGCGCTCTCCGCCCAGTCGATCCTGGTGGTGTAGCCGGAGATCGGGAACGGTATGTCGCCGAAGGCCTTTTCACTGTCCAGGCCGACGAGGCAGGACGAGAAATGCATCAGATCCAGCGCGTCGGCGCTGCGCAACGCGTCGATGATGCCTCGCATGGGCACGATGCGCCCGTTGACGGCCAGCCCATTCGCCTCGCCATGCCCGGTTATCACGAGCACGATGGGGTCGGGGACGAACAGCAGCTGCCGGCACCAATGCAGCAGGCTCCCCTCATCGTGGTAGTAGCGGTGGCGCACCTGCACGCGCGGCAGCCGCGCAAACAGTTCATCGAGCATCTTGCCGAAGGAGAATTCGGCGTCATCGAGCGCCCGCTGCCAGTGCGCCTCCAGCACCACGAGCCATGACAGTCCCGGCCGGGGCGCGACGCGCTGGCCGGAGAAAGGGCGCGTGGGTTGGTTCGGCTCCTGCCATTCACCGGTAAAGGTGAGGCCGGTGGGGTCGAGTTCGGCAGTGCCGCGCCCGCCGATATTCTCGCCCGTCATGGTGAGCACGAGACGGCCATTCTCCAATGTCGCCTGCAGGTTCACGGCGGGGTGTTCGTGGATTGCCGTAGCCGCCCCCGCGTGCTGCGCCACGCGCACGCGCCCGATCGAAGTGTCCCACAGGCCGTCGAAGCCGCGCCAGCCGCGCCACGGCAAGGGCCGGGATTGCCCCTCGGCGAGGTAGGTGCCTGAAAAATGGTTGTCGCGCTTCAGCCGGAACCAGCCGGTGCCGCGCTCGCGCTCCTCGGCGTAGCGGAACACGAGGCGGGCGTTCTCCATCGATCCTTCGATCGTGTTCTCGCCCCGCCTGACCGTAGGTGCCGGACACCCGCACGCCGTCCTGCTGCAGTGTCATCGGTCCGAACGACGTGAACCATTGTCCCGCGAAACTCGAGGGCGTATCGCGCGATTGGTCACCGAACCAGCGGCTGGCGAAACTCATGTCGTGCGCTCCTCGAGCATCAACGGCCCGCACATCCACAGGCCTCGCAACGGCCTAGCTGCACAAAGCGGACAAAAGAAGTGCGAATCTTGTGGGGACATCGCCCGTTCGTCTACGACCTTGAGCCATGACGACCAGCCCGGGCAGTCCCGCACCCGACAGCACGCGCCCGGCAGCCGCTTCCGTCTCGTTGATCACGGCGACCGCGCTCGCCGTCGCAAACATGATCGGCATCGGCGTGTTCACCAGCCTGGGCTTCCAGGTGCGGGATATGCCGTCGGGTTTTGCGGTGCTCGCGCTCTGGCTGGTGGGCGGCGTTTTTGCGCTGTGCGGAGCCCTGTCCTACGCCGAGCTCGCGACGGCGTTTCCGCGCTCTGGCGGTGAGTACAACTTTCTCTCCCGCATCTATCACCGCGCGGTCGGGTTCCTTGCCGGCTGGACGTCGGCCACCGTCGGCTTCTCTGCGCCGACGGCGCTGGCGGCCATGGCATTCGGCAGCTATTTCGCCGGCGCCGTGCCGGGTACGTCGCCGCTTCTGTTGGCGCTGGCCGTCGTTTGGTTCGTTTCGCTGATCCATCTGCTGGGCGTGGATCGCGCCAGCGCCTTCCAGAACGCGTCTACGCTGATAAAGGTCGTGATGATCGTGGCGTTCATTGCGGCGGCGCTCGCCGTGGCCGCGCCGCAGCCGATCTCCTTTGCGCCTTCCACGCGTGATCTCGGCTACATCGCAAGCCCCGCCTTCGCGGTGAGCCTCGCGTTCGTCATGTACTCCTATACCGGCTGGAACGCCGTCACCTACATCGCCGGCGACGTGCGCGAGCCCGCGCGTACACTGCCGCTGTCGGTCATCGCCGCCGTCGTGACCGTCACCATCCTCTACGTCGGCCTCAACGCCGTATTCCTCTACTCTACGCCCATCAGCGAGCTGTCGGGTCAGATCGACGTCGCCGTCATCGCCGGCCACTACATCTTCGGCGACATCGGCGGGCGCATCGTGGGCGCGCTGATCTGCATCGGCCTGATTTCCTCCATCGGCGCCATGATGTGGGTTGGACCCCGCGTGACGATGGTCATGGGCGAGGATCACGCGCTGCTTTCGCCCTTCGCGCGCAAAACGAAAGGCGGCGTTCCGCTCACGGCCGTCCTGTTTCAGCTCGCCGTCGTCAGCCTGCTTCTGCTGACGCAAAGCTTCGAATCCATCCTGGAATTCATCCAGTTCAGCCTGACCATCTCCTCTTTCCTGACCGTGCTCGGCGTGATCGTGCTGCGCGTTCGCGATCCGGGGCTGGTGCGCCCTTACAGGGTTTGGGGCTATCCGCTGACGCCCTTGCTCTTCCTGGCGGTCTCGCTTTTCATGATGGCCAACCTGCTCTGGGCGCGGCCTTTGCAGTCGCTGGCCGGTGTGGCCATCATGCTCTCGGGCCTCCTGGTCTATGGCCTTTCGCAGCGCACCGCGCGTACCTGACAGCGGTCGTGACCGACCAGAAAGCGCTGGCCAAAACGGACCCCGGAATGCCATGAAGCGCGCGTAAATCGCTGGGCCCGCCTACTGTGGCGGGCCGGCTAGCAGGTGTTGTTGGAGAGTAGTGACATGACGGTTGCCAGATCAATCTTGCGCCCGGCCGCAGTGTTCGCCCTGGCGGTGGCGGCGACGTGGGTAGGCTTGCAGGCGCAGCCTGCAGCAGCAACTTGGTGACGACAAATACCAGCCGCATTCCGGCCAGCCGGGCAAGGATGTCGTGTGGGTGCCGACGTCCCAGGCGCTCGTTGACCGCATGCTCGATATGGCCAAAGCGACGCCCAGTGACTACGTGGTCGATCTTGGCTCCGGCGACGGCCGCACGGTCATCACGGCGGCCAAGCGCGGGATCAAGGCGCATGGCATTGAGTACAACCCGGAAATGGTCGAGCTGGCGAAGCGCAATGCCGAGAAGGCAGGCGTCGCCGGCAAGGCGACGTTCGTAAAGGCGGACATTTTCCAGAGCGACTTCACGCAGGCGACGGTTTTGACCCTGTTCCTGCTGACGGACCTCAACATCCGCCTGCGGCCCATCATCCTGAAGATGAAGCCCGGCACGCGTGTCGTGTCGAACTCCTTCGGGATGGGAGACTGGACAGCCGGATGAAACGGCTATCGTCAGCCGAGGGCTGCTCATCCTTCTGCCGGGCGAACTTCTGGATCGTGCCAGCCAACGTGGATGGCAAGTGGAAGCTCGGCGACAGCGACCTTGCGATCGAGCAGACGTACCAGAAGTTCACGGGCAAGCTGACGACAGGCAACGTCATCGCTCCGATCACCGACGGCAAATTGCGCGGGTGATGAGATTACGTTCACCGCAGCCGGGTCGCAATACACCGGCAAGGTGACCGGCAATTCGTCCAGGGCACGCGCAAGAAGGCCGGTAGCGGCGATTGGCAAGCCACCAGGTAAGCAGCGGCCGGCATTCGAGGCCATGAGCCGGCAGGGCCTGCAACGCCCTGCCGGCTTTTTCTTGTGGATGCCGCGCAAGTGTGCCTCGGCCGCAACGCGACGCTCTGATTGCATGCGCCGGCCAATTCGGCCCTGGCCAACGCAGCGCGAACCAGCAAACTCCGTGTGCAGAATCCGCAAAGGAGCCGGGAACACCATGCCGCTTGACTCGCGCCCGCTTCGGGTGGAGCATTGGCGTGCGTTTTGTGCGCTCTTGGGGCGCGGGTCGGCTCGGCGCAAACGGGCCTCCGACCTTTCTCTCCGCGACCAGTGGCAGGTGGGCGGCTTCGTCTACATCTCGCCCATCCTACGAGGGCGGCAAGGGCTACAGGTCATCGGCTTCCCGTTTGTTGCGCCGGCTGGTCTTGGCGACGACGGTGCGCTGCAGATCAAGGGCATCGACGACATCCGCTTTCGGTTGTTCCAGAACCGGCGCGTTCGAATTCGGCCCGTTGGCCGGTTACCGCTTCGGTCGTGACGAGAGCGATGCGGCGCGCTTGGTCGACGTGGGTGATATCGACGGCGGGTTCGTTGTCGGCGCCTTCGCACCTACCGCGCGGGCCGTTCGCAGCCTCCATCTCCTACCACCACCAGGCGACCGGCGATGACACCGGCGGCCTGATCCGCTTCGGCGTCGAGCACACCCAACGACTGTCACCGGCTCTCAAGATCACCACCAGCGTCGGAACGAACTACGCCATCCGAAGACTACATGACGAGCTTCTTCGGCGTGATCGCTCGCGCAGTCAATTGCCGGCGTGCTCCCGGTCTACAATGCCTCGGCGGGCTTCAAGGACGTCACGCCGGTGTGACCGCGAGCCTCGATCTCAACGACCGCTGGTCGCTCATGCTGATGGGCCGCTATTCGCGGCTCATCGGGGACGCCGCCGACAGCCCCGTGATCGAGACCGAGAACCAGTTCTACGGCGGGCTCGGCCTCTCCTACAAATTCGATCTGCGCTGAGCCCCGGTTGGGCGGACGCCTAGCCCTGGGGTTAGACGGCGCGCAGGTCGTAACCGAGCCGCGGGAAGTGAACGACCACCTCGCCGACCTGCGCGTCCTGCCGCCGTAGTGCGATTTCATCGGTCGTCCAGGAGCACCAATTCCCCCTCCACCGGGTCACGCGCGTAGTCGTCGGCGCGCACGCGCGCCCGCGTGCCCAAGCTCGGGTCCTCTGCAAACGAGCGCGAGCGTCTTGGCGCTTCAGGCGTCGCTTGGGCGGCCACGCGCAGCGCCTCTTCCGGTGTCATCGCCCGTGACGTGCCATGCCCGAAGGCGCGCATGCGATCCATCCAGGCCCGCACGTGCCGGAGCGGCTCCAGTTCGTGCCGCAGGCGATCGGTGCGGCCGGTGATGAACCACAGCGCGTGATAGACAGCGAAATCGGCAATAGATACCGCCGGCCCCGCGATCCAGTCGCGTCCGTCCGACAGCATCTCCTCGATCCAGGCGAGCTGTACGCGCACAGCCGGGGCATTTCGTTTCGCAGCGCGCTGCACCGTTGCCGTGTCCGGCACCGGCAGTCCACGCATGCGTGAGCGGTCTGCCTGCAGCTCGGGAGGCAGCACGTCGGCGTTGGTTCCCGACACGTAGAGAGAGATCGGCCGAAACAGCTGCTGCTCGGCCCAGTAGGCGACTGCGTCGGCGAGTGCGCGCTGCGGAGCGAGGAAACAGCGTCGGCTCGGGGCTGCCGCCGCTCCAGCTGCAGCCAGGATGAGCCGGGTAGTCGCAGTACACGTCAGCGCCAACCTGCAGCACCGGGGCGCGACGGTAGCCGCCCGTGAGCGGCATCAGGTCAGGCTTGGGGAGCACTGGCGGGACGATCACGGAGCGCCAGGCTAGGCCCTTGTAGCCCAGGGCAAGTCTCACCTTCTCCGAGTAGTTGGAGAAATCGTAGTGGTGCAGGATCAGCTCGGTGTCGGCAGCCACGGCCGGCTCGCTCACGCGAGCGCCCTAAGCGACCTTGACCATGCGCTTGCCGCGGTTCTCGCCCGCGAGCAGGCCGATCAACGCGCGCCGGCGTGTTCTCGAGGCCGTCGATCACGTCCTCCTCCACCTTGAGCTTGCCGGCAGCCACCCAGGATGCGAGGTCGGCAATCGCCTTCTCGCGCTCACGGAAGAAATCCATGACGATGAAGCCTTTCATCGTCAGCCGCTTGACGACGATCAAGCCGGGCACGCCGCGCGGACCGGCAGGGGGAGCCGCGCCGTCGTAGGCGGAAATCGCGCCGCAGCAGGAGATGCGGCCGCCGGTGTTCATCTGGAACAGGCACGCTTCAAGAATGTCGCCGCCGACGTTGTCGAAATAGACGTCGATGCCTTTCGGCGCAGCTTCTTTGAGCTCCTTGAACAGATGGCCCGCCTTGTAGTCGACGGCGGCATCGAAACCGAGGTCTTTGACAAGCCAATCGCATTTCTGACGGCCGCCGGCGATGCCGACCGCGCGGCAACCCTTGATCTTGGCGATCTGACCCACGAGCGATCCGACGGAGCCGGCAGCCGCCGATACGACCACGGTTTCGCCGGCCTTGGGCTCGGCAATGTTGAGGAGGCCGAAGTAGGCCGTGAGACCTGCGATGCCGTAGACGCTGAGGAGATGGGTGAGAGGCTCGACCTTCGGCAGCTTGGTGAGGCGCTTTCCCGGCAGGGCGGCAAAGTCCTGCCATCCCGTGTCGGCGAACACGAGGTCCCCGGGGGCGAGACCCGGAGCCTTGCTCTCGACGACTTCGGCGATCGCCCCGCCCGCCATCACGGAGCCGCCGACCACGGCCTCGCGATAGGTCGCGCCCTGCATCCACGCGCGATTGGCTGCGTCCAGCGAGATGTAGCGTACCCGCAGGAGAGCATCCCCATCGGTGGGCGTGGGCATCTGCGCCTGCGTGAGCTTGAAGTGCTCCGGTCCGAGCTTTCCTTTTGGAGTCTCGACGAGAAGAATTTGCCGATTGCCGGTGGCTGCCATCGAGACCTCCCTGATCCGGGAACCCTTTGTCCCGCTGGCAGCTTACACCCGCAACCTCCGCAACGCGCAGACGCTTGCTCAGGAAAGAGAGCGGCCACTCAAGTCGGGGGCCGCTCTCAGGTAGGCCAGGGGAAGGGGTAACCTAGTCTAGTGGCGCCGGTCGCTCCGGCCGTCCATAGACGACCGAATTCGATCTCGCTGCGGTCGATGCCGATGTCTTTCAGCGTCCGGCCGTCGAGCGATTGCAGCATGAGGACGGTGGCCCTCTGCGCCCGGCCGCTCCAATAGGTCGCCCACGCCCGCTCGATGCGGGCCGCGGCCTGATGGACGGCGCCGGCAAGCGGGGCGAGCGTCAGAGCTGTGCGCTTGTGCCATCGCGGCAACTCCCATTTGCTGCTGCATCGTCAACAGGGGCTGACCCGGGCCGGCAGGCTCGTTGCGAACTCCGCGAGAGGCGCTCTCCCGCGTCGAACTCCGGCGAAAGAGGGTCGAAAAGTACCTGCGGAAGGCCTCGGCCCTCTCGACCCTGGCCTTGGCGATGATGGACTCGATGTCGACCTGGGTGAGATCGGCGAAGGGATATCCGGGTGCCTTGTCCATGTTATTTTTCCTCATGATCGATTTTTGTATGAGCATGGAGTATCTTGATTTTATCCTCTGAACAAACGACGATATCTCGCCCGACGGATGAGATAATATAAATCATGCGCCGCCCACTTCCGCCCCTGAACGCGTTGCGGGCCTTCGAGGCCACTGCGCGCCACTTGAGTTTCTCCAAGGCGGCCGAGGAGCTGCATGTGACGCCCGCAGCCCTCAGCCATCAGATCCGCGGGCTGGAGGAGCTGCTCGGGCTGAAGCTGTTCCATCGGCGCACGCGATCTATCGAGCTCACCGAGCCGGCGCGCCTCATCTATCCGGGCATCCGAACGGGGTTCGAAACGATCCGCGAGGCGGTCGACCGGCTCGACCGCGGGAACAGCCGCGACCGTGTGCTCGTCGTCAGTTCGACACCCGGCCTAACGGCGAAATGGCTGGTGCCGCGGCTCTACAAATTCCTGGCGCGTCATCCCGAAATCGAGACGCGCATCACCGCCAGCATCGGCTATGCCAATTTCGCAACTGATGACATCGACGTCGGCGTTCGCCTGAGTTCCGGCAATCATCCCGACCTCTACGTCGAGAAGCTCTCCGATGAATGGCTGCTTGCCGCTTGTGCAGTCCGCGCCTGGTCGACGGGAGCGATCCGCTGCGCACGCCGCAGGACCTCGCCGGTTTGCCCTGATCCAGGTGGACCTGCCGGGCATCGTTCCGAGCTGGGGCGACTGGATGCAGATGGCCGGCATCGAGGGCATCGACAGCACGCGCGGCCTGCGCCTGAATGTTGCCGATCATGCGCTCGACGCCGCCAGCGAAGGCGTCGGGGTGGTGCTCGCCTACAAGATTGTAGCATCGCGCGATATCGCGGCTGGCCGCCTGGTCGTTCCCTTCGGGCCCGAAATCCCGCTGCCGGGCCGCTCCTACTTCTTCTGTTGCGCCAAGGGCGATGAGAAGCGCGCGCCGGTCAAGGCGTTCCGGGACTGGGTGTTCCAGGAGATGCACGAAACGCATGCCGCATTGCGCGAAGTCCCCGTGCGCCAGGTGCGGTGAAATCACTACCAATCGGGCGCTCGCGAACGCATTATCGCATCGGAGCGATGGGAGAGAGCGGCTATGCGTGGGCTTGCAGGCAAGACGCGCGATTGTCACGGGAGGCGGCGGTGGCATCGGGCGCGCCATCTGCGTGCGGCTCGCGCAGGAGGGCGTGACGGTCGGCGTCTTCGACAAGAACTTGGAAGCTGCAACCGCCAGCGCCGATGCTGCTTCTGCTGCGGGCACCAAGGCCATAGCTCGAGCGGTCGACATCACCGACTACGCGGCGGTCGCTGCGGCGGTCGCGGCGTTCGAGAAGGAAGCTGGGCCGATCGACGTGCTGGTGAACAACGCCGGCTGGGACAAGTTCGCCTACTTCCTGGCGACCGAGCCCGCGCTTTGGGACGAGCTCATCGCCGTCAACCTCAAGGGACCGATCAATCTGCATCACGCCGTGCTGAAGGGCATGGAGGCGCGCACGAGCGGGCGGGTGATCAACATTGCCTCCGATGCCGGCCGTGTCGGCTCGTCGATGGAGTCGGTGTACTCCGCGTGCAAGGGCGGCATCATCGCCTTCACCAAGACGATGGCGCGCGAGATGGCGCGGTCGGGCGTGACACTCAACGCTGTCTGTCCGGGTCCGACGGAGACGCCGCTTGCTGGCAACCTTCCTCGAAGGCCCGCAGGGACAGACGATCTACGAAGGCCTCAAGCGCTCGATCCCGCTGGGCCGGCTGGGGCAGCCTGACGACATTCCCGGTATCGTCGCGTTCCTCGCCAGCGACGATGCGGGGTTCATTACGGGTCAGGTGATCAGCGTGTCGGGCGGCCTTACCATGAACGGCTAGGTCTCGGCGCAGTCGCCGGACACTAGAATGGGAGCAGACGCATGACGGAGCGCTATGCGCACTACAAGGCCTTGAAGTTCGCGCGGCCGCGGCCTCGCATCCTCGAGGTGATCCTGTCCAAGCCCGGCAAGCTCAATGCGCTCGACGCGGACGGCCATCGCGAGCTGGCCGAAGTCTGGCGCGACATCGACCGCGATCCCGAGACCTCCGTTGCGCTGCTGCGTGGCGACGGCGGTGTGTTCTCCGCCGGCGGGGACCTCGGCATGATCGAGGTGATGGCGCGCGACTGGGCGACCCGCACGCGCGTCTGGAAGGAGGCGAGCGACCTCGTCTACAACGTCATCAACTGCACCAAGCCGATCGTTGCCGCCATTGAGGGCCCCTGCGTCGGCGCCGGGCTCGCAGCGGCGATGGTGGCCGACATCACGGTGGCGGGGCGGAAGGCGCGCATCATCGACGGCCACACGCGGCTGGGCGTGGCGGCGGGCGACCACTCGGCGATCGTGTGGCCGCTGCTGTGCGGCATGGCCAAGGCGAAGTATTACCTGCTGCTCTGCGAATCCGTGAACGGCGAGGAGGCCGAGCGCATCGGGCTCGTGTCCATGGTCGCCGACGACGGCAAGGTGGTGGAGACAGCGCTGGCGGCGGCCGAGAAGCTGCGCGACATGCCGCCGGCTGCCGTGCGCTGGACCAAGCACGCCCTCAACAACTGGCTGCGCATGGCCGGCCCCACCTTCGACGCCTCGCTGGCGATGGAGTTCATGGGCTTCTCGGGCCCCGAGGTGCAGGAGGGCATGGCGGCGCTCAAGGAGAAGCGCAGACCGAAATGGGATCCAACCGACCCGTTCTGAACTCCTGGGCTACGGCCTCCCTGCATCTCGCTCCTTCTTGTGCCCCACTCCGGCCTGCCCCACTTTAGGGACACGCCCTGCAGCAACGCCCGACACCACGGAGCACCCTTGATCAAGATCCAAACGCAGGGCGTTCACCACATCACGCTGGTGGGCGCCGATCGCCAGACCTCCATCGATTTCTGGCAGGGCGTGCTCGGCATGCCCTTCGTGTTCGAGCAGCCCAACCTGGACGATCCCGAGACCAACCACCTCTATTTCGATCCGGGCGATGGGCGTCTCATCACCGTCTTCACGCGCGAGGATACCAAGCCCTCGTCGCGGCCCAATCCGATGGGCATCGGCAACCTGCATCACCTGGCCTTCATGGTCTCGCGCGCGACCTACACGCAGGCCAAGGCGCGCCTCGATGAGCGCGGCTTCTCGAACTCCGGCGAGGTCGATCGCGGCTTCATGTACTCGATCTACTTCCGCGATCCGCTGGGCCAGCTGATGGAGCTTGCCACCTACAAGTTCGATCCGCCGGTCGGTTTCACGCACGCCGACGTGCTGCGCGAGGCGCACAACATCCGCGTGGCGAAAGGTGCCTACAACATTGCCGACGAGCATCTGGCCGATGCCATCGAGACGCTGTCGCGTAAGCCGGAGCCGGCGGCGAGCGGCGATGCGCCAGCGGTCGGCAAGACGTAGTCACGCCTTGATGCGCTTCATGTCCGGATCGTAGAGCGGCTTCAGCGAGACTTCCGCGGGATAGCGCGTGCCCGCGATGTCGACCTCCCAGCGGCCGGCTTGCAGCCACGCCGCGGTGATCGGCTCGCCGGCCTCGAGCATGGCTAGGCCGACGGCGCCGCCGAGCGTGTGGCCGTACGAGCCCGCGCGCACGTAGCCGACCGGCTTGCCGTCGCGCAGCACGATCTCGGCGTGGAACAGCATCGGCTCGGGGTCCTTCACCAGCACCTGCGCCAGCCGCCGCTGTCAGCGGGCCGACGGCCTTCTGCTGCAGCGCCGCGTCGCGGCCGATGAAGTCGGGCTTCTTCAGGTCGACCGCGAAGCCGAGGCCCGTCTCGAAGGCGTTGTCGGTGTTGTCGATGTCGTGGCCGTAGTCGCGATAGCCCTTTTCCATGCGCAGGCTGGCGAGCGCCTTCAAGCCGGCGTGCCGCAGGCCGAACTGCTGACGCCGGCCTCGACGAGCCGGTCGTAGACGTGCACCGCCTGCTCGGCGGGGATGTAGAGCTCGTAGCCGAGTTCGCCCACGTAGGTGATGCGGATGCAGAGCACGCGGGCGTAGCCGATGTCGATCTCGCGCGCCGTGCGGAACGGAAAGGCCGCGTTCGAGAGATCCACGCTCGTCAGCGTCTGCAGCAGCGTCGCGCGATCGCGGCCCCTGCACGTTGAGCTGGCAGTAGCCCGAGGTGACGTCGGTGACGAACGCATGCGCATCCTCGGGCGTATGCCGCCGCATCCAGGTCTCGGCGTGGCGGTGCATCGTGTCGGTGACGACGACGAAGAAGCGGTCGTCGGCGAGCTTGGTGACCGTAAGATCCGCCTCCAGCTTGCCGCGCGTCGTTCAGCCACTGCGTGTAGGTGATGGTCGCCCGCGGCGCCGTCGACGTCGTTGGCGGAGATGTGGTTGAGCACGCGCCCGGCATCGCGGCCCTGCACCAGGAATTTGCTCATGAACGACATGTCCATGAGGATCACGCCCTCGCGCGCGGCGCGATGCTCGGCTCTGCCCACCAGGGAAACCAGTTCTCGCGCCCCCAGGAGAGCTTATCGACCTTCGGCGCGTGGCCGCGCGGCGCGTACCAGTCTGCGCCCTCCCAGCCGCTGACATCGCGGAAATAGGCGCCGGCGCCGGCCAGCCGGTCGTGCACGGCCGACCGCTTGGCGCCGCGCGCCGTCTGCGGGCTCATGCGAGGGGTAGTGGCACTTGTAGACCATGCCGAGCGACTCGATGGTGCGCTCGCGGCGGTACTCCGGGTTGGCCTGGTAGGCGTGCAAGCGGTCGATATTGAAGCCGGTGACGTCGACGTCCGGCATCGCCGGTGACGATCCAGTGCGCGAGAACGCGGCCGAGACCGCCGCCGGTGAGAATGCCGATCGAGTTGAGGCCCGCAGCGACGAAGTAGTTTTTCACCTCCGGCGCCTCGCCGACGATGGGGCGCAGGTCGGGCGTGAAGCTCTCCGGCCCGCAGAAGAATTTGCGTCATGCCGGCCTCGCAGCGTGACCGGCACGCGGCCATCGCCGTTTCGAGGTATCGGCCCATACGGTCCCAGTCGGGCGCGATCTCGCCGAAGGAGAAGTCTTCCGGGATGCCCTCGACGTTCCACGGCGCGCACTCGGGCTCGAACAGTCCGACCAGCAAGCCGCCGGCCTCCTCGCGGAAATAGCCGTAGGAGGCCGGGTCCTCGAGCACCGGCAGGTTCGGCGGCAGGTCCGCGATCTTCTCGGTGATCAGGTAGTAGTGCTCGGCCGCCTGGTTCGGGATGACGACGCCGTTGCGCTGCGCCGAGCTGGCGCGCCCACATGCCCGCGCAGTTGACGACGAACTCGGCTGCAATGTCGCCCTGGCTCGTCCGCACGCCGGTCACGCGCGCCGTTGCTTCGGGTCAGAACGCCGGTGACGGCACGCCTTCGAAGATGCGTCACGCCGTCCATGCGCGCGCCCTTGGCCAGCGCCATCGTCACGTCGACCGGGATTCGCGCGGCCGTCCTCCTTCACGTAGAAGCCGGCGAGATGTCGTCCGTACGCGCGAGCGGGAACAGCCGCTTCACCTCGCGCGGGCGAAATCTCGTGCACGTCGATGCCGCAGTAGCGGTTGAACGCCGCGACGCGGCGATATTCCTCCAGCCGGTCCGCGTCGGCGGCCACCTCGATGAAGCCGACCGGCATTGAAGCCGGTCGCCTGTCCCGTTTCGGCCTTCGAGCCGGCCGTAGAGATCGCGCGTGTACTTGCGCATCTCGGTCGACGTCTCCGACGTCGATCCGAACGTCACCATCAGCCCGGCGGCGTGCCACGTGGTGCCGGAGGTCAGCCGGTCGCGCTCGAGCAGCACGACGTCTTTCCAGCCCATGCAGTGCCAGGTGATAGGCGACCGACGTGCCGATGACGCCGCCGCCGATCACGACGGCACGCGTCCGGTCCGGTAGCTTGGGTGTGGACATCCAGTCTGCTTATCCAGGCTTGAGCGTCACTGCGACGGGAGCGCAACGTTTGTCACTCTTGCAGCAAGTGTAGTCGTTCCGTTCGCACCTGCCACCAGTGGGTGCCGCGCATTTGCTGTGGATCGCGTCATTCCAGGCCGGAGCGATGGCGCCGCTCGGCCTCACGCTTGAAATCGGCTAGGTCTTTCTCGATCTGCTTGCGCATGCTTCCGGCAAAAAGCAACCCGAGCGGCGCGAAGATACGCGCGGGCAGCGTCACGGGCGTGCCGGAGAACTGCAAGGACAAGCGCGTACCGTCCGTCGTGGTAGCCAGCTTGTGATCCACGCGATAGTCAGTCCCGTGGTTAGATGCTGCAAGCAGAAGCCGATGTGGCGGCGCGATCTCCACGACTGTCATCTCCTCGCTCGCGGTCTTGCCGAACATGGTTCGTGTTTCGCGAAAGCGCGTCCCCGGGGCGAGCGAGCCCGGGTGTGAGAACTCGACACTCCCGATGCCGCTCATGAATTGAGCCCAGCGCCAACATCCACGAGCGTCGAGAACACGACAGTCGGCGGGGCGGCAATGATCGTCTCCAACACGATCTGCATGAGCTCCTCATCAAAGCAGCGGCTTTCCAGGCGCGCGCGTCGAGACTAGATTGGCCGCGGGCCTACCAGAAAGGATCGTTCGCGTGAGCTGGCAACCAGGCCAAGACCCTATTCCCGGCAATAAGTTCTCCTGCGACGCGATTGAGCACGTGATCGTGCCGCGCGCCCGTGATCTCGGTGGCTTCGAGGTGCGCCGCGCACTGCCCTCGGCGCAGAAACAGATGATCGGCCCCTTCATCTTCTTCGACCAGATGGGCCCGGCCGAATTCCTCATCGGCAACGGCATCGACGTGCGGCCCCATCCCCACATTGGGCTCGCTACGGTCACCTATCTCTTTGAGGGCGAAGTGTTTCATCGCGACAGCCTGGGCACTTCGCTTGCGATCAAGCCGGGCGAGGTCAACCTGATGACCGCCGGCCGCGGCATCGTGCATTCCGAGCGTGAGCGCGGCGAGGTGAAGAACTCGGTGCACCGTTTGTTCGGCATCCAGGCCTGGGCGGCGCTGCCGAAGTCGCACGAGGAGGCGGCGCCCAGCCTTCGCCCACCACGGCGAGGCGGAGCTTCCGCGCATCACGGGCGAGGGCAAGCGCGTACGGTTGGTGATGGGTGGCGCCTACGGCGCTCGCTCGCCCGTCGAATATCCGCACGAGAGCCTGTTTGCCGAGGCCGTGCTCGCGCCCGGCGCGGTGCTGCCCCTCGACCCGGACTATGACGAACGTGCTGTGTATGTGGCCTCAGGCGAGATCGACATAGCCGGTGACAAGTTCGGGGAGGGCAGGCTGCTGGTGTTCAAGCCAGGGGATCGCATCTCCATTCTCGCCGTAGCGCAGTCGCGGCTCGTCCTCGCTCGGCGGAGAGCCGATGGATGGCCCGCGCCACATCTGGTGGAATTTCGTCTCCTCCTCGAAGGAGCGCATCGAGCAGGCCAAGAACGACTGGAGCACAGGCCGCTTCGGCCTCGTTCCTGGCGACGAGAAGGAGTTCATACCGCTGCCGCCTTGAAGAAGGCGTCCGGGCGACGCGATGCAGAGGGCAAGCTCATAGAGCGACGAGGCGGAGCGGGGGTGGGATGGGCGTTGCGGCACTGGTGGACAGCCTGCTGGCGTATGGGTCCTCTATTGCGGTAACGCCTGCGCGCGTGGGGCTTGCGGGTGCGGCCGCGATGGCTGTCGCCGCCACAGTCCTTCTCCTCGCGGGAATGTCCCTTCGCCGGCGCAAGGCGGTCCGAGCGCACGCCGCACGGCTGGAATGGCGCGTGCACGACCTCAAGGAGCAGCTGCGCACGCGTCTCGCCGAGCCGCGCGAGCCCTTTGCGGGGCCTTCCGCTTCTGCTCCGACGCTGGGGGCAAGCGCCGCCTTCGAAGCCGACATCGAAACAGCGGCAAGAACCGTTTTGAAGGAAGCGGGTGGACACCGTGCACGAGCCAAGCATCTGTTGCGCAAGAAGATCGGGGGCAACGGTCTGAATGGCAGCGAGGCAGCCTATTGGCGCCAGCTCGGCGCGCTCTCGCTGCTCGACAGCACCCGGGACGCTGCTCGCGCCTATGCGCGAGCCGCCGATCTCGCGCCTGATGATGCGCAGGCGCAGATGCTGGCGGGCGTGCTCTACCTGAGGGACGGCCGCGTCGAGGCAGCGGAAGCTGCGTTCCGACGCCAGATGGAGCTTGCCGGCACAAGTGATGACGGTGCTGCTGCTCGCTGCCGCGCTGGAACGATGCTGGGCGATGCGTTGTCTGCCAAAGGGGACACCGACGCCGCGCTCGCGGCCTACGAGGCGGCGCGAGGCGAGGCCGAGGCGCTCGTCGAAAAGGACCCCGCGAACGCCGGTGGCCAGCGCGAGCTCTCGCTTACACATGACCGCATTGGCGATCGCTATCTCGCAGCGGAACGGGTCGACCTCGCGCTGGCGAGCTACCAGCAGAGCCTCGCGATTGCGAAGGCGCTGGCGGCGCGTGATCGCGCCAACTCCGGCTACCAGCGTGACTTGTCCGTATCCCACGAGCGCATCGGCGAGGTTCTGGAGCGCAAGGGCGACCTGGACGGCGCGCTCGCCAGCTACCGCGAGGGCCTCGGCATTGCGAAAGCGCTGGCGCGGCGCGACCGCGATCGGCCCGAGTGGCAGTGGGATTTGTCCGTCAGTCTCGACCGCATCGGCGATGTCCTGCTCGCCAAGGGCAAGGTCGGCGAGGCGCTGTTGTCCTACCGCCAGGGTCTGGAGATGGCCGAGGCCGCTGCGGAACGCGCGCCCGGCAGGACGACATGGCAGCGGGACCTAGCCGCCACCTACCACAAGGTCGGCTCGCTGGAGGCTTCCAGCGGAAACGACGCCGAAGCCGCTGAACTGCTGGAGCGCGGCCGCGCGATCATCGCGCGCCTGGATCGCATTGCCGCTCATCGCGAGCAATGGCGCTCGGACCTGCGCAAGTTCGACGAGGCGCTGCAGACGCTGCGCACCTAAGCCGGCCCCTGCCCCCGCCGCCGTCCGCTGAGATCGGCCAAGGAAGCGCGCCTCGCACTGGTCTCCCGCGCGAAGCAGCGGTGGCACCCTGACAAATAACGACTGCGGAGTGGATTTGTTCGGCGCGCCAGCCGCCCCATCTCAGGTCGCTGGACCCGTCACGACCGGCAATTTTGGGTCCGCGCCCCATTCGACCCAGGAGCCGTCGTAGATGGCGACATCGGATCGCCCGAGCAGCGCCAGGGCGATCGCTATCACGCCGGCGGTCACGCCCGAGCCGCAGGTGGCCACCACCGGCCTCTGGATGTCGACGCCGGCCTTGCGGAAGATCGCGGTCAGTTCCTCGGCGCTCTTCAACGTGCCGTCCGCATCGAGAAGAGAGGCAAAGGGCACGTTTTGCGAGCCCGGGATATGTCCAACCCGCAATCCCGGGCGCGGGTCGGGGTCGCGCCCCTCGAACCGCCCTGCCGCGCGCGCATCGACGATCTGAGCGGTCTTGCTGTCGATGAGCGCTTTCACGTCCGCGGCGTCGGCGACCATGTCGGCGTGAAGGCGCGGCGTGAAGTGCCGCTCCGTACGGCGGCGCGGTTCGCCGTCCTCCAGCGGATGCCCCTCCGCTTTCCACTTCTTGAGGCCGCCGTTGAGCACGGCCACGTCGTCATGCCCCATGATGCGGAACATCCACCATGCCCGCCCCGCCGAGTAGAGACCCTCCACGTCGTAGACCACGACGCGCATGCCGTCGCCGATGCCGAGCTTCTTCACGCGGCTGGCGAACTTCGTCGCTGACGGGAGCATATGCGGCAGCGGGTTCTTCTCGTCGGAGATGTCGTCCATGTCGAAGTAGAGCGCACCCGGGATATGCGCCTGGCGGAACTCGGCCTTCGCGTCGCGGCCGGTGACCGGAATGTGCAGGGAGGCGTCGAGCACGACGAGGTCCGGCGCGTCGAGATGCGCGGCTAGCCAGTCCGTCTCCACCAGCCACTTCGACGAGTGCTTCATTTCGTTGTTTCCTCCTACGCGAACGCGACGCGGATGCGCCGGTTCAGCTTGCCCTTTTTCTCAATTTTACTGACGTGGACGCGCCCGATCTCGCTCGTGCGGCGCACATGTGTTCCGCCGCAGGGCTGCAAATCCACGGTGCCATCCTCTCCGATCACCACAAGGCGCACGCGACCTGACCCCATCGGTGGCTTCACGGCCATCGTACGGACGAGACCGGGATTCGATTCCAGCTCCGCATCGGTGATCCAGCGCTCCGCGACGGGATGATCGGCGGCAACGAGTTCGGTCAGCTTTGCCGTCAGCAGGTCCTTGTCGACCGCAGAAGCGTCCTCGATGTCGAAGTCCAGCCGTCCCTCGTCCGTGCCCACCTGTCCGCCGGTCACGGGAAACTTCACCAGCGCACACAAGAGGTGCAGGCAAGTGTGCATCCGCATCAGCTTGCTGCGGGCGTCCCAATCGAGAATGGCGCGTGCACCTTGACCTGCCTCGGGCCGCGGCTGGCCGTCGGAAGGAACGTGGATGATGGTGGTCTTGTCCGCGTCATAGACCGTGGTGGCGATGGCACAGGTGCTTCCGCCCTCCACCTCCAGAACGCCTCGATCACCGGGCTGCCCGCCCGCCGATGCGTAGAATACCGTACGGTCCAGCACGATGCCGCCGCGCTCGTTCACGGTCACGCACCCGTGCCCCGCAGTCGCGGAGGTACGCGTCGGCCCTGTAGAGCTGCTCGGTCATGCCGGGGTGTCGGGGTCAACGAAAGCGGCGGGAAGCGGGGCACCCTTCTCCACCAGCCAACGCGGCACCGGCAGGTTCTTGGAGCGCAGGAACTCCGGGTTGAACAGCTTGGACTGGTAGCGGTTGCCGTAGTCGCACAGCAGCGTCACGATGGTGTGCCCCGGCCCCATCTCCTTTGCGAGGCGGATGGCGCCGGCGACGTTCACCCCGCTCGAACCGCCAACGCAGAGGCCTTCCTCTTCCAGAAGCTGGAAGCAGATGGGCACGGATTCCTCGTCGGGGATCATGTAGGCGTGGTCGACGACAGCGCCTTCCACGTTCTTGGTGATGCGGCCGGTACCGATACCCTCGGTGATGGATGATCCTTCGGCTTTCAGGACGCCGGTCGTGAAATAGCTGTAGAGCGCGGCGCCGGGCACATCGGCAAGTCCGATCTTGATGCCTTTGCGCTTGGCTTTCAGGCCGTCCGAGACGCCGCCCAGCGTGCCGCCGGACCCGACCACCGTTACGAATCCGTCCACCTTGCCCTGGGTGTCGGACCAGATCTCCTCCGTCGTCGTCTCCACGTGCGCGCGCCGGTTGGCGACGTTGTCCCACTGGTTGGCCCAGATCGCACCGTTAGGCTCGGTTTTTGCGAGCGCCTCCGCCAGCCGCCGCGAATAGTGCACGTAGTTGTTGGGGTTTTTGTAGGGGACGGCGGGCACTTCCACGAGCCTGGCGCCAAGGAGCCGCAGCGCGTCCTTTTTCTCCTGGCTCTGCGTCTGGGGAATGACGATTACGGTTTTGAACCCCAGAGCGTTCGCAACCACGGTCAGCCCGATCCCGGTGTTGCCAGCGGTACCCTCCACGATCGTGCCGCCGCGCTTCAAAGTGCCCCGCTGCGATCGCGTCCCTGATGATGAACAGGGCAGCGCGGTCCTTAACGGACTGACCGGGGTTCAAAAACTCAGCTTTGCCCAGGATCGTGCAGCCGGTCTCTTCCGACGCCCGCTTGAGCTTGATCAGGGGCGTCCCGCCGACTGCGGCGGCGACCCCGTCGACAACGGTCACGAGGAAATCTCCGTTGAGGCTGTTGCAGCCTAGATATGGGGGCCGGCGCCCGCAAGCAACCCGCCCGGAGGCATGTGACCCGTGAACAATCGCCCGCACCGGCATTGGCGATTGATTTTGCCGCAATGCCCCCGATATATGTGCGCCTCCTGAGGCGCGCTCGGCGGGCAGGCTTCGCTTGGCGCGCAGCCGCCGGCGGCCCGCGTCGAGGGGTTTCGCGGGCGTGGCGGAACTGGTAGACGCACTGGATTTAGGTTCCAGCGGCGCAAGCCGTGGGGGTTCGAGTCCCTCCGCCCGCACCAGGATCAAGCTTAAACAGGCAAGCCGCAGAGGCCGACCAGGCGAGAGATATGCAAGTAACCGAGACCAGTTCCACCGGCCTCAAGCGCGAGCTCAAGGTCGTTATCGGCCAAGGCGAGATCAGCGAGCGCTTTACCAACCGCATCGACGAGGTGAAGGGGCAGGTCCAGATCAAGGGCTTCCGCAAGGGCAAAGTGCCCATCTCGCACATCAAGAAGCTCTACGGCCGGTCGCTGATGGCCGAGGTCGTGCAACAGACGGTCGAGGAGACCAGCCGCAAGGCTGTCGGCGACCGCAACGAACGGCCCGCGCACCAGCCCAACATCCAGTTTTCCGAGGACAAGGACGAGATCGAGCGCGTTCTCTCCGGTCAGAGCGATCTCGCCTACACGATGTCCTTCGAGATACTGCCGGCCATCGAGATGACCGACCTCACCGCGCTCAAGCTCGAGCGGGAGGTTGCCGACGTCCCCGAGGAGGCGATCGATAAGGCGGTCGACGAACTCGTCCAGCGCTCCGTGAAGTATGAGGTGGAAGCGGACAGGGTCGCTGGCAACGGCGACCGCATGACCATCGATTTCGTCGGCCGCATCGATGGGCAGGAGTTCGAGGGCGGAAAGGGCGAAGGGGTCGAACTCGTTGTCGGCGAGGGCAATTTCATTCCCGGTTTCGCGGAAGGCCTGGAAGGCGCCAAGGGCGGTGAGGCCCGCACCGTCAAGGTGACGTTCCCCGAGGACTATCCCGGCCGCGAGGTCGCGGGCAAGGACGCGGAGTTCGAGGTCACCATCAAGGAGGTCGCAAAGCCGATCAGGCCGGAGGTGGACGACGAATTCGCCAAGACGCTGGGTGCCCAGTCCCTGGCGCATCTGCGCGAACTCGTCAAAGGCCGGATTGCCGGCGAGTATACGACCGTCTCGCGCATGAAGGTCAAGCGCCAGATCCTCGATGTGCTTGACACAGCGCATACATTCGCGCTGCCGGAGTCCCTGGTCTCCAGCGAGTTCGACGGCATTTGGCGCAGGTTCAACAGCACCGTGCAGGCCGAAGGCAAGACGCTGGCCGACTTGGGCAAACCGGAGGACGAACTGCGGGCCGAGTATCGCAAGATCGCGGAGCGCCGCGTGCGCCTCGGCCTCCTCTTGGGAGAGATCGGTGACAAGCAGAAACTGCAGGTGAACCAGGAAGAGCTCAAGCGCGGGCTGATCGAGCAGGCGCGGCGTTATCCGGGTCAGGAGCGCTTCGTCTACGAGTACTACGAGAAGAACCCCGCCGCGTTGGCCGAGCTGAGGGCGCCGATCTTCGAGGAGAAGGTGATCGACTACATCATCGAGCAGGCCAAGCCGGCTGAGAAAAAGGTGAGTGTGGAAGAGCTCATGAAACCCATGGAGGCTGACCCCGAGGCGGCGCTGCTGCCGGACCCCCAAGGGCATGCGCATCACCACCATGATCACGACCACCACGATCATGATCACGGCCATGACCACCACCATCATGACCACGATCACAGTCATGGGCATGACCATCACCATCATGATCACGGGCATGACCACGGCCATGGACACGAGCACGGCCATGGCGAGCAGGATGCTGGTGGCAAAAAATGATCGGGCTTGAACGCGCGACGATTCGACACGATCTTTCGGCTTCGCGCTGCAACGCTGCTCAGGGGCAGAGGTAAGAATGTCAGGACCAACGAACAGTTTCTGGCCGATCGTGGTCGAGCAAACGACCCGTGGCGAGCGGGGCTACGACCTGCCCTCGCGCCTGCTCAAGGAGCGCATCATCTTCGTGACGGGGGTGATCGAGGACCACATGGCGGCCTCGATTTGCATGCAGTTGCTCTTTCTTGAGGCGGAGAACCCCAAGAAGGAAATTGCCATGTACATCAATTCCCCCGGTGGGGTGGTGACTTCCGGGATGGCGATCTACGACACCATGCAGTTCGTACGCCCGTCCATATCGACCTTGTGCATTGGGCAGGCAGCTTCCATGGGTTCGCTCCTGCTTTGTGCTGGCACACCGGGCATGCGTTACGCGCTGGCCAATGCGCGCATAATGGTGCACCAGCCCTCTGGCGGCTTTTCAGGCCAGGCGAGCGACATCGAGCGGCACGCGGAGGACATCATCAAGATGAAACGCCGCTTGAACGAAGTTTACGTGAAGCACACGAAGAAGAACTATGAGCAGATTGAAAGAACCCTGGATCGCGATTACTTCATGACTGCTGACCAAGCCAGGGATTTTGGCATCATAGACAAGGTGTTGGAGAAGAGAGACGAAGCGGAAGGGCTTTTTCCCGGAGGCAAGCTTTCCTAGGTAACGGTTGCGGCTCCCATCAAACACCTGCAAACCAGCACAAATCCTGTGCAGGAGCTGCCCGATGCGGGAAGTCTACGGTTCGGTGACTTGGCGCGCACTTTGCACACCTGGAATGGCGCCGAGGGTAGCGTAGGTCCTGCCCGGACCCTGCTGGGCGATCGATGCAACACGGAGCCGAAGACCTGTTAATGCAATCTTGATCGGGGCGCCGTTAGCATGCTCTGATTGGGCTGAGTATCCCGAAGAGCCCGGCGGCGCTGTCGCAAATGCCAGGATGCAGGGCTAAGTCATTGGTCCTGCATCGGGAGTGGAGTGTCGCCGAACCAGAGGACGCTGCGAGAGAATCGGATGGCCCAGGAAAAGAACACTCTCTACTGCTCCTTCTGCGGCAAGAGCCAGCATGAGGTCCGCAAGCTGATTGCTGGGCCGACCGTGTTCATCTGCGATGAATGCGTCGAGCTGTGCATGGACATCATTCGCGAGGAGAACAAGAACACCCTCGTGAAGTCGCGGGACGGCGTGCCGACCCCCACCGAGATCTGCTCGGTCCTCGACTCCTATGTCATCGGCCAGGACCACGCCAAGCGCGTGCTGTCGGTGGCGGTGCACAACCACTACAAGCGCCTCAACCACTCGGCCAAGAACAACGACGTCGAGCTCGCCAAATCCAACATCCTGCTGGTCGGCCCGACCGGCTGCGGCAAGACCCTGCTTGCCCAGACCCTGGCGCGCATCCTGGATGTGCCCTTCACGATGGCCGACGCCACCACGCTCACGGAAGCGGGCTATGTCGGCGAAGACGTCGAGAACATCATCCTGAAGTTGCTGCAGAACGCCGACTACAACGTCGAGCGGGCGCAGCGCGGCATCGTCTACATCGACGAGATCGACAAGATCTCCCGCAAGTCCGACAACCCGTCGATCACGCGCGACGTGTCGGGCGAGGGCGTGCAGCAGGCGCTGCTGAAGATCATGGAAGGGACAGTTGCGTCGGTCCCTCCGCAGGGCGGCCGCAAGCACCCGCAACAGGAGTTTCTGCAGGTCGACACGTCCAACATCCTTTTCATCTGCGGCGGTGCGTTCGCGGGCCTGGAAAAGATCATTTCCCGTCGAGGCCGTGGCTCTTCCATGGGCTTCGGAGCGAAGGTGACGGGGCCGGACGAACGCCGCACGGGTGACATCCTGCGGGGTGTCGAGCCCGAGGACCTCCTGAAGTTCGGCCTCATCCCGGAATTCATCGGCCGCCTGCCGGTGATCGCCACGCTGGAGGACCTCGACGAGGCCGCCCTGATCCAGATCCTCACCAATCCGAAGAACGCGCTGGTCAAGCAGTATCAGCGCCTGTTCGAGATGGAGGATGTGCGTCTCACCATCACGCAGGACGCACTCAAGGCCATCTCGCGCAAAGCGATCGAGCGCAAGACGGGAGCGCGTGGCTTGCGCTCGATCATGGAAGCCATTCTCCTCGACACGATGTTCGAGCTTCCGACGCTCAAGGGCGTGGAGGAAGTGGTCATCGGTCCCGAGGTCGCCGATGGTGGAGCCAAGCCGCTCAGAATCTACTCCGATCGGGCGGGCGAGAAGGGATCGAGCGCCTAGGGCGCTCTCGCACGGGTAAGCTGCCGGCCGACAATCCTGTGGATGAGGGCGGCGCGGCGGCGAGACTTGATACGAGGCCTCACGGGGGCCATCTCTTCCGCGTAGGCGTCGCAAGGCGTCTTCATCGCAGAAATGGCCAGGTGGCGGTCGTACGCGAGACCGTTGCCTTCACCGGGTCCCATGATTTGGTGTTGCGGGCGTGTGACGCTCGCCAGCACGAAGATCGAGGGGCCACTTGGCCAAACCGGGGTGGTGCCTTAACCCTGAATTCGGCACTGAAAGAGAGAAGACATGAGCGAACCAAAGCAAGGCAAAGAGAAGGGCGGCAAAGAGGCCTATCCGGTCCTGCCGCTGCGCGACATCGTCGTCTTCCCTTACATGATCGTGCCCTTGTTCGTGGGCCGCGAGAAATCGATCAATGCGCTGGAAGAGGTGATGCGCGCCGACAAGCAGATCCTGCTTGCGGCCCAGAAGAATGCCGGCGACGACGATCCGGCTCCCGATGCCATCTATCAGATGGGCACGCTGGCTTCCGTACTGCAGCTCCTCAAGCTGCCCGATGGCACCGTGAAGGTGCTGGTCGAGGGTACGGCGCGTGCGCGCGTGCTGCGCTACCTCGACAACGCCGACTACTTCGAGGCGGAGGTCGAGCGCGTCAATGAGACGGTCGGCTCGAAGGACGAGGTCGAGGCGCTCGCGCGCTCCGCGGTCTCCCAGTTCGAGAGCTACGTGAAGCTCAACAAGAAAATCTCGCCCGAGGTGCTCGGCACCATCGGCCAGATCGACGACTATTCCAAGCTTGCCGACACGGTCGCCTCCCATCTCGCGATCAAGATCGCCGACAAGCAGGAGGTGCTCGAGATCACCGCGCTTTCCGAGCGGCTCGAGCGCGTCTACACGCTGATGGAGAGCGAGATCTCCGTCCTACAGGTCGAGAAGAAGATCCGTTCGCGCGTGAAGCGCCAGATGGAGAAGACCCAGCGCGAGTACTACCTGAATGAGCAGATGAAGGCCATTCAGAAGGAACTCGGCGACGGCGACGAGCGCGACGACATCCAGGAATTCGAGGAGAAGATCGAGAACACGAAGCTCTCCAAGGAAGCGCGCGACAAGGCCCAGGCGGAGCTCAAGAAGCTCAAGCAGATGAGCCCGATGTCGGCCGAGGCTACCGTGGTGCGCAACTACCTCGATTGGTTGTTGTCTATTCCGTGGGGCGTCAAGGGCAAGGTCAAGAAGGACCTCATCGAGGCCCAGCAGGTCCTCGACAAGGAGCACTATGGCCTGGAGAAGGTCAAAGAACGCATTGTCGAGTACCTCGCGGTCCAAACGCGCACCAACAAGCTGAAGGGGCCGATCCTGTGCCTCGTCGGACCTCCCGGCGTGGGCAAAACCTCACTCGGCATGTCGATTGCCAACGCCACGGGCCGCGAGTTCGTGCGCATGTCGCTCGGCGGCGTGCGTGACGAGGCGGAAATCCGCGGACACCGGCGCACCTACATCGGCTCGATGCCCGGCAAGGTCATCCAGTCCATGAAGAAGGCCAAGCGGGTCAATCCGCTCTTCCTCCTGGACGAGATCGACAAGATGGGCTCGGACTTCCGAGGCGATCCGGCGGCGGCGCTGCTGGAGGTGCTCGACCCCGAGCAGAACCACACCTTCAACGACCACTACCTGGAGGTCGACTACGATCTGTCGAACGTCATGTTCGTGACGACGGCGAATACGATGAACATCCCGCCGGCCCTGCTGGACCGCATGGAGATCATCCGCCTCGCCGGCTACACGGAGGACGAGAAGATCGAGATCGCCAAGCGGCACCTGCTGCTCAGCCAGCGCCAGAACCATGGCCTGGAAGAGCAGGAGTGGTCGGTGGACGACGACGCGCTCAAGACGGTCATTCGCCGCTACACGCGCGAGGCCGGCGTGCGCAACCTGGAGCGCGAAATCGCCAAGCTGGCGCGCAAGGCGGTGAAGGAGATACTCGTCGGCACGACGGCGTCGGTCAGGGTTACGCCCGAGAACATCGAGAAGTACCTCGGTGTGCCCAAGTACCGTTATGGCGAGGTCGAACTGGAGGACCAGGTCGGCATCGTAACGGGGTTGGCCTGGACCGAGGTCGGCGGCGAGATCCTGACGATCGAAGGCGTGATGATGCCGGGTAAGGGCAAGATGTCCGTCACGGGCAACTTGCGCGATGTGATGAAGGAGTCGATCCAGGCCGCCAACGCCTACGTGCGTTCGCGCAGCCACGATTTCGGCATCCTGCCGTCCTTGTTCGAGAAGAAGGACATCCACGTCCACGTGCCGGAGGGGGCTACCCCCAAGGACGGTCCGTCGGCTGGCGTCGCCATGGTCACAGCGATCATATCGATCATGACGGGCATCCCTGTCCGGAAGGACGTGGCGATGACCGGTGAGATCACGCTGCGTGGCCGTGTCCTGCCCATCGGCGGCCTGAAAGAGAAGCTGCTGGCGGCGCTCAGGGCCGGCATCACGACGGTCGTGATCCCCGAGGAGAACGTCAAAGATCTTGCGGAGATCGGCGACGCGCTGAAATCCCACCTCGAGATCCTGCCGGCTTCCCGCATGGATGATGTCCTGAAGATTGCGCTACAGCGACCGCTTCAACCTATAGCTGTAGAGGAGGAGGCCGCGGCGACCGCTGTCGCGGGCACTCCGCCTGGAGAAACCGACCGGGTCACGCACTGAGGCGCTAAAGCTCTGTTTTTGGATGGGTTTTGGCCTACCCGATAGTTTGGCGGCGCGGCACCTTTCGCAGGTTCCGCGCCGTCTTTTCTTCGAGGATGCGCGAGTTCACCCGCCCAAAACCCCATAGAATCGGGCATTTTTGGCCAGTTTCCGCTTGACCGGGTAGGCCTTTGGGCGTTGTTTCCCGGAACTGCTGCCTTTGGCAGCGTGCAAACCGGCCGGCCGGCGCTTTCCACGCCCGCAGCGGCCGCCATTGTCCCCCAACAGCAAGGACGAAAGACAGATGAGCAAGAAGGATTTGATCGACGCCGTCGCGACTGCAACCTCGCTCAGCAAGGATCAGGCAGGCGTCGCGGTCGACGCCGTGATCGCCCACATCCAGGCCGCCATGAAAGCTGGCGAGGAGGTTCGCATTCCTGGCTTCGGCACCTTCAAGGTCGCCAAGCGTGCCGCGCGTAAGGCTCGCAACCCGCAGACCGGCGTGGAGATGATGCTGAAGGCCTCGATTGTTCCGAAGTTCAGTGCCTCCAAGAACCTCAAGGAAGCCCTGAACTAGTTTCCGAAGGGAAGGCCAGCTCACAAGGCGCGCCGCGGCCTCCGCTGGCGCGCCTTTGCATTGCGGCAGCCTATTGCGACGCACGTGCGGTGGAGGCTAGACAGGGGCCGGAGGGCGGTTAGCTCAGCGGTAGAGCGCTTCGTTTACACCGAAGATGTCGGGGGTTCGATCCCCTCACCGCCCACCATTGCCCTGGGACGCCAGTCGCGCGGTTTTGACGGAGCGGAGAGGGAATAACCCTCACCTTGACCCTGACAGGGCGCGGGGCGCAGGCTGCTTGCAAAGGACAAGAAAAGCCTTTGTGGAGGAGCGCCCATGTCAGCAAGAATAGCCTCGCGGCGGGACTTTCTTTCCCGATCCGCGTCCGCCTTGGCCCTCGCGGCGGCATCTGGCACGGGTTCAGCCGCACTGGCAGCCATGGGCCCCAACGACAAGTTCGACCTGGTGGTGAAGGGAGGCGATGTCCTCGACCCGAGCCAGAACCTGCGCGGCCGGCGCGACATCGGCATCCGCTTCGGTGTTGTCGAAGCCGTCGAGGGCGACATTCCTGCCGATAGAGCGCTCAGGGTCATGGATGCCGGTGGAAGGCTGGTCACGCCCGGCCTCATCGACCTACACGCCCACGTCTATCCCGGGTCGGCGATCGGCATTCCGGGCGATGAACTTGTCGCCTTCCAGGGGACGACGACGCTCGTGTCGGCAGGCGACGCGGGCGCCAACACATTTGCTGCTTTCCGGCGCGCGGTACAGGCGCAAACGCGAACGCGCGTCTATGCGTTCATTCACATTGCAAACATTGGCTTGAACGGGTTTCCCGTTCCCGAGCTTTACAACATCGACTTTGCCCAGGTCGGTGCTGCCGCCAAGGCATTGGCGGAGAATTCCGACATCGCCATCGGCATAAAGGTCCGCATGAGCGAGAACGTCGTTGCCAAGCACGGACTGGAGCCTTTGAAGCGGGCGGTGACCGCCTGCGAGGCTGCCGGGACCGGCGGCAAGATTATGTGTCACATCGGCGGCGTCGAGACGGCGGAATTGATGAGCCAGATCCTCGATACGTTGCGCGCCGGGGACGTGCTGACCCACTGCTATTCCGGTGCACCGAATATCGGCGGTGCTTTCACCAACATCGTGCAGGGCGGCAAGCTGTTGCCGGCGGCCCTTGCCGCCAAGCAGCGCGGCGTGATCTTCGACGTCGGCCACGGCGGCGGCAGTTTCGACTACACGATCGCGGAAGTCGCGATGCCGGCAGGCGCGGGCCCGGACACGATCTCGTCCGATATCCATGTCTTTTCCGGCAATACGCCCGGAATGCCTTACCTGACCTGGGTGATGAGCAAGTTCATGGGCCTTGGCCTGTCGCTCGAGCAGGTGGTCGCAATGACGACCGTGAATCCGGCCAAAATCATCAACCGCAACCCGAAGCTCGGCACCCTCCAGATCGGCGCGCCAGCCGACGTGTCGCTGCTGGAGGTGGTGGAGGGGCCCGTTGAGTTCGTCGATACGCGCAACAACAAGCGCCAGGGAAAGCAGCACCTGAGGCCGGCGGGTGCCGTTGTGGCGGGCGTGCCTTTCGGGCGCCCGTATCAGGCTCCCTTCACGGTACGCTAGGTGATCCGCCGGAGCGTGCGCTTGACGGGTGAGTCGCGCTCACGTAAACGAGCCGTTCGTGACAACCGCGCCATTCAGGTGCGCGTTTCCTCGCAATGCGGGCGTAGCTCAGTTGGTTAGAGCGCCGGCCTGTCACGCCGGAGGCCGCGGGTTCAAGTCCCGTCGCTCGCGCCATTATTTCAATGGCTTAGGTTTTTTCTGAACGGCCGTGTGATACTTTCCGGGCCGGCGCCGTGACACTTTCGGCCGGTTTTTGTTCCCGTAGCTTCGCTCTTCCACGCCGCCTGGCGTCGTCAACGTCCCGCACCGACTGCAGCACAATAGGTCCGTAGGTCTTGTGCAGTCGGTTCGAAGCCGAAAGCGTGTTCGCCATCTTGGAGGAGAGCTTCTCAGGCGGCGCCTCGCCTGCCAGCGCTTCCACGCTCCCTGATCGCCGGAAGTCGGCGAGCTGGCGCTTCTCCCCCTCTCCGAAAACTTTCGCGCGTACGGCCCGAAAATCGTCGCCCAGCGTGTCCTTCGTGTAGGGCTGGCCAGAGCGGTTTCGAAAGAGCGGCGCCACTCCTACGGGCTCCGCAGCGAGGTTCTCAAGGTACGCTGACAGCAGCCGTGTGGTCCGCTTCGAAAGAGTAGCCAGTGCAGGTCGGCCGGTCTTAGCGCGGGCGAGGTCGAACCAATCGCCAATCGGATCTCGCCGCATGTCGTTCGCACGGATCGATCGCGCATCAATCGGGGCCAGCTGGCTATCCCAGGCCACGGCCAGGCACGCCGCCAGCCCCGGGTATCCGTCACGCCAGGCCGCTTTCACGAGCCGTACCGCTTCGCCCTCTCGCCAGAGCTCCTGTCGTGGCTGGGGTGCGCTATTGGCGAACATCAGCGAAGGATCGCGATTGAGTTCGCAGTAGCCGAACACGGCCATCTTCTTCCAGAGCGCTCGCCAGACCTTGATCACGCGATGGGCTTCACTCTCGGACACCTTTGCGGCGACCAACGGCCGTAGGCCCGGTGCGCGACCGTGCTCTCCAATTAGCTGCTCGGGTGTGATCGACTTTGGATCGCAGTCTCCGAAAAGGGGCTCAATCCATTTCCACGCACGGGGCCAGTCATCCCTGCTGTTCTGCTCCCGGGTCCAGACGACGCCTTTCGCCGCGCGCTCGGCTTCTCGTAAACGCATCGCCCGATGGTATCCATCGCCTACGCTCCCCTGCGGATAGCCGTCCCTGATCGACGATAGGCTCGGGAAGGCCATGGCGGTAGCGGTCCCATGCCTGGTTGAGCCGCGCAGCCTGTGCCTGGTCCTCGGGGGTTGGCACGTCGCCTCCCGTCGACGACTTGGCCGCGGCTCAAGTTGATCATCTGAAAGCCAGCCGCGCGCATACGTTTGGTAGGGCGCCAACGCCAACGACCACTGACGAAGACGAGGTAGCGGATGCGATCTCTACCCATTGAGGAGGCGACGTGCCCTGTCACCAAAAACCTCCTGAGCGTTGCGCAGTGTTCGGGTGCCCGTCAAGGCGGTGGCCGCTCGTGAGCGCGCTGCGCTGGTCCATCCAGGCGTCGATGGCACGCAAGTCGTACATGCCGGTGTCTGGATCGGGCCGCGGGAACCCCCGCGCAAAAAGGTTGTCTTGGACCAGCTCAAACTGGGCCAATGTGAGGTGCAATCGACGTGCCGCCTTCACGGCTGGCACGTCGCGCGGGGCGACTTCAAAGCGGATCGATGCGCTTCGAGGAACGCGCGTGGGTCGCGACATTGCGCGAGAAGTCCCGGCGGCGAACGCGACGCGCCCTCCGACGTACGCCAACAGGAGAAGCGCTCTGGCCCAGGATACCAGCGGTTTCGGCCGTCGGCGGAGCTATCGGTGGCTTCCGCGTACGACTTGGAAGTCTACCCAAATTGCGCGGTCGCGCAAGGCGTCGAGAAAGCCAATCAGTCTTTGTGAGCGGGAATGCAGTAGGCTTGCAGACGATGCGGCGAGCATCGCCGACCGGCCTACTCAGTGGCGAGCCTCGCCAACCCATCGAACGGGATAGTACCGCTTAGCCAGAGCGTATCCCTCATGCGGGTTTGCACACAGGTTCTTTCGCCAGCGTTCTTGAGCCAGTCGTACCGACTCGCCGAGTATCCGCTAGTATGGAACAACATTGGCTCTCGCGGCTCGTCACGCTCCTCTATGGGAGACTGGTTTCTACCTTTCAGGCAAGGTGTTACACCTCTCCAAATCCCTCTCCGTCGAACCCTGAGAAGGACGCTCGGTGCGCGATGCATGTTGCGCACGCGGTGCATGCTCCGACCTCAAACAAAAAAACCTCTCCAAGTCTCTTTCCAAAAACGTCTCCATTGCACACGCAACACGCGCTCATCGATGCGGGACCTTCAGACGTGTTGAATCTCTCTCCACGAACCTATCCATTTCCGCAGAATGACGTCCTTGATGCTCGCCAGCCGGGCGGCAAGACAGCGCATTTTACTGGTCGAGAGCGTCATTCGACAGCATTGCCTCGTAGACCGTGGCCGCCTACGCCTGAGCAAGCGAAGCAGTTTTGTTCCTGGCTTAAAAAACACCATGGCGGTGAAAGCATCCCCGCTCAGAGGATTATCGATTGCGTCTACCCACAGTTCTGCCGTTCAATGGGTTGGAGACCTCGTCCCTGGAACAGCATCGCCAAGGAGCTAAAGGTGCTCCTCCGCTGCCGGCGCGGTGGCGATCAGGAGGAATGGTATGATGAGGACGGTAGGCGTCACAAACGACGCGTATACCACATACCGAAGCCCGGGGTCCCATTGCCACTGCACAGTCGCAAGCGGACGCGCCGCAAGGCAACGCATTTGGGACCCAAAGGACAACGGGCACAAGCTGGTGCCTGAGTGAAGTCGCTAGCTTCACCCACACTTGTAGATAGACCGCTTTTTTAAGCCGGTCGGAACACGCTGTGCCCTTTGCCATATTCGCGTTTCATGCGCGAACGACCCCTTGCTTCGGGAGCAAGGGGTCGGGAGTTCGAATCTCCCCGCTCCGACCAATGCTTAGCCAATTCGTAGCCGGCACTTTTCCGGGATATCTTCCGGGGAACTAAATGCTCCCTTGATGATCAACACGCGAAGTTGCTGCAAGGGCGGCTGGTGCGATCGCTATTGCGCCGGAGTCAATCCGTGGCGCCGCATGATCTCAGCCACCTTTGCTCGATCCGGCGGACCACCGGTCGCGGCGTTGAGTACCTTGGCAGCTTCACGGAAATACTCCGGGCCGATCGCGGCCGGGGTGACCACACAGAGCGCCTTCGCCTCCCGGCTGCCGTTGTTGTCGAACCGGTGAACGGCGCCGCGTGGAATGCACAGCGCCTGTCCCGGCTCCACGTCGATCGCCTTGCCGTCGACCGTCCAGGTCAAAACGCCGTCGATGCCATAGATCGTCTCTTCGTAGTGGTCGTGGCTATGCGCCGGGAACCGCCAGGCGCTGCGCGCGCGGAACCACGAGTTCGAAGGCCGCGAGGCCGCCACGCGAGTCGTTCCCCGTGACCAGGAAGCGCACCAGGAGTGGCCCAAGACGGATGGTCTCTTCGGCAGGATCGACATGCAGATCAGCCTTTGGACAGCCGTTTCACTTCAGTCGGCGTCCAAGACCTCAATGAACTGTGCCATTTGTATCTCCTACGGTTTTGGTTGTCGCCAGTAAACTGCCGGACCCCGCCCCTTACGTCTGCGGCTAGCAACTGCTCGTGCGGTCGCGTGGATAGCGTTCGTGCCGCCCATGCGGCTGCGTGTCGGGATCGGCACGGCTCGCCGATGTTCTTCTCGATCTGCAGCAGGCTGCGGTCGCTAGCGTCCGCGTACACCCGGAAGCCAAGCGAGCGGGCAAGCCCCACGAAGCCCTCGTTGACGGCCAGGCATTCGCCGGTCAGGCGCGTGATGCCCGCCGCGACGGCAATGCGCTCGAGCGTCGCCATCAGCTCCGTGGCCAAGCCGCGGCGCTGCCACAGGTCTGCTACCGCCAGCGCGATCTCCGCGGAGGTCCCGTCGGCGCTCACGGCGTAGCGCGCTTCCGCGACCATGGTCGGCTGCCCGTCGACGTTAACCACGCCGGCCAATGCCACGTGGGTCACGTGGTCGACGCGGGTGAAGCGGTCCAGCATGGCCGGCGACAGGCATCTCAGGGCCTGGAAGAAGCGGAAATAGCGCGATGTGCCCGACAGGCCGGTGACGAACGCCTGCGCCAAGCCGGCGTCAGCCGGGCTGATGGGACGCACTGCGACCTCGCCAAAGCCGGTACGGATCGGGCGGCAGAAGATGCGGCACTGCCGTTCCGCGTCGACATCGGAGGTCCGACTCCGTTTGGGGCGACCATTGCGCGATCGGCAGGGATTCCAGCTCAATCTTGGGCTGCTGGGCGCGCAGGTTGCCCGCGATAACCGGCGTCCCTTCGCGGTGGCGCTGCCCTTCAAGTACGCCCCAGGCTCTCCTCAAGAATCCCCAGATATGGGCCGCCAGAGCGGGTGGCTGCACCAACTCGTTGAGCCCGGGGGCCGTTGCTGTGGTCATCGCGGTTGCTCCTGGTCTTGACGTCCTCGACGCCACAACAGATGCCGGGATGATTGAGGGCGCGCTTGACGGGCGCCTGACTTTTTCCTGACCGCAGCTTGGTTTTTTGCACCCGCGTCCATGCTAGGCTGGCGACCTAGCGCGCCTAGGAAGTGGAACCCCCGATTTGCGCTATCTGTTCGACGACTGCGTGCTGGATACTGACCGGCGGGAATTGCACCGAGGCGCGGAAGCCGTCTCGGTTGCACCGCAAGTGTTGGATCTGCTCACCTACCTGATCAGCAACCGCGAGCGCGTCGTCAGCAAAGACGACATCATTGCAGCCATATGGGATGGCCGCGTTGTTTCGGATTCCGCACTGACGACTCGCCTGAAAGTCGCCCGCAGTGCAATCGGCGACACGGGCGAAGCGCAACGGCTGATCAAGACGCTGCCGCGCAAGGGCTTCCGCTTCATTGGCGAGGTGCGGGAGGAGCCGGGGACAACCAACAACGCCCTCGTAGAGCAAACGCGTCCCACCCTCGCTCTCCCGGACACGCCGGTGATAGGCGTGCCGCTGATTCCAAGCATTCGGAGGGACCACGACCACGAGGTAGGCGCCGAGAAAACCGCAGCGCGGAGCGATGCGGGATCGTCTGCGGGCGCGGGCCGTTCCGGCAGCCCTGAGCGGCGACAGCTGACGATCATGGTCTGCAACATGGTCGGGTCCATGGCGCCTGCGGCCGGTCTTGACCCCGAGGACATGCGTGAACGGATCGCACGCTTCCACAAAATGGTCGCCGATGTGGTCGCGCGATTTGACGGATTTGTCGCCCAGTACCTGGGCGACGGCGTGCATGTCTATTTCGGCTACCCGGCAGCGCATGAGCATGACGCCGAGCAGGCCGTGCGTGCCGGCCTTGCCATCCTCGACGCGGTCGGCAGCGTTGAAGGCCAGTTCCGGCGAGACCTTTCAGGCGCGCGTCGGCATCGCCACTGGGCTGGTCGTCGTCGGCGAGCAACTGGGCACCGGCAACACACAGCAGCGTGTTGCGATCGGCGAGACACCAAACCTGGCGGCGCAACTACAGGCCGTAACAGCGCCAGGCGAAGTCGTGATCGCGGCCAGCACGCGGCGGCTGGTGGGACAGATGTTCGACTGCCGCGCGCTCGGTGCCATCGAGGTGCAGGGGCTGCCACGACCAGTCGAGGCGTGGCAGGTGCGCGGCGAGACGCTCGGCGTGAACCGGTTCAAGGCGCGGCGTACGCGCGAATTGACCCCGCTCGTTGGCCGGCAGGAGGAGATGGAGCTGCTGTTGCGCCGTTGGGATCAGGCCAAAGCCGGTGAGGGCCGGGTCGTTCTGCTCTCCGGCGAGCCTGGCATCGGCAAGTCGCGCATCACTGAAAGCCTGGTGGTCAGACTGGAGAGCGAGCCGCACGTGCGCTTTCGCTATTTCTGCTCTCCCCACCATACGCACAGCCCGCTCTACCCGCTCATTACCCAGCTCGAACGGGCCGCGAAGTTTCGAGCCGGGCAGCAGCGCCAGTGCGAAGCTCGGCGAAGCTGGAGGCCTTGCTCAGGCCGACGGTGAAGAATAAGCCTCGCGACGTGCCGCTCATTGCCGAGCTGTTGGCGGTGCCGCCGGACGATCATCCGGAGTTGGCAGTCAGCCCGCAGCAGAAGCGCGAGATGACTCTCATGGCGCTTCTCGACCTGCTCGACAGCGTAGCGGCTTCGAGCCCCATCCTGATGGTATTCGAGGATCTCCACTGGATCGATCCGACTTCGCTCGACATACTCGATCGAGCAATCGGTGTCGTTCCTGATCTGCCAGTATTGATGGTTGGCACCTTTCGGCCGGAGTTCCAGCCAACCTGGGTCGGTCAGCCGCATGTAACGATGCTGCCCTTGAGCCGCCTCAGCCGTCGCGACAGCGCCGGCATCATTGGCGGCGTCACCGAGGGCAAGCCGCTGCCCGAGGTGGTGTACGAACAGATCCTCGCGCGCACCGACGGCGTACCGCTCTTCATCGAGGAGCTGACGAGCACTTTGCTCGAGAGCGGGCTGATGCGCGAGACACCGGACCGCTACGTTCTCGACGGACCGCTGCCGCCGCTCGCCATACCGACCACGCCTGCAGGCCTCGCTGGTGGCGCGCCTGGATCGTCTCGCCACCGTCAAGGACGTGGTGCAGATCGGTGCAGCGATCGGGCGAGAGTTCTCCCATGAGTTGATTGCCGCGGTGGGCGCTTTGACCTCGGTGGACATCGACTCCGCGCTGGAGCGGTTGACGGCCTCCGGGCTCATCTCACCGTCGCGGCACGCCTCCGGACGCGACCTACACGTTCAAGCACGCACTGGTGCAGGACGCCGCCTACGCGCACGCTGCTCAAGGGCCAGCGACAGCAGCTGCATGCGAGCATAGCCAAGGTGCTGGTCGATCGCTTTCCGACAGCTGGATCGAAACCTCGCCCGAGATCGCTGCCCACCATTTCACCGCGGCAGGCCTTGCGGAGGCTGCCGGCTACTGGAGGAGGGCAGGTCAGCTTGCAACGAGCGGGTCGGCCAATCGCGAGGCGGTCAATTTCTTCGAGAAGGCCCTGCGTGCTCTTGCGAGAGCTGCCGGAGATCGCAGTCCGCCCTGGCGGAGGGTTTCGAGATCCGCCTCGAGCTGCGGCGCGTGCTGAATCCAGCTCGGCGAGACGCGGCAGGTGCTGGAGCAAGTGCGCGAGGCAGAGACCCTCGCGGAAAAGTTGAACGACGACAACAGGCGTGGCCGCGTCTGCGCGTTCATGACGAACGCCCTCGGGCAACTCGGCGAACTGGACGAGCCGCTCGTGTGGGGCGACCGTGCGCTGGACGATCGCCAACGCGCTGGGAAGCGCGGAGCTGCGCATCCTGACGACGACCTATCTCGAGATGGTGCACTACTACCGGGGCGACTATGAGCGGGTCGATCGAACTCGCAACCGAAAACCTTGCCTGCCTAGCCTGCCGACCGGGCTCGCGCAAATTTCGGGGCCGCGGCACCCGCATCGGTGTTTGATCGCCACTGTCTCATCATGAGCCTGGCCCAGCTCGGCAGGTTTGCCGAGGCTGCCGAGTACGAGGCCGAGGCAATCCGGCTCGCCGAGGTGACCAACCATGCCTTCACCATCGCGCTGGCCCACTTCCCTGCGCACACGCTGCAAACTCCTCAAGGGCGACTGGGTGATGGCGCGCTCGCGGCTCGAGCGCGGGATCGCGGTGCTCCGGGACGACGACCTCATCCTCCTGCTTCCCACTGCTGTCGCCTGTTCCGCCTGGGTGCTGGCGCAGCTCGGCGAGGAGGACGAGGCCCTGAGCCGCCTGCGAGAAAGCGAGCAGCTTCTCGAGCGCGAGGCGGCGACGGGGTATGTGCCCTATCGCGGCTGGGCCTTCCACGCGCTGGGTCGTGCGTGTCTTCGGCTCGACCGGCTCGACGAGGCGCGGCGCCTAGGCGATCGCGCCGTCGAATCCTCTTCGCGCCAGCCCGGATTCGCGGCCCATGCGTTGCACCTTCTCGGCGACATCGCGGCACATCCCGACCGGTTCGATGCCGAAGAAGGGCGAGGCCCACTACCGCAAGGCGCTGTCACTCGCCGAGCCGCGCCGCATGCGTCCCCTCGTCGCTCACTGCCACCTCGGCCTCGGCAAGCTCAACCGGCGCACGGGCAAGCGCGAGCAGGCGCAGGAGCACCTCGCGACGGCGGCAGCGATGTACCGCGACATGGCCATGCCACACTGGCTTGAGCAGGCCGAGGTGGAGATGCGCCAACTGCCGTAGTTTCCCTGCGAGCTTCAGTGATTGACGGGCTGCTCTACACAACATTCCAATGCAGCAACGTCGATGCTTCGGAGCCAGGTCAAGGTCAGAAGCGGACGTGAGTGCACACCTGCGCATGATGTCCGCTTTGCCCTCACGAGCGGACATGTCCACAGTCGAGGGCTTGCGTCAGCTTTGTGCCATAAACTGACTCACGCACCGTAACAAATGCGGCTCGGATGGTAGGATTGGACATCGGGCCTGTCAGGTACGGTGGTAAGTCAGACGCGGGAAAGCCTGTGCTTAGCAATGATGTCGCTTAGCGGAAGGATGTCAGCCATGAGCAAAGCATACGACGCGATCATTGTCGGAGCACGCTGCGCTGGTTCGCCAATGGCGATGCTCCTAGCGCGCAAGGGCTACCGCGTTCTCCTAGTCGATCGCACGACCTTTCCGAGCGACACACTCTCCACCCACGTGGTGCAGCCGCTCGCCGTGGCCGCACTTGGGAGATGGGGAATCCTCGATCGTCTGGTGGCGACGGGATGCCCGCCCATCCAAACGTACGCCTTCGACTTCGGTCCCCTCACGATCGCAGGGGCGCCGGGCATACCGGGTGCCCCGGTGGCTTATTGCCCCCGGCGGACAATCCTGGACAAGCTGCTCGTGGACGCTGCAGCCGAAGCAGGTGCTGAGGTTCGAGAGGGCTTCACCGTTGAGGGGCTGGTAACTGAGGACGGACGCGTCGTCGGCATCAAAGGCCGTTCGAAGACCGGTGATACAGTCACCGAGCGTGCCGTCATCGTCGTCGGGGCGGACGGCCGCAATTCCGTCGTAGCCGAGGCTGTCCGCCCCGAACGCTACAATGAACGGCCACCGCTGCTCGCTCCTTACTACACCTACTGGAGTGGTCTTCCGATGCATGGCCGATTCGAAACATACATCCGTCCGAACCGCGGGTTCGCGGCAGCTCAGACCCACGACGGTCTGACGATGGTCGTCGGGGGATGGCCCTATTCGGAATTTGAGGCGAACAAGAAGGACATCGAGGGCAACTATCTCAAGCTGTTCGAACTCACGCCCGAGTTCTCCGAGCGAGTACGCGGCGCGAAGCGCGAAGGACGGTTGGCTGGCGCGCCCACACCGAACTTTTTCCGCAAACCACACGGACCCGGCTGGGCGCTCGTGGGCGACGCGGGCTACCTTAAGGACCCGATTACGGCACAGGGAATTCACGATGCCTTCCGCGATGCCGAGGCGTGTGCGCTCTCACTTGACCAAGCCTTCACCGGCGCTTGCTCGTTCGAAGAGGCGATGAGCGACTACCAGCGCGCCCGCGACAACGGGGTGATCGCAATGTACGACTTCACGTGCCAGCTGGCGACGCTGGAGCCTCCGCCTCCCGAGATGCTCCAGCTGCTCGGCGCGATGCGGGGCAATCAGAAGGCGATGGACGGCTTCGCGCAGATGAATGCGGGGACCATCTCGCCGGCGGAGTTTCTATCGCCCGAGAACATCGGGGCGATTGTCGGCGGGTCGCTGACCGGGGGGAACGCGGCTAGAACTTGACGCCTGCGGCCTCGCGCATGTGCGACATCCACCGGGCGACTTGACGATCTCTTCCGACGACAGGTGGTAGTGGCATGGGATTTCCGTCTCATCTTCGCTCCTTGAGGGCTACGATGAGATCTGTCTCACAGGTGCTGATGTCGGACATCGGCTCACTTGGCGGCAATGAGGGCCTGAGGCACCCGCCCAAGGGGGGCACCGTCTGAAAAGCCGTGCGACGCACGCAATGTGTACCTGGCTTGAGCCTATGTCCGGTACTGGCTCGCATGGCTATGAAGGGGTGCCGGAGACGTTGGCCTACGTCGCCGCTTTCGATCCCGACCGCAAGACGCCCGACCTCATCTCCGTCGTCGACGTCGATTGGAAGTCGACGCAAGGGCAGGAGGAATGCTGGTGACAGTCTGTCTACATCGTGATCAACTCGCAGTTGTCGAGCGCTTTGAGGACTCCTGAAGATGGATGCCAAGCTGCAACGACGCGTTCAACGCTACGGATGGGACAAAGCCGCCACGCAATATGAACGTTCGTGGCAAAGCCAACTCGAACCGGCACAGTCCGCCTTACTGGAGTTGGCTGGTCTTGGGCCGGGGATCGAGGTTCTGGACGTTGCCTGCGGCACTGGTCTTGTGTCCCTGAAAGCTGCCGCAATGATTATGCCTGGCGGTAACCTAGTCGGCACGGACATATCGGAGCGGATGGTTCTCGCTGCGCGCGATATGGCGGCCAGTAGGCGGATCCCAAATGCTCGTTTCGAGCGCATGGAGGCAGAGCAATCGATCTTCGGCGACAACGCATTTTACGTCGTGCTTTGTGCTCTAGGTTTGATGTACGTGCCAGATCCCGAAGGGGCTATTTGCGACTTTCATCGAATGCTTCGGCCGCAGGGTCGAGCCGTTTGCGCTGTTTGGGGTCAACGTACCAAATGTGGGTGGGCAGAGATTTTCCCCATCGTTGATGCGCGCGTCCAGTCGGAGGTTTGCCCCATGTTCTTTCGCCTTGGCACGGCGCAGAACTTGCAGCGTGCGTTCAGAGCTGCCGGGTTTGGGGACATCGTCGAGAGACGACTTGAGACGCGTCTTGAATACGCGTCCGGCGACGAAGCTTGTGATGCAGCATTCATCGGCGGACCGGTCGCACTCGCCTACAGCCACTTTTCGCCAGACACGAAGGCAGAGGTGCGCAAGGAATATCTCGAATCCTTGAAGGCCTATCTGACCGGAGACCACTACTCGATACCGGGAGAATTCGTTGTCGTTGCAGGAACGAAGTAGAGCCGACATCGACTGCGGACAGTTCGATGTTCATTTGGAAGGATCGGACCCATGTCAAATTCGCGCGTGCGCGAGTCCTTGGAAAGACTGCACCGCGTGTTCCTCGAACGTCCGGCGGCAGCCAAGAAGTCGAACCCATCGGCGAGCGCGACGTGGCAGAATGGACTGCGGTGTGAAGTCACTGGGCCCCACGGGGAGACGGTCATCACCGACATGCCGACTGCCATGGGAGGTGATGGGGCTGGGCCGAACCCCGGCTGGCTGCTGCGAGCTTCTATGGCTTCATGTACTGCTACGGCGATCGCCATGCGTGCTGCTCGCCTCGGTATCACCCTGAGATCGCTTAAGGTCACTGTTCACAGCGAGTCAGACGCTCGCGGACTGACAGGCATAGATGGAGTTTCGACAGCGCTGAGTGGCATGCGTATGTCGATTGAGATCGGGGCGGAGAACGTCCCTGATCAGCAATTGCGTGATCTAGCAGCGACCGGCGAGGCACAATCGCCCGTGAACTGCACCCTCAGGGAACGGCCGCCGCTAGCAATCGAGGTTTCCCTTGTCTAACTTGTGATCTCGTAGCAACAAAATTACCACGGGATTAGTCATTTTAGCGCACTCGGAGATTTAACAGGGAGACACACCATGGCTGATAGCACAACTGCCAACAATGGCGTCAATGTCCAGGCTTTGCTCGATGCGCGCGACGCTCTCACCAACGCTCCGGAAGCCGCGCAGTTCAAGTGGCGCGCGGTCTGTGAATGGAAGAACGGCACGCACAGCCGCTCGACCGTCGAAAGCTTCTACGGCCTCGGCGAGGAACAGCACCGCAAGACCACCTTCAACTTCGATGCCGATCATCCGGAGGTCTTTGCCTCGGAGGACAAGGGCGCGACGCCGGTTGAATTAGTTCTGGTCGGGCTGGCGAGCTGTCTCACCGCGGGCATTGCGGCGGTCGCGCAGAACCGGAACATTCAGTTGAAATCCGTGAGCGCGAGCATCGAAGGCGACATGGACCTCGCGGGCATTCTCGGCATCGACAGCGAGGTGCGCAACGGCTTCAAAGGCATCACGGTCAAATACAAGATTGACGCCGACGCGAAGCCCGAGGACATCGAGGCGCTGGTCGCGCAATCGCAGAAGCGGTCGGCGGTCTACGATATCGTGACCAATCCGACCAACGTCACGGTCGTGGTGAACTGATCGCGGCGGCTTTCACGCCTCTCCACCAGAAGAAGGGGATTGGCGCCGTGACGACTGTCACCACCGTCATCATCGGTGCGGGGCACGCGGCTCTTGCGATGAGCCGCTGCCTCGCGGAGCGTTCTATCGACCACGTTCTACTTGAGCGCGGCGAAGTCGCGCAGAGCTGGCGCACCGAGCGATGGGACTCGCTGCGTCTGCTCACGCCCAATTGGCAGAGCCGGCTGCCGGGATTCCGCTACATCGGCAACGACCCTGACGGCTACCGCACGCTCCCGGAGGTCGTCGACTTCATCGCTGGTTACGCGAAATTGATCTCAGCACCGGTGCGCACGCACACTACCGTCACCTCGGTGCGCAGCGACGGCGGGGGGTATCTCCTGTGCACCGACCGCGGCGAATGGCGGTGCCGCACCGTCGTCATCGCCTCGGGCGCGTGCAACATCGCGCGCGTTCCGAGCTTCGCGGCCAGCGTGCCGCCATCGGTCGCGACGCTGACCGCGCAGTCGTATCGCAATCCCGGCAAGGTCGCTGACGGCGGTGTCCTCGTCGTCGGTGCCTCGTCGAGCGGCACGCAGATCGCGCACGAGCTTCAGCGCGCCGGGCGCGCGGTCACGCTCGCGGTCGGGGAGCACATCCGCGCGCCGCGCCTCTATCGCGGCAGGGATCTCGAATGGTGGATGGACGCCGCCGGCGTGCTTGACGAGCGCTACGATCAGGTCGACGACATCGCGCGCGCGCGGCGGGTGCCCTCGCTGCAGCTTGCCGGCACGCCGGACCGCTCAACCCTCGACCTCAACGCTCTCTCCGACGTCGGCGTAAGGCTGGTCGGCCGTCTCGCCGGCATCACGCAAGAGGGGAAAGCGCAGTTCTCGGGCTCGCTGCGCAACGTGTGCGCGCTGTCCGATCTCAAGATGCGACGGCTGCTCGATCAGATCGACGAATGGGCGCACGCGAACGGTCTCGATGGAACGGTTGACCCGCCGGAGCGCTTGCCGCCGACCCGCGTCGGCGAAGCGCCCCCGCTCGGCATGGACCTCGTCAAGAGTGGCATCAAGACGATCGTTTGGGCCTCCGGCTACCGGCCGGATTATTCCTGGCTGGAGCTGCCAGTCTTCGACCGCAAGGGCTACGTCTCGCATGACGGCGGCATCGTCAGTGCGCCCGGCGTCTACCTCATGGGGATGCAGTTCCTGCGCCGTCGCAAGTCCGCACTGATCGACGGCGCCGGCGACGATGCTCGCGATCTGAGCGCGCATCTCGCCGGGTACCTCGCCAAAGCCGATCGACGGCTCAGAGCTTAATCCCACATCGATAGCGTGGTGCCGGGCACACGGGTACAGCATTTCCGAAGACGAACCGAGTGTGTTCTTGGCACAAAGCTGCCACTCGGAGGATTCTACCGCTACGTCGCTTCTGACCCAAAACCGATGCAGGGCCCGCTTCGGCCGCATCTTTCTGCAGGGAGAATTTCAGTGTGGCGACAATGGCGCGAGGTGGCAAAACTACACAAATACAGCCCTAGTCAAGCAAGGCAACAGTGGTAGCTTCGCGGCCTTTTTGAGTAATGACCACCTTCATTACGAGTTGCTGCCCCTCGCCCAATGCTTTCAGTCCAGACCGTTCAAGCACGGAGATGTGGAGGAACACATCCTTTCCTCCATCATTGCAAGCCACGAAACCAAATCCCTTAGCCGGATTGAAAAATTTCAGAGTGCCTTCGATCTCAACGACCGTCACCGGATCAGGCCGCTGGCGACTGACCGATGGTGAACCCGCAGAGGCACCTACAGACGCAGCAGGTGCGCCGGAATTTGTATCAACGGAGAGAACTGCCGTGACCTGGCGGCCCTTTTGCCCCTGCCCTACTTGGACGCCCAGTTTGGTTTCCGGAGCTACCGTTTCGTGTCCCGCCGCTTGTAGCGCGCTAACGTGCAGGAACACATCACCGGAGCCATCCGCCAATTCAACGAACCCAAAACCTTTGTCCGCACTGTACCACTTGACGGTGGCATCGATGGCTGGCCCGCTTGGGGTCGTCGCATCCTCCCGCGGCGCGCGTCGAAAAGACTGCGAGGAATTGTGGCGAGCCATAGGTGGCTCGTAATAGTCATCGTCAGAACCGTGGCGTCTCGGACCCCGGTCTCGTCCTCTTCCCATTCTCTCGCTCCGCTCGCTCGAAGCTCCTTGATTAGCATTAAGCGTGCAACGCTTTTATCGCAAGGCAGGTCACGCTAGATCGCGCCACGCAGCGACAGAAAGGTCCCTTGTCGGAGCAGCCTTGATGTCCGCCGATGCATGTCATGCGCATACTTTGATGACAGTCACCCCTGAAGAGGACCAAAGATGGCAGCGACGATTTACGCCCCCTTGGCCGGTGCGGCTTTCGCTATCATCGCCACATTCTTGTCATGTGCATACTTTGATGACAGTCACCCCTGAAGAGGACCAAAGATGGCAGCGACGATTTACGCCCCTTGGCCGGTGCGGCTTTCGCTATCATCGCCATCCTGCCGGTGGCCTTGCCGGCACGGAGCAAGTCCCTCCGATAGCAGACGGAACCGCTGCAGTGCCGCGAACGGGCGATTGGTGCCAACACCAGACAATGAAGAAGTGACGGACAAAGTGGGCTCCGTGCGCGGGTAAAGCTAAACGGCCCCGAAGGGCCGTTTAGCTACGCACGCATCAATGAAGGAGGCGCCTTATCAGCGCTTGCCCTTAACCGGCTTGGCAACGGGCTTACTCTTAGCGAGAGGCTTCTTGGAAGTAGCTTTCTTCGCCATTTGATCGGTCCTTTTTCGTCCTGTAGTTCAAACTCCCCGCAGCATTGCGGTTACACAGGAATTAACGGTAGGCCCGGCTCAGCGCCGCCGCAAGCTATATTCCGCGTTCCGATGATTGGTCGAAATGCGTCGGCTATTCCTTAGAACCCCGCCCCGTCTCATCCAAGTAGCAGTCGATAAAGTTCAACATATCGGTCCGCCATGCGGTCTACCGTGAAGCGCGCGGACACCGCCGCCCGGCAGGCAGCGCGATCGATTTCGCCGATACGGCCAATTGCGTCCGCGGCTTCATCGATGCTGTTCACCAGGAAGCCGGTCACGCCATGGTCGATCAGCTCCGGCATCGATCCGCGGGAAGAGGCGATGACCGGCGTACCGCTGGCGAGCGCCTCGACGACCGACAGTCCGAACGGCTCGTCGAAGTTGATGAGGTGGAGCAGCGCGCGTGCGGAGCCCAGGATTTTCGTGCGCTCCGCCCCGCCCACAGGGCCGCGATAGACCACAAAACGGTCATCGATCGCGGGCGCTATGTGCTGGTCGTGATAGTCCTGATCCTGGACGATGCCGGCCATGACCAGCCGCCGGCCCGCTCGACGTGCCGCCGCGATCGCCTCGGCGGCGCCCTTGTCGGGGTGAATGCGGCCGAAGAAGAGCAGATCGTCGCTGCCGTGCGGGTCGAAGGCAAAGTCCTCCAGCGGAATACCGTGGTGGATCGTCGCCGCGTAACGCAGGTCCGAGCGGCGATCGGAGTCGCTGATGGCAACATAGTGGACGCGATCCTCGTACGCCTTGAAGGCGGGCAGGATGCGTTCCGAAGAGAACCCGTGAATTGTCGTCACCACTGGTGTCTGAACCAACCGCGAGAAAGCGAGCGAAAGGAAATCGGCTTGGTTGTGAATGAGATCGAATTCGCCCGCGCGTTCGAACACATGGGCGACGTGGAGCATCTCCCACACCTTGGCGTCGATGGTGGGGTCTTCGGAATAGGGCGCGGGGCAGACACCGGCCAGTTTGCCCGCCGTCCAGCTATCCCTGGTGGCAAAAAGCGTGACGTCGACGCCCCTCGCTACCAACGCTTCAGTCAACAGACTCGTCACCAGTTCCCATGGACCATAGTGACGTGGCGGGGTGCGCCAGGAGATTGGTGCCAGCATGGCGATGCGCAAGCGAATGTCCTTCCTTTCTTTTCTCAGTCGGCTGCAAGGATCACGCCTTCGTTCCCCGAAAGCAGCAGAGTGCCGTCGCCGACTGGGGCCGCGTCGGCGAGAGTGGACAAGAGCGGCCGACAACCGCTTCCCCAGTCCGGCAACCGCAGGCGTTGCGGCTGCCCACCGAGATTGAGCGCCACGATCAATCGCTCCGTGCCGTGGCGTCGCTCATAGGCGAGCACGTCGCCCTCCGCGTCCAGCAGCGCGAAGTCACCGATGGACAGAGCCGCACGCGCGCGCCTGGTAGCCAGTAACCGACGATAGAGCGTCAGGATGGAATGAGGGCTCGCCGCCATCTGTGCGACATTGCGCGTCGGCCAGTCGTCATTGAGCGGCAGCCATGGCTTGGTCGTAGTGAAGCCGGCATTCTCGTTCCCGTCCCACGGCATCGGTGTGCGAACAGGATCGCGGCCCAAGGCGAGCCCGGGCTCGCGCAGCTCGCGCGGATCCTGAACCTCGGCAGCGCTAATTGCGACGTCGCTCAGGCCCAGTTCGTCCCCATAGTAAAGGGTGGGCGTGCCGCGGAGCGTCAACAGCAGCATCGCCGCGACGCGGGCCTGGGCCTGCCCACGCCTGGCGCCAACGCGAGGCCGGTCGTGGTTGCCGAGCACCCAGTTCGGCCAACCTCCCGGCGGAAGCGCCGCCTCGTAGCGGGCAATCAGTTTGGCGAGCGCGCGCGCCTCCCACGGAGCATCTATCAGCTGGAAGTTGAAGGGTAGATGAACCTCGGCCCGTCCACCGCCGTAATATTGCATCAGCCGATCAATCGGCAGGTAGATCTCGCCGATCAGCACGCGTTCGCCCAGCCCCTTGGTGCCATAGCTGTCGGCGATGGCGCGCATGTCAGCGGCAATGCCGTGCACCTCTGGCTGGTCGGTTGAATGGAGCTGGAGCACGCGGTGCATGTCACCCATTGCCGGCTGATAGTCGGGGTTGGGCGGATTGTCCGGAAAATCTGCCGCCTTGATCATGTGCCACAGCACGTCGACACGGAAGCCGTCCACGCCGCGGTCGAACCAGAAGCGCATCACGTCGTACATCGCCGCCCGCACGGACGGATTGCGCCAATTGAGGTCCGCCTGCTCCTTCAGGAAAGCATGGTAGTAATATTGCTCGGTGGCCTCGTCCCATTGCCAGGCCGAGCCGCCGAAATCGCTGATCCAGTTGTTGGGCGGGCCTCCATCTGGGGCGGGATCGCGCCAAATGTACCAGTCCCGTTTTGAATTGCCGCGCGAGGATCGACTTTCAACGAACCAGGGATGCCGGTCGGAGGTGTGGTTGGGCACGAAGTCGAGCAGGACCCTAATCCCGCGCGCGTGGGCTTGCGCAAGCAGGTTATCGAAATCGGCGAGCGTGCCGAAGCGCGCATCGACGCCGCAGTAATCGGCGACGTCGTAACCGAAATCGACCATCGGCGAGGGGTAAATGGGCGAGATCCAGATCGCGTCGATGCCCAGGCCTGCCAGATAGTCGAGCCGCTGCGCGATCCCCTTGAGGTCGCCTATGCCATCGCCGTTCGTGTCCTGAAAGGAGCGCGGGTAGATCTGATAAATCACGCCCGTCTGCCACCAGAGCGCGGTCATGCGAAGAGAGGCTTGAGCATGTGGGTGTTGCGGCAGGCAAGGTCTGCCTTGCCGCTCGCCACGATGCAGTGATCGCCTGCGTCAGCCTGGCCAGTGGTGAAGGCGACAGGTGCGGGCAGATACATCTGGTGCGCGTTGGGGCGTGTCAGCTCCGGGGATCTCCTCAAGTGCCGGTGATCGTCCTCAAGGCGGGGACACGGCTCGGATCGACGTACGCACCTCATTGCGAGGAAACGATCGCCTTGTGTTCACTGCTTTCTTACTGCTTAGCCATGCTCGCCCCAAGGGGCGCCCTCTGCTCAAGAAATCTACGCGGCCTCGCCCGGAATATACGGACGCGAACTCCTTGGCCGCGCGGGCACAAAACCTCGACGCACGTGAACCTCGCAGTAGGCGGAAGCCGGCGGTCTTCGGTTTCCCACAGAAGTGGAAGTCCGGCTTCTGCGGATCTCCAATGGGCGAACGGCAATCGTTCGCATTCAGCGTGCCAACAATCTTACGCTGGTGAACTGGGATCACTGGGTCTCTGGACTGCGGCAGGTGGGGCTGTGGCTTATTTTTGATCATAACTTTCCACAAACGAGGAGCTGCACATTCAGGACCAACAGGCGCGAGGCCAGCTGCTTTGCGACCCACTACGCTCGATCGCGCGCGAGGCGTGCGTGGCGGCCAAGCGTCATGCGATGCCAGCATAGCGCATTTCAGGAGGATCGTCTCTCTGCGGTGTTCGAGAGGAAACGCGTCCTTCGATGTGGAGCGCGCGCTATGCACCTGACACGCAAATCGGTATCGGCGATAATGATTGCTTATCAGCAAGAATAAGCGCCTAGTCATCCAGGAACGATGGCGACACAAATTCAAGTGCCTTCGTGTTTTCGGCCGTCTGTGAAGCCATCCGTGTGAGCGATCGCCTGCCATCTCGCCAGCTTTGCCAGGCCTGACGAGGACGTTTGGCGTCGCAATCTCGTTTTAAAAAGAGGCGAATAATGCAAGGAGGCGCTCGAGAGCGGCTGAGCGGTCGAGGGTCAATTGAGAAGGTAGCTGACCGGAATGGCATGATGTTCGCTGCCACGATGCTGTTTGTGGTTGCGATCGCAATCGTGGCAGGCCTCTACATCGGGGTGCACGTCGGAAAATGAGCTGCAGGCTGGAAAGCAAACCGGCATAGCTCAAGAAAATGTAGCCGGATCGCGCATCAGTCGCGCAAGGCTCACGATACCTTGCAACAGAGGGATAGTCGGATGGCACGTGTCACAGTCGAAGACTGCGTCGATAAGATCCCTAACAGGTTCGAGCTCGTACTCATCGCCGCACATCGGGCGCGCGCACTCACCAAGGGCTCGGCCGTCACAATCGAGCGTGAGAACGACAAGGACGCGGTCATTGCGTTACGCGAAATCGCGGAAAAGTCCATTGCATCGGATGACATGCGCGAGAGGCTCATTCATTCCATCCAACAGCAGGTAGAGATCGATGAGCCGGAGACAGCTGCAGCACCGACGCTGCCGCGAGATTTTCGCCCCGCACTTGGCCGCGACGATCCGACAATCGATGCGACCGTGGACACGATGACTGAAGAAGAGCTTTTGCGCGGCTTGGAAAGACAGACGCCGGACGAGCCGCAGACAAAGGCTGAAGTCCTACCGTCGGGGGGGCGTGGATACTGAGCAACATGGACCACGATATTTCGTGGATGTCTGCTTTCAGGGCGAATGGGCCAAAGCCGCGTTGCGTTGACTAGAGCGAGTTGCCATGCGCTATCACAAGGCAAAAAAGATCAGCAAACCGGAAGCGGATTACGTCATCGAGACAGCGAATTCATCTCGCAATGCCCAAGTTGTTATGAGCCACCACGGTACTTGGTACGACGTCCGGGCTCTGACCGAGAAAGAATTGGACGAATTCTTCGGCGATTTGCTGCGCTCCGACATAGCTGCCATCCGTGCCGGCTGCATCACGCCACACTAGCCAGAAGCCGCCTTCCATCGCTGGCGCACGTGAGCGCTGGGCTCAGAGATGTGCTTTCATCCCAACAGCTGGCAAAGCATCGGCATCGCCATCTTCCGCCCTCTAGTCGCATGAGCGCTATCAGTCCTCGCCGTTCCACCCTCAGCTTTCCCATTCTCACGAAGCTGCCTTCCCCCGTGTTGCTCCTCACCAAAGCGCTGTACTCGATATTCAACGTTCGCAGCTTCGTGCGAAGCATTGCGATCTCGCGCGAAGGTTCATCGTTGCGTTTCCCTCATGTGCCTGCTCCGCATCAACGTCGAGGCTATTTAGGATGCGTGCCTCGACGTGTTTG
>CAWALW010000041.1:0-21002 GCA_963782855.1 uncultured Alphaproteobacteria bacterium | reverse complement strand
CGCTCGCTCTTGATGTATTTGTCGATGTCGGCGATCGAGCGCGGGGCGAGCGGCATCAGGCCGACATCGCTGACGCGCTTCTGGAAGGCGGCCTCTCCCGTGATTTTCGTCATGGCAGCGTGCAGGCGCTCCACGATCGGGCGCGGGGTGGCGGACGGCGCCATCAGCACGTGCCAGGAGACCGCCTCGAAACCAGGCAGACCGAGCGCCTCGGCCATGGTCGGCACTTGCGGCAACTGCGGATGACGGGTGGAGGCGGTGATGCCGAGCGCCTTGAGCTTGCCGTCCTGGATCAGCGTGAGGGCCGCGCCGGTCTCGGAGATCGACGAGACGACGTGGCCGCCGACGATATCGGTGACGATCTGCGGCGGGCTGCGGTAGGGGACGTGCGCGGCCTTGAAGTTGTGGTCGCGCTTCAAGGTCTCCATGGTCAGGAACTGCAGGGTGCCGGCGCCCGTGGTGGCGTAGGTGATGGGGTTCGCGGCATCCTGCGCCTTCTTGATGAAGTCCTTCGCCGTTTCCGCGCCGAAGGCGGGATTGGTGATCAGCACGAATGGCGACTGCGCGTACAGCGCCAGCGGCACGAAGTCCTTCTCGGCGTCGTAGTTGACCTTCTTGTAGAGCGTTGGGTTGACCGCCATCACGGGCGAGGAGGCAACGACAAGCGTATGCCCGTCGGGGGCAGCACGCGCGACGTTCTGCGCTGCGAGCATCAGCGCGGCACCAGGCTGGTTCTCGACCACGACCGGCTTGCCGAGGGACTTGCTCAGCTCCTCGGCATAGATACGCACCACCACGTCCATGCCGCTGCCGGCAGCGAGCGGCACCACGATGTGCACGTTGCGGGAGGGGAAGTCCTGCGCGAGCGCTGGCACGCGCGGCGCCATCAGCAATAGCGCCAATGCGCAGGCGAATGCAGCCCTGGCGAGCCGGAACAGCGTCATCACCAATTTCCTCCCCCGAGCGGTCGCGCGCATTGGTGCTGCCGCGGACTCCGTTGACGGCCGGACGGCCGCTGACGGACGATAGGCTTGGCGGACCGGCCGTGCAATGGCACGCGCAGCCGTGGCGCATACCTGCCCTTACCCGCGCCGTTGCGCTGAAGGCTGGATACCGGGGACAAGCCCCGGTATGACAATCGTCAGCTGCCGTTCAGGCGGACAACGAGAGAAAACATCGAGGAGACGCACCCATGGCCAAAGGCCGCAAAGTCATCATCACCTGCGCCGTCACGGGTTCGATCCACACGCCATCGATGTCGCCGCACCTGCCGATCACGGCGAGCGAGATCGCGGACGCGGCCATCGGCGCGGCGGAAGCGGGCGCAGCGGTGGTGCACCTGCACGCGCGCGATCCAAAGGACGGCCGGCCGGATCAGTCGCCGGAGGCGTTCGCGCCGTTCCTGAAGGTCATCAAGCAGCGCACCAGCGCGGTCATCAACATCACCACCGGCGGCGCGCCGACCATGGCCATCGAGGAGCGCGTGCGCCCGGCTGCGACCTTCAAGCCGGAGGTGGCCAGCCTCAACATGGGAAGCATGAACTTCGGCCTTTACCCGATGCTGGCGCGCCAGAAGGAGTTCAAGCACGAGTGGGAGAAGCCCTACCTGGAAGGCTCGCGCGAGCGCATCTTCAAGAACACCTTCGCCGACATCGAGTACATCCTGACGACGTGCGCCAACAACGGCACGCGTTTCGAGATCGAGTGCTACGACATCGGCCACCTTTACACGCTGCGCCACTTCGCCGACCGCGGCGTGGTGAAGCCGCCTTTCTTCGTACAGTCGGTGTTCGGCATCCTCGGCGGCATCGGCCCGCATCCCGAGGACGTGCTGCAGATGAAGCGCACCGCCGACCGCCTGTTCGGCGACGAGTATCACTGGAGCGTGCTGGGCGCCGGCCGCAACCAGATGACGATCGCGGCCCTGTCGCTTGCCATGGGCGGCAACGTGCGCGTCGGCATGGAGAACTCGCTGTGGCTCGGGCCCGGCCAGCTGGCGAAGAGCAACGCCGAGCAGGTCACCAAGGTGCGCCAGATCATCGAGGGGCTGGGGCTGGACGTCGCCAAGCCAGACGAGGCGCGGGAGATGTTGCAGCTGAAGGGCGGGGACAAGGTGGGGTTCTGAAGCGTGCTTCGGGGGCCCCGGCCCTGACAATGGTCGCGGTTGCAACTCCTGGGTCCCGGATACGCGCTGCGCGCGTTCCGGGATGACAGTTGAAGCTACTTCGCTACGAACGCCGCGATCTCCTTCTCGGCCGCCTTGACGCTGAGAACGCCATCGAGGTGGCCGCGCTTGCCGTCGAGCACGAAGGTCTCAACCGGCGCGCCGTTCGCCTTGATCGCCTCTGCCGTGCGCTTGACGCTGTCGGCGGGGAAGAAGAGGTCGGTGGGGCTGTAGATGATAAGGGCCGGCGACTTCATCGCCTTCAGGCGCTCTGCCGCGCCCTCGCCGAACAGCTGGCCTGCGCGGACGAGGTAGAAGAAGCTGTTGGCGTCCGACGTCTTGGCGCGACCGACACCGGCGCTCTCCAGGGCGGCATCCACCGCGTAGGCATTGGACCAGCTCTTGAGTGGGCTCTCGCCGTCCTTCGCCCACTTGGCGCCGAACGTCGCGGTTGCCCAGGCACTCGTCTGCGAATGTAGCGTGACGAGCTTCAGGGCCTGCGCGAGACCCGCAAGCGGGGGCTCCTTGCCGTAGTAGTCGCCACCATTCCATTTGGGATCAAGCCGGATGGGCGCTGCCCAGATGTCGCCCCAGCCGGTCAGGCCGGCGTCGGCCTCGCCCGAGGCAATCACCGGCATCATCCTTCCGACCATGTCGGGGTGACTGCCCGCCCATTCATACGTCTGCAGGCCGCCCATGGACGCGCCGGCGACCATGTGTAGCTTCTTGATACCTAGGAAACCTCTGAACAACCCCTCGATCATGGCACACTGGTGCTGTTGATTCGAGGGGGCAGGCATGGGGCAGCTGAGCTTTGCGTCGCTCGACTTCTCGGCGAAGAAGAAGCGCACGAAGCGGGACGTGTTCCTGTCGGAGATGGCGGCGGTGGTGCCGTGGGGAGCGCTCGAAGGGGTGATCGAGCCGCACTACCCCAAGATCGGCCCGAAGGGCGGGCGGCGACCGTTTCCTGTCGGCGTGATGCTGCGCATCTACTGCCTGCAGCAGTGGTACACGCTCTCCGATCCCGGCGCCGAGGAGGCGCTCTACGACATCCAGTCCATGCGCGCATTCTGCGGCCTTGAGCTTGGTCGCGACGCCATCCCTGACGAGACCACGATCTTGAACTTCCGCCATCTGCTCGAGCGTCATGACTTGACGAAGGCGGTGTTTGCGGCCGTGGCGGCGCATCTGGAAGCGCGCGGCGAGATGCTGCGCGGCGGCACGATTGTGGACGCCACGCTGATCGCGGCCTCGCCGTCGACGAAGAACGAGGCGGGCAGGCGCGACCCCGAGATGACGTCCTCGAAGAAGGGCAACCAGTGGTATTTCGGCATGAAGGCGCACATCGGCGTCGATGCCGAGAGCGGGCTCGTTCACACGGCGGGCGTGACGACGGGCAAGGTGCACGACGCCAAGGTGATGGACCGCCTGATCCGCGATGACGACGTGGCAGTCTACGGCGACAAGGGCTACGCGAACGACGCGAAGAAGCGCGCGGCGGAAGAAGCCGGCGTCACGTGGGCGGTGAAGGAGAAGGCCAAGCCGGGCCGCGCACTGACGCAGCGACAGCGGGCGCGCAATCGCCGCTTCGGCAAGGTGCGCGCCAAGGTCGAGCACGTGTTCCGCGTCGTAAAGTGCCAGTTCGGCTATCGCCGCGTGCGCTATCGCGGCATCGCCAAGAACGGCGCGCAGGTGTTCGCGCTGCTCGCGCTCGCCAATCTCTATCTCGTCCGCGGCCGGCTTGCGCCTGCGTGACAGGCAAGACCAGCCCGAAAACCCCCGCGTGGTCGGCTTGATGCCGGAAAATCCGTCACATTCCGGTGCCGGCGAGCCCCCCTGACCGGCAGGCCGTGATATTCAGAGGTTCCCTAGGCTCTCGACAAGCTTCTTCTGCACCTCGACAAAGTCGCGAATGCTGACGATCGGGAAATTCATGCCGTAGGGCTTGCCCGTGTCGGGGTCGATGGTCGCGGGGCCGGTCGTCACCGTCGGCGCAACGGCGTTGAGGTTCGTCAGCGTGTCGCTCGAGAACACGAAGTACTTGCTGGTGTCGATCGCCTTGCCTGGGCCGATGATGGGATCCCAGTAGCCCGGCACCTTCTCGGCTTCGTTGTATTTACCGGCTGCGTGCGAGTTGCCGGAGAAGAAGTGGCAGATGAGGATGGCGTTCGACTTGTCGGCATTGAGCGTGCCGTAGCTCTCCCACCCGACCTTCACGTTCTTGAGCGTGCGGCCCGACTGCGTCGTGAACGACGGCAGCTCGAACACCTGTTTCTTGGTGATGAGTTCCTGAGCCTGGGCAGGCAGCAGGCACAGCGCCAGCAGTCCGGCGGCGGCGACAGCGCGACGAAGCATGGGTTTCCTCGGGTTCTGGGTCTCACCGCGACGCGTGGCACGAACCTGCGCTTCCCGGCAATCCCTGTCTTGAAATGCGAAGACGGCTGAAGAGCGGCGCGGCCTGCCGCTGTGACGCGTCGGCAACGATCCACAGGCTTCCGCACCGGACCAGGGAATCCGGGTCTGATTCCGTTGACACCCATATCACCCCATGTAATCCCATGTATGCCCAGTCCACGTCGTCACGCGCGCCTTCCTGGGGCAATCGCAGCGCGAAGGCGGCGGGCTGGGCCAATAATTTCGGAAGAACAGGTACTTGGTGGGGTGAAGGGCGTCAGGTGGGGCTTCGAGCGACGGGATGGACCGCTTTGTCTCGACATTCATCAACAAGATCGACGCCAAGGGCCGGGTCTCGGTGCCGGCTTCGTTCCGCACCATTCTCGAGCGCGACGGCTACGCGGGTGGCATCTACAGCTACCCCTCGCTCGATGCTCCTGCGCTCGATGCAGGCGGCAAGAGACTTGCGGAAAACATCGACCGGATTCTCGACAGTCTGCCGGATTATTCGGACGAGCGGGACGAGCTGTCTGTCGCGCTCTATGGTGACGTCGTCACGCTCACCATCGATCAGGACGGACGCATCGTGCTTCCTGAAGCGCTTCGCGCGCACGCCGGCATTTCGACTCACATCGCTTTCGTGGGTCTTGGACAGAAATTCCAGATGTGGGAGCCCGCGCGCTTCGAAGCCCGCCGCGCGAGTGCCCGCGAAAAAGTGCGAGACCACCGCAAACTGTTTGGCGCGGGGAGCCGCCTCTCGGGGGAGGGCGGCACGGGAGGAGCACGGGAATGAAGGCGCGCAAGGGCACCCCCTCGGCCGAGGGTGCCCTGAGAGGGACGCTGCGCCACGTTCCCGTGCTGCTTTCCGAAGTGCTCGCCGCACTGGCGCCGCAAGCGGGTCAAAGCTTCATTGACGGCACGTTCGGCGCCGGCGGCTATACGTCGGCGCTGTTGGATGCCGCAGCCGATACGCATGTTCTCGCAATCGATCGCGATCCGGCGGCGATTGTCGGCGGTCAGGAACTCGTCGCCCGAAGCGGCGGCCGGCTGACGCTCGTCGAAGGCACATTCGGCAATCTGGACAGCATCGCGGAAGAGAACGGCTTCGCGCCGGTCGATGGCGTCGTGCTCGACATTGGCGTGTCGTCGATGCAGCTCGACCAGGCCGAGCGCGGGTTCTCGTTCCAGAAGGATGGACCGCTCGACATGCGTATGTCGGAAAGCGGGCCGACGGCGGCGGACATCGTGAACGCGGAGGAGGAAGAGCGGCTCGCCGACATCTTCTTCCATCTGGGCGGGGAACGACGTTCGCGCGCGGTGGCGCGGGCCATCGTGAAGCGGCGAGTTGAGAGCCCGTTCGAGCGCACGTTGGAGCTGGCTGAGCTGGCGGAGAAAGTGCTGGGTCGTGAGAAGATCGCAGGACGACACGCGGCGACGCGCATCTTTCAGGCCCTGCGCATCTACGTAAACGACGAGCTGGGGGAGCTGGCGCAGGGCCTCGCAGCGGCCGAGCGCGTGCTCAAACCAGGCGGGCGGCTGGCGGTCGTGACCTTTCACTCGCTCGAGGACGCGATGGTGAAGGAGTTCCTGCGCACGCGGGCCGAGTCAGGCAGACAGGGCTCGCGGCACCTCCCGCCGAGCGGATCACCGTTGCTTGCGCCAAGCTTCACCTTGACAGTCCGCCGCGCCATCGCGCCTGGCGACCAGGAAACGGCTGGAAATCCCCGCGCACGCTCGGCCAAGCTAAGGTGGGCCGTGCGGACGGGGGAACCTGCCTGGCCGGCGGATGCCGACCTCGCTTTTCCGCGCCTCCGCGGGGTTTGACGCCCCAGCCGGGGCACAATATCACCGGACGCTACCCGACGGGCAGGTGCGATTCGGCCCGAAGAAGAGCCGGGCTGTGAGGCGCAATGAAACTTCACGAGTTGCTGGGCCCGGAGATCGATGCGCCGCCCGCGCGCAGCGAGGCCGACATCCTCGGCCTGACGGCTGACAGCCGTGCGGTGAAGAAGGGCTGGCTGTTCGCCGCGCTCGCCGGAGCCAAGGCCGACGGCACAAAGTTCATTGCCGACGCGGTGGCCAAGGGTGCCGCGGCCGTGGTTGCCAAACGGGGAACGGAATCAGGAACTGTCGCGCCCTCCCTGCTGCTCACGGCGCAAGAGCCGCGCCACGCGCTGGCCCTGATGGCCGCCCGGTTTTACGGCGCGCAGCCCCAGTGCACGGTGGCCGTAACAGGCACAAGCGGGAAGACCTCGGTTGCCGAGTTCGCGCGGCAGATATTTGCCGCGCTTGGCTACAGGGCGGCGTCGCTGGGAACGATCGGCATCGTCAAGCCGGATGGCGCAACTTACGGCGGGTTGACGACGCCCGATCCAGTCGCCTTGCATCGGACTCTCGCGGAACTCGCCGATGAGGGCATCACCCACTTGGCGCTCGAGGCTTCCTCGCACGGCCTCGACCAGTTCCGGCTCGATGGCGTGAAGATCAGGGCGGCGGCGTTCACCAACCTCGGCCGCGATCACCTCGACTATCACCCGAGCGTGGAAGCCTATCTCACCGCCAAGCTGCGACTGTTTTCGGAACTCCTGCCACAGGACGGCATCGCCGTCGTCAATGCGGACTCCGAGCATGCGGCGGCTGTCATCGCGGCAGCGGGAGGCCGGAGAGTATTGTCCGTCGGCAAGGCGGGCGAGGCCATCAAGCTCACCGGTCTCGACCGCGACGGCTTCGCGCAAAGGCTGCGCGTCGAGAACGAAGGGCGCAGTTTCGATATCAGGCTGCCGCTGCTCGGAGCTTATCAAGCCGAGAACGCGCTCGTCGCCGCCGGCCTGGCTGTTGCAGCCGGCGAGAAGCCGGAAGCTGCGTTGAACGCGATAGAGAAGCTCACCGGCGTGCCCGGCCGCCTGGAGGTGATGGGCATCATTCGCGGGGGCCTCGCGGTGGTCGACTATGCGCACAAGCCGGAGGCGCTCGAAGCAGCCCTGCGTGCGCTGAGGCCGTTCGCGCGCGGGCGCCTCGTATGCGTGTTCGGCTGCGGCGGCGACCGCGACAAGGGTAAGCGGCCGATCATGGGCAAGATCGCCGCCCGCCTGGCCGATAGCGTGATCGTAACGGACGACAATCCACGCAGCGAGGACCCCCAGACCATCCGGGCCGAGATCCTGGCTGGCGCGACGGGCGCCCGGGAGATCGGCGACCGGGCGGAGGCCATCAAGGCAGGATCGCGCTTGCTTGGGGCGGGCGATGTGCTCCTGATCGCGGGCAAGGGGCACGAGACCGGTCAGATCGTGGGCGGCACGGTGCTGCCCTTTTCCGACCACGACGTTGTGCGCGCGTTGCTGACGGACAAGGGGCCGGTATGACGGAGCCGCTTTGGGACTGGGACGAACTGGTTGCCGCCGCCGAGGGTCGCGCCTCGGGGGAGCCGGCGTCGCCCGTCACCGGCGTCTCCATCGACACGCGCACGCTGCAGCCGGGCGACCTTTTCGTTGCGCTGAAGGCGGAGCGCGACGGGCACGATTTCGTCAGCGATGCGTTCAAGGCCGGCGCGGCGGCCGCGCTCGTTGGCAAGGGCTATAGGAAGGCCCGGAGCGACGGAGCGCTTATCCGCGTGGAGGATTTGCTTGCGGCGCTGGGCGCCATCGGCCGCGCGGCGCGGGTGCGCAGCAACGCGCGCATCATTGCGGTCACCGGAAGCGCGGGCAAGACGGGTACCAAGGAGATGCTGCGGCTTTGCCTGACGGAAGCCGGCGAGACGCACGCCTCGGAGAAGTCCTACAACAACCACTGGGGCGTGCCCCTCACGCTGGCGCGCATGCCGAAGACCGCTCAGTACGGAGTTTTCGAGATCGGCATGAACCATGCGGGCGAGATCACGCCCCTCACCGAGATGGTGAGGCCGCACGTGGCCGTCATCACCACGGTCGACCCGGTTCATCTTGAATATTTCGCGTCCGTAGAGGCCATCGCCGAGGCCAAGGCGGAGATCTTCAAGGGATTGGTTCCGGGCGGAACCGCGATTGTGCCGCACGACAACGCGCACTTCGCCCTCCTCAAGGAACGCGCCGACGCCGTCGGTGCCAAGGTCGTCTGTTTCGGCTACGCGGAAGCGGCCGATGTGCGCGCCATCCAGGCCAATCTGGAGCCGGGCGGCTCCTCGGTGATCGCGGGCGTAGGCTCGCGGCGCTTTCCCTATCGTATCGGCGCGCCGGGCGAGCATTACGTGAAGAACTCGCTCGCCGTCCTGGCTGCACTCATAGCGCTGGGAGCGGACCCGATGCGCGGACTGCCGGCGCTGCTGCGAGTTGCACCGGCCGCAGGGCGCGGGGCGCGCACAGTGCTGACAACGCCCGAAGGGCGTATATTGCTGATCGACGAAAGCTACAACGCCAATCCGGCCTCCGTGCGCGCGGCGCTCGCCGCCATGGGGACCACGCCGCGGGACGACTATCCGCGCCGTGTCGTGGCCTTGGGCGACATGCTTGAGCTCGGCGACGCGTCAATGGAGCTGCACAAGGGCCTCAAGGAAGCGGTTGACGCGGCGGGCGTCGATCTGGTCTTTGCCTGCGGTCCGATGATGAAAGCACTGTTCGACGAACTGAAAAGCGGGCAGCAGGGCGGCTGGACTCCGGGCTCGGCGGCCCTCACGCCGCTCCTCCTCGATGCCGTAAAGGCAGGCGATGCGGTGATGATCAAGGGCTCGCTGGCGAGCAGGATGGCGCCAGTCGTCGAGGCGCTGCTGGCGCGATTTGCCAAGGCAGGTTCATGATGCGGGCTTGCGTAGTGCTCGGCGGAGGCTTTGATGCTGTTTGAGCTGGTGAACCTGAGCGACCAGTTGGGCCCGCTCAACGTCTTTCGCTACATCACCTTCCGGACCGGCGGCGCCATCATGACGGCGCTGCTTTTCGTGTTCCTGTTCGGCCCCGCCATGATCGACGTGCTGCGCATCAGGCAGGGCAAGGGCCAGCCGATCCGCGAGGACGGACCGCAGACGCATTTTGCCAAGCGCGGCACGCCCACCATGGGCGGGCTCATGATCCTGTCAGGCATCACGGTGGCGACCCTGCTGTGGGCCAACCTGTCCAACCTCTATGTGTGGATCGTGCTGTTCGTGACGCTGGGCTTCGGCGCGATCGGTTTCTACGACGACTATCTCAAGGTGACGAACGGCGCCTCCAAGGGCTTCTCCGGCAAGATGCGGCTGCTGGCGGAGGTCATCCTGGCCGGCACGGCCGCCTACGCGGTGATGCGTATCGGCACGCCGGGGTTCTCTTCGTCGCTGACAGTGCCGTTCTTCAAGACGTTGATCATTCCGCTCGGCATGTTGTTCATTCTGCTCGGCATCTTCGTCATTGTCGGCGCCGGCAACGCGGTGAACCTCACTGATGGCCTCGACGGCCTCGCCATCGTGCCGGTGATGATCGCGGCAGCCACGTTCGGGCTGATTGCCTACCTGACCGGCAACACGCGCTTTGCCACCTACCTGCAGATCCACTACGTGCAGGGCGCGGGAGAGCTGGCGATCATATGCGGGGCCATCATCGGCGCGGGCCTCGGCTTCCTGTGGTTCAACGCACCGCCCGCCATGATCTTCATGGGCGACACGGGATCGCTGGCGCTCGGCGGCGCACTGGGTGCCATCGCGGTTGCCACCAAGCACGAGATCGTGCTGGCGATCGTGGGCGGGCTGTTCGTGCTGGAGACGCTGTCGGTGATCATCCAGGTGGCGTCGTTCAAGCTGACGGGGAAGCGGGTGTTCCGGATGGCACCGCTGCACCATCATTTCGAGCAGAAGGGATGGCACGAATCCACCGTCGTCGTGCGCTTCTGGATCATTTCCGTGGTGCTGGCGTTGGTCGGGCTCGCCACCTTGAAGCTGCGGTGAGCCGGGGCCCGTTGGCGCACCGCGCCGTGTCGACTTCGGACTAGTATGGCCCCATGACGCCCGTCACCACCTTTCGCCGGACGAACGGTTGCCGTGTTCGGCCTCGGCATGTCGGGGCTCGCGAGCTGCCGGGCGCTCGCCGCCGGCGGTGCGACCGTGGTCGCGGCTGACGATAGCGAACCGGGCATCAAGGCGGCGAAGAGCGCGGGGTTCGCGGTAGAGGACCTGCGCGAGGCGGACTGGAGCCGGTTCGCTGCGCTCGTGCTCGCCCCGGGCGTGCCGCTGACGCATCCCGAGCCGCACTGGACGGTGAAGAAGGCCGGCGCGGCAGGCATTGAGATCATAGGCGACATCGAGCTGTTCTGCCGCGAGCGGGCGAGGCGCGCGGCAGGATCGCCCTTCGTCGCCGTCACCGGCACCAATGGCAAGTCGACAACGACGGCGCTGCTCGCGCATCTGGTCGGAGCCTCGGGCCGCGATGCGCAGATGGGCGGCAACATCGGCACCGCGATCCTGGCCCTCGCACCACCGGCGCCGGACCGGTTCCACATCGTCGAGATGTCGTCGTTCCAGATCGAGCTGACGCCGAGCCTGGAGCCGAACGTCGGCATCCTGCTCAACATCACGCCGGATCATCTCGACCGGCATGGGACGATGGAGAACTACGCAGCCATAAAGGCGCGTGTGCCGGGCACCGCGGAGCATCCCGTCGTCGGCGAGGACGACGACTGGTGCCGCGACATCATCGAGCGGCTGCGGCTGGCGAACCGGAGCTGGGTCGATATCGTCTCCGCGCGGGAGCGCGTCGGCCACGGCTGGTACGCGAACGAAACGGAACTCATCAGCCGCGCGCCGTGGGCTGGCATCCTGGGGCCGTTTGCCGATCTCGCCGGTATCGGCTCATTGCGGGGCCGGCACAACGTCCAGAATGCGCTGGCCGCGAGTGCGGCGGCCATGATCCTGGGGCTATCGCCGCAGGAGGTCGCCGCCGGCCTGAAGACGTTTCCTGGCCTCGCGCACCGCATGGAAGAAATCGGCCGGGTGGGTGCGACGCTCTTCATCAACGACAGCAAGGCGACGAACGCCGACAGCGCGGCGACCGCTCTCGCTTCTTTCGAGCGAGACATCTTACTGGATTCTCGGAGGCAAACCGAAGGAAGGCGGGATCACTTCGCTGGTGTCTTATTTCCCGCGCGTAGCAAAAGCCTACCTGATCGGCGAGGCGACGGAAGAGTTTGCAGCCACATTGGAAGGCAAAGTTGCATTTGCGCGCTGCGGCACACTCGACCGGGCCGTAGCAGGAGGCGGCGCGCGACGCCAAGGCAAGCGGCGCGCGCGAGCCCGTCGTGCTGCTGTCGCCTGCGTGCGCGTCCTACGACCAGTATCGCAACTTCGAGCTGAGGGGCGACGCTTTCCGGGCGCTGGTCGAGGCGCTGCCGGGCGTCACCCTGCGCGGGGCGCGATGAGTACGCCCCCAGGCACATCCCGCTCCGTCATGCTCGCCGCCGGCGGAACGGGCGGTCATCTGTTTCCCGCCTTCGCCCTGGCGCAGGAACTCGGGCGCCGCGGCATCGTCGTCGATCTTGTCACGGACATGCGCGGCGACCGCTACGGCATGAACTTTCCCGCGCGCAAGACATACCAGGTCCCGTCGGCCACGCCGGCGGGCCGCTCGATCACCGGCACGGCGCGCGCCGCGCTTCTGCTCTCCCGCGGTGTCGCGGCCGCTTACCGGCTGTTCGGCCAGGTCAAGCCATCCGCGGTGATCGGCTTCGGTGGCTATCCGTCCTTCCCGCCGCTCGTTGCTGCGCGCCTGCGCGGCATCCCGACCGGGCTGCACGAGCAGAACGCGGTGCTTGGCCGCGCCAACCGCGCGCTTGCGCGCTACATGACCGCCATTGCCACCTCGTTCGAGGACACGAAGTTCGTCGGCGAAAACTTGCGGAGCAAGGTGAAGCTGACGGGCAACCCGGTGCGGGACGCGGTCGTCGACTGGGCCACCCAGAGCTACCACGCTCCGGACGCCCGGGGACCGCTATCGCTGGTCGTCTTCGGCGGCAGCCAGGGTGCGCGCTTCTTTTCCGATACCGTGCCGCCGACGCTTGCCCTCTTGCCCGAGGCCGTTCGCGCGCGCCTGTTCGTGGTGCAGCAGTGCCGCGAGGAGGACCTCGCCCGGGTCGAATCGGCGTATCAGGCGATCGGCGTCCGTGCGCATCTGGCCGCTTTCTTCTCCAATCTGCCCGAGGAAATGGCAAAGGCTCACTTGGTGATCGGCCGCTCCGGCGCCTCCACGGTCGCCGAGCTGACCGTGCTCGGACGGCCGGCCGTACTCGTGCCACTCCCCCATGCCATCGACAACGATCAGTTGCAGAATGCGCGCCGGCTGGAGGCTGCGGGGGGAGCCTGGTGCCTGGAGCAGAGGGACGTGACGCCGGAGTCGCTTGCCAAGACCATCGCTGGCCTGCTCACCTCGCCGGAAGCGCTGGCAAAGGCGGCGGCAGCGGCGAAAGCGCTTGGACGCCCGGATGCCGTGCTGCGGCTCGCGGACGTCGTCGAGGGACTGATAAGCCTGAAGGCGCGAAGCGCTTAGAGGGAACGTCAAGGGCCGGCTAGGATCGCCTTCGGGGGAAGAGAACCACCATGCAAATGCCCCTCAACATGGGCCCTATTCACATCCTCGGCATCGGCGGCATCGGCATGAGCGCCATCGCCGAGATCATGCATGCCAAAGGCTACACGGTTCAGGGCAGCGACCAGAAGGAGAGCGCCAACGTCCGGCGCCTGCGCGGCAAGGGCATCCGCGTGTTTGTCGGGCACGATCCGGTCAACCTGGTGGGCGCCCGCTTCGTCGTGATCTCCACCGCCGTGAAAGCGGGCAACCCGGAGCTCGATGCGGCGCGCGCCAAGGGCCTGCCGATCATTCGCCGCGCCGAGATCCTCGCCGAGCTGATGCGGCTCTACTCGACCATCTCGGTGACCGGCACCCATGGCAAGACCACGACCACCTCGCTGCTGGCGCACGTCTTCAACGTCGCAGGCCTCGACCCGACCGTCATCACGGGCGGTATCATCAACGAGTGGGGCTCGAACGCGCGCCACGGCGACGGCCCGTGGATGATCGTGGAGGCCGACGAATCCGACGGCACGTTCGTCAAGATCCCGAGCCAGATCGGCATCGTCACCAACATCGACCCTGAGCACCTCGACTACTTCAAGACCATCGACAACATGCACCGGGAGTTCGAGGCCTTCTTCCGCAACATCCCGTTCTACGGCCTCACCATCGCCTGCATCGATCATCCGGTGGTCGTCGACATGATCGACCGCCTGCAGCTGCGGCGCGACGGGCGGCCGCTGTTGACCTACGGCACGGCCAAGACCGCCGATCTCGTGCTCAAGAACGCGCGTGTTGACGGCGGCAACGACCGTGTTCGATGCCGAGCTTGGCGCACGCGTGCAGGGCGGCGCCCGCGCGCTGCCGGCCTGGCGCCTGCCGCTGCTGCGGCCATCACAACGCGCTCAACGCGCTCGCCGCCATCGCCGCCGCGACCGAGGCCGGCATCCCCGATGCCACCATTCACAAGGCGCTTGCGAGCTTCTCGGGCGTCAAACGCCGCTTCCAGCTCACCGGCACCTGGAACGGCGTTCACATCTATGACGACTATGGCCATCACCCGTCGAGATCGGCGCGGTGCTGAAGGCGGCGCGTGCCGGAGCGCGGGGGCGCGTCATCGCCGTGGTCGAACCGCATCGCTTCACGCGCGTGCGCGACCTGTTCGACGAGTTCGCGGCCTGCTTCAAGGATGCCGACAGCGTGATCGTCACGCCGCTCTACTCGGCGGGCGAAATGCCCATCGACGGCGTCGACCATCGCTCGCTGGCGGACGCCATCCGCGCCACCGGACACAAGGGCGTCGCCGCGGTGGAGAGCGAGCGCGACATCGCTCCGGTCGTGCGCCGCATTGCATCCGCCGGCGACATGGTCGTGTGCCTGGGCGCCGGCAACAGCACGGAATGGGCGCACGCGCTCCCGGACTGGCTGGCGGCGCGAGCCGATGCGGGTGGGAGGGGCCTTGTGAGCCATCTCCGACCTGGTGCCGGAGCTGAAAGCGGCGGCTGCCGCAGCTGCAGGGGCCGGCTCGTTGCCAACCAGACGCTCGCCGACATCACGTGGTTTCGCGTCGGCGGCCCGGCGCAGGTGCTGTTCACGCCGGCGGACGCGGACGACCTCGCCTATTTCCTGCAGCATCGCCCGCCGGAGTTTCCCGTGTTCGTCATCGGCCTCGGCTCCAATCTGCTCGTGCGCGACGGCGGCGTGCCGGGCGTGGTCATCCGCCTGGGGCGCGGCTTCGGCAACGTCGCGGCGGAACCGGGCCACCGCCTGCGCGCGGGCACGGCAGTGCCGGACGTCAAGCTTGCGCGCGCGGCGGCGGATGCCGGCATCGCGGGGCTCGCGTTCTATCGCGGCATCCCGGGATCGGTGGGCGGCGCCCTGCGCATGAATGCGGGCGCGCACGGCCGCGAAACCAAGGACGTGCTGGTCGAAGCGCGTGCCGTCGACATGCAGGGGCGACAGCACACGCTTGCGCTCGCCGACATGGGGTTCACCTACCGCCACAGCGGCGTGCCGAAGGACTGGATTTTCACCGAGGCTCTGTTCGAAGGCACGGCCGGCGACCCGGCGAAGATCCTCGAAGACATGAACGAGGTGGCCGAGTACCGCGAGGCCAACCAGCCCATCAAGGAGCGCACCGGCGGCTCCACCTTCAAGAACCCGCCGGGTGCCAGCGCCTGGAAGCTGATCGACGCCGCGGGCTGCCGCGGCCTGCGCGTCGGCGGCGCCGGCGTCTCCACGATGCACTGCAACTTCCTGATCAACGACGGCGATGCCACGGCGGAGGACATCGAGCGGCTGGGCGAGACCGTGCGGGCCCGCGTGCGGGAAACGAGCGGCGTGACCCTGCAGTGGGAGATCGTGCGCCTTGGCGAGCCGGCGGAAGGCCGGCCGACGGGCGAGGCGCTAGCGGAGATGACAGTGCAATGAGTGGTTCCGCCGACGCGCGCCGGTTCCGGCACGTCGCCGTGCTCATGGGCGGGCTCTCCGCCGAGCGCGAGGTCAGCCTGAACTCGGGCGACGCGTGCGCAGGGGCGCTGGAAAGCGCCGGCTACCAGGTGACCCGCATCGATGCCGGTCGAGACCTGGCGGACCAGCTCAAGCGCGTCCAGCCGGACGTGTGCTTCAACGCATTGCACGGGCGCTGGGGCGAGGACGGCTGCGTGCAGGGCCTGCTCGAGCTGCTCGAGATCCCCTACACCCACTCGGGCGTGCTCGCCTCAGCGCTCGCCATGCACAAGGTGCGCGCCAAGGAGGTCATGCATGCGGCCGGGATCCCGCGTTGCAGACGGCCGCATCGTGAGCCGCGCGGAGGCTGCGCGCGCGCACGCGTTGCCGCGGCCCTACGTGCTCAAGCCGGTATGCGAAGGCTCGAGCGTCGGCGTGTTCATCGTGCGCGAGGACCACACGCATCCGCCGCAGGAGCTGAACGATCCGGCGTGGACTTTCGGCGAGGAGCTGCTGGCGGAGACCTTCATCCCGGGCCGGGAGCTCACCTGCGCGGTGATGGGCGACCGCGCGCTCGGCGTCACCGAGATCGTGCCGGCCGGTAGCCTCGCCTTCTACAACTACGAGGCCAAGTACGCGGACGGCGGCTCCCGCCACATCGTGCCCGCGCCGGTTTCATCAAATGTTTACCAATTGGTGCAGAAGCTCGCCTTAACGGCTCATAAAGCTTTGGGCTGCCGGGGCGTGTCGCGCGCCGATTTCCGGTTCAACGACACGCCCGGCGGCTCCGGTGAATTGATCTGCCTGGAGGTCAATACGCAGCCCGGCATGACGGCGACGTCGCTCGTGCCGGAGCTTGCGCAGCACGACGGGCTTTCCTTCCCCGAGCTTGTGAGCTGGATGGTGCAGGACGCGAGTTGTTGCAGGTAGAAGCCGGAGCAGCACAGCGAATGCCGGCAAAGAAAAGAACCGGCGGCGTTTCCGGAGTCCTTAGTGCAACGGGGTTCTGCGTTTTGTCTGCCCCGTGCGGGAGCATTTGACGACAGCCCGCGAATCACTAGGCATCAAACAAGCGGAGCCTGCCCCAAGGCCGCTGAGGGACCGCCCATGAACAGCAGGTTGCATACGACGAGCTACGCGGACATGAAGCCGCGCATCATCGTGATCGGGGTGGGCGGCGGCGGCGGCAACGCCATCAACAACATGCTGGCCGCCGGCTTGAACGGCGTGAAGTTCATCGCCGCCAACACGGACGCCCAGGCGCTGTCGGTCTCGAGTGCCGAGCATCGCCTGCAGCTTGGCGCGCGCCTCACCGAGGGCATCGGCGCCGGCGCCAAGCACGAGATCGGCGAGGCGGCCGCCGAGGAGGCGCTGGAGGACATCCGCGCCTCGCTATCCGGCGCCACATGGTGTTCATCGCCGCGGGCATGGGCGGCGGTACCGGTACGGGAGCAGCGCCCGTGATCGCCCGCGTGGCCAAGGAATACGGAATCCTGACGGTCGCGGTGGTGACCAAGCCCTTCCAGTTCGAAGGCAAGAAGCGGCATGAAGGTTGCAGAGGCAGGCATTGCCGAACTCAAGCGGCATGTCGACACCCTGATCGTCATCCCCAACCAGAATCTGTTCAACGTCGCCAACGACCGGACAGCCTTTGCGGAAGCCTTCGTCCTGGCCGACCAGGTGCTCTACTCGGGCGTCGCCTGCATCGTCGACCTCGTGGTCAAGGAGGGCCTCATCAATCTCGACCTCGCCGACGTGAAGACGGTGCTGAACGGGATGGGCACCGCCATGATGGGCACGGGCGAGGCGACGGGCGAGCAGCGCGCGATCACTGCCGCCAAGGAGGCCATCTTCAATCCGCTGCTCGACGACGTGACGCTGCGCGGCGCCAAGAGCCTGCTGCTTTCCATCAGCGGCGGCAGCGACCTGACGCTGTTCGAGGTGCACGATGCCGTCGATTGCGTGCGCCAGGAACTCGACGCCGACGCCAACATCATTTTCGGCGCGACGCTCGACGACAATCTCGCGGGACGCATCCGCGTCTCGATCGTGGCCTCCGGTATGGCGCGCATGCAGGAGGAGCGCGGTCCTGGCCGCGGTGGCAATCGGCAGAGCGGCGAACAGGATTTCCGCCAACGCCTCTCGCAGGCGATCGGACCGGTGCCCGACGAGCATGATCGCCATGAGGCCCCGCGCGCAAGCAGGTCGCCAATCCCGGCTGTGGAAGACTTTCCGCCCCAGGCTCAACGTGAGTACTGGGCCAAGACGGACTCACGTGCCCGCCAGATGCCTCAGCAACCGCCACGCGGCGATGAGCCGCCGCGAAGACCCGGCCTCCTGCAAAGGCTTACAGGGATGGGGCGCGACCGTCAGTCGGATCAAATGCAGACTGAACAGTTGCGCAGGCAAGGCGACAGACCTAGCCGCGAAGGCTCCGACGAAGAGGCTGATGCGCCAGTCTTTTTTGCGCGCGGGCCGCGGAAGTGATGGCGGCATGGTGGCGCGACTGCGGCGAAACGGTAACACAACGTAAGAAACCGTGATTTGTCCCCGTTTGGCGCACCACAGTATCGTCTGATTCACACTGGTTTGATGGTTAAGCCACAAAAGACGGTTTCACTAGGACTAACAATAAGTTGGCTGACTGACGAGCGAGTGATCGGGGGCTTGGGGTGTTCGGTGACGGGGCCGGATGTCTCAGCCGTAGGGGGATCGAGGGACGTCGGGAATGTCGAAGCGATTTATCGGGTCGCGACAGACTACGATCGGCCGCGAAATCGAGCTGTCTGGGACGGGGGTCCACAGCGGCGCCAGCGTTACCCTGGTGCTGCATCCCGCCGAGGCTGATACGGGATACCGCTTTCTCATCAGCAAGCGGGGCCGCATCGTCGCGGAGATCCCAGCTCACGTCGACCACGTGAAAAATCTGACGCTGTGCACGGTCCTGGGCGATGACTTGGGCGTGACCATCAGCACGGTCGAGCACCTTCTGGCTGCGCTGCGCGGCCTCAACATCGACAACTGCTACATCGAGGTCGATGCCCGCGAAGTGCCCATCATGGATGGCAGTTCGTCCGCCTTCGTCGCCGCCATCGACGGCGTCGGCATCCGCGAGTTGCAGCAGCCGCGCAAGTTCATCAAGGTTCTGAAGCCCGTGCGCGTGCACGAGGGCGACTGCTGGGGCGAGATCAAGCCGCATTCGAGCTTCCATCTCGGAGCATCGGCGAGAACCACGTCCTGCCAGTAGCCGTCGAACCGGTAGCCGTACACACGCGCGCCGCCATCGAGCATGGCCGGGATCACGTCGCGCCCGAAGTCCTTGCGCTCGTCGCTGAGCCAGCGGGTGAGGGCGCGCTTCGAGAACACGTACACGCCCATCGACGCGAGGTCGCTCTTGGGCTGCTTGGGCTTCTCCTGCCATTCGACGACGCGGTCCTGCTCGTCGAGCGCGAGCACGCCCATCCGGCTCGCCTCGGCGATTGGGACGCGCCGGACGGCGATCGTCACGTCCCGCGCGGTGGCGACGATGGGCCGCCAGCAACGGCTGGTAGTCCATCTTGTAAATGTGATCGCCCGACAGGATCAGCACGGTGTCGGCCGCGCTGTGCTCGATAACGTCGATATTGTGGAGCACGGCGTCGGCCGTGCCGCCGTACCACTCCGCGACGCGTCCCCGCTAGTGTACGGCTGGAGGAGCTTCATCCCCCCTTGTGCCGGTCGAGGTCCCACGGGCGGCCGACGCCGATGTGGTCGCTCAGCGAGCGCGGCTGTACTGCGTCAGCACGACGACGTCGTAGATGCCAGAGTTGACGCAGTTGGAGAGCGTGAAATCGATGATCCGGTACTTGCCGCCGAACGGCACCGCCGGCTTCGCGCGCACGGACGAGAGGATGGACAGGCGCTCGCCCTCCCCGCCCGCGAGGATCACCGCCATCACCGGCTTGACCAAATGTCGTCCCTCCCGAGCACGGCCGACCTGGGGCGATGCTAGCACCGTGCCGGTGAACGCCGGGACGTCGTGATCGAGGCGGGGCCGGACGCCGCCGCTACGTGAACAGCTCGGGTTCACGAAGTTCCCGTTGAACTCGACCATCCAGTGGAGGTGGGCGCCGGTCGAGTGGCCGGTGTTGCCCTCGTAGCCGATCACCTGGCCCTTGCGGACCACCGCGCCGGCGCGGACCTTGTAGCGCGCCTGGAGGTGGGCGTACCAGGTGGTCAGCTGCCTGGAGTCAGGGCGATGATCACGATCCAGGCGGGATCGGCCCCGTCGGCGTAGTTCCAGCCGACGTAGACGACCTTGCCCGCGCCCGAGGCGCGAACCGGCGTCCCGTACGGGGCGACGATATCGATCCCGTTGTGCCAGTGGGGGCAGCTGCCCATCGGCGGCTCGTAGATCACCCCGGTGCAGCCGAACGGCTGGGTGACGACGCCGCCCATCGGCCACTGCAGCGTCCCGTTGTACTTCGAGGGGATGTTGCCCTGGTTGAACTGCTTGGCGACCAGGCGGTTGATCTTGTGCTGGAGCTGGCGCTTGGCGGCGGCGCTCGCCGCGAGCGCGTGGCGCATCCGCTTCTCGTCGGCGGCCAGCCTCGCGTACTGGGCCTTCTGGGCGCGGAGGGCGGCCTCGGCCTGCCGTTCCAGCGCCTTCAGCCGCGCCCTTGCGCCGCGCGGAACTCCTTCAGCCGCTGATCGAGCTTCTGCTTCTGGACCGCCGTCTGCTGGCGGATCGTGTTCGTCGCCCCGCGGGCCTCGACGGCGGTCGCGTGCAGGCTGGCGAGTGTCTCGCGATCCTCCGCGACCTGCGCCGGCGAGCTGGCGGTCCTGGTCGGCGGCATCCCTCGGGCAGCTCATCTCGGCGAGCATGTCCGTGAACGAGGCCCCGGACAGGAAGGTCTCCAGGAGCGACGTCCGCTCGGCCTCGTAGGCATAGCGGATCCGGTTCGCCTCGGCCTTGCGGACCCCGAGGCTTCCACCTTCTTGGCCGTCTCCTTGGCCTCGATCCGCTGGACCTGCAGGTTGAGGTCGCTCAGCTGGTAGACGAGCGTCTGGTAGGTGGCCCGGACCTCGCCGATGTCGTCGATCAGCCTGGCCACGCGCTTGCGCGTCGCAGCGAGGTCGTCGGTGATGCCGTCGAGCTGGTCGCGCGTCTGCTTGATCGCCCCTTGCAGGTTCGCCTGCGAGTTGTTGAGCTGCGAGATCAGCGCCTTCTGGTCGGCGATCTTCTTCTGCAGGGCGCGCTGCTGTGCCTGGGCGTCCGCGGAGGACTCATCGCCGCGGACGGGCGACGGGGAGCTGACGGGCGCGGCAAACAGGCCGACGAGCAGGGGGATGGCCAGGACCGCGACGAGGAGGCGGGACCGGCGGCCTGGACGCGACCGCGGAAATCGCTGGGCTGTCGCTTGGCGAGTCAACGAGCAGGCGTCCTCATCTCGTGCTCCGCCTCAAGGGGCACTCCCGAGACGACCGGTTCTTGGCTTCGGGGCAGTGTACCAGCGTGG
>CAWALW010000040.1:0-12413 GCA_963782855.1 uncultured Alphaproteobacteria bacterium | reverse complement strand
ACGAAGCGGTCGCCGTTGCGCGGCGTGAACCGGATGGGCGCGCTGCCAGGGCGCTCGAAGGCAAGCTGGGGCATGTCGCAAACGCCGTAGGCGACGGATGCGGACGGCTCCAGGGTTTCGGTTTCCTCGCCCACCGAGTAGCGGATCGGCATCCTGGTCGTGTTGCGGATGCCGAACTTGATCTTCAGGCTTTCCGGTCTGCCGAAAAGCTGCACTGCGATAAACTTCTGGATTTTGTAGGGCGCGGGAACGACGGCGACGCCGATCTCGGTCGCTTCGGGCAGCAGCAGGTTCTCGCGATGGGCGGGCGACTCCTTCCAGCCCTGCACGATCTCACCGGCGAGCTGCGTCGTCTGGAAGCCGCGGCTGTCGGCGTTCCACGCCAGGTTCTCGGCCACCATGCAAGCCTGGTAGCCCTCGGCCTCCGCCCGCTTGTCGGGCGCGCGGCCGTCGGCCTCGTGACCGAACTTGCCGGACTTCGCCAGGTACTGTGCGAAGGCGCGAGCAGCGGCGGCGAGCACAGGGTTCGGCTTCACCTCCTGCAAGGCGCTGGCCTTGCGGAAGGCATTCGTCATCTCGACGATGGCGATCTCAGTCTGCGGGAGGTCGGGACCCATGCAAACTACATTGGTCTCGCGACAGTGCACCGGCAAGCGCCGCCCGTGCGCTTGACCCGGTCGATGTCGCGGTGTTGGGTCGGCTGTGGATAACCCGTCACGCAGGAGCACGGCATGAGTGCGCAGGGCGGCAGCGCGCCGCAGGACGTTTTCGAGGTGGCAATCGCGGACGGCGTCGCGCACTTGAAGCTCAATCGTCCCGACAAGCTCAACTCCATGAACCGCGCGTTCTGGAGCGAGCTGCCGGCGATCGTGCGCGACATCGACGACAATGCGCGCGCCCGCGTGATCGTCATCTCGTCGACGGGCAAGCATTTCTCCGCCGGCATGGACCTCGAGGTGTTCGCCGAGAACGGCGCGCTGGCCGGCCGCGCAGCCGGACCCGCACGTTGCCGACGAGGCCTTCCGCCACCTCGTGCTTGGCCTGCAGAGCACCTTCTCCTGCCTCGACGAGGCCCGCATGCCGGTGATCGCCGCCATCCAGGGCGGCTGCATCGGCGGCGCCGTCGACATGACCTCGGCCTGCGACATCCGCTACTGCACGGCGGACGCGTTCTTCTGCATCCAGGAGATCAACCTCGCCATGACGGCCGACGTCGGCACCTTCCCGCGCCTGTGCAAGCTGATCCCGGAGGGCTGGGTGCGCGAGCTGGCCTACACCGGCCGGCGCCTGCCGGCGGAGAAGGCCAAGGCCATCGGCCTCGTCAACGAGGTCTATCCCGATCACGCCGCGATGATGGCCGCCGTGATGGAGACGGCGCGCGAGATCGCGGCGAAGAACCCGCTCGCCGTCACGGGCTCGCAAGGTGATGATCAACTACGCGCGCGACCATTCGACCAAGGAGGCGCTCGACTACATCGCGCTCTGGCAGACCGGCATGTTCGCGCGCGGCCACATGGCGGAAGCCTTCAAGGCCCAGCAGGAGAAGCGCGCGCCGCAGTATCCCGATCTGCGCGAAGGTGCGGAAGGGGCTGTAGAGCAGCAGAATTTGCATTGTTTCGGGGGGTTGCGGTCTCGATTCTGGGGCTTGTGGCGCCGCGGCACTTGAGGCGTGCCGTCCTGCACCGCTAACCAGCCCCCATGAGCAACACCACGATTCCCGGCCAACCGCCCATCGAGTCCATCGATCTGACGGATGCGCTGGAGGAGCGCTATCTCGCCTATGCGCTCTCCACCATCATGCATCGGGCCCTGCCCGACGTGCGCGACGGCCTCAAGCCCGTGCACCGGCGCATCCTCTATGCCATGCGCGAGCTGAAGCTCGATCCTGCCGGTGCCTACAAGAAGTGCGCGCAAGATCGTCGGCGAGGTGATGGGCAACTTCCATCCGCACGGCGACCAGGCCATCTACGACGCGCTGGTGCGGCTCGCCCAGGATTTCGCGGTGCGCTACCCGCTGGTCGACGGCCAGGGCAACTTCGGCAACATCGACGGCGATAACCCCGCCGCCATGCGCTACACCGAAAGCCGCATGACGGCCGTGAGCCGGGCTGCTGCTGGACGGCATCGACGAGGACACGGTCGACTTCCGCCCCACCTACGACGGCACCAACCAGGAGCCGGTCGTCCTCCCGGCCAACTTCCCCAATCTGCTGGCCAACGGCACGTCGGGCATCGCCGTCGGCATGGCGACCAGCATTCCGCCGCACAACGTCGATGAGCTGTGCGCGGCGCTGCTGCATCTCATCAAGCATCCCAACGCGCACATCGACAAGCTGGTGGAGATGGTGCCGGGGCCGGACTTCCCGACCGGCGGCATCATCGTCGAGCCGCGCGAGTCGATGCTGGAAGCCTACAAGACGGGGCGCGGCGGCTTCCGCCTGCGCGCGCGCTGGGAGAAGGAGGAGACCGGCCGCGGCGGCTACCAGATCGTCGTCACCGAAGTTCCCTACCAGGTGCAGAAGGCCAAGCTGGTCGAGCGCCTGGCCGAGCTGATCAACGAGAAGAAGGCGCCGCTGCTGGGCGATGTGCGCGATGAATCGGCCGAGACGGTGCGCCTCGTGCTGGAGCCCAAGAGCCGCGCGATCGATGCCACGCTGCTGATGGAGAGCCTCTTCAAGCTGACCGAGCTGGAGGTGCGCTTCTCGCTCAACATGAACGTGCTGTCCGCCGGACAGGTGCCGGGCGTGCTGTCGCTGCGCGATGTACTTCGGCAGTGGCTGGACCATCGCAAGGTCGTGCTGGTCCGCCGCTCGAAATTCCGGCTGGAGAAGATCGAGCACCGGCTGGAGGTCCTCGACGGCTACCTGATCGCCTTCCTCAATCTCGACGAGGTGATCCGGATCGTCCGCTTCGAGGACGATCCCAAGGCCAAGCTGATCGCCAAGTTCAAGCTGACCGAGGTGCAGGCCGAAGCCATCCTCAACCTCCGGCTCAAGTCGCTGTCGAAGCTGGAAGAGGTGGAGATCAAGGGCGAACACGACCGCCTTTCCAAGGAGCGGCGCCAGCTCAAGTCGCTCATCAAGTCCGACGACGAGCAGTGGGAGCGCATCACCGAGGAGGTGAAGGCGACGCGCGAGGCCTACTCCAAGAAGACCGAGATCGGCCGCCGCCGCAGCACGTTCGCGGATGCGCCTGCCATCGAGGTCGATCTCGAGCAGGCCATGATCGAGAAGGAGCCCATCACCGTGATCCTGTCCGAGAAGGGCTGGATCCGGGCCATGAAGGGCCACATGGACGACTTCGCCAAGCTGGAGTTCAAGCAGGGCGACCAGCTGCTGCGGGCCGTGAAGGCGTCAACGACTGACAAACTGCTGCTGCTCGCCACCAATGGAAAGGTGTTCACGCTGCCGGCCGATCAGCTTCCTGGCGGTCGCGGCCACGGCGAGCCGGTGCGCCTGATGGTCGATCTGGAAGAGAACCACGCTTTCGGGGAGCTCTTCGTGCACGAACCCGGCCGCAAGCTCCTGATCGCGGCAACGTCTGGCCACGGCTTCGTAGTGCCCGAGGACGAGATGGTTGCCATGACGCGCAAGGGCAAGCAGGTGATGAACGTGGACGAGCCGGCGGAAGCGTTCTGCTGCGTGCCAGCCGACGGCGACCAGGTGGCGGTCATCGGCGAGAACCGCAAGATGCTCGTGTTCGCGCTCGATGAGGTCAACGAGATGGCGCGCGGCAAGGGCGTGCGCCTGCAGCGCTACAAGGACGGGGGGCTCTCCGATGTGCGCGTGTTCAAGAAATCGGAAGGCCTCACCTGGCTCGATCCGGCCGGGCGCAACTTCACGCTGCCCTACGGCGAGCTGCGCGACTGGGTCGGCGAGCGGGCGCAGGCCGGCCGGCTGGCCCCGCGCGGCTTCCCCAAGTCCAACAAGTTCGGGCCCGCATTCTGAACACGGATTTCGCGTTCACCGGGTCTTTTCTGCTCCACTTGCGCATCGCCGGAGTCTGGTAAAAGGTAGATGCAACATGGGCTCAATGGGGAACCTGACGGCATGCGCGCGTTCCTGTGGGCGCTGATCGCATTGCTGCTGGGTGCGACCACAACCGGGCACCCGGCTGCCGCCCAGGCGCCGGGCTGCGCCAAGGGTGATTTTGAAAGCGTCGTGAACGAGGCCGGCTCCGTTCTCCGCGATCTCAACCGTAAAAACACCCCCGTCTTCCAGGCCAGGCTGCGCGAACTCAAGGACAAGCGCAGCTGGAGCAACGACGACTTCCTCAAGCAGGCCGAGCCCTTCGTCCGGGATGAGCGCATCGTGGGCTACGACCAGAAGTCGGAGGAACTGCTGGTGCGCATCACCGGGGGTGGGCAGGCGGCCACCACCGCCAAGCAGGCCGATTGTGCATTGCTTGCCGAACTGCGCGCTTCCCTCAAGGTGCTGGTCGAGACGCAGAAGGAGAAGTGGACGTACATGATGGGCAAGCTGGAAAAAGAGCTTGGCCATTGATTGTCCTGTACTGTCCACATCACAACCGAAACTTTAGCTTGAGCGGGGCGTTTTACCGTCATAACCAGGAATGGCAGTGGGCACTTCATGCCTCTTCCGGGCCCGCGATCATGCCAAGCCCGGTGCCATGCGAATTTGAATGATGGGCAGATCAGCAAAGCCACGCCGCCGAACTTCCCGGCGCCGACCGGCTATCGACCTGGCGAAGATCGACGACGAGACGCTGCTCGCCACCCGCTTGCGCGACCTGCCCGTGCGGCTGCACGGCACGCTGCTCGCTCGCAGGGTTGAGCGGCTGTACGGAGAGCTTTCAGCCCGCAACATCGTTGCCCTTCCCCACACGTGGCTGGCCGAGGAATTCTTCTCACCTGACGGGGTGTTGGGCTTCGCCATCCCCTTCTACCTCTCGCATCCGCGCCTGATGCGCCTCGAGCGCAGCCAGATGCTGGAGGTGGAGGGTGCCGGCGAGGCGGAGTGCCGGCGCATCCTTCGGCACGAGGCGGGCCACACGCTCGATGATGCCTACCAGTTTCACCAGCGCGATCGCTACCGCGAGCTGTTCGGTGATCCTGAGAAGCCCTATCCGAAATCCTACAAGCCGAGACCTGAAGGCCGGCACCACGTCATCAACCTTTCGGGCTGGTATGCGCAGGCGCATGCCGTCGAAGACTTCGCCGAGACGTTTGCCGTATGGCTCAATCCCTATGTCGACTGGCGCGAGAGCTATCGGGGCTGGCCCGCGCTGGAGAAGCTCGAATACGTCGACGAGTTGATGCGCGAGGTCGCGGGCAAGCGGCCGCCTATCGACGATCGCACCGAGGTCGCGCCGCTGAAGGCGCTGCGGAAGACGCTGAAGGACCACTATATCGCCAAGCGCAAGCACTTCGCCTGGAACTGGCCGGCCAACTACGACCAGGACCTGCGCCGCATCTTCTCCGATGAGCGGGAGGATTCCGAAGCACCGCCCGCAACGAGATTTCTGCGCCGGGCGCGCTCCCAGCTCAGGGCGCGCATCGCGGATGGGACGGGCGTGCACACCTACGCGGTCGATCAGCTCATCCGGCAGATGATCACGCGCGCGCAGAACCTGGGTCTGCGGGTGACGGACTCGCCTGCGGCCACCATGGAAAAGCTGCTCGTTCTGCTCACGATGCAGACCGCAAATGTCCTGCACAAGGGCTATCCGAAGGTGGCGATGTGATGAAGCCCCCAACCCGGAAGCTGCGCGTCATGCTGCTTACCGACGAGCAGATGGTGCCGAACCGTCCGCGCGAACAGCTGGAAGGCCGGGAGGCCGAGCTGCACAAGACCGAGTACGACGTGCTCGATGCGCTTGTGGCGCTCGGACACGAGACGACCTGCGTCGGTATCGGCAGCGAGCTCAATGTCATCCGCAATGCAATCGAGGAGACGAGCCCGCATATCGCCTTCAACCTGGTGGAGCAGTTCGACGGGCTTGCGCACTTCGACCAGCACGTCGTCGAGCTACCTGGAACTGAGGAAGCTGAAGTACACCGGGCTGCAATCCGCGCGGGCTGATGATCGCGCGCGACAAGTCGCTGGCGAAGAAGATCCTCGCCTACCATCGCATTCCCGTGCCGCGCTTCGCCGTCGTGCCTCCGCGCAGGAAGGGATTCTCTTCGCCCCGGCTGAAGTTTCCGTTGTTCGTGAAGTCGCTCACGGAGGAGGGGTCGGAGGGCATCTCGCAAGCCTCCCTGGTGCGCGATCCCGAGAAGCTTGTCGAGCGCATCGCCTTCATCCACGAGAAGACCGGGTCGGTCGCGCTGGTGGAGGAATTCATCGAAGGCCGAGAAATCTATGTCGGCGTGTTCGGCAACGAGCTGCTCACCGCGCTGCCGCCCTGGGAGCTGACGATGAGCAACCTGCCCGAAGGCGCGCGGGTGATCGCGACCGACAAAGCGAAGTGGGACCCCGAATACCAGAAGAGGATCGGTCTCAAGTCGGGGCCGGCGGAACTCACCAAGGAACGAGCTGACGCGGGTGCTGCGCCTGTCGAAGCGCATCTACAGGCTGCTGGGGCTGAGCGGGTACGCGCGGCTCGACTATCGCATGCAGGAGAACGGCCGCTTTCACATGCTGGAAGCCAATCCCAATCCGCAGATTGCGCGCGACGAGGATTTCGCCAACTCGGCCATGCACGCCGGCATAAGCTACGAGACCCTGCTGCAGAAGCTCGTCACGCTCGGCTTGAGCTTCTCGCCGCGAGCGGCTTAGGCCGCGGAGTGGCAGGTGGCCTGTTCGTCAGCCGCGCCTCGCGGTGAACGGCCCGCCGCAATTGCCGACGCCTGTCTCGTACCTTCCGAACCCGTATTGCCGCGCAGCGTTCCCCTGTAGGTGTTGGTGCCGATTATCGGACTTTTTGTCGTCCACAGCACCGTACCCCCAGCCGACACGGAGCCTGTCTTGCCTGTACTGTGATAGATGCTGCTCCCGTCGATCTTGATCGAGAAAAATCCGCTCGGCAGGCATGGCGGGCCGCTGAGGCTTTTCCAAGTGATCGTCCACGTGCCGTTGAGACCGCCGGGGGCCGCGGGTTTCATGTCCTTCGGTGTCGCCGGGTTCTCTAACTTCGGCAACGCCGCGATCTTGGTCGGGTTAGCCTCTCCTGCACGCTTTTTGGCTATGGCGGCCTCTGCTTCTTGGCCGCCTTCTCCGAGGCTTTCAAGGCTGCACGCTGCTGCTCCTCGGCCGCCTTCGCAGCTTCGCGCGCGACACGCGCCTCCTCCAACGCCTTGCGCAAATCCTCGCCGCGTGCGGCCAGTTCGGCCCGCTCTTTCTCGAGCCTGGTCCCCTCTTGACTGTTCTTGGCCTCTTCCGCGCGCTTGCGCTCGGCTGCCAGGGCCGTTTCGCGGGTTCTTTGCTCGTCTTCCAGGCGCTTCGCTTCAGCGACCTTCAATTCCTCATCATGCCGCCTCCGTTCTCTCTCCCGTGCAGCCAGTTCCAGCTTGAGCTGTTGCTCGTAGTGGCCAATCAGGGCGCGCGCGATCGGAGCGAACTCTCCCTCAGGGTAGCGCTGGAGGTAAGTACCCAGAATCGTGGGGTTGGTACTGTCCTTCACCGACGCCCAGAACTGCATCTCTATATGCTGCTCGGTCGGGCGTGGCGGCACGAAGTAGAACTTGGCGGTCATGGCCGAGTGTTCCCACGGAACCTGTCGCCGGGCCGTTGCCTGCATCACTTCGTTGCGGACATTGATGAGAACGGTCGGAAGGTCGTCACCGGGAGTAGCGATATGCTTCAGCAGGGCCCCGGCGTAAGGCGAGTTTCGGCCCGTGCCGTCGAGAGCTACGTTGCCTGGCTGGGTCGAGAAACTGATGAACGTGCCCTCGCCCGAACTCGACGGCCGTCAGGCCGCGACCGATCTGCGTTGATCGCGTGCCGAGCGCTCGCGCAAGGTTGCGTGCCAGTGGATTGTCGCGGCAGGCGTCGATCATCAGGATGTTGGTGCTTGCCTCCCGTTCCATGGTCCGATGGACGAGGTCGAGGCGCACCATCTCGAAATCGACTGCCGACGCGGTGGTCAACTTGGCGTCGGTTGGGACGAGATAGTTTTGACCGCCAACCTGCAATCCGTGTCCGGCGTAGAAAAACAACCCCGTGTGCGCTCCAGCCAACGCCTCGGCGAAGTCGCGCACCGTGCGATCCATCCCTCCCTTGTCCAGGTCGCGACCGACCATGACGCTGAAGCCGATGTTCTTCAGCGTTGCGGCCATATCGCTCGCGTCGTTCTTGGGGTTCTCCAGTCGCGGCGTGTGCTTGTACTCTGAGTTGCCGATCACAAGAGCAACCCGCTTGCTTTGAGCCAGCGAAGCGTTGGTGGTCAGGGCCAGAGTGGCAATGAACGAAGTTAGTATTGAGAGGCCCTTGAACACAGACACCTCCAGGTGTCGACTAACAAAAGATCGGTGAAGATACTGTCTGTCATGTGGGATCGCAATCCATCGCGCTGAGCTGTTCGCGAGTGCTCGCGCAGAGTCTCGTGTTTGTGCACGCGCAGGTCGTCGCCCACCTCGGCGCGCCCGATCCTGCATCTCCACGGCGCAGGGTTCGCTCATCACCGTTCTCCGGACCGATAGACGAGCTACTTAATGAAACCCAGGGTGCGCGGCACCATCAGGGCGATTTCCGGAATGAAAGCGACGAGCAGCAGCGTGGCGACAATGGCTGCCAGGAACGGCAGACAGCGGCTTCAGCAGCTTCTCCATGGGCAACCCGCTGATCGCCATCCCCACGAACAGGCACAGGCCCACCGGCGGCGTGATGTGGCCGACGGCGGAGGCGATGACGCACACGATGCCGAAATGCACCGGATGCACGCCGGCTTCCTGCGCGACCGGCAGAAGAACCGGGACCGTAACGAGAATGATCTCGGACGGCGTCAGGAACGTGCCGAGCAGCAGGTAGAGCGCGATGATGAGTAGGATGAACATCCACCACGCCGGCGCGATCGCCGCGATCGCCTCCGCCACCTTCATGGGAAACTTGGAGTAGGTGAGCACCCAGCCGAAAGCGCCGACGAAACCGATGATGAGACCGATGACACCCGAGAGGCGCGCCGAGTCTGCAAAGATCTTCGGCAGTTCCCGCAGCGCCGGCTCGCGGTAGAAGATCGGCGGCACGACCAGCGCATAGACCACGGCCACCGCCGCAGCCTCCGTCGGCGTGAACAACCCGAACAGAATGCCGCCCATGATGATGGCCGGGATCAGCAGCGCCGGCAGCGCATTGCGCAGCGCGACCAGGAACTCGGGCAGCGTGGGCGGCGGCTCCTTTGGGATAATTGCGCTTCCTGGCGATCACAAAGACCGGCACTGCCATGCCCAGACCGACGAGCAACCCCGGCACGACGCCGGCAGCGAACATCGCCGCCACCGACTCTTCCGCCATCCACGCATAGATCACGGCGATGATGGAGGGAGGGATGATCGGGGCGACCACGGCTGTGCTGACGGTGAGCGCGGTGGCAAAGTCGAGATCGTAGCCCTTGCGCACCATCTGCGGGATGAGAAAGGTGCCCAGCGCTGAGACGTCGGCCACGGCCGAGCCGGAGATGCCGCCGAAGAACATGCTGTCGAGGACGTTCACATAGGCGAGCCCGCCGCGAAAACGGCCGACGATTGCCGTGGCGAGATCGATGAGCACGCGCGCGACGCCGCCGCGTGCCGCGATATTACCGGCGAGAATGAACAGTGGTGCAGACAGCAGCAGGAAGGAGTCCGACAGCAGGCCGACGAAGCGGGTCGGGATGATGATCGGGTTGAGCACGGGATAGAAGATCGCCGCGCCGAGCGCACCGACCCCCAGCGCGATGCTGATCGGCATGCCGAGCAGGATGAAGACGATGAAGATGATCAGGAGGGTCTCTGCCATAGGCTCCCCAGCGCACGATAGATGTTGCGAAGCATGGGCAGGATAATGAGCGCGGAGCCTATCGGGATGGCGGCAAAGACGTAGCCGAGCGGCAATTCGAGACCGGCGCTGGTCTGCAACTGCGCATTGGGAACCAGCACAAAGCTGAGCCTGATCATGTAGGCGAAGAGCGCGATGCCCACGGCGTTGGTCAGCACGAGCACAAGTGCGCGCGTTCGCCGACCCAGAAGATTGATGAAGTAGTCGAGTACCGTGTGTTCGCCACGCTGCATCGCGGCGGCAGCCCCGATCATGACCAGCCACACGAACAGGTAGCGCGGCACCTCGTCGAGCCCGTCGATGCCGCGCCCGGCGTAGCGCAGCACGACCTGCAGGAAGACGGCGCCGGCCATCACGGCCAGGATCAGGCCGCCGACATGGCCGAGCACGTCATAGGGCGCCCGGAGCGGGTCAGTCTGGCCGCCCGCTCCGTCGCGATCTTCAGGCATGGAGCGCTACTTGATGCTCAGGATGAAGTCGACCATCTTGCGTGCGTCCTTGCCGGCCGGCGTCGCATAGAAATCCTCGTAGACGCTCAGCGTGGCCTGACGGAACGGCGTGGCATCGGGCTTGGTGATGGTAACGCCCTTCTCGCGCACCTGGTCCTGGATCTGCTTGTCCTCATCGAGAATGAACTTGCGGTTGAACGCGCGGGCATGGGCCCAGGCCTCCATGATCGCCTTCTGTCCGGCGGCATCCTGCTTCTGCCATGCAGCCTTCGACATGATGAGAGCCACGGCCTGATGGGTGTGGCGCACATCGGCGACGTACTTCACGATGTCGTAGAATTTGTTGTGGTAGAAGGTGTTGACCCCGCCTTCGGCAAAATCGATCACGTGCGTTTGCAGCGCCGTCGCGACCTCCGGGAAGGCGATGGGCGTCGATATCATGCCGAGGGCCTTGAAGGTTGCGACCAGGATCTTGTCCTCCTGCACGCGCACCTTTCTGCCCTTGACGTCGGCGAGCGAGTTTATGGCGCCGTGGCCGTAGATGCCGCGATAGCCTGCCGCGATGAACCCGACCAGCTTGAGCGCCTTCTTGTCGAGCACGGCCTCGTAGTACTTGGTGATGGTGTCGCTGCCGTCGAGCGCCTTGAAGACATGATCGTAGTCGCGAAAGATGTAGGGCAGCTGGAACACCGACATCTCCGGGATCAACGTCGACAGCGGGGCCGTCGTGATCGGTCCGAAGTCCACGGCGCCGAGCTGTATCTGCTGGGCAACTTCGCGCTCGCCGCCGAGCGCGCCGGAATGATGATGGGTGACCTTGATCTTGCCACCCGTCAGCGCGGTCAGCTTGTCGATGAACTGCTGGGAGGCCTGCGACGTGCCATGCTTGGGCGGGATTGACGTTGCCGAGGCTCAGCTCTTGCGCCTCAGTCGCGCTCGCGCCGGCCAGCGCCGACACAAGCAGCAGCGTGTACGCTCCCGAGCGGAGCGCTGAACCGATCGCCATCATTGCAAACCTCCCTGGCGCGGCGCCTGTTGACCTGGCGACGCATTCTGCGTGCGGTTGCGTTCGGTGGCTCAATGCGGAAACAACCGACCGCGTCCTATCCTGGGTGATGGACTTGAACGCGGTCAAGCGGCATTTGGGGCTTCGCAAGCGCAGCAGCAGCGTTTGGCATCCCGAGCGTGATGCGAACGGGGTCAGCCGGCGGGGCTCCTTTCGAGCAACCCCCTCAATGGGGCTTGTCGCCTTTGAGCGTGATGCGATGCATGACGCGGCGGTAGCCGTGATAGTCGTTGACGGGAAAGTGCAGCGCGCAGCGGTTGTCCCAGAAGGCGATGGAGCCCGGTCGCCAGTTGAAGCGGCAGGTGAACTCCGGCTTGATCTGGTGCTGGAACAGGAAATCCAGGATCGGCTGGCTTTCCGCCACCGTCATGTCGCGGAAGCGCTGCGTGTGGCCGACGTTGAGATAGAGCGCCTTGCGGCCCGTCTCGGGGTGCGTGCGCACGACCGGGTGCTCGCCCACGTATTCCTGCTTGACGTCAGGTCGCACCATCGCCTTGACGCGATCCTCGCGCGTGCGGCTGGCGTCGGCCTTGGCCGAGGTGTTGATGCCGACAAGGCCGTCCAGCATCTTCTTCATGCCGTCGGAGAGCGTCTCGTAGGCGAGATAGGTATTGGCGAACATGGTGTCGCCGCCTTGCGGTGGGACTTCGCGTGCGACGAGCATCGTCGCCATCGGCGGGGTCTCGAGATAGGCGGTGTCGGAGTGCCAGATGCCGCCGAAGTTGGTCTTCTCGTGCTCGAGCTTCACGACGGGGATGATCTCGGGATACTCCTCCAGGCCCTTGATGAAGGGATACTCGATCACCTCGCCGAAGCGCTTGGCGAAGGTGAGGAAGCGCGCGGGCGGGAGGTTCTGCTCGCGGAAGAAGATGACGCAGTGGTCGAGCCAGGCCTTGCGGATGGCGGCGATGGTCTCGTCGCCCACGTCACCGGACAGGTCGACGCCGGAGATCTCCGCACCGACCG
>CAWALW010000039.1:0-7909 GCA_963782855.1 uncultured Alphaproteobacteria bacterium | reverse complement strand
GGCGGCATCATCGTGGTGAAGATGGCCGGCGTCTGCCTGCTGACGCCGCCGATTCGAACTGGGACTGTCCTTCGTGGTATCGGCGGTGCAGCCCGACATACCGCTGGCGACGGTGTTTCGCGGCGCACTGCCGTTCGTGATCGCCGACTTCATCGCCATCGGCATCTTCCTCGGCCTGGCCCGAGACGATTACCTGGCTGCCGGACCAGATGATGCGTTGACCGCTGGGAACCCCTCGCGCCGCCGCCCGTTTCGCATGGGCACAAAGGCCGCGGGGTTGCTCAACGTCCACAGAGACTTGCCGGACCCGTTGGCAAGGGCGCCGCTTCCGCGCTATGCCTTGGCCAAAGCTCTCAGAAACGATGGTGGCGGGAGATCCCTGATGACGAAAACGATGACTTTGGAGCAGGTGGCCGAGGCCATGGTGGCGCCGGGCAAGGGCATTCTCGCCGCCGACGAGAGCACCGGGACGATCGGGAAGCGCTTCGACAGCATCAAGACGGAGAACATCGAGGACAACCGCCGCGACTACCGCGAGATGCTGTTCCGCTCCTCCGACGCCATGAAGAACCACATCTCCGGCGTGATCCTCTATGACGAGACGATTCGCCAGAAGGCCAAGGACGGCACGCCGCTGACCAAGCTGATCGAACCCTCGGGCTCGCTGCCGGGTATCAAGGTCGACAAGGGGACGAAGCCGCTGCCCTTCAACCAGGGCGAGACGATCACCGAGGGCCTCGACGGCCTCGCCGAGCGCATCAAGGACTATGCCGGCCTCGGCGCGAAGTTGCGAAGTGGCGCGCAGTGTATGACATCACCGGTCCCGGCAAGCCGAGCTACGCCTCGATCAATTCGAATGCCCACGCGCTCGCCCGCTACGCGGCGCTGTGCGTCGAGGGCGGCATCGTGCCGATCGTGGAACCGGAATTGCTGATGGACGGCGACCACGACATCGACGCGTGCGAGATGGTGACGGAATGGATTTTGAAGGAAGTTTATCAGCAGCTCTACTACGCCAACGTGCCGCTGGAGAAGACGGTCCTCAAACCCAACATGGTCATCGCCGGCAAGAAGTCGCCCAAGCAGGCCAGCCGCCAGGAAGTGGCCGAGCAGCACGGTGAAGGTCCTGAAGCGCTGCGTGCCGACGGCCGTGCCGGGCATCGCCTTCCTTTCCGGCGGGCAGTCGGACGAGGATGCGACCGCACATCTGCACTACATGAACGCGCTCGGCCCGCTGCCGTGGAAGCTCTCGTTCTCCTACGGGCGCGCGTTGCAGGCCGCCGCGCTGAAGGCCTGGGGCGGCAAATCGGAAAATGTTGCAGCCGGGCAGCGCGCTTTCTCCCACCGCGCCAAGATGAACGGCGTCGCCACGCTCGGCAAATGGGACGAGAAGCAGGAGAAGGCGGCTTAATTACCCTGGGCATCCCTGGCTCCCGGATATCCGCCTACGACGAATTCCGGGATTACGGGGATCACCATCACCTGACGCAGCGGGTTGAGCCGCGCTACTTTTCAGATTGCCCACGGTTCCGCCGCCGCCGTAACGTGGGCCTTCCGTCCAGCAGCCCGTCTTGCGGCACGTGGCGAGCTTGGGAGAGCAGTGGTCCGCGGCGCATTTGGCGATAGGCTCTTTGCTCCATTCCGGACAGCGTGCTTTGCATCGGCTGAAGATCGCCGCGCAGGAATCCTGCGCAACAACTTCCGCAGAGAAAGTGACAACAGTCATCACTGCGAACACAATCGCGAGCGTGGTCTTCATCTGATCATCCTTGAAGGTTCGCCTCCCGTGAAGGCGGTCACAGCCTAGCAAAGTCGCAGACGAGAGAACTCAACACTCAGCACCGCGTCACATGTGCGGCAACGCATAGCCAGCGCCCGCCGTTGCGGCGGGCCCAGATGTCCGTGTAGCGGCCCTGCCCGGGCTTGCCGTCGGGCAGCGTGTAGGTGGTGCGCGCGTGGATGATGGCGAAGTCGCCCATCAGGCGGATGTCGACGTCGCTTGCTTCCAAATTGCGGATGGCGATGGGCCTGGCAGTCTGCTGCAGGAATGCGGCGCGGTCGATCTTGGAGCCGTCAGGATTGGAGCAGATGAAGTCGTCGCTCAGGATTTCGTCGAAGCGCCTCACGTCCATGTTCTGGACCGACGTGATGTAGTCGCGGTTGAGAGCAGCGAGTTCATCGATGTCGGTTTCGGCTGCAACTGCGGACTGCATGATAACCTCTCCTCGTTACGACTTTTGGCCGCCTGCCGCTGGACAAATCCATCCGCGCGGGGCAAGTCTGAAACAGACTGTTAGTCTGTAAACTATAAACCGACTGTCGGTCTGTCAAGGCCCGAGGCTCAAGGGCAGCTTGCGTGCAACAGAAGCCGAGACGAGCAATGGCGAAAGTGCCGAGCGTGCGACCCAAGGGCCAAGCAACACGAACGCGCATTGTGGATGCCGCCGGCGAGCTATTCGCAAAGAGAGGCTATCAGGACACGTCCATAGAGGTCGTGCTCGAAAAGTCCGGAATCAGTCGCGGTGCGCTCTACCACCATTTCCGGGACAAGGAGGAGCTGTTTGTTGCGGTGCTGGAAGCCGTCGAGGCTCGCATAGCCGACGCGACCGTAAAGGCCTCGCGCGGCATCGCCGACCCTGTGGGAGCGCTCCTGGCAGGCTGCAATGCATGGCTCGACGTCAGCCGCGATCCAGCCATTCGGCAGATCGTGCTGGTCGATGCACCAGCCGTCGTGGGTTGGCAAAAATGGCGCGAGATCGATGCGCGCTTCGGTTTTGGATTGCTCAAGGGATCGCTCAGGGCCGCTGCGGAAGCGGGGCGGCTTTCCCCAACCCTCGTCGAGCCCCTCGCGCACGTATTGCTCGCAGCCGTGCTGGAGATAGCGCTGCTCATGGCGCGCGCCAACGATGCCCCGGGATCGGTGAAACAGGCGAAGGCCGCCTTGCGCGAGCTGATTGAAAAACTGTTGGGTCCGTCGCCCAAAACGGTGCGAAGGCGCAAAGCGGTGTAGGGCGAGAGGGCAGTCGCTTTTTCGCCCCATTGCCGCCTGATAGGCTGCGGAAACGCATTGACGATCCGGGAACCCGCGCGTGCCGCAGGATAATGCAGCAAGGTGTCAGCTCTACCTCGTGGTGGAGAGCGATGACGGCGCCCCCGCGCGCCTCGCCGCGGCGCTCGGCGCAGCCGACGTGGCAACCGTGCTCATCCGCGCGCCCGAAGGCCGCGCGCTCGAAGCGGCGGCTGCCAAGCCGCTGGTGGAGATCGCGCGCCGATCCGGCGTTGCCGCGCTCGTCGCCGGCGATGCGGCGTTCGTGCGCGCGAGCGGGGCCGATGGCGTTCACCTGGGGTCGAGCAAGAATGCGCTCGCGGAGTATCAGGCGGCGCGCGCGGCGCTGGGAGCGGAGAAGATCATCGGCATCGAAGCCGGCATCTCGCGGCATGACGCGATGACGCTGGCGGAAGCCGGCGCCGAGTATGTCGCGTTCGCGGCTCCGGCGCATCTCAAGGATCGCGACAAGGGCCGCGAGCGCCGCAACGAGTTCGTCGCGTGGTGGGGGGACATCTTCCAGGTGCCGTGCGTCGCCTTCGACGTGGAGACGGCGGCCGAGGCGGAATGGCTGGCGCAGGCGGGCGCGGATTTCGTTGCCGTCACCCTGTCCGCCGGGCTTTCGCCGGCTGATGCGGAGGCTTTCGTTGTTGCGATTGCCGGCGCCATCGGCGCCGTGGAGCCGGCGCAATGAGGTTCTTCGCGCGCCCCCTGGGTGCTCTCGCACTCGCGGCAGCTGCCGCCGCCTTGCTGTTTGCGGGCACCGCCTTCGCGCAGAGCGACACCAGCTCCTGGGTCGGCCGCCCGGACGATCCGGGCGCGCCGGTTGAGCGCAAGAAGGCACCCGGCAAAGCGCCGGCGCCGCCCAAGACGATCAAAACGCTCCCCTCCGCCGATGGCAAAACAGAGCCAGCCCCGGCCGCTCCGCCCCAGAAGGGCAGTTCGCACGCCAAGGCGCCGAGTGGGTCACCGGGCGACGATGCCGCCTACGAGGCCTTCGACCAGGGGCAGTACCTCACTGCGCTCGATCTCGGCGTGAAGGCCGCCGAGCGCGGCGAGCCGACCGCGCACACGCTGGTCGGGCGGATCTACGCGGAAGGTCTCGGCACCTCGAAGAACCTGCCGCTCGCAGCGCGCTGGTACGCGCGTGGCGCCGAGCTCGGCGATCCCGAGGCGATGTTCGCCTACGGTCTCCTGCTGGCGGAGGGCGAGGGTGTCGAGAAGGATCGCGTGGAGGCCGCGCGCTTCCTGGAGGCGGCAGCCGCCAAGCGGCATGCGCTCGCCAACTACAACCTCGCGCTTCTGTTCCTGAAAGGCGACGGCAAGCCGGAGAACCCTTATCGCGCGTTCATGCATATGCGCTACGCCGCCGAGCAGGGCATCACGACGGCGCAATACGATCTCGGCACTCTGTACGCGACCGGCCAGGGCACCGATCCCAACGCGTTCGAGGCGGCGAAATGGATCGGCAAGGCGGCGCAGAAAGGCCACGTCGAAGCCCAGATCGATTACGCGGTGATCCTGTTTCGCGGCCATGGCGTTCCGCCCGATCCGAAGAAAGGCGCCGACTTCTTCCGGCAGGCGGCGGAGAAGGGTGCGGCGACCGCGCAGAACCGCCTGGCGCGCTGCTATGCGCACGGAGCCGGCGTCGAGAAGAATCTGATCGAGGCGGCGAAGTGGAACGTCATCGCCAGGGCGGGTGGCATCGAGGATCCTGCGCTGGAAAAATTGCTGTCCTCGATGTCGCGCGGGGACCGCAGCAAGGCGCAGGCGGCCGCCGCCCAGTGGCGCGATCGGCTGCTCACCGGGATCGAGTGAGTCCGCGTCCCCGGTGGCGCATGCGACGGGCCATCACCACGTCCTCACGGCACACGCTTGCGTGTGCCCAGCCCCCCCACGGCCGGGCACATGACGCGCGCAATGCGGTTCCCGTGGGCCACGGCCGCCAAACAGGCACGCGACATCCGTACGCCGCGGGCACACGATGCGGCACAGCCATCCACACCCCGACGGCACGGCATCGCCCGTGCCGTGCACGCATCTCACGCGCCGTGGAGGGCATCAGGCGCGCGTGATGCGCTGGTTCATCCATGCCGCGGTACGCGCGACGCCGCCGAAGGAGAACAGGTGGACGCCCACCACATTGCTCGCACTCCCCGAGCGCGCATGACGCGCGAGCATCAGCAACTGGTCGGTCGGATCGACGTGGGTAATCAGCCGAACCGCGCGCATGCCTTCCGCCTGGAGCGCGCGCAGGGAAGCGCTGACGCCGCATTTCTGGGCGAAGCGCAGAAGCGAGACCGGGCTCGTCGGCCCCGCCAGCCCGACGTAAACCGGAACCGCCGGCGCCCGCCGTGCGAGGTCGGCGCAGAACTCCACGATCCGCCCCGGCGCGAACGAGAACTGGGTGACGACGTAGGGCGACAACCCCTTCTGCTTCGCCAGCTCCAGTTTCTCCTCCAGCGCCGCGTTCAGCGCCGCCGTCGCAATGCGCGGATGGCCTTCCGGATAGCCGCCGAGCCCGACCTGGGCGAGACCGCAGCCGCCGATGAAATCCTCCCGCAACAGCTCCGCCGCCTGAGAGTAAGGCCCGAGCGGAGCCGGCACGTCGCCGCCGATCAGCAGGAACTTGGCGACGCCCGCCATGCGCACCGCCTTCTCCAGGAAGCTGCGCGCCTCCTCGCGCGAGCCGAGCCGGCGAACGGCCACGTGCGGAACCGGCTCCAGGTTCGCCTCGCGCAGTGCGACCAGCGCCTTCAGCGTGTGCTCGATGCCGTACCGCGGCAGGTGGTTGACATAGACAGGCGTCCCCGCCGGCAGCAACTCGGCGATGCGGCGCGCATCCTCGGGCGTGTCGGCGCCCATCTCCAGCGAGCCGCACGCGACCATCTCCGCAGCGACCGCGGCAATCTCCGGCGAGACCGCCGTCGGAACGACAGCGGCGGCAGCGGCATCAGCATCAGCGGAAGCGGCCGGCATGGCGTCACCCTCTCTTGCGCGAGATGACATAGGACTCGTCGAGGAACCAGAGCTGCCCGTGCGCCTGCAGCACCTCGCGCGTGGCGTCGAGATACCGGCGCGTACCCACCACCTCGGCGAGGCGCTCATCGTCGATCTGCGCCACGTATACGGCGGCGTTCCAGGCGGCGAACAGCGTCGAGGTGCCGATCGAATCGGCGATCTCGGTCGGCAACGTGTGCATGTCGTAGCGGAACACCGCGCGCTGGTCGGCATAGGCATTGAAGTTGTAGTGGCGCGCCTCGCGTCCGAGTTCGGAGCGCACCGCGCGCATCACGTCGTGGCGCGAGGTCGTGAACGGGTTCTCCTCCGGCCACACCTTGCGCACGATTTCCAGCCCCGGATCGTGCCCGAAGGAATGGATGCCGAGCAGGCGCCCGCCTGGGCGCAGGCTGCGCGTCAGCGGCGCGATCACGCGCGAGGCTTTCAGCTCCACCGGAATACGCGCGCGATAGGGTTGCGACGCGATGACGAGATCGTAGTCGGCCCGCGCGCGGCCCTGCTGCGGGATCACGTCGTGCAAAAGGAAACGGAAGTCGTCGCGATAGATGACCAGCGCCACCGGGCGCTCGTAAACGGGGTTGCCCGTCTTGGCGCTGTGCTTGGCCTGCCAGACCTTGCCCAGCAGCGGCTCCAGCGCGGTGATCTGCTCGGAGAACTCCGCCGCCGTCGAGCCCGTCAGCGCCACCTCGTGCCACACCAGCGAGGTCGCCGCCGACAGCGCCTTCGGCGTCAGCCACGGCGCCTCCGTGTAGTACATGTTGGTGACGACGAGCGCGGTGGCCGGGTGCTCGTAGAAGCGGTCCGCCATCTTCTCGAGGCTGAGCCGCGTGTCCTCCAGGCTGATCTCCTTGCCGACGATGTAGAACGGCAGCGTCGGGAAGCGCCGATGCATCTCGCGCATCACGCGCGTCAGCACAGTGCCGTCGCCCATGCCGGCATCGAACACGCGCAGCGCCGGCGGAGTCGGATGCAGGTGCTGCAGCTCGAGCCCGACGCGCTGCGCGATCGTCTCCTTCTCGCTGCAGGTGTTCACGAACAGCAGGTACTTCTGCCGGTTGTCGAAGAAGCGGAAGTTGCGCGAGGGCGCATCCTTCGTCTGCGGACGCGCGCGACCGGTGGAATCCGGAGGCGCCGGCGTCGCGCGCATCAGGCGCATCAGCTCGGGCGGCGAGGTCGGCGCCGTCACGCCCTGCGTGGTCAGGAACTCGCTGACCCGCTCCAGCGTCTCGGGCGTGATCCTGGCGCCGTCGCGCAGCCGGGCGACGAACTTCCCATCGTTCACCGCGCGCCGGCCGAAGGTGGATTCGGCCATGTTGGCCCGGCGGCAGAACTCCGAAATGCTGTCCAGCAGCCCGACAGCCTCCTGCATCGCCTCTTCTCCCTGAGTGCGCTCGCTTTCGGGGCGCGTTGTACAAACGCTAACCGGCACCCTCGTGGGACAACAACCACAAACGGGGTGCATGGGATAGTGGGATGCTTCCCACTTCATTGATAGGGAATTTCAGATGAGGCTACAGACGCCAACCCGGTGGTGGGCTTGCCTGCCCTCGGGCTCGTTCCGAGGGTCGAACCCAGGCATTCGTTGCAGCCCGCGTTCGACAAGCACCGGGATGCTCGACATTCTGCATTCCCGGAAGCCGAGGCCGCAGGCCGAGGCTGTCCGGGACCTTTGCACTCGGAAAGACCCCGGCTCTCCGCGCTCACGCGCTCCGGCCGGGGACGCATGCGAAGGGCGCCAGGGTCTCGAAAGCGTAGAACAGGAGCATGGCCGTGACCGCCGTCAGGCCGAACAGGGTCAGCAAATCCATGCGTCGCGCCGAGTTGTAGCGATCCCCACCCGGC
>CAWALW010000038.1:0-66447 GCA_963782855.1 uncultured Alphaproteobacteria bacterium | reverse complement strand
CTCAGTTTGAAATTGCCGCCTTCAGCACCGCAAAGGGAACCTCAAGTTCGTAGACCACCCCGGCAGGCGCGAAGGTGAGACGGGCGTTCGCTTGCAGCTGAGCAACGAAGGCATGCTCGATCAGCTTAGAGCCGAAGCCGCGGCGGGAAGGTTCCCGGACGGCGGGGCCACCCGTTTCCGCCCAGACCAGAAGGAAGCTGTCCCCCTTGGCCGATACCGTTGCGTCGATGCTCACACGATCCGGCGGGCATGAGAGCGCCCCATACTTTACGGCATTCGTGCACAGCTCATTGAGAACCATAGCGATTGGAAGCGCTGCGGCCGGGGCCACATCAATGTCCGCACTTCGCAACACGATCTGTGGCGACGTCGGCGTGACAAAGGGCTCGATGCCTGCTCTCAGAATGGCGTCGAGCTTGGCTTGCGACCACTTTGTCTGCAACAGAAGGTCATGAACGCGACCTAGGGCGTGCAGCCGACTTTCAATTGCTCGGCGCCCTTCCTCGACGGTCTGGGCTGCCTTGAGGCTTTGCGATGCTATTGCCTGGACCGTGGCGAGGATATTTTTCACGCGGTGGTGGAGTTCTTCCACCATAATGCGCTGTAGTTTCTGGGCGACCTCCTGCTCGGCAGCGTCAACGCCTGCCTGCGCCAGCAAACGGCGCAGATCAAGGTTCTCAGCCTCTAGCCGAAACTCGTCGTCGTCGGCGGCCATGCACTAGCTTCCCTTCCCGCTCAGCGTTGATAACCGCCGTGCAAACGTCAATCAAGATCGTGACGTCGTAGCCATGAACCACCGAAGGCGGCCGGTGCGTGCCCACACCCGTCCATTGAAACACAAGGAGTTTTCTGGCTCTCGGCAAGGTCGCGCCCAACAAGACGCTGAGGTGACCTAGTCATGGCCGCTGGTATGACTGACAAGCCGATGAGCTTGAGGATATCGCCGGTCTGATCGAGGCAGCCGCCGCCAAGCCCAATCGGCCGGCGCCTACAAAAGCGCCTCAAATTCCAAACAGAGACACTAGGCTCTGCCGGTTGTGGGATCGCTACAACTCAGTGCGTTAGATGAACATGCTTACCTTGTTCGGCCTGGCCGCGGTTACGGCCATGCTCCTGTTCTATGCTTTCGAGACCCTGGCGCCCTTCGCATGCGTCCCCGACCGGAGCGCGTGAGCGCGGAGAGCCGGGGTCTTTCCCAGTTGGAGCAGTGCAAAGGTCCCGGACAGCCTCGGCCTGCGGCCTCGGCTTCCGGGAATGCAGAATGTCGAGCACCCTGCTTGTCGAAACCCAGTGCTTGTCGAAAGGCGGCTGCAAGGATGCCTGGGTTTGACCTGCTTACCGCTTGGTTTCATTCCCGCCTCACGCGGAAGTGGGAATAATCCCACTATCCCATGCACCCCGTTTGTGGTTGTTGTCCCACGATGGGTGCCGGTTAGCGTTTGACCAACGCGCCCCGAAAGCGAGTCACTCAGGGAGACGAGGCGATGCAGGAGGCTGTCGGGCTGCTGGACAGCATTTCGGAGTTCTGCCGCCGGGCCAACATGGCCGAATTCGACCTTCGGCCGGCGCGCGGTGAACGACGGGAAGTTCGTCGCCCGGCTGCGCGACGGTGCCAGGATCACGCCGGAGACGCTGGAGCGGGTCAGCGAGTTCCTGACCACGCAGGGCGTGAGCGGCGCCGACCTCGCCGCCCGAGCTGATGCGCCTGCTGCGCGCGACGCCGGCGCCGCGGATGCCGCCGGCCGCCGCGTCCGCAGACGAAGGATGCGCCCTCGCGCAACTTCCGCTTCTTCGACAACCGGCAGAAGTACCTGCTGTTCGTCAACACCTGCAGCGAGAAGGAGACGATCGCCCACCGCGTCGGGCTCGAGCTGCAGCACCTGCATCCGTCGCCGCCGGCGCTGCGCGTGTTCGACGCCGGCATGGGCGACGGCACCGTGCTGACGCGCGTGATGCGCGAGATGCATCGGCGCTTCCCGACGCTGCCGTTCTACATCGTCGGCAAGGAGATCAGCCTGGAGGACACGCGGCTCACCCTCGAGAAGATGGCGGACCGCTTCTACGAGCATCCGGCGACCGTGCTCGTCGTCACCAACATGTACTACACGGAGGCGCCGTGGCTGACGCCGAAGGCGTTGTCGGCAGCGACATCGCTGGTGTGGCACGAGGTGGCGCTGACGGGCTCGACGGCGGCGGAGTTCTCCGAGCAGATCACCGCGCTCGAGCCGCTGCTCGGCAAGGTCTGGCAGGCCAAGCACAGCGCCAAGACCGGCAACCCCGTCTACGAGCGCCCGGTGGCGATCGTCATCTATCGCGACGACTTCCGTTTCCTCCTTGCACGACGTGATCCCGCAGCAGGGCCGCGCCCGCGCCGACTACGATCTCGTCATCGCCTCGCAGCCCTATCGCGCGCGCATTCCGGTGGAGCTGAAGGCCTCGCGGGTGATCGCGCCGCTGACGCGCGGCCTGCGCCCGGGCGGGCGCCTGCTCGGCATCCATTCCTTCGGGCACGATCCGGGGCTCGAAATCGTGCGCAAGGTCTGGCCGGACGAGAACCCGTTCACGACCTCGCGCCACGACGTGATGCGCGCGGTGCGCTCCGAACTCGGGCGCGAGGCGCGCCACTACAACTTCAATGCCTATGCCGACCAGCGCGCGGTGTTCCGCTACGACATGCACACGCTGCCGACCGAGATCGCCAATTCGATCGGCACCTCGACGCTGTTCGCGGCCTGGAACGCGGCCGTGTACGTGGCGCAGATCGACGACGAGCGGCTCGCCGAGGTGGTGGGCACGCGCCGGTATCTCGACGCCACGCGCGAGGTGCTGCAGGCGCACGGGCAGCTCTGGTTCCTCGACGAGTCCTATGTCATCTCGCGCAAGAGAGGGTGACGCCATGCCGGCCGCTTCCGCAGATGCACGATACCGCTGCCGCCGTTCCGACGGCGGTCTCGCCGGAGATTGCCGCCGTCGCGGCCGAAATGGTGGCGTGCGGCTCGCTGGAGATGGGCGCCGACACGCCCGAGGATGCGCGCCGCATCGCCGAGCTGCTGCCGGCGGGCACGCCGGTCTATGTCAATCATCTGCCGCGGCACGGCGTCGAGCACACGCTGAAGGCGCTGATCGCGCTGCGCGAGGCGAACCTGGAGCCGGTTCCGCACGTCGCCGTGCGCCGGCTCGGCTCGCGCGAGGAGGCGCGCAGCTTCCTGGAGAAGGCGGTGCGCATGGCTGGTGTCGCCAAGTTCCTGCTGATCGGCGGCGACGTGCCGGCTCCGCTCGGGCCCTACTCGCAGGCGGCGGACCTGTTGCGCGAAGATTTCATCGGCGGCTGCGGTCTGGCCCAGGTCGGTCTCGGCGGCTATCCGGAAGGCCATCCGCGCATTGCGACCGCGGCGCTGAACGCGGCGCTGGAGGAGAAACTGGAGCTGGCGAAGCAGAACGGGTTGTCGCCCTACGTCGTCACCCAGTTCTCGTTCGCGCCGGGCCGGATCGTGGAGTTCTGCGCCGACCTCGCGCGGCGGGCGCCGGCGGTTCCGGTCTACGTCGGGCTCGCGGGGCCGACGAGCCCGGTCTCGCTCCTGCGCTTCGCCCAGAAATGCGGCGTCAGTGCTTCCCTGCGCGCGCTCCAGGCGGAAGGCATGCGCGCGGTTCGGCTCATCACTCACGTCGATCCGACCGACCAGCTCCTGATGCTCGCGCGCCATGCGCGCTCGGGAAGCGCAAGCAACGTGGTCGGCGTCCACCTGTTCTCCTTCGGTGGCGTCGCCCGCACCGCGGCATGGATGAACGAGCGCATCACGCGCGCCTGATGCTCCTCCACGGTGCGTGTGAGGCGTGCTCACGGCACTGGCGATGCCCTGTCGCTTGCCGTGCCGCCGGCGCGTGGATCGCTGTGCCGCATCGTGTGCCCGCGCGCCTCCGGATGTCACGTGCCTGTTAGGCGGTCGTGGCCCACGGGACACCGCATTGCGCGCGTCGTGTGCCGTGCCGCGGGACGGGGCTAGGCACACGTAAGCGTGTGCCGTGAGGACGTGGTGACGGCCCGTCGCAGGGGCCACCGGGACGGGCGTCACTCGATCCCGGTGAGCAGCCGATCCCGCCACTGGGCAGCGGCCGCCTGCGCCTTGCCGCGGTCGCCGCGCGACATCGAGGACAGCAATTTTTCCAGCGCCGGATCCTCGATGCCGCCCGCCCTGGCGATGAAGTTCCACTTCGCCGCCTCGATCAGATTCTTCTCGACGCCGGCCCCGTGCGCATAGCAGCGCGCCAGACGGTTCTGCGCAGTCGCCGCGCCCTTCTCCGCCGCCTGCCGGAAGAAGTCGGCGCCCTTCTTCGGATCGGGCGGAACGCCGTGGCCGCGAAACAAGATCACCGCGTAATCGATCTGCGCTTCGACGTTGCCTTTCTGCGCAGCCTTGCCGATCCATTTCGCCGCCTCGAACGCATTGGGATCAGTGCCCTGGCCGGTCGCATACAGGGTGCCGAGATCGTATTGCGCTGTCGTGATGCCCTGCTCGGCCGCGTAGCGCATATGCATGAACGCGCGATAAGGGTTCTCCGGCTTGCCGTCGCCCTTCAGGAACAGAAGCGCGAGGTTGTAGTTGGCGAGCGGATGCCGCTTGGCGGCTGCCGCCTCCAGGAAGCGCGCGGCTTCCACCCGATCCTTCTCGACGCCTTCGCCTTCCGCCAACATAAGGCCGTAGGCGAACATCGCCTCGGGATCGCCGAGCTCGGCGCCGCGCGCGTACCAGCGCGCTGCGAGCGGCAGGTTCTTCGAGGTGCCGAGACCTTCCGCGTATATCCGCCCGACCAGCGTGTGCGCGGTCGGCTCGCCACGCTCGGCGGCCTTCACGCCGAGATCGAGCGCGGTGAGATATTGCCCCTGGTCGAAGGCCTCGTAGGCGGCGTCGTCGCCCGGTGACCCACTCGGCGCCTTGGCGTGCGAGCTGCCTTTCTCGGGCGGAGCGGCCGGCGCTGGCGGCGTCTTGCCGTCGGCGGAGGGCAGCGTCTTGATCGTCTTGGGCGGCGCGGGCGTTTTGACGTGGCCCTTCTTGCGCTCGACCGGCGCGCCGGGATCGTCTGGACGTCCCACCCAGGAACTCGTCTCGCTCTGCGCAATGGCGGCGGCCGACGAACAGAATTACGGCTCCCGCGCTGATCGCGAGCACGAGAACATCCAGGCGCCGCGCGAGAACCTCATTGCGCCGGCTCCACGGCGCCGATGGCGCCTGCAATCGCGCCGACGAGAGCCTGCCGCATCAGCCGGCGAAAGCCCGGCGGACAGGGTGACGGCAACGAAATCCGCGCCAGCCTGCGCCAGCCACTCCGCCTCGGCCGCCGTCTCCGCGTCGAAGGCGACGCACGGCACCTGGAAGATGTCCCCCCACCACGCGACGAACTCGTTGCGGCGCTCGCGGCCTTTGTCGCGATCCTTGAGATGGACAGGAGCCGCGAACGCGACGTACTCGGCGCCGGCTTCCGCCAGCGTCATCGCGTCATGCCGCGAGATGCCGGCTTCGATGCCGATGATCTTCTCCGCTCCCAGCGCCGCGCGCGCCGCCTGGTACTCCGCGAGCGCATTCTTGCTCGACCCCAGGTGAACGCCATCGGCCCCGCTCGCGCGCACAAGCGCTGCATCGCCGGCGACGAGCGCGGCAACTCCGGATCGACGCGCGATCTCCACCAGCGTCTTGGCAGCCGCCGCTTCGAGCGCGCGGCCTTCGGGCGCGCGGATGAGCACGGTTGCCACTTCGGCCGCGCCGAGCGCCGCGGCGAGGCGCGCGGCGGCGCCGTCATCGCTCTCCACCACGAGGTAGAGCTGACACCTTGCTGCATTATCCTGCGGCACGCGCGGGTTCCCGGATCGCCAATGCGTTTCCGCAGCCTATCAGGCGGCAATGGGGCGAAAAAGCGACTGCGGAAGCCGCTTTCCCGGCACGTTTTCGCGTATCCTGGGGACCGGTGCATCCCGGCCGCGCGGGCGCTGCGCCCGAGACGAAACCTGGAGGGACGCGCCCATGCACGGAACCGCTGCCAACAGCGACCTGGAAGAGCTTGCTGCGCTCAATCGCGACTACATCAGCTCCGTCCAGAACATGGACGTGAAGCGTTTCGACGAATTCCTGAGCGACGATTTCGTCTGCTCGAACCCTGACGGCTCCAAGATCGACCGCGCCGCATTCCTGTTGCAGACCGCCAGGCCCATCGCCATCCGCAACCTGGAAGCGCGCGACGTCGACATCCGCCTAATGGGCGACTTCGCCATCATCCACGCGCGCACCACCTACACGCTGCCCGACGGCAAGCCCGGCCAGGGCCGCTACACCGACATCTGGGCCCGCCGCAACGGCGGGCGCTGGCTATGCGTCGCCGCGCATGTGACGCGGTGCTGAGTGCTGAGTGCTGAGTTCTCTCGTCTCGACTTCTGCTAGGCTGTGACCGCCTTCACGGGGAGGCGAACCTTCAAGGATGATCAGATGAAGACCACGCTCGCGATTGTGTTCGCAGTGATGACCGTTGTCACTTTCTCTGCGGAAGTTGTTGCGCAGGATTCCTGCGCGGCGATCTTCAGCCGATGCAAAGCACGCTGTCCGGAATGGAGCAAAGAGCCTATCGCCAAATGCGCGGCGGACCACTGCTCTCCCAAGCTCGCCACGTGCCGCAAGACGGGCTGCTGGACGGAAGGCCCACGTTACGGCGGCGGCACCGTGTGCAATCTGAAAAAGTAGCGTGGCTCAACCCGCTGCGTCAGGTGATGGTGATCTCCTGTAATCCCGGCATTCGCCGTAGGCGGGTATCCGGGAGCCAGGGAAGCCCAGGGTAATTACGCTGCCTTCTCCAGCTTCTCGTCCCATTTCCCGAGCGTGGCGACGCCGTTCATCTTGGCGCGGTGGGAGAAGGCGCGCTGGCCGGCGGCGACATTCTCGCTCTTGCCGCCCCACGCCTTGAGCGCGGCGGCCTGCAAGCGCGCGCCCGTAGGAGAACGACAGCTTCCACGGCAGAGGCCCGAGCGCGTTCATGTAATGCAGGTGCGCGGTCGCATCCTCGTCCGACTGCCCGCCCGACAGGAAGGCGATGCCCGGCACGGCCGTCGGCACGCAGCGCTTGAGCACCCTCACCGTGCGCTCGGCCACTTCCTGGCGGCTCGGCCTGCTTCGGCGACTTCTTGCCGGCGATCACCATGTTGGGTTTGAGGATCGTCTTCTCCAGCGGCACGTTGGCGTAGTAGAGCTGCTGATAAACTTCCTTCAAAATCCATTCCGTCACCATCTCGCACGCGTCGATGTCGTGGCCGCCGTCCATCAGCAATTCCGGTTCCACGATCGGCACGATGCCGCCCTCGACGCACAGCGCCGCGTAGCGGGCGAGCGCGTGGGCATTCGAATTGATCGAGGCATAGCTCGGCTTGCCGGGACCGGTGATGTCATACACTGCGCGCCACTTCGCAAACTTCGCGCCGAGACCGGCGTACTCCTTGATGCGCTCGGCGAGGCCGTCGAGCCCTTCCGTGATCGTCTCACCCTGGTTGAAGGGCAGCGGCTTGGTGCCCTTGTCGACCTTGATGCCGGGCAGCGAGCCCGACGCTTCGATCAGCTTGGTCAGCGGCGTGCCGTCCTTGGCCTTCTGGCGAATGGTCTCGTCATAGAGGATCACGCCGGAGATGTGGTTCTTCATGGCGTCGGAGGAGCGGAACAGCATCTCGCGATAGTCGCGGCGGTTGTCCTCGATGTTCTCGGTCTTGATGCTGTCGAAGCGCTTCCCGATCGTCCCGGTGCTCTCGTCGGCGGCGAGAATGCCCTTGCCGGGCGCCACCATGGCCTCGGCCACCTGCTCCAAAGTCATCGTTTTCGTCATCGGGATCTCCCGCCACCATCGTTTCTGAGAGCCTTGGCCAAGGCATAGCGCGGAAGCGGCGCCTTTGCCAACGGGTCCGGCAAGACTCTGTCGAACGTCGAACCCCGCGGCCTTTTGTGCCCATGCGAAACGGGCGGTGGCGCGAGGGGTTCCGCCGATGCCGGCGCGGTCAACGCATCATCTGGTCCGGCAGCCAGGTAATGGTCTCGGGCCAGGCCAGGAAGATGCCGATGGCGATGAAATCGGCGATCACGAACGGCAGCGCGCCGCGAAACACCGTCGCCAGCGGTATGTCGGGCCGCACCGCCGACACCACGAAGCAGTTGAGTCCGATCGGCGGCGTCAGCAGGCACACGCCGGCCATCTTCACCACGATGATGCCGAACCAGATCGGGTCGTACCCGAGCTTGATCACGGCCGGGTACACCACCGGCAGCGTCAGCAGCATCATGCCGATCGCGTCCATGAAGCAGCCGAGCACGAGGTAGACGCCGAGGATGCCGAGCATGATCACGGTCGGCGGCAGGTCAGCGACAGCACCCATTCGGAGAAATGCTCCGGCAGGCCGACGAACCCCAGGAAGCGCACGAAGATCAGGATGCCCCAGATGATCGCGAAGATCATCACGGTGAGCTTGGCCGTCTCCAGCAGGGCGTCGTTGAAGGTCTTCCACTTCATGCCCTTGACGAGCGCCAGCACCCACACGACGAACGCGCCGAGCGCGCCGGCTTCCGTCGGCGTCGCCCAGCCGTAGTACATCGCGGAGAAGATGATGACGATCACGCCGAGCACCGGAATGGTGCCGGGCACCGAGCGCCAGCGCTCGCCCCATGTGAAGCCCTTGATGGGCTGGCCGATGTCGGGCTTCCACAGGCTCCAAACGACGATGATCAGCGTGTAGCAGAGCGCCGAGATCAGCCCCGGAATGAACCCGGCAATGATCAGCTTGCCGACCGAGGCCTCGACGATGATGGCGTACACCACCATGATCACCGACGGCGGGATCAGTGCGTCCAGCGTGCCGCCGGCGCACACGACGCCGGCCGCCAGCCGCTTGGCGTAGCCGGCCTTCAGCATCTCGGGGATCGCCACGCGCGCGAACACGGCGGCGGCCGCCGTCGAGGCGCCCGACACCGCCGAGAACGCGGCCACCGCGAACACCGTGGCCACGGCGAGCCCGCCCGGCATCCAGCCCATCCATTTCTTGGCCGCATCGAACAGCGCCTCGCGTGATGCCGGCGTGATAGGCGAGGTAGCCGATGAGGATGAACAGCGGCAGCACCGACAGCGTGTAGTTGACCGACTTGGAATGCGGGATCGTGCCGACGATGCCGGCGCCGGCGCTCCAGCCGATGACGGCCACCACGCCCACAAGACCTACCAGCGCTGACGCCGAGGTAGACGCGCACGCCCGCAAACACGAGCACGATCAGGGCGGCGCAGCCGATCAGGCCCAGGACGTCCTTGGAAAGCTGCACGGCTTATCGCTCCCGGCCGGTGCCTGGATCGGCGTCGAGCATCGACGCCCACCGTCGCCGCATCGCGCCGCGCCTGCTCCTCGACGTCGATCATCACGGGGACGGCGGCCGGCTCGGCCGTCGGATCGATCAGCAGCCTCAGGTAGCCCCACAGGCTCACCAGCAGCCGCAGGAACAGAAGCGCCAGCGAGAGGCACACGACCATCTTCGACGGCCACAGCAGGTACTGCGCGTCGATCGTCGTGTCGCCGGAGTAGTAGGCGCGCATCGCGTGCGTGTAGCTGTAGACGACGAGCACGCCGACGATGGCGAGCCCGATCAGCACGCCCAGCAGCTCGAACGCCCACAGCGCGCGCCCCTTGAGGTGGGAGACGAACAGCTCCATGCGGATGTGCCCGCCGAGCCGCTCCGTGTAGGCGAGGCCCAGGAACACCAGCGCCGACATGGCGATCTCGACGATGTCGATGTAGCCGAAGATCGGCGCATTGAAGAGCTTGCGGCCGAAGATCTGCACCACGCCGATCAGCATCAGCCCGAAGATGCCGTAGCCCGACACCAGCGCGGTGAACTTCTCGATCGCGTACATGGTCCGGTCGACGGCGCCGAGCGCGCCGCTGCCATGCGCGGACGTCGCCTTCGCCCGTCATGACGACATCTCGCTGGGCTTGATGCCGAGACCGCAAGATTGATCGCCCTCCGGTTCCTGGCAGTCCTGCGCGGCTAGCGTCTTCTTGATGTGCTTGGCCTGCGCCTTCTCGATCTCCTTCAGCAGCGTGTCGAGCACGTTCTGCGCAGTCGAACTGGCCCTTGTTGTCGGCGACCCATTTCTCCCACACCGGCCGGCCGACGGTGTCCTCGAACTTCTTGAGGTCCGCATCCGTGAAGACGATCTCGGTCAGCTTCGACTGAACAGCGGCAGGTTCACCTTGTCGATCTCGACATAAGCGTTGATCAGGTGCGCGTAGGCCGGTTCCTTCGCCTCCTCGCAGGACCTTCCGGTACTGCGGCGGCAGCTTCGCCAGCGCGTCCTTGTTGAAACGCACGCGCACTCGCTGGTGCCGGGCGACATGTTGGACGTGAACCACGTCGCCACCGTGTGGATCTGGTAGGCGGCATGCGCGTAGGTGTAGGGGAACGACACCGCATCCACCGTGCCGCGCTCGATCGCCGTGTAGACTTCCGTCGCCGGCACCGTCGAGAGCACCGCGCCGAGCCGCTTCATGGCATCGCCGACGCCGCCGCCCGCGCGCACGCGCAGGCCTTTCCAGTCTTCGATGGTCTTGGGCGCCTTGCCCTTGCCGAGGAACTCGTACTGCGGCAGCAGCCCCGACATGAAGGCCACCGCATTCCACTGGTCGAGATCGGCGACGAAGGCGGGATGCTTCATCATCGCCTCGCGCACGTCCTTGGACACGTTCCAGTCGGCGAGCTGCAGGAACGGCATGCGTGAACACCATCCACGCCGGCACCTTGCCGGGGTGATAGAAGTTGCAGAAGTCGGCCATCTCGAAGGCGCCGAGCTTGATGCCGTCCAGGTTCTCCTTGTCCTTGGAGAGCGCCTCGCCGTAGTGCACCTTGATGGTGAACTTGCCGCCGGTCTTCTGGCTGACGATCTCGCCAACCTTCTCGATGCCGGCGGTGAACGCGCGCTTCTTGCCCCAGGTGGAATGGTTCCACTCGACCCTGGGTCCATCGACCGTCTGTGCGTTAGCTGAGAAAGGCACCGCGACGGCAATAGCCGCCGTCAGCGCGGAAAGCGCCCCAATCCTCATAGCGTTCCTCCATGTCGCGCGCTCTTGCCGGCGCGGACTTTCCGATTTGCCTTCGAAGTGTTGCAAATCGAGGGACCGAGCACAACACCGTTGTCCGCGGCCGGCGCGGATACTCCGACGGCCTGAAATTGGATTGAGCTACTGTTTGCCGAGGATCACGCAACAGAGGATATTGGCATCATTCAACTGGGGGACGCCGAGGGAGAAACAGATGTTGGGTTCTTTTACCGCAAGGAAACTGCCGGTCCGATGGCTTGCGCTCTTGGTCTATGGCTTGGCGCTGGCTGCAGGCGCCGGCGCCACCACTCCTGTTGCCGCGCAAGGTTCCATTCGCATCGTAGCGCTTGGGGCGAGCAACACTAATGGCAAGGGTGTGTCGCGCGCTCAGGCTTACCCGGCCCACCTGCAGGCATTGTTGAAGCAGCGCGGGGTCGCCGCGACTGTCACCAACGCCGGCATCAATGGAGATACGACGGGAGGAATGCTCGCGCGCCTGTCGTCAGCCGTACCCGCCGGAACCAAGGTCGTCATCCTTCAGCCGGGCGGCAACGACAGACGCAGAGGCAGCGAAGGCGACCGGAGCGCCAACATCGCCAAGATCCGCAGCCAGCTTTCGGCACGCGGCGTGACGGTCCTGATGATGGAGAACAGTGCGTTCGCAGCAGTGCCTCAGAGCGAGCGCGCTGCCGACGGCGTCCACTTCACGCCGAGGGGCTATGCCATCCTGGCCCAGAACATTCTTCCGCAGGTTCTGGCCGCGATCGGCAGGTGAGCACGGGCAAAGCGATTGCGGCGCGGCTGCGAATGGCCGCGCGCCCTGTTACATTGCTCCACACTTCGTGATCGCGCGTGCCGCGTTACTGCCAATGTTTCCAGCAACTTATGCGCTCACACAAGCAGCGAGGCCACATCCTGGAGTTCAATTATGAGTTTGGAACGCGACCTCAAGCTCGCTCAAGCCGAAAGCCGCATCGAACAGGCGGAGCGCAACATCCGCCAAGTTGAGTCCCTTCTCCCCCAACTCAACGCGCAAGGTGTCTCAACTGTCGAAATCGAGGGTCATCTCGATCTGATGTCGGAGGCGCTCTACCACCTCAAGCAGCAGCGCAGCCTGATTACTGGCGCCCATCACTGACGGGGGAACCGACGTAGCGGGCGCTGACGCGTAGGTGTCCGCTACGCCGGGCTGGACTGAAGTTTCAGCTCGATAAGAACGATCACACCATCGGGCTGCTGCTTGCCCTTGGCGACGCGACCCTCTTCCTCATTCAGCGGCTGAAGCAGAATGCGCGTGTTGCGATCTCCGACGAGGGGCGCTGACGCACTGCGCCGTGCAGCATCGGCCGAGTAGGCCTGTTGCAACATGCCAGGCGATATCGTCATCGACATCGGCGCCTTTACGGCCATGATCACGGCGCCGCTCCCGAACAGGGAGTCGGACTTGCCGACGCCCTGCAACGTGCCGACGTAGACTTCCTCGGCGCCGTTGTCGCCGGGCCGGAACTGGCACCTAATTTCACGTCCTTGTGCGGCAGCATTGGCTTCGCCGGATTGCATCTCTGCGCCCAACCCGCACGTCAGCGTCCCAACGACCGCCATAGTCCCAGGAGGCGAAACTGGCGTGTCGCGGCCCCAGGCAACGCCCGAAACGAGGCCTACGGCACAGGCTCCGCCTACCAGCAGCGCGGAAACGGTGAACTTTGCATCGATCTTTGACATGCCGGACAAACGGCCGCGGCCGTGCCCCGGGTTCCAACCTTCCCGGTAAATTCAGGCCGGCATGCCTGTCTCGGCCAGTCGCGCGAGGTAGGAGATGCCGAACGGCAGGGCCGCATCGTTGAAATTGTAGCCCGGCGTGTGCAGGCCCGGGCCGGCGCCGTTGCCGATCAGGATGTAGGCGCCCGGCCGCTCCTTGAGCATGTGGGCGAAATCCTCCGCACCCATCGACGGGGGTACGTCGTCGCGCACGTTGGCTGTCGCCGGCGACCTCGCGCGCGACGCGCACGGCAAGCTCGGTCTTGTCCGCATCGTTCATGGTGACCGGCACGAAGCGCTCGTAGCGGACCGATGGCTGTCGCACCGAATGCCGCCGCGGTGCCCTCGCGCGATCGCCTGAGGCGCGTCTCGACGATGTCGCGCACGCGCTCGCTCGAGCGTGCGCACCGTGCCCGTCGAGCATTGCCGTCTCGGGAATGATGTTGAACGCATCGCCCGCGTGCACCATGCAGGTGGACACCACCACGGCCTCCAGCGGATTGATCGAGCGCGATGCAATCGTCTGCAGCGCCGTGATGGTGTGCGCCGCCACGACCACCGGATCGACGCTCGTGTGCGGCGCCATGGCATGCGCGCCCTTGCCCGCGATCTCGATCGTGAACCGGTCGGCGGCCGCCAGCAGCGGCCCCGGCCGGATGCCGAACGTGCCGAGCGCGGCGCCGGGCCAGGTGTGCATGCCGTAGAGCTCCTGGATGCCGAAGCGGTCGATCAGCCCGTCCGCCAGCATCGCCGCGCCGCCTGTCAGGCCTTCCTCGTTGGGCTGGAAGATCACGCACACCGTGCCGTCGAAGTTGCGCGTCTCGCACAGATACTTGGCCGCGCCCGAGCAGCATCGACGTGTGCCCGTCGTGGCCGCAGGCGTGCATCTTGCCCGGCGTCTTGGAGGCATAGGGCACGCCGGTCGCCTCCTGGATCGGCAGCGCGTCCATGTCGGCGCGCAGGCCCATGACCCGGCCCGACGTGGTCTTGCGCCCCTTGATGATGCCGACCACGCCGGTCTTGCCGATGCCGGGCACGACCTCGTCGCAGCCGAAGGCCTTCAGCTTGTCGGCCACGATGCCGGCCGTGCGATGCACGTCGAAGCCAAGCTCGGGGTGCTCATGCAAGTCCTGGCGCCATGCGGCGACCTCGTCCTGCATGGCCGCGACGCGGTTGATGACTGGCATGATCGAGCCTCGCTTGAATGGGTGCGGATACCGAGGCGTTAACACCTCGTAACCCTGGATCGCGACTGTGCTCTGTCCCCTGACGGTTCCGACAGGTGATCACGACCCGCCCCGAATGGTACCTTGTGTCTACGGTCGCACAACTCAAATCCAACCTGCGGGGGTCCTTCAAATGTTCCAGGAGCGCGCATCCACCCGATACGAAGTTGCCATCGTGGGGCAGATGATGTCTCCCGACCTCGCCAGCTGCATCGATTGCGTGATCAGGGATGTCTCCGACGGCGGTGCGCGCGTCGCCATCGGGGATGGCGTGGAGGTGCCCGACAGAGTCTACCTTTGGCAGCCGCAGACCCGAGCCACCATCGAGTGCCAGGTGCGCTGGCGCAAGCCGGGGCTGGCGGGCCTGAAGTTCGCCGACCCGAATGCCGCGGCGGTGCGGGCGCTGACGCGGATCTGCACGCCGGCCTCGCAACAGGTGCTGCCGCTGCATGCCCCGCGTCGCTCCGTGATGGTGCCGTCCCCGGCCGCTGCCGCACGTTTCCTTGCGGAAGCCTGCTGAGCAGCCCGCCCTACATGCGGCGCTGCCGCGGCATGTCGATCGGCAGGAACTCCACGCCGGAGCGCTGCACCGGCTGCGGATAGAGCTTCATCAACTCCAGACCTCGAGGGCATGGCGACCTTGACCGGCAGGCCAAGCGCCTGTCGCCTCGGTCGCGGTCAGGGCGTAGTCGTGCGTCCAGTGACCGCCGGCCAGCTTGTCGGCAAGCGCCTCCGCCGCCTTCTGCTCCATGCGCGGCGTGAGCAGTTCGACCGCGCCGCGCTTGACCTGCGCCAGCGCCTTCTCGCTCACGTCCGCGAGCACCAGCGTCAGGTCGAAGACGTGCTGCGACCGGCTTCGATTCGCGCGCCCGCACGATGCTCGCGGCCGGGAAGCCCGCGATCTGCGGATCGATGGGTCCGAGCACCGAGAACTCACCGAGCACGATCTCGTCGGCTGCCAGCGCGATCAGCGTCCCGCCGGACATGGCATAAACCGGCACGTACACCGTGACCTTCGCCGGATGCGCCTCCACCGCGCGCGCGATCTGCATCGCCGCCAGCACCAGCCCGCCCGGCGTATGCAGCACCAGGTCGATCGGCACGTCGGGCGGCGTCTCCTTGATCGGCGGCGATGATGGTCTGCGCGTCCTCCAGATCGATGTGGCGCGGGACCGTAGAAGCCGAACAGGCTGCGCTTCTCCTGGCGATGGATCATGGTGATGACGCGCGTGCCGTGCGCCTTCTCGACCGCGCGGATGGCCTGCATCGCGGCGCAACGGCGAACCAGCGCCCCATGAGCAGCGGCTGCAGCGCCATAACCGCGATCACGATCCAGATCAGCGTCGAGAAGTCGAATTTCATGTGCTTGCCTCCGGCTATGGCAAAAGACCGGCCAGGCAAGTCTACCGTGGTTCGCGAACGCGTGTGGCCGCAAACGTGGAGCTTGGCTGCCGCCGCCTCAGTCTTCGAAACGAATACCCATCACGTCACCCTTGCGCCACATGACACGGGCTTGACGGGCCTTTCCCGTCGCGGTCTCGAAGAAGTCGAACTTGTCCGGGATGGCGACCGACGTCGGCACCTGCAGGCGCGCGCCTGTGGCTGACACGTTACGGATCGTGCAGTCGATCACGATTGAGCCGCCGCCATAGGAAATCTTCTCTGCCTTAAGAACCCGCTGGCGTTGGCTGCGGCGCTGTTCGTCCATTGCCAGAGAACGTGAGCTTGGCTGCCGGGGTTCCCCGTGGTTGTGGTGTGCCGCATACCTGCCGGTCGCTTGCGGTCCGCACTCCGCTGTGCGCCTTGGTTTTTTGCGCTACGTTGGCGGTTCTAGCAGCGAACGAAAAAGCTCTAGGTGGAGGGGACGTTTGCAGACTTTCGACTACGTGATCGTCGGCGCCGGCTCGGCGGGCAGCGTCCTGGCCAACCGCCTGACCGAGGACCCGGAACGCCACCGTGCTCGTCCTCGAGGCGGGCCCGCGCGACTGGCATCCGTTCATCCACATCCCCGCCGGCTTCATCAAGACCTACAGCGACCCGCGCGTGAACTGGCTCTACAAGATGGAGCCCAGCGAATGGACCGGCGGCCGGCGCATCCCCGCCCCGCGCGGCAAGACGCTCGGCGGCTCCAGCTCCATCAACGGCCACATCTACAACCGCGGCCAGCGCATGGACTTCGACACCTGGGCGCAGCTCGGCAACCGCGGCTGGGGCTACGCCGACGTGCTTCCCTACTTCCGCCGCATGGAGCGGCGCCTCGGCGACGGCGACGCCACCTATCGCGGCCGCGACGGCAGCCTCACCGTCTCCGACATCGACTGGCGCCATCCGCTGTGCGACGCCTTCATCGAGGGCGCGACCACGCCTCGGCATCCCGCGCAATCCCGACTACAACGGCGTGATCCAGGAAGGCGTGTGCCTACGCCCAGCGCACCATCGAGAAGGGCCGCCGCGTCAGCGCCGCGCGCGCGTTCCTGCAGCCCGCGATGCGCCGGCCCAACCTCGATGTCATCACCCACGCGCACACCACCGAGATCGTGCTCGAAGGCCGCCGCGCCGCGGGCATTCGCTATCGCAACGGCGGCCGCGCGGCGAACTGAAGGAGGTCCGCGCCCGCCGCGAGGTGATCCTCTCCGCCGGCTCCTACAATTCGCCCCAGCTCCTCCAGCTTTCGGGCATCGGCCCGCCCGCACCTGCTGCAATCGCTCGGCATTCCGGTGAAGCACGCGCTTGCCGGCGTCGGCGAGAACCTGCGCGATCACTACGCCCCGCGCTTCACCGCGCGCGTCAAGAACATCGACACCATCAACGAGATGGTGCGCGGCGTGCGCCTCGCCGGCCAGGTCGCCAAATGGCTGCTCACGCGCAAGGGCGTGCTGGCGCTGAGCCCCACCCACGTCTACTGCTTCTGGCGCTCGGAACCCGATGTCGCCACCTCCGACCTGCAGCTCACCTTCACGCCGGCGAGCTACATGGAGGGCGTGCAGGGCCAGCTCGAGCGCGAGCCCGGCATGACGGTCGCCTCCTGGCAGCAGCGGCCGGAGAGCCGCGGCTACGTGCGCGCGCGGTCCGCCGACCCGTTCGAGGCGCCCATCATCCAGCCCAACTATCTCGCCGAGGAGAGCGACCGCCGCGTGCTGCTCGCCGGCATGAAGCTCGCGCGCCGCCTGCTCAAGACCAAGCCGCTCGAGCCCTACTACGACTACGAGGATTTTCCCGGCGACAAGGTGCAGAGCGACGAAGACCTGCTCGGCGCTGCCAAGCAGCGCGGCACCACCACCTTCCATCCCGCCGGCACCTGCCGCATGGGCCCGGCGCACCGACCCGATGGCCGTGGTCGACGACCAGCTCCGCGTGCGCGGCCTGGAAGGCCTGCGCGTGATCGACGCCTCGATCATGCCGACCATGCTCTCCGCCAACCTCAACGCCGCGACCCTGATGCTGGCCGACAAGGCCTCCGACCTGATCCGCGGCCGCGCCCGCCGGAGCCGATCGTGGTGGCGAGGTAGCATGCGCGCTAACAAATGGCCTCAGCGCCTAACGCCCGACCTCATAGGGGCCGCCGCGCTCGACCGCGCGCTTGTATGCCGGGCGGGCGCGCAGCCGTTCGTCGAGACGCACCAGGTTGGGATAATTTTTCAACGGCCCGCGTGATCCACCGGCATCGAGCACGAATGAGAGCTGGATATCGGCAGCGGAGAAGGTGTTGGCGACGAAGTAGTCGCTCTCTCCCAGCGCCCCGCTCATGTAGTCGAAGTGGTTCTTCAGTTCGCTCTCGATGCGCGGCGCGAGCGGAGCGCCCGCTTCCTTGAGTCGCCCGACATACAGTTTGAGCAGGAGCGGCAGCATCGCCGAGCCTTCCGCGAAGTGCATCCAATGCAGGTAGGCAACATAGTCGGGCGAGTTGAAATCCACCTTGGGTGCCAATCGTCCGTTGCCGTATTTGCCGACGAGATACTCCACGATCGTTCCTGACTTGGCGACCACCAGCCCCCCGTCGCGAATAACCGGTGACTTCCCGAGCGGATGAATGGCCTTGATCGCCGGAGGGGCTAGCCGCGTTACCGGATCGCGCTGATAGCGCACGATGTCGTACTCGAGCCCGAGCTCTTCGAGCAGCCACAGGATGCGTTGCGAGCGCGAATTATTGAGGTGGTGGACTTCGATCATGGCGGCATCCTCTTGGCGGCCCCGGCACGCCATTTGACCATGACGGCGCCGGTCGATCCAGGCCGACGAAGGCCTGCCGCCGTCACGAAACCTGCACGTACCTGTCAGTGCCGGCGGTTGGCCAAAGCGACACCCAACTGCGTTTACTGACTGAACAAGCCGGCGGAAGCTGCAGGATCATCGCCAACGTGTTCGATGGCGGCCCCAGGACAGCCGTGACCTTGGAGATCCCAGGCGTGACGGCCGCTGCACCGATGGCTCGCCTGCGCGCCCACGATCCCTTCCTGCATCAGGTGCTCGCGCGCGAGGATGCCGTTCGCAAGCCATGGGTCCAGCCCGTCGAGTTCACGCATCTGTGGTACGCCGACGTCGAGCGCGTGCCGGCTGGTGCGCACCGCGTCACGGTTCGGGCACGTGGGGAGTACGGGCGCGAGCACGTCGCCCACACCGTGCTGGATGTGGGTGCCTGAGGCCGTCAGCGGCCCGGCAGGTAATCCGGCAGGTGCTGCATGTGTTCGAGAATGCGGCACGGAATCTTGAGGAATTCCGCCGGGTTGACCCCGTGCGGCGGCGGGGGCGCAACGAGCCGGGGCGCGTCTTCGTTCGGATATTCGCCCACTGGCAGGTAGACCCAGCCGTTGCCCGTCCATGTCGCACCGCGCCGGTTGTCGTACACGTAGCGCGGCGCCGGCGGGTAGACCTCGACCTCGATCGTTTCCGTCTCGCACATGCGGTCGATGCCGAGGGCACGTGACAAATCGGGCGCGGGGCCAAGTCTGGAGCGCGGCGCGGCAGGTCTGCGGCGCAGGTCCAAGTCCGCGGACATGGCGCTGCTCGCGGCAAGAAGCGCCCCCAACAGGACGAAGCTGATCCGGGCTACGATCCGTAAACGTGGCATGATGTCTCCGGCGCTCGCGAATGTGATTCGCATATTGCAGCATCAAGCTTTTGCCGGACCGTTAATTGCTGCAGAGTGCGCGCCACTGGGCGGGAGAATTTGCTGTGCGACAGCTCCTGGTATGGTGTCTCGGTTCGTTAGCCGCCTTTGCATCTGCGACTGCTGCGCAGACACCGCCAACGCAGGTCACGATCCTCGCCCTCGGCGCCAGCAACACGGAAGGCTGGGGTCTGCCCGCCTCCGACTCGTATCCGGCGCGTCTGGAGCGGATGCTCAAGGCCAAGGGCGTCAACGCAACCGTTCACAACTTCGGCATCGCCGGCGATACGACGCGCGGCATGTCGGCCCGGCTGCAGGTGGGAATGCCGGAGGGAACGCAACTCGTCATCCTGCAGCCCGGCATCAACGATGCGCGCGTGGGGGAGGGGGCCGACCGCGCGCGCAACATCGAGGATATCCGCAGCTGGCTTGCAGCGCGCGGCGTCAAGCTGGTCATGATGGAGAACGACATGCTGGATGCCCTGCCGCGCACCGAATTACGCGAGGATGGCATCCATTTCACTGCGGCCGGCTACGCGATCCTGGCCGAGCGCATTTTGCCTGAGGTCCTCGCCGCCCTGGGCAAGTGATCGAAGGTCAACATTGGTGGAGGAAACAACATGACACCCGAACTTGCCTATCTGGTCTGGTCGGCAGCCCTGACCCTGGTGCTGGCCGTGATCGCCGCGTCGGGCGCCACGCTCGGAGGTTGGCCTTCCGCGACTCGCGGGCAACCGTGAGAACATGCCGGAAATGTCGAGTTGGGCCGGCCGCGCGGCGCGCGCCCATCGCAACATGCTCGAGAACCTGATCCTGTTCGCGGTGCTGGTGCTCGTCGCCCGCGCGGTCAATGTCAGCAACAGCATGACCGTCCTCGGCGCGCAGATTTTCTTTTGGGGACGCGTTGCGCACGCCGTCATCTACATGGCCGGTATCGCCTGGCTGCGCACCGCAGCCTGGGCCGTCTCGATCCTCGGCCTGCTGCTCATCTTCCTGCAACTCGTCAGGTAGACCACGGCAGAGGCCCCCGCGGTTGTCCGCGAGGGCCTCTGCAATCACGTTAGCCGGTGACTACTGGTCGATCATCAAGTGCTGGCGCGGAGGGCGGCAAAGAGCAGTCCAAGGCCGCCCAGCGGCAATGAGTGCGGGAACCCGCCGTTGCCGCGAGGCTGGACCGCGGTCGCCTCTCGCCTGTAAATTCGTCCGCAAATCACCACAGACGCGACCGCGGGAAGCACATGGCCGGCCATTCGCAGTTCAAGAACATCATGCACCGCAAGGGGCGGCAGGATGCCGCCCGCTCCAAGATGTTCGCCAAGCTCGCGCGCGAGATCACGGTGGCAGCCAAGACGGGGACGCCCGATCCCACGATGAACGCGCGCCTGCGCCTCGCCATCCAGGCGGCGCGCGCCGAGAACATGCCCAAGGACAATATCGAGCGCGCGATCAAGAAAGCGTCCGGCGCGGATACGGAGAGCTATGAGGAGATCCGCTACGAAGGATACGGCCCAGGCGGCGTCGCCATCCTCGTCGAAGCCCTCTCCAACAACCGCAACCGCACTGGCGGTGCCGTGCGTGCCGTGTTCACCAAGTACAGCGGCAACCTTGGCGCCACGGGGGCCGTCTCGCACATGTTCGCGCACGTTGGCGAAATCGCCTACGCGCCGGGCGCTGGCAGCGCCGACGCCGTGCTCGAAGCTGCCATCGAGGCCGGCGCCGACGATGTGAAGTCGGATGCCGACGGTCACCTGATAACTTGCGCCTTCGAAGACTTGGCAAGCGTGTCCGCTGCACTGGAGGCCAAGCTCGGCGAGCCTGTTTCCGCCAAGGCGCTCTGGCGGCCATCGCAGACGACGGCAGTGGATGAGGAAAAGGCAGCCAGCATTCTGAAGCTGATCTCCGGCCTGGAAGAGGACGACGACGTCCAGAACGTCTACTCGAACTTCGAGGTGTCCGACGCCGTGCTCGCCAAGCTCACTGCGGCTTGACCTCGCTTCCCGCTGCCAGCTAATGGGCCTGTATGTGCGGGCGCATCACGCAGAAGAGCAATCCGGCCAAGCTCGGCCTCGGGCTCACCACGGTCAACCTCGTCGAGCCGCCCTACGACCTGCCGCCGCGCTACAACGGTCCGCCCGGCGAGGAGCATTGGGTCATCCGGCAGAACCCCAAGACCGGCGAGCGCACACTCGACCGCCTGTGGTGGGGCCTCATTCCCTATTGGAGCAAGGAACCTGGCGGCGGCCGCAAGCCGATCAACGCCAAAGGCGAGACCGTCGCGTCCCTACCGATGTTCCGCGACGCCTACCGCGAGCAGGCGCTGCCTTCTCCCGGTCGACAATTTCTTCGAGTGGAAGGCGATCAAAGGCGCCACCGCCAAGCAGCCCTATGCCATCGGCATGCGCTCCGGTGAGCCGTTTGCGCTCGCGGGTATCTGGGAGAACTGGCAGAGGCCGGGCACGGACGAGTGGTTGCGCACCTTCGCGGTCATCACCTGTCCGGCCAACGAGCTGATGGCCGAGATCCACGACCGCATGCCGGTGATCGTCCCGGCAGAATCCTATGATCGCTGGCTCTCGACGCTCGATCCCGATCCGCACGACCTTCTCGTGCCGTTTCCGTCCAGCCTGATGAAGATGTGGCCGGTCTCGACGCGTCTCAACAAGACCGTCAACGACGATCCCGCCCTTCTAGACCCCACCGCCCCGATCGTGCCGGATGCGCCGCAACTTGATATCTAGATCGGCGAGCGCGTTGCTACCCGTTCTCGCGCACGGAAGCACTAATGCACCGGCGCGTCCTTCGATTCCTCGAGCAATGGATGGGTCGTTTTCAGCGGCGTGTCGAACTTGACGCCCGCGCGATGGCCCTTGCTCCACACGACTAGGCCGGCCACGCAGTGCCCATTCTCGAAATCGACGAGGATCACGCTCTGCGGTGTGAGCCCCGGCACGCCGCTCAAGCCCGCCCCCCCGGTCGAGATGTCCTTGGCGACGGCGCGCCACGTCTGGCCCTGGTGCTCGATCACGCACGGCAGGTGCACGTTCGGCCGCATAGCAGCGCGTCGTTGCGGCAGATCGGGGAGCCGCACCACGCCGTCGTCACCGACGCACGGGTGTCCGCCTCGCACGACCTCCACGAGGAGCTTCTTCAGTATCGGCGTGTTGCGCGTGTAGCGCTCGGGCAGGCAGCGCCGCACGTCCGCTTCCAGCGCGATCACCGCCGCGAGCGCGCCGGTGCTCAGGTTGTGCCATTCGACGTCGAGGTGCGCCACGTCGAGGAACGCCGCTTCCTCCGCGCCGAATTTGTCGGCGTCGTTGCAGAACGCGCCCAGATCGCGCTGGGCGATCTTCGCGGCGCTGAAGAACTCACGCGTGGGAGCGAGACTGCTGAACTTGATGTCGATCTCTTCGCGCACGCGGCGGCCCAGTGACGTCTTCGCGGGCGCCGGCGCTTTCGGCATCAGGTCCCTTAGGTCAGAGGCGTTCTCCAGGTGCCCGCCGCGAGCGAGCACATTGATGCCGCTGGTCACCACCGCCGTCTGCAAGGCTGCCAGGTGCAACTCGCCGATCAGCTGCTCGAACTGCAGAACGGCGTCGATGTCCTGTCCGTCGTCCTCGCAAGCCTCTCCGCCTGCCCCGAACGGGATTCGGAGCCACGAGAGCGCTGATCGGAGTACCTGCAACATCGGACAGGACGCATCTTTGTGGTTCACAACCAGCAATACACACGCGGCATTGAGGTCTCATTAAATTCCGCGTCACAACTCGATGCGTCTCAGCTTTTGAAGCCCGTCCGACGCGGCGCGCTCTCGCATCGTTGTGAGGGCCCGGGTGCTTCCCTTTCTCGCCGCGCACCCTATGTTGCGGCCATGACGGCATCGCAAGTCATTGCCGCCGCCGGGTCGCGTGAGCCGGCGGCGCGAAGCCTTTGGCGCGCCGAGTTCGGTGAAACCATCCGGCTGGCCGCGCCTATGGCCGCTGCCCAACTCGGCCAGATCGCCATGATGACGACCGACCTCGCCCTTCTCGGGCGGCTCGGGGCCGAGGTCGTGGCAGCGGCCGCGCTCGGTCACACCATACTGTTCGCGGCCTTCACGATCGGCATGGGGCTCGTGTCCGCTGTTGCACCGCTGGCCTCGCAGGCCTTCGGTGCGCGCCAGCCGCGCTATGTGCGCCGGTCGGTGCGCGTTGGCCTATGGGCATCTGTCATCGCCGGCGTGCCCCTGACGCTGCTGCAGTTCTGGGGCGAGGACTTCCTCATCGCTCTCGGTCAGCAGCCGAGACCCGCCGAACTCGCCGGATTGTTCCTGAGGGGCCTGGCGTGGTGCCTCATTCCGGCGTGGATCTTCATGGTGCTGCGAAACTTCATGAGCGCCGTGAACAGGCCGGAGCCCGCGTTATGGATCACGCTCGCCGCCATTCCGCTCAATGCCGGGCTCGCCTACGCGCTGATCTACGGCGCGTTGGGTTTTCCGGAACTCGGAATCATGGGGGCGGGATACGCCACCACGATCGTCAACACCTTCATGTGTGTGGCCGCGATCTGGGTCTGCTACACGCGTCACCCTTTCAAGAAGTTCCGTGTGCTCGGCAAATTCTGGCGCACCGATTGGCCTCTGTTCGGGCGGCTGCTTGCGGTCGGCATTCCGATCTCGGGTGCCTTCATGCTGGAATACGGTCTCTTCGCCGCCGCTGCATTGCTCATGGGCCGTCTCGGCACCAGCGCAATCGCCGCGCACCAGATCGCGCTGCAGACGGCCGCCATCCTCTACATGGTGCCTTTCGGCATCTCGATGGCCGCGACCGTACGCGTTGGCCAGGCGGTTGGCCGCGGCGACAGCGACGCTACACGGCGCGCCGGGTTTGTGGCCATCGCCCTTGCCGCGATCTTCATGGTCGTCATGACGCTCGTGATTGCACTCACGCGGCATAGCATTCCGCTGGTCTTCCTGGGGCAGGAGGCAACCGTTGAGAGCGAGACGGTCGCGCTGGCAGCCACCCTTCTCGTCCTCGGCGCGACGTTCTTCATCACGGATGGCATTCAGTCGGTTGCGGCCGGTGCGCTGAGGGGCCTCAACGACACGCGCATCCCGTTGCTGATCGCGGCCTTCAGCTTCTGGGTCGTTGGTTTTGCGAGCAGTTACGTCTTCGGCTTTACCCTTGGCCTCGGTCCGATCGGTGTCTGGATCGGCCTGTCGATCGGCACCGGACTGTTCGCCATCCTTCTGCTATGGCGCTTCAACGTGCTGACGCGCGCAGGCTATATGCCGACAGTTCCCGGTGCCGCCTGAAATGAAAAGAGCCGGCGATGGAACGCCGGCCCAAAATCTCGCACGCCGTTTTCGTCGTCAGCAGCCTGCGCGCCAGACGCAGCGTTGATAGCCGCCGGTGTGCCAGCCGTAACGCGCCGCGCAGCGTTGGCGCCAATACCGGCAACTGCGGCCGTAGCCACCGGAGTAGAAGAACGGATAGCCCCGGAAGTGCCGATGCCGATGCCACCGGCGAAAGCCCCGGTGTCCGCGAAAGTGACGGAAGCGATAACTGCGACCGCCGCGGAAATGCCTGAAAGCTCCGCCCTCCGCGGAAATGTCTGAAGCCACGGCCGCCGCGGAAGTGGCGTCCGCCGCGGCGTACATGCTCCACCATGCTCTCGTTTCCGAGCGTCGCGGGACCTTGCGTCGTTTGCGCAAGTGGCGTCGCAAATGCGGTGGGTCATCAGCAGCGCGGCACCCGCGATTGTCACGGCGCTGAGTGTCATCTTCAAGATCATTAAGCCTTCAACTCCTTTCTCCGGCCGAGCTTCACCGAACGGTTGGTGCTAAGGAATGGACCACAGCTCCAGCGGCCCAGCCCCCGAAAACCGCGCGCCTCCTCGATGGACCTTGCGCGGAAAATACGAGGGCCGGTCTCCGCGAGGAGGACCGGCCCTCAAGCTCAACGAGCTGATCAGCAGCTGTGGCGTCGCATGCAACGGCGATAGTCGCGGCCGGCACCCCAGCGCGCACGGCACTCGTTATTCCAGCGGCTGCAGTGGCTCCTGCGCCAGCGGGCTTCCTGCACGATGTCGCTGCGGTCAGCGGTGACGCCGCCGGGCAGGGACATCTGAGCAGCCATGGAGGCCTGCGGCGCAAACGCAACTCCGAGAGCCAGCAGGCCCGCAGCGAGACTCAACTTTCCGATCATTCTGATCTCCTTGAGGTAGTAGAACTTCCGAGACCGATCGCTCGATCTCTCGGCAAGTTCACGCGAACTCACCTGAAGGAACGCACAACGGAGAATTCATCCGTCGTTCATTGCTTCCGGCCCCAAACGGCTGAGACTGCGCTCGGTTCCACGTGCGCCGCAGCTCACGCTTGCGGACCTCACGAGCGGACCGGGCATATCGAAGCTCTGCGCCTTGACTTGCCTCGCGAACACAAGCATCAGAACAAACCATGACCGATGACTCCCGCCTCGTCACCGGTGCCAAGCATACGGTGGACGACGCAGAGCAGTCTCTGCGCCCGCAGCTCCTGCGCGAGTTTATTGGCCAGGAGCAGGCGCGCTCGAACCTCAAGGTGTTCATCGAGGCGGCGAAGGCGCGCGGTGATGCTCTCGACCACGTGCTGTTCGCCGGTCCGCCGGGCCTGGGCAAGACCACGCTCGCGCAGATCATGGCGCGCGAGCTTGGCGTGGGCTTCAGAGGCACTTCTGGTCCCGTGATCTCCAAGGCGGGTGACCTCGCAGCCCTGCTCACCAACCTGGAAGAGCGGGACGTGCTCTTCATCGATGAAATTCACCGCCTCAACCCGGCCGTGGAGGAGATTCTCTATCCGGCGATGGAGGATTACCAACTCGATCTGATCATCGGCGAGGGTCCCGCTGCGCGCTCGGTCAAGATCGACCTGTGCAAGTTCACGCTCATCGGCGCAACCACGCGCACCGGCCTACTCACCACGCCGTTGCGCGACCGTTTCGGCATCCCGGTGCGGCTCAACTTCTATACGCACGAGGAATTGCAAACGATCGTCATGCGCGGTGCCGGCGTTCTCAAGATCGCGGTTAGCCCTGATGGAGCCGCGGAGATCGCGCGCCGCTCGCGCGGCACCCCGCGCATCGCCGGCCGCCTGCTGCGACGTGTCCGCGACTTCGCCTCGGTGGAGAAGGCTCAGGTCATCACCGCGCCGATCGCCGATCGCGCGCTCGGCCAGCTCGAGGTGGACAGCGAGGGACTAGATGCGCTCGATCACCGCTACCTCATCTGTATCGCGCGCAACTACGATGGCGGCCCCGTGGGCATAGAAACGCTCTCCGCTGCGCTTTCCGAGCCCCGCGACGCGTTGGAGGAGATCGTCGAGCCGTACCTGCTCCAACAGGGTTTCATCGGTCGTACGCCGCGCGGGCGCGTCCTCACCCTGCGCGCCTACAAGCATCTGGGCCTGACTGGTCCGGCGCGATCGGCGGTGCCCCAGATCGGCCTCTTCGATGAATCGGCTGACGATGGTCTGTCCGACAAGGCAGGTACAGGCTGACATCCGGTCCGAGCATGCGTGAATTGGAACGAAAGGCGGGCTTGCCGCCCCAACTTCACCATGCTTTGCCGCAAGAACGCACACACCGCCGGGCGGGGGTCCGGTGGCGAGGAAGTGAATTGGGGGATCGCAACAGCGTGACGGCAATAAGTCGGCGTCGCTTCCTGAAAACTCTTGGCCTGTCCGGGGTCGGTGCGGTCGGCCTCTCAGGCTACGCTTCCGCGATCGAGCCGGGCTATCGCCTCAACGTCACCCGCTATTCGGTTTCGCCGTCCCGGTGGACGCCCGGCCTCCACCTCAGCATCGGCGTGATTGCAGACGTCCATGCCGGCGGGCCGCTGATGCCGGCCGATCGCATTCGCGCCATCGCCGAGCACACCAACCAGCTCAATCCCGACGTCATCGTGCTGCTCGGCGATTTCGGTGCAAGCCACAAGTTCAGGACGCGCAGTGTTGCGCCGGAGGAATGGGCCAGGGCGCTCGGTGTTTTGAGAGCACCGCTCGGCGTGCATGCAATCTTGGGCAATCACGACTGGTGGGATGACCTCGCCGCACAGCGTACCGGCCGGGGTCCGGTGCATGGGCGGCGCGTACTTGAGGCCGTCGGCATCCCCGTCTACGAGAACGATGCCGTTCGACTCGAGAAGAATGGGCGCGGGTTCTGGCTCGCCGGGCTCGGCGATCAGCTCGCCCTCATCACCAGCCGGCGCAAGCGCGCCTTCCGCCGCTTCGAAGGCGTGGATGACCTACCCGGCACGCTCGCGAAGATCACCGACGACGCGCCGGTCGTTTTGCTTGCGCACGAGCCCGATATCTTCCCGTCTGTTCCTGATCGCGTCGCCCTCACGCTGAGCGGCCACACGCATGGCGGGCAAGTCCGCCTGTTCGGCTATTCGCCACGCGTGCCGTCGCGATACGGCAATCGCTTTGCTTATGGCCACGTTGTCGAAGGCAATCGCAATCTCATCGTCTCAGGCGGACTTGGATGTTCCATCCTGCCCGTGCGCATCGGCGTTCCGCCCGAAATCGTCATGGTCGATGTCTTCGCCTGACACGAGCGCACGCTGGCCCGACCTTGCGGGCAGGATCGTCACGGGAGATGCGGGACGGCGGCATATCCTTCCCGTCCGCGTCTACTTCGAGGACACGGATTTTTCCGGTCTCGTCTATCATGGCAGCTACGTGCGCTGGTGCGAGCGGGGCCGCTCCGACTTCCTGCGTCTCGTCGGGAACGATCATCGTGCCCTGATCGAAGGCTCCGCCGGCAGCGATGCCGCAGCTTTCGTGGTCCGCCGCATGCGCCTGGAATACCTGAAGCCGGCGCGCATCGACGATGTCCTCGAAGTGGTTACGCGCGTGCAGGAAACGACCGCCGCCACCCTGACCCTCGATCAGCGGATCTCCCGCGACGGCATCGAGCTCTTTACCGCCGAAGTAATGGTCGTGCTGGTGTCGCAGTCGGGCAAACCGATGCGCTTGTCGGCGGCCTTGCGTAATGCTTTACGCGATGGCGGTTCCCTGTAGTCTCTGGGCCCGCGACCACAGTACAGCTTGCGCAAGTATCACCTTCGAGGACCTAGCCTATGTCGATCGCCGCCGAGATTTAGAAGCGTCTTGAGCCACTCTTCCCCGGTTTGATGGGCGTGGAGATCAAAGAGGCTACGAAGGACAAGATCGTCGCCAGCATGGTGGTGCGCCCAGACCTCTGCACGGCCGGCGGCGTGTGTCACGGTGGAGCCTTCATGGCGTTTGCCGACACCATTGGCGCCGTGGGTACTGTGGTGAACCTTCCGCCCAACACGCGCACGACGACGATCGAATCAAAAACCAACTTCATGGGCGCCGCGCCGCTCAATTCGCGCGTGATCGCGGAATTGATTCCGTTGCATCGCGGCCGCACCACGCAGGTCTGGCAAACGACCATCAAGACCGAGGCGGGCAAGCTTTGCGCCGTTGTCACGCAAACACAGATGGTTCTGCCCGTGGCCTGAGCACCGAGCGTTGCAGCGAGAGCTTTGCGCTACGTGATTGGAAGAGTTCCAAGTCTCTCATCCGGCGTCCACAGAAAGCCCAAGTCTGGTCACAATAGCGGACACTATGACCCTGGCCCGGGGGGCTGGAAAAGGGTAGCAAGCAGCATCGGAGCAGGGCGGCGGTTGCTGCGCGAGCGGCCGGGTGCTTCGTATTGCCCCACGGCTGGAGAGGCTCGCGTGCGACACAAGCCGGCAAGGAAACGGACATTGAACGATGCTTGAGAAGTTGGCGCCCGCCGCGTCCGGCGGCTTTTCTTTCCTGGAACTTTTTCTACAGGCGCACCCGGTCGTTAAACTCGTCATGATCGGGTTGCTGCTCGCCTCGGTATGGGCCTGGGCCATCATCATCGAGAAGGTTTTCGCGTTCCGCCGTGCCCGGCGTGAAGCCGACCGCTTCGAGCAGATGTTCTGGTCGGGCCAGTCCCTGGATGAACTCTATCTCGGGCTTTCGCACGGCCGCACCTTCTCCATGGCGGCCCTGTTCGTTGCCGCGATGCGCGAGTGGAAACGCTCCGTGGAGGGAAACATCCGCGCGCTCGGCGGCATTCAGATGCGGGTCGAGAAGGTGATGGACGTCACCATCAGCCGCGAGATGGAGCTTCTCGACAGGCGCCTCCTGTTTCTTGCCACCGTCGGCTCCATTGCGCCGTTCGTCGGCCTGTTCGGCACGGTGTGGGGCATCATGACCAGCTTCCAGGCCATCGCCATCTCCAAGAACACCAACCTCGCCATCGTGGCGCCCGGCATCGCGGAAGCGCTGTTTGCCACGGCGCTCGGCCTGCTCGCCGCCATACCCGCGGTTATTTTCTACAATAAGTTCGCCGCTGATTCGTCGCGTCTTTCTCAGCGCCTGGAAGCGTTCGCCGACGAGTTCTCGGCCATCGTTTCCCGCCAGATCGACGTCAGAACGTGATGTGAGGGCATGCCATGGGTGCAAGTCTGCAAGGTTCGGGCAGGCCGGGCGGCGGTCGTCGCAGCCGCGCTCGCCGCCATACTCCTATGCACGAGATCAACGTCACGCCCTTCGTCGACGTCATGCTTGTGCTGCTCATCATCTTCATGGTGACGGCTCCGCTGCTGACGGCCGGCGTGCCGCTGGAGTTGCCGGAGGCCAAAGGCCAGCAGCTGCAATCCAATAAGGAGCCGTTAACGATCAGCGTGCAGCGTGACGGCAAGATTTTCATCCAGGAGACCCAGGTCGGCCTCGATGAGATCGCCGGCAAGCTGAAAGCGATCGCCAAGGGCGGCTACGATGAGCCCATCTTCGTGCGGGGCGACAAGGGTCTCGACTACGGCACCGTCATGAAAGTGATGGGCCGCATCAAGCTCGGCGGGTTCAACAAGGTTTCGCTGGTTACCGAGTTCGGAGGGGTGAGGCACGGGAGGCCCAGTGCAATTCGGGCTGATAGTTTCCATTCTCCTGCATGCGGCGGTGCTGGGGTGGGCGTTCATCACCATCCACACGCAGCGTGAGCTGCGCGTGGCCGAGCCCGAGGCGATCATCACGGGTCTCGTAACCGAGACCGACCTCACGAAGCTGAAGCAAGGTGCGCGCACGGCCAAGCAGCTCGAGGCCATGGCCAAGGATGTGCCGAAGCCGGACGTGGCCAAGAAGGATGCGGCCCGGCCCAAGATCGTGACCGCGCCTCCTCCTCCGCCACCACCCGAGCCGCCCGCGCCGCAGGCCGATCCGATCGCCGAGAAGCTCGCTTCTGCAGCAGAGCGCGCCATCGCCGCCTGCTGCTGCCGACGAGCAGAAGAAGCTCGATGCAATGCTGAAGGAGCAGGCGCTGAAGGAGGAGCAGCGCCGCGCCGAGGATCAGAAGCACGCCGAGGAGCAGAAGCGTGCGGAAGAGGAGCGCCGCCAGGCCGAGCAGAAGAAGAAAGCGGACGAGGAAAAGCGTCAGAAGGAAGCCGCTGACCGCAAGAGACGCGAGGACGAAAAGAAGAAGCGCGCCGCCGAGATCAAGCGCAAGCAGGAGGCAGAGGAGAAGCGTCGTCAGGAGGAAGCGAAAAAGAAGTTCGATCCTGATTCCATAGAGAAGCAGCTCGCGCTCCTGGATCGAGATCCTCGCAAGAAGAATGCCGCAGCGGCCACGCCCCAACCTGAGAACGAGACCAAGCAGAAGGGCCCCACTCTTGGTGCGGCGGAGGGGCGGGACAAGCAAATTTCGGCGAGCGAGGCGGCCATGCTGAAGGCAAGGATTAGCTCGCGGCTCAAGGTATGCTGGCGCTTGCCTTCGGGCGGCGGCGGCACCGACACGCCTGCTGTGACATTGCGCTGGCGCATGAATCCCGACGGCAGCGTAGACGGAGAGCCGCAGGTGGAGCAGCCTCGTGGGGATGCGCTCTTCCGCATTGCGGCTGAAGCTGCGGTGCGCGCCGTGCGCGAGTGCTCTCCCTTCGACCTTCCCGCTGACAAGTACGCGGCCTGGCGCGTCATCACCTGGGAATTCGATCCCAGCCAGATGATGTAGGCGCCGGATTGCCGGCAAGACTACACGCGACCGAATAGGCAATGCCATGACACGATTGCGACGAACCGACCGGTTGGCGAGACCCACTTCTGAGCTCACGCGACGTCGCGTGGCTGCGGGCATCTGTGCAGCGGCCTTGTCGCCGCTCGCGCTACTGGTGGAGCCGCGCAAGGCGCGTGCGCAGCGATCGGCGGATTCCGAAGGCGGTTTGCGGGGCACCCAGCGTGAAGGCACGATCGCGCCGATCCAGATCGCCATTCCGGAATTTGCCGGCGATGACCAGCGGTTTGGGGCTGAGGTCACGGGCGTAGTCACAGCGAATCTGGAGCGGTCGGGTCTCTTCCGGCCGCTGGATCGGGCCTCCTTCATCGATCCGATCCGCGACGTGAACGGCCGTCCACGTTTTCCAGGACTGGCGCGTGATCGGCGCGCAGGCGCTCGTCGTCGGACGCACCGGGCGTGCTTCGGATGGGCGTTATTTCGCTGACTTCAAGCTCTGGGATGTGCTCTCGCAGCGAGAGATCGACAGCGGCCGGCTCACCGCCGACGCGAACGATTGGCGTCGTCTGGCGCATCGGGTGGCCGACAAAGTGTACGAGCGCCTCACCGGCGAGAGGGGCTACTTCGACACCCAGGTCGTCTTCATCGATGAAACGGGCGCGCGCGACCGCCGGCGCAAGCGGCTTGCGATCATGGATCAGGACAGCGCGAACGTCAGGCTTCTCAGCCAGGGCAACGAACTCGTCCTGACGCCGCGCTTCAGCCCGACCACGCAGGAGATAACCTATCTGCAGTACGTCGCCGATCAGCCGCGCGTGTTCCTGATGAACCTCGCCACCGGCCAGCGCGAGATGGTGGGTGATCTCCCCGGCATGACATTCGCGCCGCGATTCTCCCCAGATGGCCAGCGTGTCATCATGAGCATCGGCGAGGCTGGCGGGGCCTCGATCGTAGAGATGGACTTGCGCACCCGCCGTCCGCGCCGCCTGACGCAATCCCAGGCGATCGATACCGCGCCCTGCTACAGTCCCGACGGCCGCCGCGTCGTGTTCGAATCGGACCGCGACGGCGGTCAGCAGCTCCATGTCATGGGAGTCGAAGGTGGCGCCTCCAGGCGCATCAGCTATGGCGAGGGCCGGTATGCCACACCCGTATGGTCGCCCCGCGGGGACCTGGTTGCGTTCACGAAACAGGCCGGCGGTAATTTTTTGATCGGCGTGATGCGGCCGGATGGTTCTGGGGAGCGAATCCTCACTGAGGGCTTCCACAACGAGGGACCGACCTGGTCTCCCAACGGTCGGGTGATCCTTTTCTTCCGGGAAAGTCAGGGCGCTAGCGGGGGCTCCCGCCTCTTCTCGATCGACCTGACCGGCTACAACGAGCGTCAGGTCCAGACCCCATCCTTCGGTTCGGATCCGGCCTGGGGACCGTTACGCAACTGAACACCACTTTACGGCGTTTTAACCCGTCTGTTGTGTCCTGTGACACGAGCGAGGCCCGGAAGCATCGGTGGGCCTGCACGCAGCCTCAGTAACGCGTTCCGGCATGCCGATGCGTATCAGTCGAAGTGGCATTTCCGCACCAATAATCGCGCAAAACCGGTGGATCAGCAGCTGCGTCCTTGATCAAAGCGTTACACACCGGTAGCGAGAAGGTGCGATTGCCGAACACGTGTCAGGAGAGAAGACTATGAAAGTCAAGAACGTGATCGTTATCTCGGCGCTTGTCGCCGCGGTTGCCTTGGGCGCGTGCCGTCGTGAAGTCATGCATGAGCCGATGAAGCTCGGCGCTGACGTAGCGGTGGAGACCGCAGCCCGCTGATCCGCGCAAGCGGGTTCGGCCACTGCTCAGCTCTCGGTTCGCCGGAGCACAGTGAAGCCGGGCTGATGTGCCTTCTAATCAAAACCGTATCGCGAGCAGACCTCTGCCGCGGTGCGGTTTTTCTATTGTTAATGTCTGATTCACCAGTCGTGTGCATTGTGGGGAAAACACGCGGTTGCGGCATTGTCCGCAAGGCCCGACGGCGTTTCACTTAGGCAGGTCCCGTCGGCCAAAATTTTGGCGCGAAGCGCTGTTTAAGAGGCTGAACAACCTGCAATTTGCCGATTTGCCGGCCCTGCCTGACGGCAGATCGCGATTCGAGAAGGGGTGAACCCGCATGAAGCTGCTGATGTGGCGCAGGGTCTTTGGCGCGGCGGCTGTCGTCCTCGCTGTCACGCTTGCCGGGTGCGCGAACAATCGTCCCGACGCTGACTTGGCCATGAACAAGGGGGGCGCGGCTACCCCTGGTTCCGCACGCGACTTTTCCGTCAACGCGGGCGATCTCGTCTACTTCTCCACGGACAGCACCGACCTTTCGCAGGAGGCTCAGCAGACGCTCGCCAACCAGGCGCGATGGCTCAGGCAGTACGCCCACCATTCGGTCACGATCGAAGGGCATGCCGACGAGCGCGGAACCCGCGAATACAACATCGCGCTGGGTGCCAAGCGTGCTCAGGCTGTGCGCAATTTCCTGGTTCAGAATGGCATCAACGCCGCTCGGATAAGGACCGTGTCGTTCGGCAAAGAGCGCCCCGTCGCCGTCTGCAACGACATTTCCTGCTGGTCGCAGAACCGGCGGGCCCAGACTGTGCTCGGCGGCCGCCAGGAACTCGTAGGACTTCCTCGTGGCTGACCGGGCGTGGGCACCCTCCGGCCCGCGCTGCGCGTCTCCTGGGCTACCCAACGGCCAAGCGCGCTTCCTCCTTTCGCTCGATTTGGCTGTCGTCGACACAATAGCGGCGCAGCGGCTTGCTCCATTGATGGAGTCGTGTTGAACAGGGCCACGGACAGGCCCTGGTTGCCTGATGCTGCGAGGAACGACGGACATCATGGACTTTGCGCCGAGAAGCTGGATGCGCGCCGTTGCGGTTGCGCTAGGCATTGCTGTGGCAGGTTCCCTGGCGCTGGCCCAGCAGATGCCCCCCGCTGCGCCTTCCGGTCCGCGCGCCCTTCCCAAGGCGCCTCCTGCTGCCGCGCGCGAGGCTCCTCAACCCTCGGAGGCTGGTGGCCTGCAGCGCCGCGTCGAGCAACTGGAAGAGCAACTGGTCGACCTCCAGGTCGTCATCGGCACGCTGGAGTTCTTGGCCAAGGGCACCGCAGGCGCGCCGGCGGGCCCCCGTGGGCCGTCAGGCCCCTCCGCCGCCGTCAGTGCCGCCGACGCAGGCAGGCTCGACGCCATTGAAACGCAGATCCGGGCGCTTGCTGCCCAACTCGAGGGCCTCCAGGAGCAGGTGCGCACGCTCGCCAGCCGTTCGGGGTCAGCGGACGGACCGCCTCCGCGCTTCGGATCGGTCACCGTAGAGCCGGAAGGTCCCAAGGACGAAATCGATCGTGTCATGACACCGCCGCCAGGCGGTGGGCCGCCGCCGCGCGTCACGGCTGCATCACCGCCTGGCCGTGGCGACGCAGACGCAGAACCGCAGCAGCTCTACGAGCAGGCCTACGGGTATCTTTTGCAGAAGGACTATCGATCCGCCGAGACGGGGTTCGAGGACTTTCTCCGCCGCCATCCCAATCATCAGCTCGCGGGCAATGCCCAGTACTGGCTCGGCGAGGCTTTCTATGTTCGGGGCCAGTATCGTGCCGCGGCGGGCGCTTTCCTGAAGGGCTATCAAACCTACACACGAAGCCCCAAGGCTCCGGAGACACTCCTGAAGCTCGCCATGTCGTTGCAGCGGCTCGGCCAGAAGGATGCCGCATGCTCATCCTTCAGCGAGCTTGCGACCAAGTATCCGAACCCGCCTGCGCATGTGCGAAGCATGGCTCAGGCCGAGCGGCAGCGCAGCGGCTGCTGAGGCACGCAACGCGTTTCGCTGCGCTGATATAGTGCTGCGGCCATGACAAGTAGCGGTCGTCCGATTGAGCCACACGAGGCCGATGCCCTGTTCGCTCCATTTGAGCGGACGGCTGAAAAGCCATGCGTGCTGGCGGTCTCCGGCGGCGCCGACAGCACTGCCCTCATGGTTCTCTTCAGCGACTGGCTGAGGCGCAGGGATGCCGATCCTGCCCCTCACATTGTCCTGACCGTGGATCACGGCCTTCGGACCTCTTCCGCCTCCGAGGCGCGCGCGGTTGCCGAACAGGCGGAGCGCCTCGGACTGCGGCACAAAGTTCTCCTCTGGTCCGGCCCCAAGCCACAGACGGGCATCCAGGCGGCGGCGCGTAGCGCGCGCTATCGACTGATTGCCGAGCAGATGTCCGCCAACGGCATCGCCGCCGTTTTCACCGCTCACACACGCGACGATCAGGCCGAGACGCTGCTGATGCGGCTGGCGCGTGGCAGCGGCATTGATGGCCTCGCGGCGATGGCGCCGGTCGCTCATCTCCCCGCAAGTGTTGGGTCAGATCGCTCTCCTCAAAGCACGCTGCTTATCCTGCGCCCATTTCTCGATGTGCCGAAGGAACGGTTGATCGCGACGCTTCGGAGTCGCGGCATTGGCTGGATCGAGGATCCGACGAATGAGGCGACAGAATTCGAGCGTACGCGCCTGCGGGCCGCGCGCGACGAACTGGCAAGGCTAGGCCTCACGAATGAGATGCTTGCATTGAGCGCTGCCCGCCTCGGCCGGGTTCGTGACGCGCTCGATGCCGCAACCGCCCGCTTCCTCGCTCCCGCAAGCGGGAGCGTTTCCACGGATCGGTTGGGTCGCATCACGATTGATCGGACGAAGCTGCGTGAGGCAGGCGCTGAAATCGCGCTGCGCGTACTCGGAAGAGCCGTCGCCGCTGCAGGCGGTTCCGGCGACCGCCCACCCCTCTCAAAGCTCGAGGTCATGGTGACGGAACTGATTGGGCAACCAAGCGCAGGCTCGGGCGCGTGGACGCTGTCGCGCGCGAAGGTCGTGGCCAATGGTGGCGAAGTAACAGTCGAGCGCGAGCCTGGCCGCACGCCCCTGCCCAGGTTCGGTCTGGCGCGCGGCACGAGTGCGGTTTGGGACGGCCGCTTTGTCGTGCACGCCTCCCCACATCTGTCGCACGCGACCGTCGATGTTAAACCCCTTGGCGATACGGCTCTAAGCAGACTGCGCCGTGACGATCCCGCCTTTGCCGCCGTGCCGTTCAGTTCGGCGACTTTGGTGCCTTCGTTCTGGATCGACGATATCTTGCTCGCGGTTCCGCCTCTACAACACTGGGGCGAGCCCGGTCACCGGGAACTGCTGCGCGCCGAGTTCCTCGGCTTCGGCCAGCGGGATACCCTCGTTCCGTCCTCCTGAACTGGCGGAAAAGCTGACAATCCCGCAGCTCCCGGCCCCTCGGGTGCATGGACAAGTTCCAGGGGCGCCCAACTTGGCAAAAATCTTAGAGACACCTATGTTACATCGGACGCGGGCCCGCGCGAGCAAACGCGGGTGCTGGCAGCTCCACCGGGTGGCGGCGGCAAGAGGTATCCCGGTGGTTATGAAGGAATTTCAATGAATTCGAACTTCCGGAACCTCGCAATCTGGGTCGTGATCGCCCTGTTGCTGGTGGCCCTCTTCAACCTGTTCCAGGGGCCCGGGCAAAGTCGGCGGGGCAACGAAATCAGCTATTCCGACTTCCTCGCGGGCGTCGACTCCGGAAACATCGCCGATGTGACGATCGCCAAGCATCGCATCACCGGGACCTATCGCGATAAGAGCGGCAATTTCACCACCGTTCCGCCTGAAGATCCGGGTCTTGTCTCGCGGCTTGAAAAGAAGAACGTAAAGATCACCGCGCGGGCTCCCGACGAGGACGTGCCCTCCATCCTGGGCGTGCTGGTCAACTGGTTCCCGATGCTGCTGCTGATCGGCGTCTGGATCTTCTTCATGCGCCAGATGCAGTCCGGCGGCGGCCGCGCCATGGGCTTCGGCAAGTCCAAGGCCAAGCTGCTGACCGAGCGCCAGGGGCGTGTGACCTTCGAGGACGTGGCGGGTGTTGACGAAGCCAAGTCCGATTTGCAGGAGATCGTCGAGTTCCTCCGCGATCCGCAGAAGTTCCAGCGGCTCGGCGGGCGCATCCCGCGCGGCTGCCTGCTGGTCGGTCCTCCGGGCACCGGCAAGACGCTGATCGCGCGCGCCGTCGCCGGTGAGGCCAACGTTCCGTTCTTCACGATCTCGGGCTCCGATTTCGTCGAGATGTTCGTCGGCGTCGGCGCTTCCCGCGTGCGCGACATGTTCGAGCAGGCCAAGAAGAACGCGCCCTGCATCATCTTCATCGACGAGATCGACGCCGTCGGCCGTCATCGCGGCGCCGGTCTCGGCGGCGGCAACGACGAGCGCGAGCAGACGCTCAACCAGCTGCTGGTCGAGATGGACGGCTTCGAGGCCAACGAAGGCATCATCATCATCGCCGCCACCAACCGGCCCGACGTGCTCGATCCGGCGCTGCTGCGTCCCGGCCGCTTCGATCGCCAGATCATGGTGCCGAACCCGGACGTCGGCGGGCCGCGAGAGAATTCTCAAGGTGCACATGCGCAAGGTGCCGCTGGCGCCCGACGTCGATCCCAAGGTGATCGCGCGCGGCACGCCTGGCTTCTCGGGCGCCGATCTCGCCAACCTCGTCAACGAAGCGGCGCTGCTGGCGGCGCGGCGCAACAAGCGCCTTGTCACGCAGGCCGAGTTCGAGGACTGCCAAGGACAAGGTCATGATGGGCGCCGAGCGCCGGTCCATGATCATGACCGAGGAGGAGAAGCTCGCCACCGCCTATCACGAAGGCGGCCACGCGCTCGTCAACGTGCTGGTGCAGGGCAACGACCCGCTGCACAAGGTGACGATCATTCCGCGCGGACGTGCGCTCGGCGTCACCATGAGCCTGCCCGAGCGCGACAAGCTCAGCTACTCCAAGCAGTGGTGCGAGGCGCGCATGGCCACCATGTTCGGCGGCCGCGTCGCCGAGCAGCTCATCTACGGCGAGGAGCACCTCAATACCGGCGCGTCCAGCGACATCATGCAGGCGACCGACCTGGCGCGGCGCATGGTCACCGAGTGGGGCATGAGCGACAAGCTCGGGCCCCTGCGCTACAACGACAACCAGCAGGAAGTCTTCCTCGGCCACGCCATCACCCAGCGGCAGAACATGTCGGAGGAGACGGCGAAGCTGATCGACGAGGAAGTTCGCCGCATCGTCACGGCCGGCGAGAAGAAGGCGCGCGAGACGCTGACCTCCAATCGCGACAAGCTGGAGGCGATCACGCAGGCGCTGATGGAATTCGAGACCATCACGGGTGACGAGGTAGGTGCCCTGATGCGCGGCGATAAGATCGTCCGCACTGTTGACGACGAGGAGACCAAGGGCCCTGCGGGTCCTGCGGTTCCCAACGTTGGCAAGGCTCGTCCGCCTCGCGCGGAGCCCGGGCACTGGCGGGTTGGAGCCCTATCCTCAGACCTAGCCGGCCCGGCCTTGCCGGGCTTGCTGCGACAGGCGCATATAACGGGGTCGGTTTTCCGGCCCCGTTCGTTTGCGTGGGCATGTGCCTGCGCGACCGGACCGCCGCATGCGCAGGATGGTTGCGGTTGACGTCACCCCTCTACATTCGCCCGACAGGCCGCATCGCCCATGCGCGGGCGCCGGACAGGTGCCTCAGGGTCGGCGGGCGGGCGGAATTGTCGTTTGCCGCCGCCGAGGTGATCGAGCGGGATGCGTCGCACATAGACCGCCGGTTCATGACAGCCGGTGAACTCCTTGCGTCCCCCCATGCCGGCGCTGAAGCCGGTCGCTGGAGCGGCTCGGAGCCACGCGCGCGCCTATCGCCGGCTGCGATCTTACGCGCCCACTCATCATGGGCATCGTCAACGTCACGCCCGACAGCTTTTCCGACGGCGGCAAGTTTTGGGATGCCGAGCGCTGCAATCACCCATGCGCTGCGGCTGGAGGCGGAAGGCGCCGACATCCTCGACATCGGCGGCGAGTCGACCCGGCCAGGTGCCGAGCCCATCAGCACTGACGAGGAAAAGCGCCGCGTCCTTCCTGTGATCGAGGCGGTGGCGTGCCGCGCGCGCGTCCCAATTTCGATCGACACCCGAAACGCCTTGGTGATGGCAAGTGCAGCGGATGCCGGTGCCCGCTTGATAAACGACGTTTCTGCCCTCAGCCACGATCCCGAAAGCCTCGCGACCGTAGCGCGCCTGCGGCCTTCCTGTCGTTCTCATGCATTCTCTCGGCGACCCGCGCACCATGCAGAGCGATCCGCGCTACGACGAGGTCGTGCTCGACGTCTATGACGCGCTGGCGCTACGCATCGGCGACATGTGAGGCCGCTGGCATACCGCGCGAGCGCCTCATCGTCGATCCCGGCATCGGCTTCGGCAAGACGCTCGCGCACAACTTGGCGCTGCTCGGCTCGCTCAGCATATTCCACGGCCTGGGTTGTGCCGTCCTGCTGGGCGCCTCGCGCAAGAGCTTCATTTCCAAGTTGACGGGTGCACTGCCGACGAGCGGCTGCCGGGGTCGTTGGCGGCCGCACTCATTGCGGCGGAGCAAGGTGCAAACATCATCCGTGTCCACGATGTGGCCGCGACACGCCAGGCTCTCGCGATTGCCGCCGCCGCCTTTGCCGGTGACAGCCGGTTCGAACTGACCTCACGGCGCAGGGAACGCTGGCTGGTGCAATCTTTGCTTACCGCTTTTGATGTTGGACCATACCCGACGCCCTTCAGATGCGTTACAGTGGCAAACTGAATCCGTGCCTATGCAACGCAGATTTCGGCGCTCCCGAGGCGGCCTATGACTCGCAAGTACTTTGGCACCGACGGCATTCGTGGTTTCGCCAACCGCGAGCCCATGACTTCGGAGGTCGCCCTGAAGGTCGGCATGGCCGCCGGCAAGCTGTTCTCCAATGGCGGCGGACGTCCCCATCGCGTGGTCGTCGGCAAGGACACGCGCCTCTCCGGCTACATGATCGAATCCGCTCTCCAGTCCGGGTTCACGGCCGTCGGCATGGATGTCTTCCTGCTCGGCCCGATGCCGACGCCGGCCGTCGCCATGCTGACGCGCTCGCTTCGCGCCGACCTCGGGGTCATGATCTCGGCCTCCCACAACGCTTATCAGGACAACGGCATCAAGCTCTTCGGTCCCGACGGCTACAAGCTCTCCGATGAGGTCGAGGGCCGTATCGAGGCGCTGATGGGCAGCGACAGCGCCGCGTTGCTGGCGCCGCCCGACCGGATCGGGCGTGCGAGGCGCATCGACAGCGCGCAGGAACGCTATATCGAGTTTGCCAAGCGCACCCTGCCCCGCGAGATCCGCCTCAATGGCATGCGCGTGGTGGTCGATTGCGCGAACGGTGCTGGCTACCAGGTTGCACCCGATGTGCTTGTGGGAGCTCGGCGCCGAGGTGATCAAGATGGGCGTCGAGCCGAACGGCCTCAACATCAACGAGAAGTGCGGTTCCACCGAGCCGGACGCTCTGCGCGCCAAAGTGCGCGAGATGCGGGCCGATATCGGCATTGCGCTCGACGGCGATGCCGACCGCGTCGTCATCATCGACGAGAAGGGCAATACCGTCGACGGCGACCAGATCATGGCCGTGATCGGCGAGAGCTGGCACCACAGCGGCAGGCTGTCCGCCGGCGGGGTCGTCGCCACCGTCATGTCCAACCTTGGCCTGGAGCGCTACTTCAAAGGCCTGGGGCTCGAGATGGTCCGCACGCCGGTCGGCGACCGCTATGTTGTCGAGCACATGCGCAAGCACGGCTTCAACGTCGGCGGCGAGCAATCCGGCCACATCGTGCTTTCCGATTTCATCACCACGGGCGATGGTCTCGTTGCGGCGCTTCAGGTGTTGTCGGTCGTCGTCGCTTCCGGACGCCCGGTCAGCGAGGTGTGCCGCCGCTTTCAATCCGTGCCGCAACTCCTGCAGAATGTCCCCTACGCGAACGGCGCGCCTCTGGAGCATGCGGAGGTCAAGAACGCCATCGATGCCGGCAAGGCTCGCTTGGGTAAGGACGGCAGGCTCGTTATCCGCCCATCGGGCACCGAGTCCGTAATCCGTGTGATGGCCGAGGGTGACGACGAGCAGATCGTCCACCAGGTCGTCGGCGACATCGCCGAGGCGGTGCGCAAGGTCGCGCAGGCTGCCTGACAACGGCGCGCGACTTAATTGCTTCTTAAAGCTTCTCGACCATGCTGAGCGTGCACGAATGTGCGCGCAACCTGCGTCGGTCGCTTCCAAGCGCGGGTGCATGTTGCGAACCCGTGGATTTAGGGCCGGGCGGTCAAGCTGCCTTGTGCCCGTTGGACACCGGCAGGCTTGCGCGGTCTGCGCGCCTCCGTAGTCGCCGTGCGTTCCGGCTGGCGTTTTCGCGCTCAGCCGGGGTGATCGCTCCGGTTGACCTTCGTACCTGCATCCCGCCGATCGCCGACAGATTGCGCTGAAGGCGCGTGAGCGCCTCTTGGAAGATTGCAGGGGATCATCATGTCGCGCAGGCTCGCCGTCGCATTCGCGCTTTCCGCTCACGGTGCTTGGCGCCGCTCCAGCCTTTGCCAACGGCGCGCAGGGACCGTGTGCCGGCGCCGATTCCGGTTCCGGCGCCGATGCCCATCCAGGAGAGCTTCTCCTACTACCTGCGCGCCGACCTCGGCTGGGGCTTTCGCGGGTGATCCGTCCTATCTCCGAAAGTGGAGCTGACTTACGGCGCGCGTCCGGCATCACAGCGGCGCAGTCGGATAGAGCTCTAGCTGCTCGATGTGTTCCACGGCTCCATCGGCGCTGGCGCCTATTGGACGTCGCGCTTTCAGCACAGACGTGACGCTCGATTTTCGAGGCGACGCAGGACATTGACGCAGTCACGACCTATAACGACCCCGGCACAGTCGCAATGGACGGCGCGTGATATGCGTGCAGTTGCGCGGTACGGTCGGCCTGTTCAACGCTGTATTGGGATCTTACTCCGCGCGGCACCTTACGCCCTACGTCGGAGCCGGCGTCGGGTTTGTTCACAACCAGATCGATCGCGACCATACGACGGCCGAAGATGCTTGGCGGTGGCGCGCCATCCATCAGACAGGATCGCAGGCAGCGCGAACAACTTTGGCCTTGCCGCTGCCCTGATGGCTGGCGTCAGCTTTTCGTGGAACCACGGTTGGGTTGTCGATATCGGATATCGCGGCCTCTACATGGATGGTGGTGACTTCAGCATGCCCCTCATCGGAGCTCCGCAATTCCGAGCCGCGCTCGAAATCGGCAGCCAGTGGGAACATCAGGTTCGCGTCGGTCTGCGCGCAAACCTCTGGTGATAATTCAGCCGCCGCTGACCTCGGGCGTAGGCTTGTTCCAACGCCCGATTTGACTTGGCCCTCCTTTCCCATTAGACGCGCCGGCGGGACACTCCTCCCCACCGAGGAGCATCTATCTGGAAGGATAGGCACATGACCGCTGCCACCAAGCCGGCATCGCGCCCGGCTGTTCCGCATTTCTCCTCCGGCCCCTGCGCCAAGCGCCCCGGCTGGTCCCTGAAAAATCTGGAAAACGCGTTCCTCGGCCGCTCGCACCGCGCCAAGGAAGGCAAGGCGCGCCTGAAGCTCGCCATCGAGAAAACCAAGACGCTGCTCGGCCTGCCGCCCGGCTATCTCTGTGCCGTCGTGCCGGCCTCCGACACCGGCGCCTTCGAGATGGCGATGTGGACCATGCTCGGTCAGCGCGGCGTCGATGCGCTGGCCTGGGAAAGCTTCGGCGAGGGCTGGGTGACGGACATCACCAAGCAGCTCAAGCTGAAAGACGCGCGCATCATGAAGGCCGAGTACGGCAAGCTGCCGGACCTCGCCGAGGTCGATTTCAGCCGCGACGTGATCCTCGCCTGGAACGGCACCACGGCCGGCGTGCGCGTGCCCAACGGCGATTGGATCCCGGCCAACCGCGAAGGCCTGGTCATGGTGGATGCCACCTCCGCCGTGCTTGCGCAGGACATCCCCTGGGACAAGATCGACGTGCTCACCTACTCCTGGCAGAAGGTGCTGGGCGGCGAGGCGGCGCACGGCATGCTGATCCTCTCGCCGCGCGCGGTGGCGCGACTTGAGAGCTACACGCCGCCCTGGCCGGTGCCGAAGATCTTCCGCCTCACCAAGGGCGGCAAGCTGATCGCTGGCGTGTTCGAAGGCGAGACGCTCAATACGCCATCGATGCTGTGCGTCGAGGACTACCTCGATGCGCTGAACTGGGCGGAAAGCATCGGCGGTCTCAAGGGCCTGTTCGCTCGCGCCAACGCCAATGCCAAGGTTCTCAACGACTGGGCCGACCGCACGCCCTGGCTGCAGAACCTCGCCGAGGTGCCGGCAACGCGCTCCAACACCTCGGTGTGCCTGAAGGTGGTCGATCCCGCCGTCGCCGCACTGCCCGAGGACGCACAGCGCGCGTTCGTGAAGCAGATCGAGGCGATCCTCGACAAGGAGAACGCCGCGCGCGACATCGCCGGCCATCGCGATGCGCCGCCGCACCTGCGCATCTGGTGCGGCGCCACGGTGGAGAAGGCCGATCTCGAGCTGCTGACCGCCTGGCTCGACTGGGCCTTCGCCGAAGCCAAGGCCGGCCTCGCCAAGGCGGCGTAGCCGCCACCCGTCATCCCCGCGAAAGCGGGGATCCAACTCCAGCACGCAGCCCATTGGCTGGATTCCCGCCTTCGCGGGAATGACGAAGGACCACACACATGACCGCCCCCCGCGTTCTCATTGCCGATCAGCTTTCGCCGGCCGCCGTCGACATCTTCAAGCAGCGCGGCGTCGAGACCGACGTGAAGGTCGGGCTCGCCAAGGAGGAGCTGGAAAAGATCATCGGCGGCTACGACGGCCTCGCCGTGCGCTCCGCCACCAAGGTCGACCGAGAAGATCATCGCCGCCGCCACGAATCTCAAGGTGATCGGCCGCGCCGGCATCGGCGTCGACAACATCGACGTGCAAGGCCGCCACCGCCAAGGGCATCATCGTGATGAACACGCCCTTCGGCAATTCCATCACGACCGCCGAGCACGCCATCTCGCTGATGATGGCGCTGGCGCGCCAGATTCCCGAGGCCGACCGCTCCACGCAGGCCGGCAAGTGGGAGAAATCGAAGTTCCTGGGCGTGGAGCTCTACGGCAAGACGCTCGGCGTCATCGGCTGCGGCAACATCGGCTCGATCGTGGCGGACCGTGGCGTCGGCCTGAAGATGAAGGTGATCGCCTTCGATCCGTTCCTGTCGGTCGAGCGGGCGATGGAAATCGGCGTCGAGAAGGTCGAGCTCGAAGAACTGCTGAAGCCGCGCCGATTTCATCACCCTGCACACGCCGCTCACCGACCGCACCCGCAACATCATCGATGCCGAGGCGCTGACGAAAACGAAGAAGGGCGTGCGCATCATCAACTGCGCGCGTGGCGGCCTTGTCGACGAGCGGGCGCTGGCCGATGCGCTGAAGTCGGGCCATGTCGGCGGCGCCGCCTTCGACGTGTTCGAGGTCGAGCCCGCCAAGGAGAGCCCGCTGTTCGGCCTGCCCAACGTCATCTGCACGCCGCATCTCGGCGCGGCCACCGGCGAGGCGCAGGAGAACGTTGCGCTGCAGGTCGCCGAGCAGATGTCGGACTACCTGCTCAAGGGCGCCATCTCGAACGCGGTCAACTTCCCCAACATCACGGCCGAGGAAGCGCCGCGGCTGCGGCCCTGCGTGAAGCTCGCCGAGCAGCTCGGCTCCTTCGCCGGCCAGCTCACCGAGACCAGCATCAAGGGCGTGCGGCTGGAATATTCGGGCGACGTCGCCGACGCTGAACACCAAGCCGCTGACGGCTGCGGCGATCGCGGGCGTGCTGCGGCCGCTGCTGTCCGACGTCAACATGGTCTCGGCCGCCGCCAGCGCCAAGGAGCGCGGCATGATGTCGAGGAGACGACGCGCACGCAGGAGGGCGCGTTCGAGAGCTATATCCGCCTCACCGTGCATACCGACGACTACGACCGCTCCGTCGCCGGCACCGTGTTCTCCGACGGCCGCCCGCGCATCATCCAGGTGCGCAACATCGACATGGAATTCGAGTGCGCGCCGCGCATGCTGTTCATCCGCAATGCCGACAAGCCGGGCTTCATCGGCCGCTTCGGCACGCTGATGGGCGAGGCGGGAGTGAACATCGCCACCCTGAACCTCGGTCGCGACAAGCCCGGCGGCGACGCCATCTGCATGGTCGCCATCGACGAGCCCGTGTCGGAGGACGTGCTGGCCAAGATCCGCGCGTTGCCCCAGGTCGTGCGCGTGAACCCGCTGCAGTTCTAATCGGCGCCGGCCTCGCGTTGGCTCTGCGGTGCCGGATCCGACACGACGTAGGGCCTTACAAAGCGGTAAGGTCCGCAAACTGTGCCTTTGCCGTCAAATTCGCGACAAGAACGCCGCTGACGTTCCGACCAATTGTGGAGCGTACTCGCTGTGTGCTCCAAAGTCGGAGGAACGATCTATGCGATTCCTGATTGCACTTTCACTGCTGCCGATTTTCACAACTGCCACGCTGGCCGCGGAGGTCAAAGGCAGCTCCACCATCGATGCCGTCACCGTCTATCCAGCCGGCGCCGAGGTCACGCGTATTGGCAAGGTGACGGTCGACCGCGGCGAGCACACGCTTGCTGTTCACGGATCTCCCTGCTGAGGCGATCGGGTCTTCGATCCGCGTCGAAGGCAAGGCGACCGGCAAGCTGGAGATCGGCTCCGTCGATACCCGCATCGTGCAGGTGCCACGTACCGACGAACAGGTCGTCGCAACCGAACGCCGCCGCATCGAGCAGGCCATCGAGAAGCTCAAGGACGAGCGCGGACTTCTGCACGCGACCATTCAAGCTGCGGAGACACAAAAACGTTTGATCGACAACCTCGCCCAGATGCCCGCCCAGCCGCAGCCGGCGGGTTCAGGGCCTGCTGTGCAGCCGAACTGGAATGAGCTGTTCGCCCTCATCGGGCTGCGCGGCAGCGAGGCACAGAAGACGATCCTGGAGACGCAGATCAAGGTTCGCGACACTGACCGGCAGATCAAGGATCTCGAAGGCAAAATCGCCTCGCTGGCACCGACGCGCCGCGCGCGGACAGAAGTAAAGGTGTCGGTGGCGGCAGCCGCTCAGCTCGAGGCCGAGATTACCATTCGCTATCAGGTCAATAGAGCCGCGTGGATGCCGTACTACGACGCTCGACTGTCGACGGGTACCAAAGCCCAGGCGCCCAAGCTGCAGTTGGTGCGCCGTGCCTCCATCGAGCAGCGAACCGGCGAAAGCTGGGAGAATGTGGCGCTTTCTCTGTCGACTGCGCGGCCTTCCGCCGGCACTGCAGCGCCATTGCTCAGCCCGCTGGTTGTCGACTTCGAGGCCGACAGACCCCCTCCGGCTCCCGTGCCGCGCGCGGCGCCGACATCTGGCGGATTGCGCAGCGCGCCCTTGGCATCGCAGCGAGCTGCCGCAGACCGGGCGGACGGTCGCGTCGAAGCCGAGGCCGTCGCGGCGGATGAGGTGCGGGCACGCGTGGAGGTGCAGGCGTTCCAGGCGGTCTATGGCATCGCCGGCCGCGTGACGGTGCCGGAGACGGGTGAGACCAAGCGCGTCCAGATCGACGCGATGGACCTCGACCCGGCGCTTGCCGTGCGCGCGGTGCCGAAGCGTGACGAGAAGGCCTATCTCTACGCGAAGATCACGGTGGCACCCGGCACGCCGCTGCTGCCGGGGCAGGTTTCGCTGTTTCGCGATGCGACGTACGTTGGCAATGGCCGCTTCCCGCTGCTCGCGCCTGGAGAGGAGCATGAACTCGGCTTCGGCGTCGACGACTCCGTTCGCGTCCGCTATTCGATCGCCGAGGAGAAGCGCGGCGAGACGGGCATCATCACCTCGTCGAAGACCGATACGCGCAGCTACCGCATCACGGCCAAGAACCTTCATCAGCGCCCGATCCAGCTGACGGTGCTGGATCAAATACCCGTTTCGCAGAACTCCGATATCAAGGTCGAGCTGACGGGCAAGACGGCTCCCTCGCGGCGCGACGTTGACGACAAGCGCGGCGTCCTCGCGTGGGACGCGACGCTCGCCCCTGCCGAGGAGCGCATGATTGAATTCGGCTATCGCGCGACTTGGCCTGCCGCAAAGAAGGTGACCTACGGTCAAGGCTCCTAAGGCGGACTGACGAAACGCGCATCCGCAGTATGCGCCGGTGACCAGTGCACCGGCGTCTTGTTGCGTGTCGGTCGGCTATCGCTCGGCCTTGAACTCGTCCGTCAGGCGGTTGATCTTCGCGGCCGCGCCGCCAAGTACCCATAGGTCGAAGATCACGACCGCAAGTGTCATCAGCGCCAGCAACAGGTTGAGGTAGGAGAGTGGCCAGAAACCGGCGATGTGGACGAAAATTCCGAAGAGCGCCACGATCGCGGGAATGCCGGATACGATATTGTCCAGGTTGTGGGTGGACGCGCTACCAATGAACCCATGAGCTATTGGATAGCCCTGGATCACCAGATAGGCCCAGAACATGGCGAACAGTCCTGTGAAGACGGCCATTGTCTGCTCAGGTGTGGATGCACCCAACATGCCCGGCTCAAGGTCCGGACGCAGCCAGAAAACGAATCCCAGCGCCGCCGCCAATATCAACGCACTGATGGCGCGTGCTCCAATACCGGTCATGATCTCTCCTCCTGGCTTCAGCGCGCTGCCAATATGATACAGGCGGCGTAGCTTACGCCTTGAATGCTACGGCCGGGGAACGCCCCGCGTCGGTCTTGGTTCCGCTGCTTTGCGTCGCGGGGTATTCAGCTGAGCGCGCGTCGGCGCTATAAAGGCGGTCTGGTGGCCCGTGCGGGAAGCGGGTCATGGAACGGGAACCGTTCCACGCCTCTCCCTTGAAAGATTGGAAGATATTCGATGGCCAACGTCGTCGTGATCGGCGCCCAGTGGGGCGATGAAGGCAAGGGCAAGATCGTCGACTGGCTCTCCGAGCGCGCCGACGTCGTTGTGCGCTTTCAGGGCGGCCACAATGCTGGCCACACCCTCGTCATCGGCAACCAGACATTCAAACTCTCGCTGCTGCCATCCGGTGTTGTGCGTTCCGGCAAACTTGGCATCATTGGCAATGGTGTTGTCGTCGATCCATGGGCGCTGACCAGCGAGATCGAGCGGCTAAGGCAGCAAGGCGTGGCCGTAGGTCCTGAAAACCTGCGCGTCGCGGAGAACGCAACACTGATCCTTCCGCTGCACAGCGAACTGGACATCATGCGCGAGGCGGCCGCCGGTGAAGGTAAGATCGGTACGACTGGGCGCGGCATAGGCCCTGCCTACGAGGACAAGGTCGGGCGGCGATCCATCCGCGTGCAGGATCTCAAGAATCTCGGCACGCTTGGGCCGAAAGTCGACCGCATTCTCGTACACCACAATGCATTGCGCCGCGGATTGGGCAAGCCGGAGATCGACAAATCGACCTTGATGGCGGAACTCACCGAGATCGCGCCCAAGATACTCCCGTACATGGACGTCACGTGGGATTTGCTCGATCGCGAACGGCGCGCGGGAAAGCGAATTCTGTTCGAGGGCGCGCAAGGTGCACTCCTCGATGTCGACCACGGCACCTACCCCTTCGTCACCTCCTCCAACACCGTTGCGGCGCAGGCGGCCATCGGCTCGGGCGTCGGCCCAGGCGTCATCGGCAACGTTCTTGGCATCGCCAAGGCCTACACCACGCGCGTTGGTGCGGGGCCGTTTCCGACCGAGCTGACCGACGAGATCGGCGAGCGTCTCGGTGAGCGCGGGCACGAGTTCGGTGTCGTGACGGGGCGCAAGCGCCGCTGTGGCTGGTTCGATGCGTGCCTCGTGCGCCAAACGATCAAGGTCTCGGGGATCAACGGAATCGCATTGACGAAACTCGATGTGCTCGATGGTTTCGATACGCTTCAGGTCTGCGTCGGGTATCACCTCGACGGTGAGCGCATCAATCGCCTGCCTGCGGGCCACAACGCCCAGGCGCGGTTGCGCCCGATTTATCAGCCTTTCGAGGGCTGGACGCAGTCGACGCGCGGCGCACGGAGCTGGACCGAGCTGCCGGCGCAGGCCGTCAAATATGTCCGGACGATCGAGGAACTGATCGAGTGCCCCGTGACGTTGCTCTCCACCAGCCCTGAGAGGGATGACACCATCCTTATGCGGGATCCGTTCCAGGACTGATCGCGGTGGTTACGCCTGCGTCACGGCCCCCGAGTACTCATCGAGGGCGCCGGAAACCAATTCCGCGGCCAGTAGCCGGGATGCGTCGACCGGCCCAGGCAAGGTGATGTGGCCGGACGGGATGCGGCGAAAGCCAAGCTTGCCGTAGTAAGGCTCATCCCCCACGAGCAGCACGAGTTTGATACCGCTCGCGCGCGCCTCATCGATAGCGTGCGCGACGAGGCTGCGCCCGAATCCCCTATTCGCCAGCGCCGGTTCCACGGCAAGCGGTCCAAGAAGCAGCGCGCCGCCATTGCCACCGATCTCTATCGGCGTGAAACGCACCGCGGCCGCAATCCTTTCATCGACCAGGCACACGCGGCAATGAGGCGAAATAGGATCCGTTCCCTCGCGCACGCGATAGGCGGTACGGACAAAACGCCCTGGGCCGAAGGCGCGGGCGTGCAAGCTGCGGATGGCCGGAAGATCGTTCAGGGCGACCGGTCTCACGACAGACGGCGCCAGGGCTTCGCCTTGGTTCACGACTGATCACCCCTCGGCGCACCGTCCAGCACCTCCGCCAGACGCCGGCGTACGAAATCCCTGGTATCCCCCGGCAGAGCCGTTGCCGGGTAAAATCTTTGCTCGCGGATTTCCCAGTTTGGAGCGGGAATACGCGGTTGCCGCCAACTGCGTACGATGAACAAAGCGATGTGGTCACCGGGGAACGCCGCGAAGTTGGCATAGATGCCGAACAGGTGAGGCTTGTCCGCAGGTACAATGCCTGCCTCCTCTTCCAGCTCCCGTTTCAGGGCTTCATTCACGCTTTCTCCTTTTTCGACACCTCCACCGGGAAAATGCCAGCCCTCCTGGTAGCCGTGCCGGACGAGGAGGACTTGATCGTCGCCGTCCAGAACCACACCTTGTGCGCCGAGCGTCAGGCCCCTCTTCACGCGCCAGTAGCGCTGCAAAGCCTTCCTGACAATTGGTGTAGCCAGCTGCATGGGTCGGTCGCCCTAGGGTCTCACCGCCGTCTTTCCATCGGGCGAACGCATTTGGCAAGCGCTGGTGAAGTCGCTAGTCAATGCCCGCATGAGCAAGACCGTCAGAATTGCGCATCTCACTGACGTGCACTTGGGTCCGATTGCCGGGTTCACGCCTCGCTACTGGAACCTCAAGCGGGGTGTGGGCTATGTGAATTGGCTGAGGAAGCGGCGAAAGGTGCATTCGCGAGCGGTGCTTGAGCGGATCGTTCTCGATATGCGGGCACAGACGCCCGACCACGTCGTCGTGACGGGTGATCTCGTCAATATCGGATTGCCACAGGAGCACAGCAACGCTCTCCGATGGTTGCAAAGCCTGGGGCCGCCAGAGCATGTCACGGTCATCCCCGGAAACCACGATATCTACACCCATATCGGGTCAGATTCCGGAACCGGACGCTGGAGCGCATACATGGCGCCCAATGATGATGGGCGCAGTTATTCGGTCCAGGGCGAGGGTTTTCCATTTGTCCGCATTGTTGACGGGATTGCTTTGGTCGCTCTCAACTCGTCGGTTCCGACACCCCCCCTTTTCGCTTTCGGCGAAATAGGCGCGAGCCAGCTTTCGAGACTTGAACCTATTCTCACTCGTCTTGGGGACGCGAACCTGTTTCGACTCGTGCTCATTCATCATCCTCCCCTCGTGGGCCAAGCTGGTGCCGCTCGCGGGCTTCGTGACGCCGAAGCACTGCAGGGCGTGTTGGCCCGCGGCGGCGCCGAGCTTGTGCTGCATGGCCACAATCATCGAGACATGTTCGCTTGGTATCCGCACCGGAGCGGTCGCGCAGCGATCGTGGGGGCACCATCGGCCTCGAGCGCTCTTGCGCACAGGCACGAGCCCGCTGCGCGCTACAACCTTTTCGACATCGATCCAGTGAGCAAGGGCATCGACCTCGTGGGTCGAGGCTTGCGGGACGCGGATGGCATGATCGTAGAGTTGGAACGCCGCAAACTCGTCGGCGCCGAGTGATCCCGCCCGCGCTAGTCCTGCAGCGGTATTTAAACTGTACCACGCGATGAGGCGCTGGCCGGAAAAGTGGCCTGAGCAAATCGATTCTTCCCTGATAGACGCCTGACAGTACAGATCGTGGAGTTGAGGAAAATTCCAGCCGATTGAGAGTTTCCGCGGCAGCCGCGAGGAAGAATGCCGTCGGCAAAGCGGGACGAAGCCGGCTTATGCGGCGCCACGCATGAGCCGGCATCATGGGAGCCCTGAGTTAATCTCGCGGCTCAGATGGCGCATAGCTCTTGGGCTGTCGCCTCGGCAATCCTATAAGAGCGTGCAACAGGATCAGGAAATCGAGCCTATGCAGAAGCAGGTGACATCCCCCCCCGCGTCCGTCCGACCGCTGTGGCTCGTTGTGCTCGCCGCCGGCGTCATCGTCGGGGTGGCTATGGGGCTGCGACAGGTCATGGGACTTTACCTCCCGCCGATGACGCGCGAGCTGGGCATTGGCCGTGAGCCGTTCTCAACCTCCATGGCCATTGCCAACCTGATTTGGGGCATTGGCGCCGTTGCGGCAGGCATGGTGGCGGACCGCTATGGCGCTGGACGCGTGGTCGTTGGCGGTATCATCGCGACCGTCGCCGGCATGTATTGGATGTATGCAGCACAGACGCCGTTCGACCTGATCGTGAGTGGTGTCCTGCTCGGGATCGGTGTCAGCGGCACCGGTATCACCGCCCTTGTAGGAGCCGCCGGTCGTGCTGCCCCGCCTGAGAAGCGCACGGCCGCTATTGCTTCGCTTGGGCATGGCAAGCGGAATTGGGAGCTTCATCGCTTTTCCCTACACGCACCTGCTGATGGATATCGTCGGCTGGCAGAACAGCCTGCTGATCATTGCGGCCACGATCGCTTTGCTCCTGCCCCTTGCATGGCCGCTGAGCGGATCGCCCGCATCATCGGGGCTCATCGACAGTCAGACACTGGGACAAGCCGTCAAGGAGGCTTTCACGCATCCCAGCTACTTGCTCCTCATGACTGGCTTTTTCGTGTGCGGGTTCCACGTCGCCTTTTACGGCGTGCATCTGCCTGCGTTCGTCGCGGACCAGGGCCTTGACGCCAGCGTTGGTGTTGCCGCGTTGACGATGGTGGGTCTGGGCAACCTGCTCGGCACCTATATTGCGGGCCAGTCGGGGCGGTTCATCGAGAAGCGTCGCGGCCTGAGCCTGATCTACTTCGGACGCTGTTTCGTGTTCCTGGGACTGCTGTTCCTCCCGATCACAGCCACCACGGTGATAGCGCTCAGTGCGGTGCTCGGTCTGCTATGGCTGTCGACCGTCCCGTTAACCTCGAGTTTGGTCGCCACCTTCTTTGGAACGCGCTGGATGTCCATGCTGTTCGGGGTCGTTTTCCTTTCCCATCAGCTCGGCTCATTTACGGGCCTTTGGCTGGCGGGGGTCCTTTACGATGCCACCCGCTCGTATGATATGATGTGGTGGATATCCATAGCCCTGGGTCTGTTCGCTGCCGCGGTGCACTGGCCCATCCAGGAGCGTCCAGTGCCGCGATTGGCAGGGGCCAACGCTGCGTAGCGTCATGGCAACACAGGTGCACCTGACCGAGACTGAGGACGCCCGGCACCGCATGCCTCGAGGCCTTCGCTATGCGGTGTTTGGCGTCGTTGCGGGCCTGTTCTCTAGGCGCCGTGTATCTGATCTCGGTGCGTGGTCAGGCCCTGCTGCTCGACCTGTCTGGCTTGGCCCAGCGGCTTTTCTGCCTTTAGCCAATCTCTCCCCAGCACCCTGCTGTTAACCGAACAAAGCCTTTTCCCCACGCGCCGCCATTCGCATGCCAGTTCGATGGAACCGGCAGCGTCCTGCCGCGTTGCTACAGCTGGGCTTATGCCTGGGGGTATCGAACTCAACAGCCATGCTGGCCAAGCCTGAAGGACTAGCGTTCCCCGTCGGGGGCGGGGAAATGGGCGCATTGATACGCGCGTTCGACTGGGCGCGAACACCGCTTGGCCCTATTGCAGGCTGGCCGCAAAGTCTGAGGACCGCGGTTGATGTCGTGCTCCAATCCCCCGTGGCGCTCGTCATGCTGTGGGGGCCTGACGGCATCATGATCTATAACGATGCCTACTCGGTCTTTGCCGGTGGCAGGCATCCACACCTCTTGGGATCAAAGGTTCTCGAAGGCTGGCCCGAGGTCGCCGACCTGAACCGCAGGGTCATGGACGTGTGCCTGCGCGGCGAGACGTTGTCCTTCCGCAACGAGCACCTCGTTCTCTATCGTCCGGGACGCCCACAGGACGTTTGGCTCGATCTCGACTACAGCCCCCTCCTCGACGAAACCGGCAAACCCGCGGGCGTGCTGGCGATCGTGATCGAGACTACCGAGAAGATGCGCGCTGAAGCGGCGTTGCGCGACAGCGAGGAGCAATTCCGCACCTTTGCCGCGGTCATGCCCAACCATGTCTGGGCCGCGACGCCGGACGGCAAACTCGACTGGTTCAATCATCAGGTTCACGAGTACACCGGAGCGCAATCCGGGCAGATCAATGGCGAACGGTGGATCGAGATCGTTCATCCCGAAGACCGGGAACGCGCGATTGCGGCCTGGACCGCGGCGGTCAGTTCGGGCGCCAACTATGAGTTCAAGTTTCGCCTTCGCAATGGGCAGGGCGAGTATCGGTGGCACCTCGCGCGTGCCATGCCGATACGCGACGAGAGCGGCAGGGTTGTTCGCTGGATCGGCACCAACACCGACATTGACGACCAGATCCGGATCGAGAGCGCGTTGCGCGACAGGGAGGCGGATCTCGCTCGCGTGCAGCAGATCGGCAAGGTCGGCGGCGTCGAGGTGTTCCTATCCGATGGTTTCCGCAACCGCCGTTCGCCGGAGTACTTAACGATCCACGGCCTGCCGCCCGAGGCAGCAAACGAGCGGCACGAAGATTGGGTCGCCCGCATCCACCCTGAAGACCGCGAGAAGACGGAGACGCAGTTCCTCGATGCCATAAAGGGCGCGGTTGTTGACTACAACTCCGAGTACCGCATCGTGCGGCCGAGTGACGGACAGGTGCGCTGGATAGCGGTCAAGGCGAAGATCGAGCGCGATACCGCGGGCCGAGCCCTGCGCTTGATTGGCGCGCACATCGACATTACCGACAGCAAGCTCGCGGAGCAGGCTGTGCGCGAGAGCGAAGAGCGTTTCCGCCTCGTCTCCGAAAGTGCACCGGTGATGCTGTGGATGGGGGACGTCACAGGAAGGTGTGTCTACCTCAACCGGATGCTGCGCGCGTTCTGGGGCGTTCCCGCTGACAACGCGGCTAACTTCGACTGGAGCGAGTCGCTGCATCCTGAAGATCGGGAAAGCCTGTATGCGCTGGTCGGCCAAGCAATGCGCAATCACGCTCCCATCATTGCCGAGGCGCGCTATCGTCGCGCGGATGGGGAATATCGACTGATCCGCACGGACGCCCAGCCCCGCTTCGGCGCCGGTGGGGAATTTCTCGGCATGATCGGTGTCAACGTGGACATTACCGAGGGGCGGCGTTCTGAAAAGGCATTGAAGGAGAGCGAGGAGCGCTTCCGCCTGATCGCCAACAGTGCTCCGGTTCCCATGTGGGTCAGCCGCATGGATGGCAAGCGCGCATTCGTCAACCAGGCCTACATGGATTTTCTCGGCCTCGGCTATGAGGATTGCCTCGTCTTCGATTGGCGCAAGGCGCTGCACGCGGACGATTTGTCCCGCATCCTGGAGGAGCAGATCGCAGGCGAGGGGTCGAAGAAGCCGTTCGCGCTCGAGGCGCGCTACAGGCGGGCCGACGGCCAATGGCGCTGGGTACGTTCCGAATCTCAGCCGCGGTGGGGTCCGGACGGGGACCACATCGGGTTCATTGGTGTTGCTCACGACATAACAGCGTCGAAGCAGGCCGAGATGGAGCTACGCGGCCTCAACGTGACGTTGGAGGCCGAGGTTGAGGCGCGCACACGCGAACGCGATCGCATTTGGAATGTGTCCCAGGACCTGCTCGTCGTGGCCGACGCAGATGGCGTCTGGTTGAACGCGAATCCGGCGATCACAGAGATGCTGGGCTGGAGCACGCGAGACGTTCTCGGCAAGAGCTCGCAGTGGCTCGAACATCCTGACGACGTAAGTAGATCGGCAGCGGAAGTGGCTCGGCTGGCCAGCGGCGGCCGTACACAACGGTTCGAAAACCGTCTCAAACACAAAGACGGCTCCTATCGCTGGCTGTCCTGGACGGCCGTTTCGAGCGAGGGGCTGATTTACGCCGTCGCGCGCGACGTCACCGATGAAAAGGAGGCCGAGGAAACACTGCGCCGCACCGAGGAGGCTTTGCGCCAGTCGCAGAAGATGGAAGCCGTGGGGCAACTTACCGGTGGCATAGCCCACGATTTCAATAACCTCCTGCAGGGCATCGTCGGCTCCCTTGACCTCGTGCAGAAGCGGCTTGCGGGCGGTCGGTTGAGCGAGATCCAGCGGCATGTGACCGGCGCCATGACCTCGGCGAACAGGGCGGCTGCGTTGACGCATAGGCTGTTGGCGTTCTCCCGCCGTCAGCCCCTCGATCCGAAGCCGGTCAAGGCCAACCCGCTGATTGCGTCCATGGAGGAACTGCTCAGGCGCACGATGGGCGAGAAGATCGAGCTGGAGCTGGTGCTCGCTGGCGGTCTGTGGCCAACGCTTTGCGACCAGAATCAACTTGAGAACAGCATTCTCAATCTTTCCATCAACGCGCGTGACGCGATGTCCGATGGCGGCCGGCTCACGATAGAGACGAGCAACGTTGAACTGGATAACGCCTACGCTGCGCGTCAGCACGACGTTGAGCCCGGCGAGTACGTCTGCATATGCGTCAGGGACACCGGGATCGGAATGGCGCCGGATGTGATGGCTCGTGCTTTCGACCCGTTCTTCACCACGAAGCCCATCGGGCAGGGCACAGGGCTGGGACTGTCCATGATCTACGGCTTCGCGCGGCAATCGGAGGGCCACGTGAAGATTGATAGTGAGCCGGGCAAGGGCACAACGGTGCGCCTGTATCTCCCGCGGCATCGAGGTGAAATGGAGACTTCCGCACGGCCTGAACACGATGCGAGCGATCAGCAGGCAGGTCGGGGACAGACCGTGCTTGTGGTCGAAGATGAAGCACTCGTGCGCGCGCTTATCGTCGACGTGTTGGATGAACTGGGCTACAGGGCCTTGGAGGCCAACGACGGCCCTTCCGGTTTGCGAGTTCTGCAATCGTCCGAGCCCATCGACCTGCTCATCACCGATATCGGCCTGCCGGGGCTCAACGGGCGTCAGATCGCAGACGCCGGGCGTGTACTGCGCCCGGATCTCAAGGTCCTCTTCATGACGGGCTATGCCGAGAGCGCTGCGATCGCCAACGGCATCCTCAGTCCCGGCATGCAGATGATCACCAAGCCGTTCGCAATGGACGCCCTGACGCGGCGTATTCGCAGCCTGATCGAGCCCCTGTAGCGCCCAGCGTTGCCAAGTCGACAGCCTTGCCGCCAATTCAAAGCATCAAGCTCTCATTGCTGTTGACAGCTCCGTTCGAGCTTTGCTTCGTTGTGGATACGTGACGGTCTCGTCGTGACTGTTCGCAGTCATGACGGTGAAAAGGGAACGCGGTGCGAGGGTGCATTTCCTCAAAGCCGTGGCTGCCCCCGCAACTGTAAGCGGCGAGCGTCGCCCCAGATGCCACTGTCGGATCATCCGGCGGGAAGGCGGAGGTGACGCGCCAGAGCCGCGAGCCAGGAGACCTGCCGGCACGGGTCGCCCATCTCTCGCGCGGGGCGTGCGAGCGAGCGGACCACCGTAGTGGCGACGACTCTGTGTGTTGAGTTGGAGGTCGTGCCGGTGATGTCCGCCAGGGGGCAGAAAAAACCAGCCATCCGTTAGGTATAAGCGCGGCGTCTCGCGACGGCGCGCTGGTTTTGTCTATGCGCTCCCGGTCGGTGCTCTGGCGCTGTCCTCCGCTCGTTAGCGTCGGAGAGGCGTCATGCGTTCGTCGTTGAGACTTCTCGTACTATCAGTACTGGGCTGCTTGCCCGGCCTTTTTGCAGAAGGGGCACTCGCTCAGCAGCCCATTGAACTGCCGGGAATCTATGTTCAAGGAGCGACGTTGCAGGCGCCTCGATCTGCTGCGTCCCCAGGTCAATCGGGACCCGCGCAGGACTCGCGGGAGGCGGAAGGGATACCGCAAGAGAAGATCGGTTCGTCCGTCAGCGTCGTTACGGGGCAACAGCTCAAGGACCAGCAAGTCCGCAATGCTGCGGATGCTTTGCGCAGCTTGCCTGGCGTCGCGGTCAGCCGGACAGGTAGCTTCGGTGGCTTCACACAGCTACGGCTGCGCGGTGCCGAAGGCAATCACACGCTTGTGCTGATCGACGGTATTCCCGCCAACGGAACCAGCGATGGCGAATTCGACTTTGCCGACCTGCTTGCGGACGATATCGAGCGCATTGAGGTGATCCGCGGCCCCCAAAGCGGCCTGTACGGCTCAGGCGCCATTGGAGGCGTGGTCAATATTGTAACCAAGGGCGGAAAGGGGCCATTCACCGCAACTGTCCAAGCCGAAGGTGGCGGCTATGGCATGGCCGGCGTCAGCGGGCGCGTTTCGGGTGGAAACGACCGAGCCTGGATTGCGCTCTCCGCACAGCGTCGCAGCGGACAGTTTTTCAATCTTGCCGAGTTTGGCGGCGAAGAGGATCCGTGGCGCACTACGACAGTGAACGTCAGAGGCGGCGTCACGATCATGGATGGTCTCGCGGTCGATTTCACGCTGCGGAATACACATCGCTTCCAGAATCAGGACTCCCAGGAAGTTCCCCCTGGAGGAGGTCCTCGGGTAGCAACGGACACACCCGATACCGCTGAGAGCAATCTCTTCCTCGGTGGCGTGAACGTTAAATGGGATACGTTCGGGGGCGCGCTGACGCACGTCTTCCGAGCGACGCGCAACATCACCGACCAGAAAACGATTACCGCATTCGGACCTAGCGACAACCTGGGGGAGGCGGACAAGCTTGGCTATCTGGCGACCTACAGGTTCAACACGCCGCTGTTCCTCGCCGCCAAGCATTCGGTTACAGGGCTGGTCGAGCGTGAGTTCGAGCGCTTTACGCCGGGGCCCGCAACACCGGGTCTATTTGGACCGGATGGCATCGAGCGCGATCGCAGCCGGCTGGCGACAGCTTTCGAGTATCGCGGCGAGTTCTTCGACCGGGTGACCGTTACAGGAACCGTGCGTCACGACGACAACGATAAATTCGCTGACTACACGACCTGGCGCACCGCGCTCTCTGTGGGTCTGCCCGAACTATCGATTCGCCCGCACGCAAGTGTCGGCACAGCAGTTGCCTTGCCTGGGATGTTCGAGCAGTTCGGGTCGGTGCTTGGTCTCTTCAAGGGCAATCCGAATCTAAAGCCTGAAGAATCCTTCGGCTGGGACGCGGGCATTGAGTTCACGCTCATCCGAAATCGGGCGTTCCTGGATATCACCTACTTCCAGGCGGACCTGACCAACGAGATCAGAGGGTTCGGCACGACGCTTGATAACCTGCCTGGAGCAAGTGAGCGGCGTGGTGTTGAATTCGCATTCAGAGCGCAGGTGTCGCCAACCCTGTTACTGGGCGCGAGCTACACCTATCTTGATGCGAGCGAGCCGGACGGTCGCCCGGAGGTTCGCCGTCCTCGGAATTCAGGACGGGCCGATCTGACCTACGAATTCGCTGAGGGGAGGGGTACGTTCAACGTCGCCGCCATCTATAACGGTGCTATGAAGGACGACGCGTTTGACGTGTTCTTCAACAGGTCGTTGGTTACGCTCGACGATTACTGGCTCGTCAACACCGCGGTTTCCTACAAGCTGGAAAAGGGGATGGAGGTGTTCGCCAGGGTGGAGAACGCCTTGGATTCCCAGTACCAGGAGGTGTACGGCTTCGCGACACCGGGTATGACGGCCTTCGCCGGCATACGGTTCAGCTTCGGCGGACCGGATGGCTATCGCGGCAACTAGAAGCAAAAGCAGCGAGTGCGAAAGCGGGTGCAGCACCGGGATTTGCGGCACGTTCTAACCTCGGCAGCAGTGGTGGCGCTTGGTTTCCTCCCGGCGCTCACCGCCTCTTCCGCGGTTGCGCAGACCGACGCAGTGCGTGTTCCATCGCCCGGACTCGCGAAGGCGCAACGCATCGTCTCCCTGGACCTGTGCACCGACCAGATTCTGGTCGAGCTGGTCGATCGCAAGCGTATTGCGGCCGTCACGCATCTCGCGACCGATCCCGCCGTCTCGGCCATCCCTGAACAGGCCAAGGGACTTCCCATCACTCACGGCGCGGCCGAAGATGTGCTTCGCCATGATCCGGACCTCATCCTCGCGGGTCCCTTCGGCGTCTCGCCGACGGTTAGCCTCCTCCGTAGGCTCAACCTAAATGTCGTGGTTGTTCCCCAAGCCCCCGACATGGACGGTGTGCGGGCCTCTGTCCGCAGGGTCGCGACGGCTGTGGGCGAGAGGGAAAAAGGCGAGGCTATAGTCGCCGATTTCGACCGTCGGCTTGCGAGCATTCCTCGAGCGAGAACGGATCGTCCACTCAAGGCGATCATCTATCAGATCGGCGGCACCGTATCAGGTGGTGGGAGCCTCGCTGAATCTGTTCTGGCGACAGCCGGTTTCCGAAATATGGCTGCAGAGTATCGGCTGACGCGCGGCGGCCAGGTGCCGCTCGAGGCGCTTGTCGCTACCCCGCCCGATCTTCTCGTTCTGTCGAGCGCCGCCAACGAGTACCGGACCGCGATAGCCGACAACTTGCGTCACCCGGCATTGCTTGCACTGCGTCGAACGCACGCCTCCATCGAGCTGCCGTGGCAGCTCTGGCTGTGCGGCACGCCGCATGTTGCCGAGGCCGTGGCACGGCTGGCCGAGGCCCGCACCCGCATTGAGGCGCGGCGATGAGTGTCACGTCGAGATATCTCATTGCCGCCCTGGCGGTAGCGACCGCAATCGCATTTCTGCTGTCGCTGGCGATCGGTCCTTCGGGCTTCGGGTTTGGGCCATCGGGTGAGGCGGGTTCGCTGATCTTTTGGGAAATTCGACTGCCGCGTGCTTTGCTAGGCGCGCTGGTGGGCGCGGCGCTTGGGCTTGCGGGCGCAGCCTTGCAAGGTTACCTACGCAACCCGCTCGCTGAGCCTGGCCTCATCGGCGTGTCAGGCGGTGCTGCCCTGGGCGCAGTTCTCGCCATTCATCTGGGCTTGTCTCAAGCGATCGCACTTGCGCTGCCAGCAGGTGGACTAGCCGGCGCTGCTCTCGCCATGCTCGCCGTGGTGACGCTTGCCGGTATCCAGGGTGGACCTGTCACGCTGATCCTGGCGGGACTTGCAGTGTCGGCAATTGCCACCGCGCTGATCTCGCTCGCGCTCAATCTCTCGCAGAACCCGTTCGCCTCTGTCGAGATGGTGTTCTGGCTGATGGGCTCACTTGCTGATCGCAGTCTCACCCAGGTCTGGCTGGCCGGCCCGCTTATCCTTGCGGGCATGGGGCTACTGCTCGTGCTGGGCCGCGCACTGGATGCACTCGCGCTCGGTGAGGACGCCGCCCGAAGCCTCGGTATAGACCTTGCGCGCACACGGCTCGCCGTCGTCGTGGGAACGGCGCTCAGCATCGGTGCGGCGACAGCGGTGACCGGCATCATCGGCTTCGTCGGGTTGCTCGTGCCGCATGTGCTGCGCCCGTTTGCGGGACATCGGCCAGGCCTGCTTCTGCCTGCGAGCATGCTGGGCGGCGCCATCTTCCTGCTCGTCGCAGATATCGGGTTGCGCCTGCTGCAGCCGGTGGTGGATCTGCGCGTCGGCGTTCTCACTGCACTCATTGGCGCGCCGTTCTTCGTGTGGCTGGTGCTGCGCAAGCGCGGGGAGCTCGCGCCGTGAAAATCGAGGTCAGAGGACTGCACGCACGGCTCGGCGGGCGCGAGGTTCTATGCGGCGTCGAGTTTGTGGCCCAGCCGGGCCAACTCACGGCGATTGTGGGTCCCAATGGTGCTGGCAAGTCGACGCTGCTCAGGGCTATCGCCACACTCGTTCCGCTGACAAGCGGGACCGTCAGTCTCGACGGACGCGATACGGCGCTTTGGGAGCGGGTTGAATTCTCACGCGCGCTCGGCTACCTGCCGCAGGAGCGCATCGTCCACTGGCCATTGCTTGCACGCGTCGTCGTGGGCCTGGGCCGCCTTCCGCATCGATCCTTCGGCGCTGGGGAGAGCGATCATGATCGGGCGGTGATTGGCGCGGCAATGGCGGCGGCCGACGTTTCACACCTCGGCGATCGCTCGGTTCTGGAACTTTCAGGCGGTGAGCGCGCGCGTGTTCTACTGGCCCGCGTGCTGGCGCAGGAACCGCGCACGCTGCTGGCGGACGAGCCTGCGGCCGGCCTTGATCCCGCCCATCAGCTCACCCTGTTCGAGCATTTGGGCTCCATCGCCGCCGCAGGACGGACCGTGGTCGTCGCCCTGCATGATTTGTCGCTGGCCGCGCGTTTCTGTCACAATGTGGTGCTGGTGCACGAGGGGCGCGCATTTGCCTCCGGGACGCCCCCGGAGGTGCTCAACGAGAAGCATCTTGCCGCCGTCTATGGCATCAAAGCGCACTATCGCGTGCTGGATGGCGTTCCCGTTGTGCTGCCACTGGCGGTATTGCCATGATGCGGCCCTGCTGGTGTTCTTGATGCGCGCTCTTCGCGGCGAGTGGGGGCCATCCTGTTGGGACTGTTCGGGCAGCGGACCAAACGATTGAATTTGGCGCTTGAGGGGGGCGGCGCGCATGGCGCCTTCACCTGGGGCGTGCTGGATCGTCTTCTGGAGGATGGCCGGTTCCAGTTCTCCTGGATCAGTGCCACCAGTGCAGGCGCAGTGAATGCCGTGGCGCTTGCGTCCGGCCTGGCCGAGGGCGGACCAGAGGCGGCGCGGACTACACTCAGGTCAGTGTGGGAAGCCGTGGCCAAGGCAGGCGTGCCCGATCTCCTGCGCAACAACCCTTGGCTTTCCAGCATCAGCAGATCGGGAACGCTCGCGCAGGTCGCCTCTCTCTTTTCTCCCTACGACTTCAATCCGCTCGGTTTCGATCCCCTGCGCAAGTTGCTCGAGGCTCACGTCGATTTCGCCAAGCTCCGCGCGGTCGAAGGGCCGGAACTGCTTGTCGCAGCCACCGACGTATCCACGGGACGCGCCCGCCTATTCCGCCGCCGAGAGATAACAGTGGAATCGGTGCTGGCGTCGGCCTGCCTGCCGACGCTGCATCATGCCGTCACAATCGAGGGACGCGCCTATTGGGATGGAGGGTTTTCGGCAAATCCGGACCTGCTTACGCTGGGGCGCGAAAGCCCAGTCGGCGATACGCTTATCGTCAAGCTCAATTCGATTGATCGAGAAGGCGTGCCCATGAGCGCTCGGGAGATCACCTCGCGAGTCAATCAGATCACTTTCGGCCAGCCCTTGCTGCGCGACTTGGAAATGATCGAGGCGGTGCGCAGGGCGAACAGCGGATTCCCTCGCATGCACTCCGGCCCTGACGCCCGGCTCGCGCGCCATCGGTTTCACCTCATTGAGGCTGGCCGCTTTACCGGTGCTCTGGCACCGGAGAGCAAGGGGCAGCCAGACATGCAATTGCTGACCTACCTCCACGATGCGGGACGCAGCGAGACGGGCAAGTGGCTCGAGAGGCACGCACCGCACATCGGACGTCGCGAGACGGTGGACCTAGTATCCCATTTTCTCGCGCCCAGGCCGCCTCTGTCGGCCATCCCCGCGGCAAATTCGCCGCCGACCGAAGCAGCCTAGCCGCTCAGCGGCGCCGGTTGGTTTGTGTTCATCTGATGTGTGCTATGCGCTCCCCAAGGGCCTTCGCGCCCAGGGTGGGGAAAACCAAGGCGTCATGAGCGGGCAGGCGCGCGATCGCAATGGAGATGAATCGGTAGAGCCGTCGCGGGTGGTGTGGGCGGCTGCCGCCGTGCTGTTGGCCATGCTGGCGGCCACAACCATCCTGTCCCAGTTCTTCCGCGCGTCAACCTCGGTCATTGGGCCGGAGTTGATCCGCGATCTCTCCCTTTCGCCCGAAGCTCTGGGTTTCGCAAACGGTGCGTTCTTCCTGGCGCTGCTGTTGCCGCAGGTAATGGTTGGCGTGCTGTTCGACCGTATCGGGCCGCGCATCACGGTATCGCTGCTGTCGGTGCTGATGGTGGCCGGAGCCGTTCTGCATGCTGTTGCTGAGTCTGGCCCTGGGCTGGTAGCGGCCCGCTTCGTCGTCGGGCTGGGGTGCGCAGGCAGCTTCATGTCGGCTGTCGTGCTGATCTCGCGCTGGTATCCGCGAGCGTCCTGGAGCATGGCGTTGAGCTGGGTATTCGCGCTGAGCCAGATGGGTTTCTTCTTGGCCGGCCTGCCTCTCGCTGCCGCAAGCGAATGGATCGGCTGGCGTGTCGCCTTCGTCGGCATGGGTATCGTCGCGGCCATCATAGGCGTCCTTTTCTTCGCACTCGTTCGTGATCATCCGCCGGGACAGGCCATCAGCCATAGTGGCGAGCACCTGGGTGCCCTGGCCGGCTTGAAGCAGGTGCTCGCGACGCCGGGGCTCTTGCGCGTGCTGGCGTTGTTTCTCGTCGCTTACGCTGCGTTTGCCACGGTCATGCTGCTGTGGGCGGGGCCCTACCTCAACGATGTGCACGGGCTCGATGCCATTGATCGCGGCAAGGTTCTACTCGGTATGGCGGTGTTTCAGACGGTGGCCGGACTTGCAGTTGGTCCGCTCGACCGGATTTTCAACACGCGCAAATGGGTGGCCATCGGCAATGCGACGGTCGCACTGATGGTGCTGTTGGCACTTGCTACTATTCCCGATCCTTCGACGACGCTTGCGGTCACCCTGCTATTGCTTCTCAGCAGCGCTTCGGCTTACGGCAGCGTGCTTCTCGCGCACATCCGCAGCCATTTCCCGGATCACCTAGCCGGGCGCGGTGCGACGACAGGCAACATGGCGCAGCTCATCGGTTCGGCCCTGCTGCCGATTATCACCGGGTTTATCCCGGCATTGTTCCCGCACACGGGCGCGGGGTATTCGCCGTTGGCCTATCAGTGGATCTTCACGACGCTGGCGGTTGCCCTCGCCATGGGGCTTGCCGTGTACCTGACCGCCAAGGACTCCAAGCCCAACGCCTCGTTGGATCCGCCCCTACAGGCTTGACCCGTTCGCCTTGGCGAGGCCAGATGCCACCTGGGCGTGGCGAGGGATGAGCATGGCCGGACGGCTTGAAGGGAAAGTTGCGTTCTGCACGGCTTCCGGCGCCGGCATTGGCCGCGCAACTGCCGTCGCCTTCGCCCGCGAAGGCGCGCGGGTCATCGCCAGCGACATGAATGATGGTGCGTTCGGCGAGCTGAAGGCTGCGGGAATCGCCGAATGCGTGAAGCTTGACGCGCGCGACGCCAAGGCGATCGAGGCGCAGGCGAAGCGGCTCGGCGGTGTGGACGTGCTGTTCAACGCCGCGGGCTTCGTGCACCACGGCACGGTGCTCGATTGCACGGACGAGGAGTGGGATTTCGCCTTCGACCTCAACGTCAAGTCCATGCACCGCACGATCAGGGCTTTCCTTCCTGGCATGCTGGCGAAGGGCGGCGGCTCCATCATCAACATCGCCTCCACGGTCGGTGCGTCCAAGGCCGCTCCCAACCGATACGTCTACGGGGCGACCAAGGCCGCGGTGGTGGGGCTGACCAAGGCGGTGGCAATGGACTTCATCGCCAAGGGCGTCCGCTGCAATTGCATCTGTCCCGGTACGATCCAGACGCCCTCGCTCGACGAGCGCATCAAGGCGCTCGGCAAGCAGGTGGGAGGCGAGGAGAAAGCCCGCGCCATGTTCATCGAGCGCCAGCCCATGGGTCGCCTCGGCACGGCGGAGGAGATGGCCTACGTGGCGGTGTATCTGGCCTCGGATGAGTCCCGCTACATGACCGGGACGTCCATCACGCCCGACGGCGGGTTCACGCTGTAAGCCACATGCCCCGCTTCGCCGCCAATCTGAGTTTCCTGTTCACCGAGGTGCCCTTCCTCGACCGCTTCGAGGCGGCGGCGAAGGCCGGCTTCAAGGCGGTCGAATTCGACCAACGTCTACGAGGCGCCGGCCAACGAGATTGCCGCTCGCCTCAAGGCCAACGGCCTGACCATGGCGCTGCTCAACACACCTGCCGGCAACGCGGAGGCGGGCGAACGCGGGGTGGCGGCACTTGCCCGGCCGTGAGAAGGATTTCGACGCCGCCATCGCCAGTGCCCTGCGCTATGCGGAAGCAACCGACTGCCGGCGCATCCACGTGCTGGCGGGCGTGGTGCATCATGGTGCGCGGCGGGCGACATTCGTGGCGAACCTGGCAAGGGCCGCAAAGACGGCCGTCGGTGTCGATCTGCTGATCGAGCCGATCAACCGCCGCGACATTCCGGGTTACTTCGTGAACAAGACGCACGAGGCGCGCTCGGTCATCCACGAAGTGGGCGCGCCGAACGTGGGCCTGCAGTTCGACCTCTATCACCGGCAGGTCGAGGAAGGCGACGTGGCGACGGCGATGGCCGAGTTCGCGCCGCTCATACGTCACTATCAGGTTGCAAGTCCGCCGGACCGTGGTGAGCCTGATGCCGGCGAGTTGAACTATCGCTGGTTGTTCCAGCAGATCGACGCCAGCGGCTTCGGCGGCTGGGTCGGCTGCGAGTATCGCCCGCGCGCGGGAACGATGGCCGGTCTCAAATGGGCCGAGGCGTGCGGAGTGGCTTTGGGGTGATAATCGTCATCCCGGCACGCGTTGCCGAGATCCAACATGCTGCCCACTCCGCTTTCGCTGATGGCTGGATACCGGGGGCAAGCCCCGGTATGACAGATGCAAATGGATAGGGAAGCACCATGAAAGTCCTCATCATCGGCGGCGCCGGCATGATCGGCCGCAAGCTCGCGGAGCGGCTGGCCAAGGATGGGGCGCTTGTAGTATGACCTGAAACTAGTAGACGACAAAAAAAAAAAAAAGAAAAAAAAAAAAAAAAAAAAAAAAAAAAAAAAAAAAACGAAAGCATTGTTGGAAGTGCC
>CAWALW010000037.1:0-5878 GCA_963782855.1 uncultured Alphaproteobacteria bacterium | reverse complement strand
TGTCTCGGGTTTGGCAAGGATGCTGCCGGTAATCGTAATCATGGTTCGGCTCCGGAATATTCGTCGATTTCGTCCATCGTCGATAGCGGATACGCCGCCTCCAGCCCGTAAGGGCCGCCGCCCGTACCCGGCCGCGCCGAAAGCAGCACGAAGCGCGTCACCATGAACGGCTCCAGCCGCAGGCCGCCGTGTTCCTCGAGAAAGCCCGCAATCGTGCTCTGCCGCGCGCTGCGCATGCGCGCCAGCGTCACATGCGGCTTGAACCCACGCGGCGGTGGTTCGAGCCCGGCCGCTCGCGCGGCGCGCTCGTTGGCAGCGGTAGAGTTCGTCGAGCTGCGGACCTGCCTCGACGCCGGCCCAGAGCACGCGCGTCTCGCGGCCGCCGAACGCGCCGACGCCGGCAATCGTCACCATGAAGGGATCGACGCTCGCCTCGGCCAGGGCATCCGCGAACGCATCGGCGGCGCGGTCGTCGATGTCGCCGGCAAAGCGCAGCGTGATGTGCATGTTCTCAGGGTCGACCCATTTCGCGCCGCTCAAGGGCGCGCGCAGCAGCGAGAGCCGCATGCGCAGCATCTCGGGCACCTCGATCGCCGTGAACAGCCTCGGCATTGCGGCTAAGCCCTTCGATGCCTGCCGCGCCCGCACGCGTGCGATCAATTCCTCCACCAGCGGCAGGATGCGCTTGGTGATCTCGGCGACGCCCCTGCCGTTGGGATGCATGCCGTCGCTGAGGTTGAGATCGCTGTTGAGCACGATGCCGTCCAGGAAGAACGGATACAGCAGCGCGCCGTGCTTCTTGGCGAGTTCGGCATACATCCCGTCGAACGCTTTCTTGTAGGCTTCGCCGTTGTTGCGCGGCGCGAGCATGCCCGCGAGCAGCACCTCGGCGCCATCGGCCTTTACCTGCGTCATGATCTTGTCGAGGTTTGCCTTGGCGCGACCGGGGTCGAGCCCGCGCAGGGCGTCATTGGCGCCGAGCTCGAGAATGACGGCATCCGTGCGCTCCGGCACGGCCCAGCCCAGGCGTTCGAGCCCGGCCGCCGTCGTATCGCCAGAAACTCCGGCATTGATGACTCTCGACGGCGTGCCCGCGCGCCTTGAGCGCGCGTTCGAGCTGTGCGGGGAACGCGTCGGATAATTTGAGCTGGAAGCCGGCGACGAGGCTGTCGCCGAGCACGACGATGCGAAGCGGGCTTTTCGTTTGTGCGGACGCGCCAGCTGCGAAGCCGGCGACGCACAAAGCGGTGAGAGCGGCAATCAGCCAATTGCGGAGGCAGGCGCGAAGCACCATGTTGCCAGTCGTTGCGTTCGGCGGCGAGTTGCGCATGAGCCCTCCAGGCGTCTCGTAACCAGTGTCAGGTAGAAACTTGCTGAGTTCGGGGCAAGCCCCGCAAGGAGCCGCCAGCCGTGGCAAATTCCGTGATAGCGCTCAAGGACGTGGCGCTCACCCTGACCAGCCGGGCAGGGCCTGTCGAAATCCTCCGGGGCGTGGACCTTGCTGTTGGGCAAGGGGAATCCATCGCCATCGTCGGCCCCAGCGGATCGGGAAAAACCTCGCTGCTGATGGTGGTTGCGGGCTTGGAGAAGGCCACGCGGGGCCGGGTCGAGGTTGCCGGACGGGATTTCATGAAGCTCGACGAGGACGCGCTCGCGCTCGTGCGCGGTGCCAACATCGGCATCGTTTTCCAGTCTTTTCATCTCGTTCCGACCATGACGGCGCTGGAGAACGTGGCGCTCCCGCTGGAGTTTGCCGGCAAGCCCGACGCGTTCGAGACGGCCCACACGGTCCTCGATGAAGTCGGCCTCTCGCACCGCACGGATCATTTTCCAGCCCAGCTTTCCGGCGGCGAGCAGCAGCGCGTGGCGCTGGCGCGCGCGTTGAGCCCGCGCCCGCAGATCCTGCTCGCCGACGAGCCGACCGGGAATCTCGACGGCAAGACGGGCGATCAGGTCGTCGACCTGATGTTCGACCTGCAGCGCCGGCGGCAGGCCACGCTGGTGCTCGTCACGCACGACACGCGGCTGGCCGACCGCTGCGGCCGCGTCGTGCGCATGGCCGACGGCCGCATCGAGCGCGAGCTGGCACCGGCATGACGGCGACCACGCTTTCAGGCCGTACCAAGCCGGCCGGCGGCCGGAGATTGCCGCTGGTGCTGAGCCTCGCCCTGCGCGAGCAGCGCAATGGGTTGAGCGGCTTCTACGTCTTCATCTTCTGCGTGGCGCTCGGCGTCGCGGCCATCACGGGCGTCGGTGCGCTCGCCGATGCGATGCGTGCGAGTTTCGAAAGCCAGGGCGAAGTGCTGCTCGGCGGCGACGTTGCCTTGTCGCGGCCGCACCAGCCCGCCGACGATGCCGCGCGCAATTGGTTTCTGCAGCAGGGACGGTTAAGCGAAACGGCGACGCTGCGCGCGATGGCGCGCAACCCTGACGGTTCCGAGCAGACGCTGGCCGAGGTCAGGGGCGTCGATGGCACCTATCCGCTGGTCGGCTCTGCCAAGCTTTCGGGCGGGATCTCCCTGGCCGAAGCCATCCACCAGGCGCCCGGTGCTGCGGTCGATCCCATCCTGCTCGAGCGCCTCGGCCTCAAGATCGGCGATTCGATCAGCGTCGGCACGATCCAGCTTCCCGTCCGCGCCACCATCGAGGTGGAGCCCGACAAGCTCACGGAGCGCCTGACGACGGGGCCGCGCGTGCTCGTGTCGCTGGAGACCTTGCGCAAGTCGGGCCTGGTGGAGCCGGGCAGTCTCGTCACCTGGCGCTATACGCTGAAGCTGCGCGACAGCGCCGGCCGGGCCGATGCGAGCCTCGTCAGCTTCCGCGAGGCGGCGAAGAAGGCGTTGCCCGAAGCCGGCTTCACCGTGCGCGACCGGCGCGATCCCTCGCCGCAGATCACGCGCACGCTGGAGCGGCTGCGGCAGTTCCTGACCCTCGTCGGCCTGACCTCCCTGCTGGTTGGCGGCGTCGGCATCGCCAATGCGGTTGCGACTTACATCGATCGCAGGCGCCGCGTGATCGCCGCCTTCAAGAGCCTTGGCGCGACAGGTCGCGTCGTGTTCGGCATCCATCTGGCGCAGGTGCTCTTTATTGCTTCCATCGGCGTCGTGCTGGGGATGGCCGTTGGCCTGACAATTCCCTTCGCGGTTACCGCGCTGCTGGGCTCGTCGCTGCCGATCCAGGCCGAGATCGCGCTCAGCGCCCGCAGCATCTTCACCGCGGCCGGTTACGGCTTGCTCGTGGCGCTGCTCTTCACCCTGTGGCCGCTCGGACGAGCCGAGCAGGTGCGTGCGGGCGTTCTCTTCCGCGACGAGGTGGCGCCGGAGCGCAGCCTGCCGGGCCTGCGCATTATTGTGATGACGGCGGCCACCGCGCTCATTCTCGTCGGCCTCGCAGTTGCCTCGTCCGAAGCGCGGATGCTCGCGCTCTACTATTGCCTCGGCGTGATCGGCGTGTTCGCGGTGTTCCTGGGCCTCGGGTCCGGCGTGACCTGGGTGGCGCGGCGCCTTCCGCGGCCGCGCAGGCCCGAGCTGGCGCTCGCCATCGGCAACCTCGGCGCGCCGGGGGGACTGACGCGCGCCGTCGTGCTTTCGCTGGGCACCGGGCTCTCGCTGCTCGTCACCGTGGCGCTGGTCGATCGCTCGATCGTCGCCGAGTTGACGGACCGGCTGCCGGAGCAAAGCCCGAACTACTTTGCACTCGACCTCAAGCGCGAAGAGGCCGGCGCCTTCAACGCCCTGATCGAGCGCGACTTCCCCGGCGCCAAGGTCCAGCAGGCGCCGATGCTGCGGGGGCGCATCGTCAAGGTCGGCGACACGCCGGCCGAGCAGGTGCGAGCCACCCCGGAATCTGGGTGGGTGCTCACGGGCGACCGCGGGTTGACCTACTCGGCCGACGTCCCGGAGGGCTCCAAGGTCGTGGCCGGCACCTGGTGGCCGGCCGGCTACGCGGGCGAGCCGCTGGTTTCCTTCGAGGCGGAGATCGCCAAGGGGCTCGGCCTGAAGATCGGCGACACCGTCACGGTCAACATCCTCGGGCGCAACATCACGGCGCGGATCTTCAACCTGCGCGAGGTGAAGTGGGAGACCCTGTCGCTCAACTTCGTGATGGTGTTCTCGCCCAATACGCTGGCGGGTGCGCCGCACAACCTGCTGGCGACGATCACCCTGCCCAAGGATGCCTCGCTCGCCGCCGAAGGCCGGCTGGCGCGGGAGATCGGCCGCTCGTTCCCGGCCGTGACGGCGATCCGCGTCAAGGATGCCATCGACGCGTTCAACGCCATCTTCAGCCGGGTCATGACGGCGGTGCGTTCGGCGGGCGGCGTCACCTTGCTGGCGGGCGCGCTCGTGCTGGCGGGCGCGCTGGCGACGGCCCAGCGCCGGCGCATCAAGCAGGCGGTCATCCTTAAGACGCTTGGAGCGACGCGGCGGCGAATACTCCTCGCTCACGCCACGGAATACTTAATCCTTGCACTGTTGACCTCCCTGATTGCCCTGCTGATCGGCAGCCTGGCAGCCTGGATTACAGTCTCGCAAGTCATGGACCTGGCGTTTACCTTTTCCGCGCGTGCCGCGGTGGAGGCAATAATCGTTGCGCTGGCGCTGGTTGCAGCGTTCGGCGGCTACGGGACCTGGCGCATCCTGAAGGCTCCGGTCAGTGCCCTATTTGCGCGCCGAGTAGTAGTTCTACTACTTGTTTACAAGCAGGGCCGTGCCTACTTCTCAAGGCAAGTTTAGGCGCCGTGTCAGGCTTGCAACAGCCGGGCCGCACCGCCATAATTACCGGGTCGAAGCACTGCTTCGCCCAAAGTTGAAGGGAAGGATCACATGGCTCAGATCGACAACAGGTGGGCGCAACCTGGAACCATCGCGCGCACCGACGTCGGAGTAGACGAGGGTCTGCGCGCATATATGTTGCGCGTCTACAACTACATGGCCGCGGGCATCGCCCTGACGGGTGTGGTTGCTTACATCATCTTCAATTACGCGGTCACGATGGACCCGGCGCTTGCGGCGAACGCCGGCGGGCGGATCATGCAGCTCCATCGCGGCATGTACCTGACGCCGTTCGGCCAGACGATGTTCACCACTCCGCTGGCCTACGTGGTGATGTTTGCGCCTCTGGCGTTCGTGTTCTTCCTCGCCTGGCGTGTCAACAGCATGAGCGCGAGCGCGGCACAGATCGCCTTCTGGCTGTTTGCGGCGGTCATGGGTGCGTCGCTGTCGAGCATCTTCCTGCGCTACACCGCGCAGTCCATCACGCAGGTGTTCTTCGTGACGGCGGCCGCCTTCGGTGCGCTCAGCCTCTACGGCTACACGACCAAGAAGGACCTCTCGGGCTGGGGATCGTTCCTGATCATGGGCGTGTTCGGCATCATCATCGCCGCCATCGTCAATATCTTCCTGCAGTCGAGCGCGTTGCAGTTCGCCATCTCCGTGATCGGCGTGCTGGTGTTCGCGGGCCTCACCGCCTACGACACGCAGCGCATCAAGGACGGCTACTATCAGCTGGCCGGCGATGCGGCGGCCATGACGAAGGGCGCCATCATGGGTGCTCTCAGCCTCTACCTCGACTTCATCAACATGTTCACCGCGCTGCTCTCGCTGTTCGGCAGCCGCGAATAGCCTCTGTTGAGAAACGGAACTGAAAGAAGGGCCTCGCTTCGGCGGGGCCCTTTGCTTTTGGCCCAACGGGATGCTTTCTTGGGTGAGGTAAGGACTCAGCCTCGGATCGATCGATGACGACGCCAACGCTACGCGCGGCCATCCCCGCTGACATCCCCGCGATAACCGCCATCTACGCGCAGGCGGCCGTGCTGCACGGTACGGCGAGCTTCGAACTCGATGCGCCCGACGAGGCGGAGATGCTGCGGCGATACCAG
>CAWALW010000036.1:0-13715 GCA_963782855.1 uncultured Alphaproteobacteria bacterium | reverse complement strand
GTTCCGTCGCACTGATGAGTGCGCCGTTCGGCGGACCGCCGGGACTGCCGTTCGACACGGCTGCGCGGGTGCGGCGCGCGCACCATCCGGCCCCGATATTCACGCTGCGCTGGCCGCGCTCTCGCCGCCGCGCAAGCACTATCACTGGTACTACTCCACGCGCGAAGCCGACGGCGATATGCGCAACGCGGCGCAGGGCATCCACGCCTTCCTGCGCGCCTACTTTCACCACAAGAGCGCCGACTGGGCGGCGAACCGGCCCTATCCGCTGATAAAGCGTGGACGGCGGAGGAACTGGCGAAGCTGCCGACCTACTACGTGATGGAACTCGGCAAGACCATGGCCGAGACGGTCGCCTCCGAGATGCCGTCGCCTGCCGAGGTCGCCGCGTGCAAATGGCTCACCGAAGATGAGCTTGCCGTCTACGGCGGTGAGTTCGCGCGCACCGGCTTCCAGGGCGGGCTGCAATGGTACCGCTGCCGGACGAGCGGCCGGTTCGAGGCGGAGCTGGAGGTGTTCTCCGGCCGCACGATCGACGTGCCCTCGCTGTTCATCTCCGGCAAGAGCGACTGGGGCGTCCACCAGGCGCCCGGCGTGCTCGAGCGGATGCAGGCGGTCGCCTGTACGCAGATGCGCGGGTGCCATCTGGTTGACGGCGCGGGCCATTGGGTTCAGCAAGAGCAGCCCGAAGCCGTGACGCGTTTGCTCCTGTCATTCCTGAAGGGCGCAGCCTGATCCTCGCGGTGACTGCCATCAACCAGTGTTGTCATCCCGGTGCTTGTCACCGGTATCTCAGCTATCCGAGAACCTCGGAGCAAGTTGATGGATGGATCCCGGGCACAAGGCCCGGGATGACGGCAGAGAGGTCCGCAGGGCGGCCGATCGCGTCAAAGCTCGATGGGAAAACGCATTGTGAGCGACAGAACCGCAACCAAGAGGGATAGCGCAAAGAAACGCCCCGCGGGACGCCTCGCCGAAACAAAGTTGGCGGAGCTGCGCCGGCGGCTCTCGGAAGCGTCCGACCTCAACTACGCCGGCGCGGTGCTGGGCTGGGACCAGCAGACATACATGCCGCCGGGAGGGGGCGAGGCGCGCGGCCGGCAGGGCGCGATCGCTGAGCCATCCGCGCACGAGAAGCTGACCGATCCCGACTGTGGCCAGCCTGCTCGACCAGCCGAGCCAAGTAGGCCGAGAAGCATGCCGCACGACTCCGACGACGAGCGGCGCTGATCCGCGTGACGCGGCGCGACTACGACCACCAGTCGATCGAGCGTGCCCGCCGAGTTCGTGGCGCCGAGATCGACGATGGGCACCGCCTCCGATCTACCGCCGTGGACGCAGGCGCGCCGCCAACGACTTCAAGCCGCCATGCGCCGCTGCTCCAGAAGAGGCGCTCGATCTGCAGCCGCAAGCTACGCGGACTACCTCGGGCCCCGACCGAGCACTCGCCGACCCGCTGATCGACGGCCTCGACGAGGGCATGACGGTTGCGTCCGTGCGCGCGCTGTTCAGCGGAGCTGCGCGGCGGAGCTGGTGCCGATCGTCCAGGCGATTGCCGCGCAGCCGCTCGCCGACGACGCCTGCCTGCGCCAGACGTTTCCCGAGGCGCAGCAACTGGCGTTCGGCCTGATCCCGACGCGGGCCTACGGCTACGACTTCAACCGCGGCCGCATCGACAAGACGCATCACCCGTTCTGCACGAAGTTCGCGTCCGGCGACGTGCGCATCACGACGCGCGTGCGGGAGAACGACCTCGGCGACGCGCTGTTCTCCACGCTGCACGAGACGGGACACGCGCTGTACGAGCAGGGCGTGGATGCGCGCTGGGAGGGCACGCCGCTGCAACTCCGGCACCTCCGCCGGCGTGCACGAGAGCCAGTCGCGCCTGTGGGAGAACGTAGTGGGGCGCAGCCGCGGCTTCTGGGAGCATTTCTATCCGCTGCTGCGCAAGACGTTCCCCGAGCAACTCGGCAAGGTGCCGCTGGAGACATTCTATCGCGCCATCAACAAGGTCGAGCGCTCGCTGATCCGCACGGACGCCGACGAGGTGACCTACAACCTGCACGTCATGCTGCGCTTCGATCTCGAGCTGGGGATGCTGGAAGGGCGGCTGAAGGTGAAGGACCTGCCGGAAGCGTGGCGCGCCCGCTTCAAGACCGACTTCGGCATCGCGCCGCCTGATGATCGCGACGGCTGCTTACAGGATGTGCATTGGTACGCCGGCACGGTGGGCGGTGCGTTCCAGAGCTACACCATCGGCAACATCCTGAGCGCGCAGTTCTACGGCGCGGCGCTGAAGGCGCATCCGGAGATCGCGGACGAGACCGGCAACGGCGAGTTCGGCACGCTGCACGCGTGGCTGACGCGGCGCATCTATCGGCATGGCCGCAAGTACGGCCCCGACGAGATCGTCAAGCGCGCGACGGGCAAGCCGATGTCGATTGCGCCCTACATCGCCTACCTGCGCGCCAAGTACGGCGAGCTGTATCGGCTGCCGTGACCCCATCTCCCCGTTCTTACGGGACAGGGCCGGGGTGAGGGGCAGCGGCAAATTTCGTGGGTCGAACGTGTACCCCTCACCCTAACCCTCTCCCCATCAAGTATGGGGAGAGGGAATGCGGGTGCGCCATCGCCTTCGACGCAGCGTGAGGCGAAGGTAAGCTCTCGCGGTTCAAAGGCACGCGCAGACGATGCCGGGAGCAGGGTGAGGACCATGGGGGACGGCGGCAAGAACGCCCCGGCGGCATTTCCCGGCAGCGATCGGGAAGACGATCAAGGAGTTGACGCCGCACTGGCCCGCAGGGCCGAAGCCGCCGGCGGGCGCTCCGAATATTCTGATCGTGCTGTTCGACGACGTCGGCTTTTCCGACTTCGGCTGCTACGGCTCGCCGATCGCCACGCCGGCCATCGACCGGCTCGCCGCGCAGGGCCTGCGCTACACCGGCTTCCACACCACGGCGATGTGCTCGACCACGCGGGCGGCGCTGCTGACGGGTCGCAACCACCACTCGGTCGGCATGGGCTGCCTCGCCAACTTCGACAGCGGCTATCCGGGCTATCGCGGCAAGATCGCGCGCGAGGCGGGCACGCTGGCCGAGATGCTGCGCGCCGCACGGCTACCGCAACTACATGGTCGGCAAGTGGCACGTGACGCCGGTGTCCGAGACGGGGCCCGACCGGTCCGTTCGACGGCTGGCCGCTGGCGCGCGGCTTCGACCGCTACTACGGCTTCATGGATGCGGAGACCGACCAGTACGCGCCCGAGCTGGTGCTCGACAACACGCACATCGATGCCGCCCGGCACCTTCGAGACGCGGCTATCACCTCACGGCCGACCTGATCGACCAGTCGATCCGGTTCATCGCCGACCACGTCGCCGGTGCGCCGCAGGCGCCCTGGCTCACCTGGGTCGCGCTCGGCGCCTGCCATGCGCCGCACCAGGCGCCGCGCGACCTGATCCTGAAGTACGACGCGCTGTTCCAGCACGGCTGGGACGTGGAGCGCGAGCGCCGGCTGGCGCGGCAGATCGAGATGGGCGTGGTGCCCGGCCGGCACGATGCTGCCGCCGCGCAACGACGGCGTCGTCGCCTGGGACACGCTCGGTGCCGACGAGCGCAAGGTGTTCTGCCGCCTGCAGGGCGCCTATGCGGCGATGCTCGACCATGCCGACCAGCAACTCGCGCGGCTGATGGCGTTCCTGGAAACGTCCGGCCAGGTCGACAACACGCTGGTGCTCGTGCTGTCCGACAACGGCGCCAGCCAGGAAGGCGTTTCACTGGGGCATGGTCAACGCCATGGGCGCCCTACAACGCGATCGCCGAGCCGATGCCGGTGAAGCTTGCGCGCATCGACGACATCGGCGGGCCCAACTCGCACTCCAACTTTCCCTGGGCTGGGCGATGGCGTCCAACACGCCGCTCAAGCGCTACAAGCAGAACACCCACGGCGGCGGCATCCGCGATCCGCTGGTGATCTCCTGGCCGAAGGGGCTGCCCTGCGCGCGGCGAGATGCGCCACCAGTTCTGCCACGCCAGCGACCTCACGCCGACGCTGCTCGATGCCATCGGCATCGCGGCGCCGGAGAGCATCAACGGCGTGCCGCAGCAGCCGCTCGAGGGCGAGAGCTTCGCGGCCAGCCTGCGCAATGCCGCCGCCTCCGCCGCGCAGAGCGTGCGCAGTACTTCGAGATGTTCGGCCATCGCGGGCTGTGGCACGAGGGCTGGAAGGCCGTCGCGTTCCATCCGCCGGGCACGCCGTTCGAGGGCGACGCTGGGAGCTCTATCACCTCGACCAGGATTTCTCGGAGATCGCACGACCTCGCCGAGAAGGAGCCCGCAGCGCCTGCAGGCCATGATCGCGCGCTGGTGGCAGGAGGCGGAGCGCTGCCAGGTGCTGCCGCTCGACGATCGCTTCGGGCCGCGCTTTGCCGAGAACGCGGCGCGCGTGCAGGGCCATCGCCGCCAGTTCGTGTTCCACGCCGGCATGGGCCACGTGCCGACCGACGTCGCGCCCGACCTCCGCAGCCGCAGCTACCTGATCGAGGCCGATGTGGAAGAGGCCGGGCGAAGGGCGTGCTGATCGCCCACGGCGACATGACGTCCGGCTACAGCCTGTATCGTCCAGGACGGCCATCTGGTGCACGATTTCAACATCGGCGGCACGCATCAGATCGTGCGCTCGGACGCGCAAGGTGCCCAACGCGCAAGTGCCGGCTCGGCTTCCGCATGCGGCGCGTCGAGAACAAGGGCACGGGCACGCTGCTGATCGACGGTGAAGCCTGCGGGCGAGATGAAGACCAACGACATGTTCCGCGTGCTGATCTCCTGGTCCGGCCTCGATATCGGGCGCGATCGCGGCAGCCCGGTCTCGCACTACGCCGCGCCGTTCGCGTTCACCGGCAAGCTCAGCAAGGTCACCGTCACCATCGGTGACGACCAGGCGCTCGACGGCGAGGCCGCCGGCCGCGCCGAGATGGGCCGTCAGTAGTAGGCACACAATGTCCGCCGACGAACAGGGTCAGCAAGGACGCGACGCCGCAGACCTGCGCGCACAACCACTCCTTGCTCGACGCGCTGCCGTTCGGCGACACGCAGGACTTCGACGATGCCGCGCGCGGCTTCATCGGCACGCTGCCGGACGTCGACCTTCCGCAATGCGGAGGGCCGCGTCGATCTTTAGCCTGGCGCGACTACGCCTTCCTCGCGCACGAGCAGGCGCCCGACACGGTCAATCCGAGCCTGTGGCGGCAGGCGCGGCTCAACATGAACAACGGCCTGTTCCAGGTCACGGACCGCATCTACCAGGTGCGCGGCTTCGACATTTCCAACATGACGATCATCGAGGGCAGCCGCGGTCTAATCGTCATCGATCCGCTGATCTCGGCGGAGGTCGGCGCGCGCCGCGCTCGAGCTGCTACTGGCAGCATCGCGGCAAGAAGCCGGTGACGGCGGTGATCTACACCCACAGCCACGTCGACCACTTCGGCGGCGTGCGCGGCGTGGTCGGACGAGGCGGACGTGAAGGCCGGCAACGTCGCCATCATCGCGCCGGACACGCTTCATGGAGGAGGTGACCAAGGAGAACGTGCTGGCCGGCACGCCCATGGTCCGCCGCGCCATGTTCCAGTTCGGCGCGCTGCTGCCGCAAGGGCCCGCGCGGCCAGGTCGATGCGGGCCTCGGCAAGGTCGACCTCGCGGCGGCACCGTCACGCTGATCCCGCCGACGCAGATCATCACGGCAGCCGATCGAGACGCACACCGTCGACGGCGTCGAGATCGTCTTCCAGCTCGCGCCGGACACCGAGGCGCCGGCGGAGATGCACATGTTCTATCCCGGCCTCAAGGCGCTGAACCTCGCCGAGAACGCCACGCACAACCTGCACAACATCTATCCGATCCGCGGTGCGCAGGTGCGCGATGCCAACGCGTGGGCCAAGTATCTCAACGAGGCGCGCGATCAGCTTCGCCGCGCAAGGCCGACGTGGTGTTCGCGCAGCATCACTGGCCGGTGTGGGGCAACTGCGCGGCTGATCGGACTACCTCGCCAAGCAGCGCGACACCTACAAGTACCTGCACGACCAGACGCTGCGGCTGATGAACCACGGGCTCAAGGCGGCCGAGATCGCCGAGCGGCTCGCGCTGCCGAAAACCCTGGAGCGCGAGTGGCACGTGCGCGGCTATTACGGCACGCTCAGCCACAACTCCAAGGCGGTCTACCAGCGCTACCTCGGCTGGTACGACGCCAATCCCGCCAACCTCAATCCGCTGCCGCCGGTCGAGCGCGCCAAGAAGCTCGTTGCCTACATGGGCGGCGCGGACGCGGCCATCGCGAGGGCGCGCGAGGATTTCGCCAAGGGCGAGTATCGCTGGGTGGCGGATGCCATGAGCCAGGTCGTGTTCGCGGAGCCCGAGCAACAAGGCAGCGCGCGAACTGGCTGCCGATGCGATGGAGCAGCTCGGCTATCAGGCGGAATTGGCCACGTGGCGCAACGCCTATCTGTTTGGTGCGCAGGAGCTGCGCAGCGGCAGTTCCGTGCCGGCGATGCCTGCCCGCGCCGGCGGCGACATGGTGCGGGGGCTGTCGCTCGACCTGTTCTTCGATTTCCTCGCCGTGCGCCTCAACGGCGACAAGGCGGAGGGCAAGGCGATCGTCATCAACTGGACGTTTCCCGACGTCGGCGAGCGCTACGCGCTGACGCTGCAGAACTGCGCGCTGACCTACCTCGCCGGTCGGCACGCGGATGCGGCGGATGCCACGGTGACGATGGATCGGCCCACGCTCAATCGCATCGTGTTGCGCGAGGTCGCCATGCCGGACGCGTTCGCCCAGGGGCTCGTCAAGATCGACGGCAATCCGATGAAGGTGGCGGAGCTGTTCGGCCTGCTCGACGACTTCACGATGGGGTTCAACGTCATCGAGCCGCTGAGTGCGTGATGAGAGTTAGGGTGAGGGGCGGCAACGACGCCGGAGCAAGCGTCTGCCCCTCACCCCGGCCCTCTCCCCGTAAGGACGGGGAGAGGGAGATTGGCGCTGGGAGGACGATCAATGGAGTTCGACTACGTCATCGTCGGTGGGGGCTCGGCGGGCTGCGTGCTGGCCGGGCGGCTCAGCGAGAACCCGGCCAACCGCGTGTGCCTGATCGAGGCCGGGCCGCCGGACAACAATTTCCTCTGCCACATGCCGTTCGCCACCGCGCTGTTCATTCCCGGCAAGTGGCGCAACTGGGCGTTCGAGACGGAGCCGCAGGCCGGACCTCGACGGGCGGCGCGGATACCAGCCGCGCGGGCGGATGCTCGGCGGCTCCTCCGGCCTCAACGCCATGATCTACATTCGCGGCCACGCGTCCGATTACGACGACTGGGCAGCGCAGGGCGCGACGGGCTGGGCGTTCACCGACGTGCTGCCCTACTTCAGGCGCGCCGAGGGCAACGAGCGCCTCACCGGCGAGTTGCACGGCATCGAGCGGTCCGCTCAACGTCGCCGATCAGGTGAGCCCCAATCCGATCAACGAGGTGTTCCTGGCGGCGTGCGACGAGCTGCAGCTTCCGCGCAACGACGATTTCAACGGACAGTCGCAGGAGGGCGTGGGCCTCTATCAGGTGACGCAGAAGAACGGCGAGCGCTGGAGCGCGGCGCGCGCCTATCTGCCGCCCGAGGCGCGATCGCGGGCCGAACCTGCACATCGCGACGGGAACGCGCGCGCTTCGCGTGGCGCTCGATGGCAAGCGCGCGACCGGCGTCGTGTGCCGGCGCGGCAAAGCGGACGAGACCATAACCGCGCGCCGCGCCGTGATCCTTTCCGCCGGTGCCTTCCAGTCGCCGCAGCTGCTGCATGCTGTCCGGCATCGGGCCCGGGGCGGAGCTGAAGCGGCATGGCATCGCGGTGGCGCACGAGCTTGCGGGCGTCGGCCAGAACCTGCAGGACCACCTCGACTTCACGCTGCTCTACCGGGCGCGCAGCCCGCACCTGTTCGGATTCACGCTGGGCGGGCTGACGAAGCTGCCAAACGCGATCCGGCAGTGGCGGCGCGAGCGGCGTGGGCTGTTCACCACCAATTTCGCCGAGTTCGGCGGCTTCCTGAAGACCGATCCGGCGCTGCCGCGGCCGGACATTCAGTTGCATTTCGTCGTCGGCCTCGTCGACGACCACGCGCGCAAGCGGCATTTCTGCCACCGGCTACAGCCTGCACACCTGCGTGCTGCGGCCGAGGAGCCGGGGCACGCGTCGGCCTGCGCGAGCGCCGACCCCTGAGCCCGCCGCGCATCGATCCGCAATTCCTGAGCGATGCGGGCGACATGGACGTGCTGCTGCGCGGCGTGAAGATCGGGCGTCGCATCATGGATGCGCCGCCGTTCCGCGATGATCGCAGCCGGACGAACTCTATACGGCCGGTGTCGACGAGGATGCCGGCCACTGCGCGATCAGATCAGGCAGCGCGGCGACACCATCTATCATCCGGTCGGCACCTGCCGCATGGGTGCGGCGGACGATCCGCTGGCGGTGGTCGACCCGTCGCTGAAGGTGCACGGGCTGGACGGGCTCTACGTGGTCGATGCCTCGGTGATGCCGACGCTGATTGGCGGCAACACCAACGCGCCGACCATCATGATCGCCGAGAAGGCGGCGGCAATGTTGCGGGCGTAGGCGGTTGGCGTTGACGCGCCTGCACCGTACTATGCGGGATCAGGAAAAATAACTATACGGCGGCGCGCGTGTTGCTGCTTAACGGGTGATGGTCTGGGAGGAAGATTGGGATGAAGCTCTATACCTACTGGCGCTCGCTGGCGACGTTCCGGGTGCGCATCGCGCTCAACCTCAAGGGGCTCAAGTACGAGTTGATCTATGTCGATCTCGACGGCGGCCAGCAGCATCTGTCGGACTACAAGTCCATCAATCCGCAGATGGTGATCCCATCGCTGATCGAGGACGACGGCAACATGCTGTTCCAGTCCATCGCCATCATGGAGTATCTCGACGAGACCCATCCCAATCCGCCACTGCTGCCGAAGGACCCGCGGGGCCGCGCCCGCGTGCGTGCGCTGTCCCTCATCACGGTGGCCGATACGCATCCGCTGATCGTGCCGCGCGTGCGCAATCGCGTAGATGCGCTCTACAAGGTGGGCGAGGAAGGCAAGATCGCGTGGGTCAAGCACTGGTTCAAGGAAGGGCTCGACGCCTACGAGAGCCACCTGTCGCGCGACAAGGCGACGGGCCTCTACTGCCACGGTGACCCGGTGACGATGGCCGACCTTTGCCTCGTCAGCCACGCGGCCGGCACGCGCGTGTTCAAGGGGACCATCGACAATCATCCCACCGTTAAGCGCATCGTTGACCGCTGCCTCGCGGACGAGCGCTTCGCCAGCGCCCAGCCGCTGCGTCAGCCCGGAGCGCCGGCGGGGCATTGAGGCGGTCTGGGATATCGCGAAGCGTCGTCCTCGGGCTTGTCCAGGAAGTCATCCTCGGGCTGCCCGAGGATCCATCATCCACTAGGCTCAGGCGATCTGTCCATTGCTGATCGACGCTTCGTTCGTTCGATAGTCGTCCTCGGGCTTGTCCCGAGGATCCATCTATCCACTGACTTGTAAGGCGCTCGTTGATCGATGGATGGTCGGGACAAGCCCGACCGGACAAGCCGACCATGATGGATGGTCGGGACAAGCCCGACCATGACAATGTGCTGAGGCGCGGCAAGAAATCGTCGGCGATGTGCTGAGTGCGCGCGGACATGACAATGTGCTGAGTGCGCGGGCGGAGAATGATACAGTCAAAACCCGTACAACCGCTTCGGATTGTCCACGAACACCCGCTTGCGATCCGCCTCATCCGGCACCCAATCGGCCATGAGATCGAGGAGTTCGCCGACGTTGGGCATGTGCTTCCAGTTGGCGACATGCGGCCAGTCGGAACCCCAAACACAGCGGTCTGGCGCGGCGGCGAAGAGTGCCTGCGCGATCGGAATCGTACTCGTGATACGGCGTTCCCGCGCTGGTGACGCGGAAGGCACCGGAGAGCTTCACCCAGCCGCCGTCGCGCATAAGGCTGAGAAGTGTCTGGAAGCCCGGCTCCTTGACGCCCAACTCGGCAGGAAAATGCCCCATGTGGTCGACCACGAAGGGCACCTGCAGCTTTGAGATGGGGCGCGCCAGGGCGGGGAGTTCGCGCGCATCGAGCAGGAATTGCAGGTGCCAGCCGAGTTCGCGGCACAGCGCGCCGTAGTCGGCGAGCTTGTCGAAACCGATGCCGCCGCCATACAGAACATTGAGGCGAAGGCCCACGACGCCGGCCTCCTGCATGCCGCGATACGCCCCGTCGGGCAGGCCGAGAGGGGCCACCGCGATGCCCCTGAGGCGCTGGCGATTGGCCTGCAACGTATCAAGCATCAGCCGGTTATCCGTGCCGTGCACACTGACCTGGATGAGCACGCCATGGCTCATGCCCGTGCCGTCGAGCATGGCAAGATACGCAGCAGGCGGGGCGGCAGGCGGCGTGTAAGCACGGCCCTCAACGAAGGGGAATTGGGGCGGCAACCCTATGACATGGGCATGCGTATCAGCGGCCCCTGCGGGCACCTCGTAGCGCGTGGGACGGCGCGGGTCGGGCGCCGGCCCGGGGCAGGGAGGCGCGGAACCGTGGTTGGTGTTTTCGGCAGCCATGGTAGCATTAACCGTGTTTCGGAGGGTGCCGCGCAGCTTGGTCTGGCGCGGAACCGTTCGCAAGATCAAAGCGGGCGAAGCTCGCTATAGGCAGAGGGAAACGCTGAGAGGACATCCATGAGGTTTTTTGCCGTTTGCGCGCGCATTGCGTCCGCGCTCGTCTTGACGCTGATCGCCGCCGCAGCGGCTCTCGCCCAGAATTATCCGACGGCGAAGGAAGGCACCTGGGTCGCGCGCGACTTCAAGTTCCACACCGGCGAGGTCATGCCCGAACTGAAGCTCGCCTACACCACGGTCGGCGATCCCTCCGGCGAGCCGGTGATGGTCCTGCACGGCACCGAGCGGCTCCGGCGCCGGCATGCTGACGCCGGCTTCGCCGGCGAGCTGTTCGGCCCCGGCCAGCCGCTCGACGCGACCAAGTACTTCATCATCCTGCCCGACGCCATCGGCCACGGCAAATCCTCCAAGCCCTCCGACGGCCTGCGCGCCAAGTTCCCGCGCTACAACTACGACGACATGGTGGCCGGCGCAGTACCGGCTGGTCACCGAGGGCCTCGGCCTGAAGCGCGCTGCGCCTCATGATCGGCAACTCGATGGGCGGCATGCACGTGTGGCTGTGGGGCTCGGCCTATCCCGACTTCATGGACGCGCTGGTGCCGATGGCCTCGCAGCCGACCGAGATGTCGAGCCGCAACTGGATGATGCGGCGCATGATCATCGACGCGATGCGCAACGATCCCGAGTGGAAGGGCGGCGACTACACCGAGCAGCCGCAGGCCTTCCGCACGGCCAACGTGTTCTTCGGCATCGCCACCATCGGCGGCACGCTGGCCTACCAGAAGCAGGCGCCGACGCGGGAGGCCGGCCGACAAGCTGCTGGACGCAGCGCTATGCGCGGCGCGACCAAGGCCGACGCCAACGACTTCCTCTACGCGTGGGATTCCTCGCGCGACTACAACGCCGCGCCGGGGCTGGAGCGCATCACGGCGCCGCTGCTCGCCATCAACGCCGCCGACGACGAGCGCAACCCGCCCGAGACCGGCATCATGGAGCGCGAGCTGAAGCGCGTGAAGGACGGCAAGCTGCTGCTGATCCCCGCCAGCGACGAGACCCGCGGCCACGGCGCCACCGGCATGGCGAAGTTCTACAAGCGGGAGTTGGCGGAGTTCCTGGCCGCGGTGCCGAGGCGGGGGATGTGAGTTTGTCATCCTCGGGCTTGTCCCGAGGATCCATCCATCAACGAACGCCGGAGCAAGCGGTGAGATGGATCCCGGCAACACCTGCCGGGATGACATCGCGCGACGGCGACGGCACGGCAATCTCTACAAGCGCGAGCTACTCATGACGAAAACAGCGGCAACCGCATCGGCCTCCCGCTTTCGCGACCAGGCAATCGCATTTGCGAACGGCGCCGAGGGCCGCAACATCGACATTCCCTCGGCATCGCCCTTGAACTATCACCAGGCGATCTCCGCACCTGGGGAAATGCCGCCGCTGACCGTCGACGGCAAGTTGTTCCTGCCGCCGCCAGGCAAGCGCGCCTCCAAAGGCAAGGTGCCGCTCGTCATCGTCGCGCCCGGCGAGTCTTGGCGTCGCGCCGTCCCACCTTGCCCACGCCGAGACACTCACCAACGCAGGCTACGCCGCATTCGTGCTCGACAGCTTCGGCGCCCGAGGCGTGACCTCGACCGTCGCCCAGCAGACCCAGTTCTCGTTTGCCGCGAGCGCCTATGACGTGCTCGCCGCCTGGAAAATTCTGGCGGCGCTGCCCGAGATCGACGGCACCCGCATCGGGGCGCAGGGCCACAGTCGCGGCGGCTCGGCTGTCCTCACCGCTGCGACCCGCCGTTTCGCCGACGCCGTCGTCGGCCAGGGACGCGGCCTTGTCGGCGTCCTCGCCGGCTACCCCTGGAGCGGCCACCAGTTCCTCGACCCGCGCGTCGGCACGACCGTGGTGCGCGTCCTCATGGGCGACGCCGACGAATGGTGCTCGCCGATGCAGGTGCAGGGACACTGCCAGGCCATTCGCCTCGCGGGCGGCGCCGTGACCATGCGATTGTTCCCGGGCGCCCATCACAGCTTCGACCGCGGCACCGCGATCACCGAGGTACCGGAGGCATCGGTGTCGCCGGCCGCACCCACCATCTATCTCGCCGACGACGGCGCCTTCCTGCATCCCGTCGAGGCGGTGCCCAACGCCAAGCTGACCGACCGCGACCTGATGGTCTACGGCCTGAAAGCCGGTTACGGCCGAAAAAGGCGCCAGATACGGCAGCCGCGACGGTGAAGCGATGCTGTTCCGGGAAGATATGGTCGCGTTCTGGAAGCGTGTGCTGGGGGCGTAGGTGATCCAGGCATCCCCGATGTAGGACGCTGTCATCCCGGGCCTTGTGCCCGGGATCCATCTCGCATCTCGCGCCGCCGTGCACAGAGGGATGGATCCCGGGCACGAGGCTGCACGAGGCCCGGGATGACAAGCGCCGTCATTGACTTGGGGACTTGCTACAATCTATCGATCCTTACTTTGTGCAATTTCCCCACCGAGACACCCTCATGACCTATGTTCCCGACCCCCAATTCGTCACCAAGATCCTGACCGAGCTGACATCAGCACTTCCCTTCGTCGCCCGCATGGCCGTCAAGGCTGTCCCCGTCAGCCTGAAGGAGCCGGCGATGCGCCTTTCTCTCGCGCAGGCGATCCCGCTCTCCTTCAGCGCCATCGCCCTGTCGCAGGACAAAGGCAGCGTGGTGCCGCTGACCCGGAACGGCGCGCTCACCGAGAAAGCCAAGGAAAGCCTGGTGAAGCGCATCGCGTCCGCGCTCGTCCCCAGCGAGGTCCACGCCATGACCGACGCCCTCTACCAGGAAGTCGCGCGTCTCGGTGCCGAGGGCTACGCGGAAACCTCGTGGGAATTGAAGCAGGACGGCGGCGAGACCGTGCTGCTCGTCAAGGACATCTCCCTGCTGAAAACCTCCGCCGACACCGTGGTCGAGGTGTTCTTCGACTTCGTCGCCGCGCTGAAGGCGACGAAGGCGACGATTGCGGGGTGGTTTGGGCGGTG
>CAWALW010000035.1:0-18108 GCA_963782855.1 uncultured Alphaproteobacteria bacterium | reverse complement strand
ATGGGGAGGAGTGATGCCGGTCTCCGGGTAGTCCGTAACCACCGACTACGTCGGGTTACGGTTCTGCATGTCGGTGAAGTAGGTGTTCGGGTTGAAGTCGTCCGCGGCGGCGGCCGGAGCAGCGATGCTGGCCAGAACCGACAGAGCGAGCAGAGCGGATGTGATGATCTTCATGGTAGTCTCCTGTTGAACGTGTTGTGAGTGGTTGACTTCAGATTGCGCAGAGTGAAACCCAATCTTTGAGTTAGATGGGGTTACGGTTCTGCATGTCGCTGAAGTAGGTGTTCGGGTTGAAGTCGTCCGCGGCGGCGGCCGGAGCAGCGATGCTGGCCAGAACCGACAGAGCGAGCAGAGCGGATGTGATGATCTTCATAGTAGTCTCCTGTTGAGTTCGTTGTGATGTTGGTTGCGATGTGCTTCGGGTGAGCGATCAGCCGCTGTTGCGCTGAAGCTGCTCAAAGAAGCGCTGATGGGAGTCCTGGCCCGAGTCATAGGCGCTGGCCGGAGCAGCAATGCCCGCGAGAACGGACAGGGCGAGAATGGCGGATGCGATCGTTTTCATGGTCATCTCCGGCAGAGTTTTGTTTGGTTTCATTTCTGAAGCGGAGCCGTTGCGGGCGCCCCGCCCCGCAGAGATGGGAGCGCTGCGCTGCCGGAAGGGGCCTCGCGCAGGCGTGAGGAACAGTGAAATTGGGCGCATGCCGACGCGTGAGGCTAGCGCAGCTGTGCCGCCTCAAGCGATCGGCAGCCCGACGTAATTCTCCGCCAGCGTCGTCTGCGCGGCCTTGGAGCTGACGAGATAGGCCAGCTCGGCCGTCTGCGCGCGGCGCTCGAAGGCGCAGGGCCTCGGGGAAGCGGTGGGTGAGATTGGTCATCCACCAGGAGAAGCGCTGCGCCTTCCAGACGCGGGCGAGGCAGCGGTCGGAATAGCCGTCCAGCAGGTCGGTGCGGCCGGACTTGTAGAAGGCCGACGAGCGCCTCGGTCAGGAAGCGCACGTCGGCGACGGCGAGGTTGAGGCCCTTGGCGCCGGTCGGCGGCACGATGTGCGCGGCGTCGCCGGCGAGGAACAGGCGGCCGTGGCGCATCGGCTCGGCCACGAACGAGCGCAGCGGCGCCACGCTCTTCTCCAGCGACGGCCCGGTCTTCAGCGCCGGCCGCGGCATCGGGCGGAATGCGGCCGCTTGAGCTCGGTCCAGAAGCGGTCGTCGGACCAGTCGGCCACGTCCTCGTCGGCGGGCACCTGCAGATAGTAGCGGCTGCGCGTCATGGAGCGCATGGTGCACAGCGCAAACCCGCGCTCGTGGTTGGCGTAGATCAGCTCGTGATTGACGGGCGGCGTATCGGACAGGATGCCGAGCCAGCCGAACGGATAGACGCGCTCGTAGATGCGGATCACCTCCTGCGGGATGGCCTGGCGGCTGACGCCGTGGAAGCCGTCGCAGCCGGCGATGAAGTCGCAGTCGATCTCGTGCGTGTCGCCGCCCTTGTGATAGCGCAGCCGCGGCTTGTCGCTCGTCGAGGCCGTGCAGGCTGACGTCCTCGGCCTCGTAGACGATCTGGCGTGCCCGTGGCCGCGTGGGCGTCCATCAGGTCCTTCTGCACCTCGGCCTGGCCGTAGATGGTCACCACCTTGCCGCGACAGCGCCTTCAGGTCGATGCGATGGCGCCTGCCGTCGAAGGCCAGCTCCACGCCCATCGTGGATCAGCCGCTCGCGCGCCAGCCGGTCGCCGACGCCGGCCTCGGTGAGGATGTCGACCGTGCCCTGCTCCAGCAGGCCGGCGCGGATGCGGGCACGCAGGTACTCCGGCGTGCGCCGCTCCAGCACGATGCAGTCGATGCCGGCCAGGCCGAGCAGCCGCGCCAGCAGCAATCCCGCGGGCCCGCCACCGACAATTCCAACCTGTGTGCGCATGCCACCTTTCTTAGAGCAGCGGCGGGGGATTTCGGAAGGTGGCCGCAGTGTCATCCCGGTGTCGGACGTCAGTCCGAGAGCCGGGACCCAGGGAACGGAATGGACGGTCATTGTCATATTGTGGCCCTGGGTCCCGGATATTTCGCTGGCCGCGAAATTCCGGGATGACAAGCAGGTGGCGATTCACCATGAGAGCGGTGCCCTGCGCCGGCACTTATCCCCGCGCGCTCCAACTGTGTTTCAATCGCCATGTCGCTTGCCCGCGACGGGGCGTTTGGATTCAGCACCCAACGTGGCAAGCGACCGGCGCCTGGAAGATACGCCTTCGTGTTGGAGGGCCGAGATCCAGGAGGCCCGGGACGACCGCCAGCGACAATGCGCCAGTAATGGCGCGGAAGCACTGGCCGCCTTCAGTGGCTCAAGGTGTGATCGCTCCGTTCCGGGCAACTGGGCCGCAGCGGGAAGCCAAAGCAACGGCCCGGGACACAAATCGCCGCAACGCGGGTGCCGTAAGGCAACCCTGGCACCGTGAGGTGCGGGGAGCCGCAAGGCTCTCAGGGAGACCCGCGCGGGTCTCCTGGAGCTGGGCAACCGCTCCGCGGTTGCCGATGAGGCACCCGCGTACCCGTCGCACCTTCGCGGGCGATTCCCGCGGGGCGGACGGCGCGTGGGTGAAGAAAGGGAGTAGCGAGTAGGAAACGCGACGTGATAATTCGACTTCTCTTTCCCTATCCGCACTCCCGACTCGCGATTCGCTTCACCAACGCAACCGATCCACCGGCACATCCCAGAACGTGCGGTTCGCCTCGCACTGCGCCTGGCCCCTGTTGAAGCCCATGTCCTTGAGCGCGGACTCGTCGAGCGCCATCAGGGCGCGGCGCTCGGCGCGCACGGTAAGGGCGGCGGTTATCTTGCGGCCGAGAGCCTGGATGCCGGCGCCCAGGACGCGGCGCGGCTCCTGTGTACGGGAACGGATGCGGTGCACGGCATGGCAGGCAGGCTCCTTGAGTTCGAAGCTTTCAGGACGCCCATCTACGCCCACCCCTTGCATAACGAAATCGAATGTTATTTATTGCGTGCATCACGAGACCTTAATCAAGGAGCCGCCCCATGCGACGCGACATCGACATCGGTCTGCTGCGCGCCTTCGTGGCCGTGGTGGAGACCGGCAGCGTGACGGGCGCGGCCGCGTTGCTCAACCTCACGCAAGCCGCGGTCAGCCAGCAGCTCAAGCGGCTGGAGGAGCTGTTCGGCACCGGCCCTGTTCGAGCGCCATCACAAGCGCCTGAGCCTGCAAGCCCAGCGGCGAGCGGCTGATGGCGCACGCGCAGCGGCTGATCGCGCTCAACGACGAGGTGTGGGGCACCATGAGCGCGCCGGCCTACGAGGGCGAGGTGCGGCTCGGCGTGCCCACGACATCGTCGGCCCCTATCTGCCGCCGATCCTCAAGCGCTTCGACAAGGCCTGGCCGCGCGTGCGCGTCTCGCTCGAATGCACGACCACGCCCGCAGCTGCTCGAGCTGCTGCGCCAGGGCCGCGTCGATCTGACGTTGACGACCGAGCAGGCGCTGCCGGGCCAACGGCGAGACGCTGCTGGAGGACGACCTGGTGTGGACCGGCGCCGACCAACGGCGCGCGCGCACCGGCGCGATCCGCTGCCGCTGTCGCTGGGCGACGGCACCTGCGAGTTCCGGCCTACCGTGCTGAAGGCGATGCGCGACGAGCGGGCGCGACTGGCGGCCCGTGTGCGAGTCAGCAGCATGGAAGCGCTGTTCGCCTCGATCGAGGCCGACCTGGCCGTCGGCGCCGTTCCTGCGCGGCACCATCCCCCACTATCTGCAGGTGGTCGACGACCCGACCGGCTGCCGCGGATGCCGAAGTTCCTGATCAACATGTACCTGCCGCCCGGCGCGGCAGAACGAGATCGCCGTCGAGCTGGCCCGCCATATCCGCCAGGAGTTCGCGACCCGCTTCCGGCGATCCAACACGATCGAGTTCGCAAGGCGCGACCGGCGCAAAGCTCTCGCCCCGGCAGCGCTAGCGAGATGACGTGCGGCGGGAGCAAACAGCACCGCGGGTTCAGCGCCGGGTCGTGAGCGAGCAGCCAGATGCGCGATGCCGACCAGCAGCAGCGAAAGCACGCGGCGGACGATCATGCTGCGGCGGCCGTCTTCGAGCCACGGCCTGGCTGCGTCCGCCAGCAGCACGACGGTGGCATGAACGAGCGTAGCGACCGTGACATAGATGAACGACAGCGTGACGGTCTGCCCCACCAGCGGCCGCGTGTCGTCGACGAACGTCGGCAGGATTGCGATGTAGAAAATACCGGCCTTGGGATTGAGCAGGTTGGTGGCCAGCCCGCGCATGAAGAACTTGGAGTCATCGATCGCAGCACCAGCGGCGCCGGGCGAGGTCTCTTTCGTCGCCGCGCCAGCCTTCCCAGGCGAGCCACAGCAGATAGAGGGCGCCGCCCCAGCGCAGCATTTCGTACAGCCAGCGGGAATTGGAGATCACCGCCGCCAGGCCGAGCGCCGCCGCAAGGCCGACGATCAGCAGCCCGAGCGCGACGCCGAGCGTCGCCGCAAAACCGGCACGGCGGCCAACGCTGGCGCTGAGCACGGCCAGGTAGGCCATGTTCGGCCCCGGCGTCAGCTCGATTACGAAACAGGTGGCGGCAAATGCAATGAGGCGTATCGAAGTGAATGGGTTGAGCCCTTGCCGGTTGAGTGTCGCCGCAGGGGTTCGCGCTCACCTTACCCGCGTCGCGCGCGCGAGACGTCGTGCGGCATGGAGAGTCGCAGCTGATGGCAGCACAGTGCTCGCGGCAACGGTCGATCTGTACTTCGTGAATCGTGTTCTCGCCGGTCGGATTCGTCGCTGCGTCCGGTTCCCGTTGCTGTGGCGGCGAGCCGCGGATTCGAGACGCGCTGTCGACGGCTCGAGCTCGAGATGCCTGCTGCTGCTGGCCCTCGCCGATGCCCTCGACGGCGGCGCGCTTGGTGCCCGCGCAGGGCGCGCGTTGAGCTGCGGCCCGCGACGCGCGCTGCGGCGATGCGTTCGGCGCGCCGGCACGTCGGCTGCGCCGACGTTGCCGTCGGACCTCCTGCGCGGCTGGCGTTCGGCAGCCGGTCCTGCATTTTCCCACGCGCCAGGCTGCTTGCGGCAAGTCTCTTCGGTTTTGCGGCCATGATTCTCTTCGTCCATCGTAACGACGGAACCGACGATGAAGCCCCGGCGATATCGTGCAAGCCTGGCGCCGGCGCTGGTGGCGCCCCGATCCGGCCGCGCTGGCAGCCTACGAGGGCCTGCGGCCGATGATCGTCGTCACCGGCGGGTCGGAGGGCATCGGCTTGGACCTGGCGCGCCGGTTCGCGCTGCCGGCACGACTGCATGCTGATCGCCCGGCGCCTCGAGCCGCTGGAGGCAGGCGGCAGTCCGTATCCGCGCCGAGACCAAGGTCGATGTCGCCGTGCTGCCGCTCGACGTCACGTGCCCGACGCGATTGCGGCCATCGAGGCGGCGCTCGCGCCACGGGGCCTATGCCGACGTACTCGTGAACAACGCCGGCATCGGCTTTGTCGAGGCCGCTTCGACGAGCAGCCGCCGGAGGAGGTGTTGCGGCTGATCGATCTCAACGTTGCGCGCGCTGACCCGACTCACGCGTCATTTCCTTGCCGGCATGCGCGTGCGCGGCCGCGGCGGCATTCTCAACCTGGCCTCGCTGGGTGGCTATGCGCCGGGGCCCTATCAGGCGGCCTACTATGCGAGCAAGGCCTACGTGCTGTCGCTGACGCGAAGCGATTGCGGCGGAAACAGCCGGCGAAGGCGTGCGGGTCTGCGCCCTGGCGCCGGGCCCGGTCAACACCCGATTCCACGAGCAAGGCATGCGCGCCAAGAATGCCATCTATCGCAGCTTCTGGTGCCGCCGGCGTCGGCGACAGCGGTCGCTCGCGCCGGCTACCTCGGATACGTGCTCGGGTTGCGCGTGGTCAGTGCCGGGGCTGGTAAACCCGTTCCTGGCACTAGCCATGCGCATCTTGCCGCATAGAATTGTGATTCCGATCATCGGAGTGTTGCTGCAGCCACGAGGAAAGTGAGCGCAGCGATGCTCGAGCACTCCGATCCCGCGAGACCGTCGGCGAAGACCGCGCCATCGGCCAGATACCGCTGCCTCAGGCGAGGAGCGCGGCAAGAAGCCCGTGCTGATCGTGCTGCATCAGGAGAATTCCAATCCGGGCCACGTCGGCCAATGGTTCGTGCGCAACGGCTATCACCTCGACATCCGCAAGCCGCGCTTCGGCGAGGCGCTGCCCGCAGACGATGGCGCGACCACTGCGGCGCCGTGATCTTCGGCGGGCCCGATGAGCGCCAACGACAAGGACGAGTTCGTTCGCACGGAGACCGACTGGATCAGCGTGGCGCTGGAGGAGAAGGCGCCGTTCCTCGGCATCTGCCTCGGCGCGCAGATGCTGGCCGTGCACTTCGGCGCCAAGGTCGGCTTCGATCCGCGAGGATCGCGCCGAGATCGGCTATTACCCGCTCGCTTCAACGGAAGCGGGAGGCGCGTTCGGCCCTTCCCCGACCATGTCTATCAATGGCACCGCGAGGGCTGCGAGCTGCCGCAGCGGCGCGCGGCTGCTCGCGACATCGGACGGCGCGTTCCCCAATCAGGCGTTTGCCTATGGCGGCGTCGGCTGTCGGCGTGCAGTTTCATCCCGAGATCACCTATCGCGCAGGTGCCACCGCTGGTCGGGCCACAACAACACGCGCCTGGAGATGAAGGGCGCGCGCGAGCGCCAGCAGCACATCGACGGCCACATCGTGCACGGCCCCAAGGTGCACGCCTGGCTCGACCGCTTCCTGGCCGCTGGGTGAGGCAGGAATTTTCGGCCGAACGTACGAATGTCATCGCAGCGTAACGCATTTGCAACAATCGGCGTGCTTAGATGGGGCGTGCGCTGCGGATGATGTGATCGCGTACCACGGCGCAATGGCACGGCCGAATGTAATTGCGTTCAGGCCGTGCCGCAATTTCCTCTCCAGCCCAGACCCCGAGGCGCTGAAGAGCTAGCGCCTCGCCCGCAGCAGTTGCGCCGCCCCAGTGGTGAGCTTGTCGAGCCACGACATTGCGCTCAGCCTCCTTCGACAGGCTCAGGACTGGTTGAGCCTGCGCGCGATTCCACCAAGACGGAACGCCTGGCGCCGCGAACAGCCGCTGCACCAGCCGACGCGCCAGCACGCCGGCGACGCGCCGGCGGTAGTGGCCGGGCGTGAAGGTCGTCTTCATCGACATGATCTGATCGCGCACGAGGTCGTCGAGGCCTTTGACGACGCGCTCGTCGAGCTTGCCGCCGCACAGATCGCGCGTGCCTTCCAGCAGCACGGGACGCGGGTTGGTGCCGGTGATGGCGACGCGCAGGTCGGCGAGCGTGTCGCCCTCGCGCCGGAGCGCCACCGCGACGCCGGCGACCGGATACTCGATCGACTTGCGGATGCGGATCTTGTCGTAGGCCGAGCGCAGGCCGGGAACGCCCTTGGCGCGCACGGCGACGACGAACTCGCCGGGCTTCAGCGCGAGGTAGTGCTTGCCGTCGCCCTCGGCCGAGCCGTCGTGGCGCGCGTGGCCGATGTAGAGATCCTTGCAGCGGCATCGTGCGGCGGCCCTTGGGATGGGCGATGTCGACCTCGGCGTCCAGCGTCATCAGCGCCGGCGCGAGATCGCCGCTGTAGGTGGCGAAGCACACGCCGCGGCTCTTGGGCGCCACGTGGCAGATCTCGCCGACGGTCTTGAGGCAGTGATTGTTGGCCGAGCGCCACCATTCGCTCTGGTTGTAGAAGATGCAGCGCGTGTCGAGGCAGATGTTGCCGCCGACGGTGCCCATGTTGCGATGCGTCGGCCCGGCGATGGAGGCGGCCGCCTGCGCCACCACGGGATAGTGCGCCAGCACGCCCGGATGGTGCGCCACCTCGGCCAGCGTCACCGACGGCGCCGATTTCCAGCCGCGCCGCATCGGCGTGGATGGCGCGCAGCTCGGCGACGCCCGTCATGTCGATCAGCACCGGCGGCGCGACGATGCCGCGGCGGATGTTGACGACGAGGTCGGTGCCGCCGCCGAGCAGCTGCGCCTGCGGATGGGCCTTGCGCGCCTCCAGCACGTCGGCGAGCGACGTCGGCTTCACCAGCTCGAATTCGGAGACCGCTTCCATCTAGGCGCGCTCCGCTGCGCTTGGCTCGCGACGCCGCGCGCTCCCGCTTGTCGATGGCCGCGAACACGCGGTCCGGCGTCACGGGCAGATCGTTGAAGCGCAGGCCCGTGGCATCGGCGATGGCGTTGGTCAGCGCCGGCAGGAACGCGGCGAGCGAGCCTTCGCCCGCCTCCTTGGCGCCGAACGGCCCGTGCGGGTCGTTGCTCTCGACGATGCCGACCTCCATCGGCGGCGAGTCCTGGATGGTCGGCACGCGGTAGTCGAGCATGTTGGCGCGTCACCAGCAGGCCGTCGTGGTAGGCGACCTCCTCGCTCATGGCCTGGCCCATGCCCATCCACACCGAACCCTGCACCTGGCCTTCCACCGTCAGCCGGTTCAGCGCCTTGCCGCAGTCGTGCGCCACCCACACCTTGTCGACCGTGACCTCGCCGGTCTCCTCGTCGACCGTCACCTCCACCACCTGCGCGGAGTAGCTGTAGCCCATGGTGCCGCCGATGGCCGCGCCGCGATACTTCTTGCCGCCGTGCGATTCCGGGATGGTCGAGTAGTTGCCCGTCACCGTGATGGTGCCGTCGTCCTTCAGGGCCTCGTTCACCACCTCCTCGAAGGTGAGGCCCTTGTCCTGCATGCCCGCGCGATAGACCTCGCCCAGGCATTCGATATCGCCGGGCTCCGCGTCCAGCTTGCGCGCGGCGGCGGCGATCATCAGCGCCTTGAGCTTGTTGGCCGCATCGATGGCCGCATTGCCGACCAGGAACGTGACGCGCGAGGAGTAGCAGCCGTTGTCCTTCGGCACCACCTCGCTGTCGCCCGAGACGATGCGCACGCGGCCGATGTCGAGGCCCATCACCTCGGCCACGGTCTGCACGAGAATGGTGGACGAGCCCTGGCCGATGTCGGCCGCGCCCGTCGAGCACGACGATGGAGCCGTCGAAATCGAGTTTCAGCTTGACGGTGGCGTGCGGCTCGCCGGTCCAGTTCACGGGCTTGGATGCGCCGGAGATGTAGTGCGAGCAGGCAAAGCCCAGGCCCTTCCTCTTGCCCGGCGCAGGCGCGGCGAGCTTGCCCTTGCGCGCCTTCCAGCCGCTCTTTTCCTCCACCCAGTCGACGCACTCGGGCAGGCCGTAGCTGTTCACCATCAGGTCGTTGTCGGTGAAGGTCGGCGCGTTGAGATAGTTGGCGCGCCGCACAGCCAGCGGATCGAGGCCCATCTCGGCTCGCCATCTGGTCCAGCAGGCTCTCGAAGGCGAAGCGCACGTCGACGGTGCCGTGACCGCGGAAGGCACCGCACGGCGGCGTATTGGTGAGCACGCGCTTGCCGTTGTACTTGACGTGCTTGAGGTCGTAGATCGCGTACAGCATCGAGCCGGCGTAGAGGATCGTCACCACGCCGTAGCCCGAGTGCGCGCCGCCGCGCTGGATGACGTCGCATTCCACGCCCGTGATCTTGCCGGCCTTGGTGAGGCCGATCTTCATGCGGATGTCGGTCTCGGGCCGCCCGCGATGCGTGATGAACGTGTCCTCGCGGTTGATGACCATGCGCACCGCGCCGCCGATCTTGCGCGCCAGCAGGGCGGCGATCAGCTCGACGTTCAGCGTCTCGGTGCGGCAGCCGAAGCCGCCGCCGACGAACGGCTTCACCACCCGGATCCGCGACATGTCCATGGACGAGGATCTGCGACAGCATCATGTGCACGTAGTAGGGCACCTGCGTGGAGGCATGCACCGTGATGCGGTCGCGCACCGCGTCGTAGTCGGCGATCGCCGCGTGCATCTCCATCTGGTTCTGCGCGACTTCTGCGCAGTTGTAGGTGGCCTCGCGCACCAGGTCGGCGGCCGCAAAGGCTTCGGCCACGTTGCCGAGCTCGAAATCCACATTGCGCTCGAGATTGCCGGGCTTCTTCTCGTGCAGCTGCACGGCGTCGGGCGCCATCGCGTCGGCCGCCGTGAAGTAGGCCGGCAGCTCCTTCACCCGCATCTTGATGAGGCGGATCGCCTTGTCGGCGGTGGCTTCATCCACGGCGGCGACGGCCGCGACCGGCTCGCCCTTGTAGCGCACCTTGCCGCGCGCCAGCGGATACTCGTTGCGCGCAATCGGCAGCACGCCGAACGGCTTGTCGCAATCCTCGCCCGTGACGATCGCCAGCACGCCCGGCAGGGCCAGCGCCTCGGACGCATCGACCGCGATGATCTCGGCATGCGCGTACGGGCTGCGATAGATGCGCCCCGCCAGCGTGCCCGGCGCGATGAAGTCCGCCGTGTACTTGGCCCGGCCCGACACCTTCTCCGGCCCATCCACCATCGGCACATACGCACCGATCGTATGCCCGATCGGCGCCTTGCGCGGCATCTCGTTCATGGAGACCCCACCAGTGTCATTCCCGCCAGCGCGTCAGCGCGTTCAGCGGAAATCCAGCCACATACGTCGACGCTTGAAGCTGGATTCCCGCTCAGCGCTCTCGCGCTCGCGGGAATGACGGCAATTGCGCCTCATGGACTCACCGCCTCGCCGGTCGCCAGCAGCGCGGACGCGTGCTGCACCGCCTCGATGATCTTCACGTAGCCCGTGCAGCGGCAGATGTTGCTGCCGAGCGCTTCCCTGATCTCGCCCTCGCTGGGCTTGGGATTGCGCCGCAGCAGTCCCGCCGAGGCCATGATGAAGCCCGGCGTGCAGTAGCCGCATTGGGAGCCCAGCTTCTCGTGAAACCCGCGCTGCACGGCCGACAGCGCGCCGCCTTTGCCGAGCGACTCCACGGTATCGACCCGCTTGCCGGAAACGCTCCCCGCCAGCGTCAGGCACGAGAGCGTCGGCTTGTCGTCCACCAGCACCGTGCAGGCGCCACATTCGCCGCCGTCGCAGCCGGTCTTGGTGCCCGTCAGCCCGGCGGTCTCGCGCAGGTAATCCAGCAGAAGCCGGTTTCCCGGCACCGCATCGGTGCGTTTTCTGCCGTTGAGGGTCAATTCGATAACGGATGCCATCGCGGGGCCTTCCCAGGAAATGGCGCGGCTTCTGAGGACCGCTATCTGGAATGGTTATAGGACGAAATCGATGGGGTCACCAATCAATTTCCGCATCCAAATGTGATCGCCAAGTGTCCATTGACATGCCCGAGAGCGCCTCCTAGCTAACCAACACACTGTCCCGATCGATTGGCCGTTGCGGCCACGCTTCAGCGCCGGTTCCGAGCACGTTCAGGCCCTTCTCGCGCTTCTCCGGCGCCCACCAGCAGCACTGGAATGACATGCAGTTGCGAACGGACCAGGCCGACGCCGTCATATCGGTCTCGAACCTGTCGAAAACCTACGCCTCGGGCTTCCACGCGCTGAAGAACGTCAATCTCGACATCCGCAAGGGCGAAATCTTCGCGCTGCTGGGCCCCAATGGCGCCGGCAAGACCACGCTCATCAGCATCGTCTGCGGCATCGTCACGCCGAGTTCCGGCAAGGTCGGCGTCGGCGGCCACGACATCATCACCGACTACCGCGCCGCGCCGCTCCGTGATCGGACTGGTGCCGCAGGAGTTGCACCACCGAAGCCTTCGAGACCGTCTGGGCAACGGCCAGCTTCAGCCGCGGACTGTTCGGCAAGGCCGCGCAATCCGGCGCACATCGAGAAGGTCCTGCGGACCTGTCGCTGTGGGACAAGAAGGACAGCAAGATCATGCGCGCTGTCGGGCGGCATGAAGCGCCGCGTGCTGATCGCCAAGGCGCTGGCGCACGAACCGCGAGATCCTGTTCCTCGACGAGCCCACCGCCGGCGTCGATGTCGAGCTGCGCAAGGACATGTGGGCAGGTGGTGCGCGCGCCTGCGCGACAGCGGCGTCACCATCATCCTGACCACCCACTACATCGACGAAGCCGAGGAGATGGCCGACCGCGTCGGCGTCATCAACAAGGGCGAGCTCATCCTGGTCGAGGAGAAGGCCGAGCTGATGCGCAAGCTCGGCAAGAAGCAGCTCACGCTCGAGCTGCAGGCGCCGCTCGACGCCATCCCCGAAGCGCTTGCGCGGCACAACCTGGAACTCGCCGATGGCGGCAAGCGAGCTCGTCTACACCTACGACGCGCAGGGCGAGCGCACCGGCATCACCGCTCTGCTGGCCGACCTGGCGCCAGGCCGGCATCCGCTTCAGCGACCTGCACACCACGCAGAGCTCGCTCGAGGACATCTTCGTCGACCTGGTGAGGCACAGCAATGAACTTGCACGCCATCCGCGCCATCTACAATTTCGAGATGGCGCGCACGTTCCGCACGCTGATGCAGAGCATCGTCGCGCCGGTGATCTCGACCTCGCTCTATTTCATCGTGTTCGGCTCCGCGATCGGCTCGCGCATCACCGAGATCGAGGGCGTGACCTACGGCGCCTTCATCGTGCCGGGCCTCATCATGCTGCTTGCTGCTGACGGAGAGCATCTCCAACGCCTCGTTCGGCATCTACTTCCCGCGCTTCACCGGCACGATCTACGAGATCCTGTCCGCGCCCGTCTCCTACATCGAGATCGTGCTCGGCTATGTCGGCGCGGCGGCGACCAAGTCCATCATCATCGGGCGTCATCATTCTGCTGACGGCGGGCTTCTTCGTGCCGCTGCAGATCGATCATCCGGTCTGGATGGCAGCCTTCCTCGTGCTGACCGCGGTGACGTTCTCGCTGTTCGGCTTCATCATCGGCATCTGGGCCGACGGCTTCGAGAAGCTGCAGATCGATCCCGCTGCTCATCATCACGCCGCTCACCTTCCTCGGCGGCACCTTCTATTCGATCAACGTGCTGCCGCCGTTCTGGCAGACGGTCACGCTGTTCAATCCGGTCGTCTATCTCATCAGCGGCTTCCGCTGGAGCTTCTACGGCGTCGCCGACGTCAGCGTCGGCGTCAGCCTCGCCATGACGCTGGCATTCCTCGCCGCCTGCCTCGCGCTCGTGTGGTGGATATTCAAGACCGGCTATCGGTTGAAGGCGTAAGCTCTGGCCCCAAATCCTTCTTGTCGCCTTCTGGCTTAGGTTCGTCGGGGTGGTAACGTCGCAAGCTGGCTTTAACATGTTGTGCGACCACATGACCAAGTGGCGTGACGGCATAGGCTGGATGACCTTGTTCAAACTCTCCCACTAATCGGATTATTTGCTTGTCCAGAAGGCGCGGTATCGAACTCATTGCAAAAAAATCAACTGATCCAGTCTCACGTCGTCCAAACACGGTGTTTGGCTTGTAGTCCGCAATGGATTTCAGCATCGCTGCTTCGTCGTTGCTAAGACTAGAAACGCACAACTGAATTCTGGCGTCGTGAACGTGCGCCCGCTCCCGCATGCGTTCGAGCAAAGAAGTCTCGCAGATCGCTGATTGCTGTCGACACGTCAGTAAAGTTGATTTTCTTGTGGGGTATCGAACTGACGTCGAATAGAAATTTATCTTCGTCATCGCGGACGAGGAGCACCTCGCTCGGTTGGCGACACGCGAGCGCGATTCCAACTTCATACATGACGTTGGCATTTCTATATGGCACGCCACTGACCGCGTCTTTGCCAATCGTCGACACGTCGGCAAGAATCAATTGCGAGTGAGCGATGCCGTCAACAATATCCGTCAAGATAGAGTCACCGGTTTTCGAGATATCCACGCGAAATGCTTTTAGGCGTTGCCCGCCAACCGTGATGCTTTCGATCGCTGGAACTATAACTTCATCAAACCGCCTGGAGTATGGAGGAGCAAAACTCATCGCCACGAATACTTAGGGTCGCACATCCATGCGCCAGAATGTTTTCAAGAACGCCTGTGGATGCATGACAAAGCCCTCCAGCACCCCAGTCAGTGCGAGCACCCGCTGGGCCTCTCAAACCTCTCTGTCTCATCAACCGACAACAACGCATGCCCGTGGGAGTCCATGGCAACTATGAAACTTGTTTACCAAGAAGCAATAGCCCGGACGGGGCGATGCAAGTCCTCAACATTCTGCCGACACCAGAAATCCACATTGGCCCCAATCTCCCGTGTCAGAACTTTTCCACCCAAGGCCGCAGTTCGATTTCCAGGCTCCAGGCGCTGCGCGGCTGCTTGAGTACCGCCATGTACGTCTCCGCGATGGCGTCCGGATCGAGCAGGGCATCCGGCGATCCTGCATCGCCCGGCCGGCCGCGCACTTCGTTCCTGACACCGCCGTCGATCACGAAATGCGCCACGTGGATGCCCTTTCCCTGCAGCTCGCGCGCCATCGATTGCGCCAGCCCGCGCAGCGCGAACTTGCCCATCGCAAACGGCGCCGACTGCGCATAGCCCTTGACGCTCGCAGACGCGCCGGTGAAGAAGATCGCGCCCTCGCCGCGTTTCACCATGCGCCGCGCTGCCTCCTGCCCGACGAGGAAGCCGCCGAAGGCCGACACCTCGAGCGTCTTTGTCACCTCTTTCGGATCGAGTTCCAGGAACGGCCCGCGCGTGCGATAGCTCGCGTTGTAGAGCACCACGCCGAGGTCGCCGAGCGCGCGGTCCACCTCGGCGAACAGCTTCGCCACGCTCTCGGCCTGCGTCGCATCCACCTCGATGGCGAGCGCGTCGGTTTCCTTCGCGAGCGCCGACAGCTTGCCCGTATCGCGTGCAGCCAACGCGATCTTGTACCCATCACGCCGCAGCGCGCGGGCAAACGACGCGCTGATGCCCGATCCTGCTCCGACAATCAGTGCCGTCTTGGACATTGCGTGCTCCGGCAATAGAGAATGCTTACTCGACGGCGGTCACAGTATATCCCGCCTCCCGCAGAAGCGAGACCAGGCCCTGCTTGCCGGGCAAATGCAACGCACCCACCGCCACGAACGCGTTGCCCTGCTCCAGATGCGCGAGTGCGTTGTCGCGCATGCCGAAGTTGCGGGTGATGAGCAGGCTCTGCTCGGCGGTGTCGAACACGCGCGGCGCCACGCCAACCCTTTCCGCCAGCGCAAGCTGCAGCGGCCAGATCGCGCCCAGCCTGCGCTCCAAATAGAGCTGCACCATCGTCTCGGCAAAATCTTCCACGCGCCCGTAAAGACGCGCGGCCGCCTTCAACATCTCGATTTGGTCCGACTCCGGCGTGCTGGAAAGAGACCGGAACTGCGAGCTCCAGCGTTTCCAGGCCGATGGGCTTCACGCCCCGCGCCTCCGCTTCCTTCGCCAGCCTAAGGTCCAGCGGTATCAGTCCGGCCTTCATGCGGCGCTGCTCGCAGGCGGGCACCGCGAGCAGCATTGTCGCCATCCATGGCCGAAAGAGCCCCGCCGCCTCGCCTGGCAGCACCCGACTGAGCCAGCGCCTCGCTGACAACTCTGTAGTCGTCTGGTGAAAGCACCTGGCGCAGGCGGCGCCCATCGGTGAACAGCATGAGTGAGACAAGTTGCGGCGACCCCGCGAGCAGCTTCAAAAACCCGTCCGGCGAAAGATCGTCCAGCTCGAGCACAAGCCGACGCGCTCCGCCATGAGCAGCCTTCACCGCGGGTGACAGCGTGTGTATCCGCTCGTCGGTGAGATGCATCGTGCCGAACAGGTGTGAGGGCCCACGCCAGCCTTCTCGATTCTCCACAAGATGGCATTGGAGTTTTCAGTTGCCGCCGCCGCGAACTCCACGCGGGCATGCGCGCTCGCGTCGGTGCGCTGGAGCTCCTGCAACACGTTCGAGCCGGAGCACGCGGCAACCTGCGCAGTTGCCGGCGAAGCCAGTGCTGCGACCAGCACAAGCATGCCAAACAGACAGCGGGGAGAGCGCAAGCAAACCTCCTGGACGCGTTCGTAGTCCGCCTTTGCCACCCTCCGACGGCGCTGTGATGGCAGAAACCGGCGAAGTGCCCGATCAGGCGCGCGGATGCGCCTGTTCATAGACGGCAAGCAGCCGCTCGCGGTCCACTTCCGTATAGAGCTGGGTCGTCGACAGGCTGGCGTGACCGAGCAACTCCTGGATCTGTCGGAGATCCGCGCCCGCGGAAAGCAGGGTGCGTCGCAAACGAATGTCGCAGCGCGTGCGGTGTCGCCGACCGCGGCAGCCCCAGTCCTTGCCGCATGCTCTCCATCAGAAGCTGCACGATGCGCGGACTGAGCGGTCCGCCCTTGGCGCCGAGAAACAGCCGGCCGTCCGCGTCAAGATCATAGGGGCAGAGCGCCATGTAACGCGTCACCGCTTCCTGCGCCACGGGCAGAACGGGAACCAAGCGCTCCTTGCTGCCCTTGCCGATGACACGGAGCACATCCCGCCCTTCGCTCGGCGCATCGCGCACCGTGATCCCGAGAGCCTCCGAGATGCGCAAACCAGATCCGTAAAGCAGCAGCAGGACCGCAGCGTCACGAGCGCTGATCCAATCGTGCTCGAATGCCGCCCGCTCCGACACCACGGCCGCCGCCTTCTCGATCGTCAGCGGCTTGGGAATCCCATGCGCCACCTTGGGGCGGTCGATCTGCAGAAGCGCGCGGTTCCGGGTGATCTCCTCCGCCTCCAGCCAGCGGAAGATGTCCGCAACGACGACGTCGCGCGCGCCACTGAGCGTGAGCTGAGCCTTACCCGGCGCCGAGCCGCCAGGAACGCTCGGAAGCGCTTGGCATCAAGCTGCGCGAGGTCGCCGATGTCGGGAGCGCGCTCCAAGTCGGTCTTCAGCCAGGAGAGGAACTGCCGCAGGTCACGCTCGTAGGCATCGAGCGTATTCTCAGAGCACCCCACTTCGAAAGCGAGATGGGCGAGCCATGCAGCCATCGCATCGCGAAGAGCCTGCCCCAAGGGCAGCATCGCGTCGTCGACGGCGTCGTCGCGTGAAGCAGGTTGCATAAGTGTTGATCGTTGCCGGAACGGTTCGAGAACATTCCTGCGCCGCTTTAACAAATCGTAAAGACCAGCCTACCCCCCATTTCCTGCAGATTTGAAATGCTTCTCATGCATCACATGTGTCTTGCTTCCGCCGATTTCCTGCCGCATACGAGCAAAGCCGGCGTGCCCCGCGCGGGGGCACGACCTCACGATCTGTGGTTAAGCTGCTTGCCCAACGGGTGGTTCGCGTTCCCCATGTCTGAGTACCCGAGCCGAGCGTGCGGCTCAAACACCGGCCACTGTTCACGCACCATGGGAGCAAGGAACCCACATGCGCGTCACAGGTGTCGTCAAGTTCTTCAACGCAGCCAAGGGCTTTGGTTTCATTCAGCCTGACGGGGGCGAGAAAGATGTCTTCGTTCATGCCACCGCGCTCGAGGCGGCCGGCATCCGCTCTCTGAATGAGGGCGACAAGGTCTCCTTCGTGCTGGAGGACGACAAGCGCGGCCGCGGCAAGCAGGCCGGTCAGATCCAGAAGGCCTAATGGTCTGACAGACACCCGCTCGCGCGAGCGGGGAGCTGCACTATACTACTAGCGCCCTTCCACCCGAAGGGCGCTCTCTCTTTGAGTACCGGAATGCCCTTCGATGCGTTTCCCCACCCACAAATTCCAGGTCGGCGAGGTGGTCGATTTCAACCCGAGCCGCATGGGCTTTCCCGCGGCGAACAAGGAATGCACCATCGTGCGCCGCTCCCCCGTCGACGGCGACAAGCGCCTCTATCGGATCAAGTGCACGGCCGAGGCGTTCGAAAGAGTGGTCAGCGAAACCCAGCTCGTCGTGCGCGCCGCCTAACACCACACCGCGCAGACAGCGCTCAGGCGATGCGCTGGCCGGTCTTCTTCCAATCGTTGACGAACTGCTCCAGCCCCTTGTCCGTAAGGGGATGATGCACGAGCGCGCGCAGCACCGCCGGCGGCACGGTCGCGACGTCGGCGCCAATCATGGCCGCCTGTTTCACGTGCGTGACGTTGCGAATCGAAGCAGCAAGTATCTGCGTCTTCAGGTCCGCGTAATTGTCGTAGACGGTTCGGATCTCGCGAATAAGTTCCATCCCGTCCTGACCAGCATCATCGAGCCGACCGACGAACGGCGAAATGAACGTCGCGCCGGCCTTGGCCGCCAGCAGAGCCCTGGTTCTGCCGAAAAGCAAAGGGTTACGTTGACCATCGTGCCGTCGTTC
>CAWALW010000034.1:0-95277 GCA_963782855.1 uncultured Alphaproteobacteria bacterium | reverse complement strand
CGACGTATTGTCCTTGTCCCGGCTCCTGGGTGCCGTCGCGGTCGACGTTCTCGAAGGCGTCGTAGCGCGCCGAGAACCGCAGCTTGGGATTGCCCCAGCTGAGCATCGCGTAGCCGGTGCGGAAATCCATGTCGACGTGCGGCCGCGCTGCGTCCCATGCCGGTGTCGCCTGAGGCTCCCTCGGCGATCAGCAGCAGCCCCTTCGCGAGATGCAGCTCGAGCCCGGCCTGTGCGAAGCGCGTGCGCCACGCATACTGGCCGCGGTGCAGCGCGCGGTCGCCGCGGTTGTCGAGATAGGCCGCCTGGAGCAGCAGCCTGCCGGCGGTCTCCCAGCGGGCGCGCGCGTTCCAGCCGACGCGGCCGTCGAGCTCCTCGATCGGCCGCGTGCCGTCGTCGCGCTGGTCGGCGAAACCGCCGCGCGCTCCCGAGCGAGCGGAGCGGCGGCAGCGGGAACACCTCGCCCAGCGTGACCAGTCGATCGCCGATCGCCCAGCCGCGCCAGGCCAGCAGCGTCCCGCTCGAGTCGTTCGACCCCGAATGCACCGCCGGCGATCTGAAGCTCGCCGTGGTCGCCGCGATGGACGAGCCCGGCTTCGAGGCCTGTCAGGCGCACCTCCTCGCCGATCCACGTGTTCAACGCGGAGAGCGTGATCGTGTACGGCGACGACCAGAGCGGATCGACGTTCTCGCGCGAGGTCTGCGGGAAGTAGGTACCGGCCTTGAAGCGCAGCGACAGCTTCGGCGACAGCTCGGGGCGATACGCCGCGAACGCTTCGACCAGCCCCGCCTCGCGTCCGCCGGAGCGTTCGGGCTGCGTCTGCAAGACGCCGTGGGCGTGGATCTGGAAGACCGGCGGAGGCGCGCCAGTCGAATCCGAGGTTCGCCTGACCTCGAAACGCAGAGACTCTGTCGCCCGGCGCTTCTCCGCCCTGGTCGAGCCGGCCGAAGCCGCCCTCCAGCCAGGAGCGCCGGCTCTCGACGACGCTGCCGCGCGCCGAGACGACTCCCAGCAGGTCGAATTCGCCGGCGGCCGCCGTACCGGCCAGCGCTACCCCGAGACCGACGAGCGTCCCAAAGGGGACGTGCGCATGCCGTACTCCAGAACGAGCGCCGCCACGACCGCATTCCCGGCGGGAGGATTCCTCGATCAGCATCGACCAGCACATTCGACCTTCGGTCCTACCTCCTGTCGCGTCAGCCCGCCATGGCACGAATCTCGCGCAGCACGCGATCGATCTCCTCCGGAAAGTTCATGATGCCGGCCGCCACGCGTGCGTAGGACACTTTGTAGGGCGAGCTGTTGGTACGGATCTTCTTTCCGCCAGCCGTCTCGACACCTCGTCCGCCTTGATGGCCCGCGACCTCGAAGCACGAGATGCCGCCGGACAACTCAGGATCGCGGGGCGTGTGGAGCGTCACGCCCTTGATCCCGGCGGCTCCTTCGCGGAATGCGCGTTCAGATCGCGGATACGCGCAGCGATCCGGTCCCGGCCGATCGCGCGGTGCAGCTCGACCGCCGCGGGATCGCCAGCAGGTGCTCGAACGCGAGAAAGCCGCCGGGCGACACGAACGCCGCCTGCGTCGGCGGCAGCGCGCCGCGATCCATCCAGGCGGCCCAAGTCTGCGGGGCGTCGGGATCGAATGTCGGGATCGTCGGCCTGCAGCTCCGGCCACGCGTCGGTGCGGCCCCAGAGAAAGCCGGTGCCGCGCGGCGCGAACAGCCACTTGTGCGTGCCGGACGCGAAGAAGTCGCAGCCGAGTCTTCGCCACGTCGACGTCCTGATTGGCGAAGCCGTGCACGCCGTCGACGATGAGCAGGCAGCGATCGGCGGACGTCCGGCCGCGATTGGCTCGCGCGACGGCGTCGGCGATGGTCCGATCGGGATCTTGACGCCGGTGGACGAGTGCACCCAGGTCACGGCGACGGCTCTGGTCCTGGGCGTCGATCGCGCGCGCGAGACGGTCGACGATCTCGGGCGCGTTGCGCGTCGGCCGGTCGGTCGTACAGCGCGACGTAGCGCACGCCACAGCCGGAGCGCGCCGCGGCAAAGCGAATCGACTCGTGATGCGAGTAATGATCGTGTTCGGTCGTCAGGATCTCCTGATCCGTGCCGAATGCGAAGGCCGTGATAGGCCATGGCCAGCGCGGTCGTCGTGTTCGAGGTCAGGCAGATCTCCTCGGGCTGGCCGCCGACGTAGTCGGCGAGCGAGCGCTTGATCGCGGAACGGCCGGCCTTCGGCGTCCGAGAACGCGGCGGCCTCGATCCACACCGGGTCGACGTCGATCTTCTTGCGAAAGCGCTCGATCGCCTCGGCGACCGGCTTCGGATGCGACACGAGCAGAGAAGCTCGCGAGGTGCGACCCAGTCCGGCGAGAGCGGGAACGAGCTCGCGCACGCCCGCCAGTCGACTCGCCGCCGGCGGACCGAACGAATTCAAGTAGGCCAAGGTGCACAAATAGTGCGCGCGGGCTTTCCACGATTAGCAGTGACTACAATTCTTCGGGGGTCCTCCATCGCGGCGAGGTTGTCCCGGAGGACTGGGGTGCGGGCAGCGCATGCCGGACGCATCGCACTGCATTTGCGAAAGGATTCGCTCTGGTCATGGTCGGCTGGGCGCACGAAGTGAGACGTGACATTCCGCATTTGCGCAACCCGCTTCAATCTATGCGGGTGTTTGTCCACAGCGTGCATCAGTGTTGCAGAACTTCACCCACACATCCCACAATTGCGGTACAAATTATCCACTCGCGGGGGTTGGCGGGACGAAGTCATGCGTCGGGTTCTGGTTCAAGCGTGGAAGGCGCCGGGTGATCCGGCGAAGCGCTGCCGCCCTCGCGATACTCTCATCCATCGGCCTGCTGAGCCACCTGATCGGCGAGGCGAGCGCAGGGCCGAAAAAGCACTCCAACAAAGGTCCCCATCTCCAAAAGGTCCAGCAGGCGACGCAGCAGTTACAGGCGCTTCAGCAAGCCACAGCCACGCAAAGCAAGCTGCAGCAAATCCAGACGATGGTCGCTGCACCAGCAGAAGCATGTGCAGAACGTCCAGAAGCTCGTTGCCGCGCATAAGCAGAAGATACCGCAGTCGTCTCAGTTTCCGGCCTCGCCGCCGACGGCAGCACAACCCCCGAAACTGTTCTCATCGGGACACCATCAAGCGACTATTCAGAAGGCTTTGGCACAGGTGAAGGCGGCGAAGCACACGCCGACTGCGGGCGCGCCGACGGCGCACAAAGTGCATGCGCTGATTGCCAAGGTTATCAAAAATCAGATTGCGCCAAAAGCGCACCAGGACAGCACCATCAGGCTCTCGTAAAGGCGGCGCTGCAGCACGCGAAACAACATAAGATATTTGCGGCACCTTCGGGCAAACAGCAGGCGACGACTCAACTCATCTACGGGCACATCTTCGCGAAGCTAAAGGGTCATGGACACGGCTTCGGCGTGCCGCACATCGCGAAGCACAATGCCGTATTCCAGCACATCCCTCGCCAAGCTATCTGCCGCAAAGAGCAAGCGACAAGCGCCACCCCCGGCTCCGGCTCCCACTCCGGCTGCGACGGCGAGCACGTCGACACAGAAGAAGCCCTCCGTTGTGCAAGCGATCCTGCCCACCGTGACACAGTCTGCGACGGGGACGACTGTAGTGGCCGCCGTCACTGCAGCGGTGAAAGGAAACGGCGGGGGTGAAGGCAGCGACCCAAATCCAACGGGCAATCTGCTAGGCAGCACCATATCAAAGTTGGGCGGGCCGAAGCAGCCGAGCGATTCGTCCGGTCCCGGCGGTGGCAGCGGACGCGCGACGGACAAAAGCGGTCGCGATGACGACGACGACGCCAAAGAGGGCGGCATCGTCAATGCCCTTCGAAGCGGGGGCAAGGTGGGGCGCGGTGCGGTGGCGGGCGGATTGAACCCGCTTGCGGGATTGCCTGCGGTCGGAACCTACAATCCAAAGCAAGTGCTTGCGGTGAACCTCAGCCCGACCGGCCTGGAGAAGGTTCTCGCACTGAATTACAAGTTCAAAGGGGCCTACGCGCTTCCGCTTCTCGGCGCCACGATCACCACGCTCGAAACGCCGGCCCAAGAGTTAGCCGTGGTCGGCGTTGGCAAACTCGAGGGGGCGGTACCGGACAGCGCGTTCACTTTGAACCGAGTTTATGTCCCATATCGGCTAGGTGCCTCGAGCGGCGACATAGCGCCCGGTACTCCCCTAAGGCCCGAGAGCGGCTGCGACGCGAACCGTTGCTTTGGCGGCAAATCTCATCAACTGGCGTCCTCAGATCGCGAATTGCGGACAAGGCGTGAAGATCGGCATCATCGATACAGGCGTCGACAGCACGCATCCCGCTCTACGCGGCTTGGATAACATCACGTACAAGTCTTTCGTGCCGACGGGGAGTGCGCCCGCATCTCGGGACCACGGGACCGGCATCGTCTCGCTTCTCGCAGGCCGGCCAGAGAGCTCGAACCCGGGCTTGGTTCCTAGCGCGATATATTACGTCGCCAATGCTTTCTATGCAGAGACGAACGGCGGACCGGCCCTGTCGGAAACCGACCATATGCTGGATGCCCTGAACTGGCTCGACACTCAAGGGGTCAGGATCATCAACCTGAGTTTCGCCGGCCCACAGGACGCGTTGGTTCACCGCGCCATCAAGAACCTGGAGCGCAAGGGCGTCGTCGTAGTGGCTGCCGCCGGCAATGACGGCCCAAGTGCGCCGCCGAATTATCCCGCAGGCTATGAGGAAGTCGTCGCCGTTACCGCCGTGGACCGGAACCTCGCGCCGTACCGCTACGCCAACAGAGGCGACTATATCGACGTCGCGGCACCAGGAGTGGGCATCTGGACAGCGCTCGCGGATAGCCGCGAGGGCCCGCAAACAGGGACTTCGTTTGCTGCTCCTTATGTGACGGGCGTGCTAGCCCTCAACCATTCGGTTATCGAGAGCATGGATGAAGGCTTGTCACCGAAGGCGCGCGCATTGAAGGTGCTGAATTCCAGCGCGATGAAGCTCGGCGGTCCGCAAGACCGGCGCATCTTCGGCGCTGGGTTGGTCCGCGCTCCTGACGCATGTCCCTCGCCGGAGGGAGTGGCCGTTGCGAAGGCCGCGCCAGCGACGGCCCCGCGCGAACCACTTGTCATGAAGGCGTCGACTTCGCCATTCTTCGACTGGTTCAAGACAACGACGGTCCGCGCGGCGACCGGAAAATAAGGCAATAACTGGCCCGAGGATTGAGCAGACCCACCCTTTCCCATTGAGGCGGGCGTGGTCGAGCCGAAGATGGCAGTCGCCGGCGACCGTGAGCGGCTGGTGCGGCACCGTGCGTTTGCGTGGCTGGTCAGACCCCTTTCGTACTTGATGGAATTGCCGGGCCGGCGGCTCAACTTCGTCCTGCGCGTGTGGCAAGACGGGCCACTCCACGGGTCCAAGGCGAGGCTAGAGCACGTTCACGTTTGGCGGACTCGATTGGGGATTCCCATGGGGCGCGAACAGTGATTCAGAACTCGATGCTGGTTGAGGAGGCCAGCATCCATGAGCAGACCACTCGATCATGATCTTCGCCGTCGCATCGTCGCCGCCGTCGAGGCGGGGAGCATCGTGCCGTTCGGCTGCGGCTCGGTTCGATGTGAGCTGGTCGGCGGCGATCAAGCTGATGCGCCGCTATCGTGCGACAGGCAGCCTTGCTCCCGGCAAGATGGGCGGTCATCGCCGGCCGATCCTCGAAGCCCAGCGCGACTGGCTGATGGGCCGGATCGCTGATCAGGCGGACATCACGGTCCGGGCGCTCGCAGACGAACTTGCCGAGCGTGGCATCGTGGTCAGCCACGTCTCGGTCTGGAACCTGCTCAAACGCGAGCACCAGACCCACAAAAAAAAGCGTGCTCGCCAGCGAGCAGAACCGTCCTGACGTCGCGCGCCGCCGCTGGCAGTGGCGCCAACGCCGAGGCATCCATTGATCCTTCGCGGCTCGTCTTCATCGACGAGACCTGGACCAAGACCAACATGGTCCCGCTACGTGGATGGGCCCGGCGCGGCGCGCGCCTGCGTGATCATGTACCCCACGGTCGCTGGAGAACGCTGACGTTCATCGCCGCCTTGCGACCACCCGGGTCACCGCGCCCTGCCTGTTCGATGGCCCAATCAATGGCGAGAGCTTCCGCGCCTACGTCGAGCAGATCCTGCTGCCGACACTGCATCCCGGCGACATCGTGATGGACAATCTCGGCTCCCACAAAAGCAAAGCCGTGCGCGAGGCCATCTGGTCCGTTGGGGCACTGCGGCTGTTCCTGCCCGCCTACTCGCCGGACCTGAACCCGATCGAGCAGGTCTTCGCCAAGCTCAAGACGCTGCTCAGAAAGGCGCGGGCTCGAACAGGCGATGCCGTCAATGACGCCATCGCCGCACTTCTCCCCTGCTTCTCAAGCGACGAATGCGCCAACTATCTCCTCAACGCCGGATATGCATCCGCTTAAGTTGAACGCGCTCTAGCTCACCACTGGATCAGCGCAACCTGTCCGCCGGGCAGCCCGGAATGACCCAGACGGCCGCGCAATATCCGTGGCTGGAGAAGCAAAATCCCGGCGGCACTTGTGGGTGCCCCCGGGATCTTATCCGACCTGGGCTGCTTTCACCGAGGTGCGGGTGTCGGTGAAAGCGGCCGGCCGAAAGCTGCCGTCTTTTGCCTAGGGTCGCGTTCCGGTCGATCGTTTTGGCCAACGCGTCGCGCTCTTGTTCCGCCGTCAGTAGCTCGCCGGAGATTGTCGCGTCCACGTACGCATATGCGGGCCCACGTACTCCGGCATCAGCGGGACCGCCGACCGGACCTGGCTTGGTCGCCATCATCATCTGCCAGTTGCCAGTCACTTTGCGGCAGGCAACGGCATAGGATGCGCGCTTGGCGCCGTAGTTCACCTCGAGCATGCGGCAAAGCTCGTCGGATTTGTTTCGAAACGCTAACTGCGGGGTGACCACCAGTTGCGTGCTCGATGCAGTCGATTCCAGCGGCGGAACCATCACGCCTGCATCAGCGTAGGCTCCAACGGAGGAGGTAGGCATGAACGTGTACGCCGACGACCGCTACGAGCGCACCAGCCAGAGCGGGGCCTGCTGCCAGCGACCAGCCGGGCACCGTGTATTTTTCTCTGGTGCGTGCAGCAAGCGCAGCTAGTTTTTCCACGAAGCCGGGGCTGCTACGTCGCACCTCGCCCATCGGCGAATACAACACGGCATTCACCAGGCGATCGGGGACAGGCACTTGCTCAAAGCCTTGGTAGAGCTGCCGAATCTTCCACGGATTCACGGCCAAATACTTCTGTACCAGGCGCATCAGGGCCGGCGTGCGCGCGATTTCCTGGATGACGGCGGGAGCCTCGGCGGGAGCCAATTGCCCGTCGACCAGGGCCATAGCCTTCTCGCTAGCGAATTTCATCATTTTCATGGTCCTATCTTGGCAATCGAAACGCGCTGTTGAGGGGCCGGCGCGGCCTCATCGAGTAACGCGTGCAGTGTCTGTCGGGCGCGCGCCAGGCGGCTCATGACCGTTCCGATCGGCACTCCCGTAATCTGCGCGGCCTCCTTGTAGGAAACACCCTCGATGCAAACCAAGGCGACGATCGCCCGTTGTTCGGGAGGCAGTTTCGCCAGCGCCGTGTCCACCGCTTCGAGAGTGAGCTGCAAGTCCACCTCCTCGCGGCCGTCCGTTCCCGGTATGGCCTCGACAACCTCCAGATCGATGACCTCCCCTCTAACCTTCACCGCGCGAATACGGTCCAGCCAGATGTTCTGCGCGATGCGGTACATCCAGGAATCCAGGCGCGTACCCGGCTTCCATTGATCAATCCGCGACAACGCGCGCTCGCACGTCTCCTGGACCAGATCGTCTCCCTGATCCGCGTTACCCGTTAGGCCATAGGCAAACCGGCGCAAGCGGGGCAATGCCGCCACCATCTCGGAGCGGATACGATCCGTCACGCGCCTGCCTCCCCGCGGGTCTGCTCAACAACGTCTGGAATGACGCCTTATTCCCCTGACCGGAAGAAGGCTGCGGTGTGGCCATTTGGCGTCAATGCGCCGAACGCACCAATCATCCGGTTCGGCGACGCCGGGAAGTTGCGGCGGCTTTGCGGTCCTGGGCCAGGGCGACGGGCACACCGGGCTCGAATTTGGCCCGGCGGATGACCAGGGTCGTCTTGACGCTAGCGACGTTGGGGGCGGATGTCAGCTCGTTGATGATGAAGTCCTGGAAGGCGGTGATGTCGGGTGCCGTGCATTTCAGGATGTAGTCCGTCTCGCCCGAGAGCATGTGGCACTCCCGCACGAGCGGCCAGGCGAGCACGCGGTTCTCGAAGGCGCGAAGGTCCGGTTCCGACTGGCTGTGCAACCCGACGTAGGCGAAGGCCGTCACGTCAAAGCCCAAGGCCCTCTCATTGAGGACGGCATAGTAGCCGTCGATCATGCCCGCTTCCTCCAGTGCGCGGACGCGGCGCAGGCAGGGCGGCGGTGAGATGCCGACCTTGCGCGCGAGTTCCACGTTGGTGACGCGGCCGTTGGCCTGGAGTTCCTTGAGGATGCGCCAATCGGTTGCGTCGAGACGGGCGAGCATGGCATTGACCCTTCCGAGCCGCGGCAGGTGTTCTCCGCCAACTCCAGCCTAGCGCAATTTTGTTTCACAAGCAGGACATAAAATGACCTCGCCAGATGCAGCGGCCGATGACGGGCGCGCCGTGCTGGCGGGGCGAACGGGCTGGATCCTCAGTGACGGTCGCGCGGGCAACGAGGTGCAGTCACGCGGGGTGTTCGATGCCCTGGGGATCGCGTACCGGGTCCTGCCTGCCGAACCGAAGGGCATTTGGCGTCTGCTGGGGGCGCGGGCGCCGGTCAACCCAGCGGAGGGCTTCGGACGCGCGGGGGCCCCGTACAGCCCGCCCTGGCCGGACTTCGCGATCGCCACGGGCCGACTTACGACGCCCTACATCCGCAAGCTCAAGCAGGCGGCGGGGTTGTCGACCTACACGATCATCCTGCTCGATCCGAAGGTGGGCACGAAGTCGGCGGATCTATTCTGGGTGCCCGAGCACGACACCCTGCGAGGCGCCAACGTCATCACGTCGCTCACGTCGCCCCATAGCTTCTCGCAGCGCCGCCTGGCTGAGCTGCGTGCGCACGTCCCCGATAACATCTCGGCCCTGCCGCGGCCACGCAGTGGCCGTGATGCTTGGCGGACCCAACGGGGACTATCGATACACGGCTGCCGCCATCGCTCGGTTGGGCGGCGCGCTGCAATCGCTCGCCGGGCTCGGCGCGGGGCTGATGATCACGCCGTCGCGGCGCACGCCCGCCGAGGCGAGGGAAGCGGTCGCCCGCTCCGTTGCAGGCGCCGCTGTTCGCATCTGGGATGGCGACGGGGAGAACCCGTACGCGTCCTTCCTCGCCCACGCGGATGCCTTGATCGTTCCAGCCGACTCCGTGAACATGACGGGCGAGGCCTGCGCGACAGGCCGGCCCGTGTTCGTGTTCGAGCCGGAAGGCGGCTCGCCCAAGTTCTCGCGGTTTCATGCCGCGCTGCTCCGTTACGGTGCGACGAAGCCAATGCCGGCCCGGTTCGACAGCCTCGAGACCTGGAGCTATCAGCCCCTGAACTCGGCGGAGCAGATCGCTGCGGAGATCACGCGCCGCTGGCTGCAGCGGCGGCGCATGCTGGGCGCGCGGGGCTAGGGGCGGTCAGACATGGCCAGTCCGGTCATTCCGCTCGTGGTGGCAACCGCGCTCTTCATGGAGAATACCGACTTCACGATTCTTGCGACGGCCTTGCCGACGATCGCGAAGGATCTCGGGCTCGATCCGATCGCGCTGAAGCTTGCGGTGACGTCCTATCTGGTCAGCCTGGCGGTATTCATTCCCATCAGCGGGTGGATGGCAGACCGTGCAGGGGCACGCACGACGTTTCGTGCCGCGCTCATCGTGTTCATGGTTGCCTCGATAGGCTGCGCCTATTCCAACACGCTGAGCCAGTTCGTCATCTGGCGCGCGGTGCAGGGCATCGGCGGCGCGATGATGGTGCCGGTGGGCCGCATGGTCGTCATCCGCGCGGTGCCGCGCGAGGAACTCGTGCGTGCCCTGTCGTTCATCGCCATGCCGGCGCTGATCGGTCCGATGCTGGGACCGCCGCTCGGCGGATTGATCGTGACGGTGGCGGACTGGCGGTGGATCTTCTTCGTCAACATCCCCATCGGCATTCTGGGGCTCATCCTGGCGACGCTCTACATCCCTGATCTCAGGGAGGAAGAACGGACGCCGCTGGACATGAAGGGGTTCGCGCTGTCGGCGCTGGGGTTCGGCGGATTGATCCTGGGCCTGGCGATGTCGGGCCGGCGCATCGCACCGCCCGAGGTGGCGCTGGCGTGCGCCACGGTCGGGGCCGTCGCGCTGCTGCTCTATGTCAGGCATGCGCTGGCCGTGCCGCGACCGCTGCTGGATCTGCGGCTGCTGCGGTTCCGGACCTTCGAGGCGGGCATCCTCGGTGGGTTGTTCTTCCGGTTCGGCGTCGGCGCCAGCGCGTTCCTGCTGCCGCTGATGCTGCAGCTGGCGTTCGGTCTCGACGCGCTGAATTCAGGGCTAATTACGTTTGCGGGGGCCGTCGGTGCGATTGCGGTGAAGCCGATCGCACGGCCGATCCTGCAGCGCTTCGGCTTCCGCAACCTGCTGATCGTCAACGGAGCGCTCGCATCCGCCGTGCTGATGGCTTACGGGCTGTTCACCGCGGGACGCCGCACATCGTGCTGCTGGGCGTGCTGCTGCTGGGCGGCTTCCTGCGCTCGCTGCAGTTCACCAGCCTGTCTGCCATCACCTACGCGGAGGTGGAACGAGCCCAGGTCGGATCGGCGACGAGCATCGCGAGCGTCGGGCAGCAGATCTCGGTGAGCTTCGGTGTCGCCATGGGCGCCATGGTGCTGGAATTCTCAGAGCAGATGCGAGGTCATACGCACCCGCAGACGGAGGACTTCGCCGCTGCGTTCGTATTCGTGGGGCTGGTGTCCATGTGCACGACGCTGCTGATGCTGCGGCTGCCGGTGGGTGCTGGAGATGAGCTGTCGGGGCGCATGGTGCCGGCGCGGCAGGAAGCGGGCGGGAACTGATATCTCTCTCCCTCTCCCCGTCCTTACGGGGAGAGGGTCGGGGTGAGGGGCAGCCACACGCGCTGACGTCGGAGAAAGTATCCGCCCCTCACCCTAGCCCTCTCCCCATGAAGAATAGGGAGAGGGGACGGTCGCCTCAATGTTGCGCCGTCGTGATCGGCGCGCCGGCGGCGAGCCAGCGTTCCAGGGGATCGGCGAGGTCGTCGAGGGGGCGGTAGCCGTTGGTGAGGAGGGCGTAGCCCGTTTCGTTGTTGCCGGCGATCACCGTCGGGAAGCCGCGGATGCCGAGTTCCTGCGCGGTGAGGAAATCGCGGAAGGTGTCGTTCTGCGTTTCCGGTGCGTTGAAGGCGGCGCTGAACTCCGCGCGGTCGAAGCCGGCCTCCTCGGCAACGTTGAATATCTCCTCCGCGGAGGTCATGTCGCGGTTCTCGGCATAGAAGGCGCGGCTGACGCGAGCCTTGAACGGCAGCGTCATCTTCGGCATCAGCCTGCGCGCGGTCACGACGGCGCGGCAGGAAGGCTCCGTGTCGTAGGTGAAGGTCTCGCGCTCGAAGAAGCTCATGTCGAAGGGTTCGCCGGTAGCGGCGCCGACCTCGCCCCAGGCCTTGCGCACATAGTCACGGTCTTTGTCGGTCATGGGCTCGGTATTGCCCGCACGCAGGCCGCCCATGACGACGTGCAGGGGCAGCCGGTCCTCGAAGCGTTCCGCGAGCGCGGCAATAACGGGCGAGAACCCGTAGCACCACGAGCACATGGGATCGGCGAAGTAGACGAGCTGGTTCTTTGTCATCGTGGATTGTCTGTCTAGCGTTGGCGGCCAGCCTACATGAGAATGCCGGTTCCTCCGATACGGGCCGAAAGCCCGCGCTCCTGCCCTTCAGACGGCTTGAGGTGCGCCTAGCGACGGGCTAAAAGCGCGCCGATCCCATTCATCTCCAACTGAGGCGACGCGGTGGCGAACCCCCAACACGTTTATCACATGCACAAGCTCTCCAAGACCTACCCGGGGGGCAAGCAAGTCCTGAAGGATATTACGCTGTCGTTCTTCCCGGGCGCCAAGATCGGCGTCGTGGGCTTGAACGGCGCGGGCAAGTCGACGCTGCTCAAGATCATGGCGGGCGAGGTCGAGGATTTCGTCGGCGAGGCGTGGGCAGCCGACGGCGTGCGCGTCGGCTACCTGCCGCAGGAGCCGGACCTCAATGCCGAGAAGGATGTGCTCGGCAACGCCATGGAGGGCGTGGCGGAGAAGAAGGCGCTGCTCGACCGCTATAACGAGATCGCGTCGAACTACTCCGACGAGACTGCCGATGAGATGGCCAAACTGCAGGACGAGATCGAGGCGCAGAATTTGTGGGACCTCGATACGCAGGTGGAGCAGGCGCTGGATGCGCTGCGCTGTCCGCCGGGCGAAGCCGAGGTGGCAAAGCTGTCGGGTGGCGAGAAGCGGCGCGTTGCGCTGACGAAGCTGCTGCTGATGAAGCCGGACATCCTGCTGCTGGACGAACCGACCAACCATCTCGACGCGGAGTCCGTGGCGTGGCTGGAGCGGTATCTCAAGGAGTACGCCGGCTGCATCATGCTGGTGACGCACGACCGCTACTTCCTCGACAACATCACCGAGTGGACGCTGGAACTCGATCGCGGCGCCGGCGTGCCCTACAAGGGCAACTACTCGAGCTGGCTGGAGCAGAAGGCCAAACGCCTCGAGGTCGAGAAGGGCCAGGAAGAAGCCAAGCAGCGCACGCTCCGGCGCGAGCTGGAATGGATCCGGTCGAGCCCCAAGGCGCGGCAGGCCAAATCGAAGGCGCGCATACAAGCCTACGACAAACTCGTCGAGGAAGCGGGCCGTGAGCAGGTGGGCAAGGCGCAGATCCAAATTCCGCCGGGGCCGCGGCTGGGCGGAAGCGTGGTGGAGGTGGAAGGCCTCTCCAAGGCGTTCGGCGACCGGCTGCTGATCGACAACCTGTCCTTCAAGCTGCCGCCGGGCGGCATCGTCGGCGTGATCGGGCCGAACGGCGCGGGCAAGACCACGCTGTTCAAGATGATCACGGGCGCGGAGAAGCCGGATGGCGGCTCGATCAAGCTCGGCGACAGCGTCAAGCTCGGCTACGTCGACCAGAGCCGCGATCACCTCAACGACAAGAAGACCGTGTGGGAGGAGGTGTCCGGCGGGCTCGACATCATGAAGCTCGGCGACAAGATGGAAATGCCGAGCCGCGCCTACGTGAGCTGGTTCAACTTCAAGGGGTCGGACCAGCAGAAGAAGGTGGGCCTGCTGTCAGGCGGCGAGCGCAACCGCGTGCATCTGGCCAAGATGCTGAAGGAGGGCGGCAACCTGCTGCTGCTCGACGAGCCGACCAACGACCTCGACACGGAGACCCTGTCGGCGCTGGAGGCGGCGCTGGAGGATTTCGCCGGCTGCGCCGTGGTCATCAGCCATGACCGCTTCTTTCTGGATCGCATGGCGACGCACATCCTGGCCTTCGAGGGCGACAGCCACGTCGAGTGGTTCGAGGGCAATTTCCAGGACTACGAGGAGGACAAGAAGCGGCGGCTGGGCGACGCGTCGGTGGAGCCGCACCGGATCAAGTTCAAGAGGTTTGAGAGAAGGTAGGCGGCGTCACTTGGTCATGGGTCGGGCTTGTCCCGACCATCCATCCATCGCTCGCTCGGACATTTTTCGCGGGCTGGATCCTCGGGACAAACCCGAGGATGACGTCCGTTGTTGCGGTTGGATTCCTTAAATGATCGCGACGAGAACGATGGGGCTCAAGCCGCCACCCGGCTCTTCTCCTTCGCGAACGGGCTGAGCCCCAGCCACTGCTGCATGGAGTGGGCGATGCCTTTGTCGCCGATCAGTTCTATCTGGCCGGCGGTAATTTCCTTGCGTACCGTGGTCATGCCCATCCAGACGGCGGTCATGCTCCTGAGCGAACTTTTGACATAGAGGTCGATGTCGAAGCCGGGGTTGGTCTGGCAGAGGTCGACCTTGCCGGCGTCGATGACGAGCCACCAGGAGCGCTTCGCGGAGACAAGCTCGGGAAACATGAAATGGATGGTCGTGCGCCTGGGCGGCAGCGGCGTGATGTCGAGGCTGCGGCGCATGTCCCACATGAGCAGGGAAGGATCGAGGTTCTTCAGCGACAAGCTGGACTCGATCCAGCGCTGGCCCCAGATGCCCAGCGCCATGACGACGGGCCGCAGGTCCTCGCCGGCCTTCGTCAGCTTGTAGTCGACGATGCCCGGCTGGCGGGTCGGCACGGCGGCGATGACGCCGGCTTCCTCCAGTTCCTTCAGGCGCTTGGACAGCAGCGTCGGCGACATCAAAGGTACGCCACGGCGCAGGTCGTTGAACCGTGTCGTGCCGCACAGCAACTCGCGCAAAACCAACGCGGTCCAGCGCGAGCAGACGATTTCGGATGCCATCGCAACGGGGCAGAACTGGCCGTAGCTGCCGGGGGTGTATCTTTCGTCCATGAGTGTCCTCCCTGGGCTTGGGCTTTCGTACCGGAACGTGATCCATGCCGGAAGTACAGAAAGTGTACCGGGACGCCTGCGCAGGGTCATCAGGATGCTGCAAATCTGAAAGAAAATATGGGTCTCAGGTGGTCACAGTGGGGTGATCGAGGCGTTAGTACACATCCTGGACTGGAGGGTTCGGGGCCGGCTGCGAGAATGCGCACACTCCAAACAAGAACTCAGGGAGATATGATCATGAACGCAGCACCAGCACGGAAGTTTGAAGAAATGCCAGCGAAGACCCCCGCCGATTTGGCGCGCGAACTCGGTCCGATTTTCGCCGCGCGCACGGCCGCGGCGGACGAGGACCAGTACGTCGCCGAGAACATCAAGCAGCTCAAAGCCTCGGGCCTCGTCGAGGCAGGCGTGCCGGCCGAGCTTGGCGGCGGCGGTGCCAGCATCGACGAGCTGGCCGCGATGCTTCGTGCGCTGGCCTATCATTGCGGGTCGACGGCGTTGACCTTCTCCATGCACACGCACCAGGTGGCGGTTCCCGGCGTGGCGCTGGATGCACCAGCCGCCGGCCAAGGCGGCCGTGGAACCGCTGCTGAAGCGGATCGCGGGCGAGCGCATCATGCTGCTGTCCAGCGGTGGGTCAGACTGGATCGGCGGCTCGGGCAAGGCGGAGAAGGTGGAAGGCGGCTACAAGATCACCGCGCGCAAGGTTTTCACCTCAGGCGCGCAGACCGGCGACCTGCTGATGACGAGCGCGATCCTGGAGGAGCCGGGCCAGCCGCCGATGGTGCTGCACTTCGGCATTCCCATGAACTCGCCGCACGTGAAGGTGCTGGACACCTGGCGCGCGCACGGCATGCGCGGCACGGGCTCGCACGACGTGATGATCGACGGACACGTCGTGCCCGAGGCGGGCGTACCGCTGAAGCGCAAGGCCGGCGAATGGCACCTGCTGTTCCAGATCATCAGCACGATCGCGTTCTCCGCTTGTCTATGGCGTCTACCTGGGCGTGGCGGAAAGCGCGCGCGACATCGCCATCGACATGACCAAGAAGAAGGGCCCCAACAAGTACACCATCGACCTCGCGGGGCGGATGGAGACCGAGCTCAGGGCCGCGCAGCTCGGCCACGAGTTCATGCTTGCGGCGGTCCGGCGCAACAAGCCGTCCGCGGAAGCCGTCAACGACGTGATGATCGGGCGGACGCTGGTGGCGCGGCATGCGATCCAGGCGGTCGAGTACGCCATGGAGCTGGCGGGCGGCGCCGGCTTCTATCGCGCGGCCGGCCTGGAGCGGAAGCTCCGCGACGTGCAGGGCGCGCGGTATCACCCCCTGCAGATTGGGCCGCAAACGGAGTTCGCGGGCGCCATGGCGCTGGGGCTGCCGGTCGACAAGATCTATTGAACGCTGAGATAGTGGCGGCCGGCGCATAAGCCGGCCGCCCTTTTTATTGGCCACCTTCCAACGGCTTGCACGCCTGCGGTCGCGTTCGGCACAGAGGCCACACTCTATATTTCTTCCGGCGGTTGGCAAAAGCCAACGGCTGCCGGAATTTCAAAACTATGCTGCGCTCAACGGGACGTGCGCTCCGGCATGACGTTCCCGTATTGTCAGGCAGCAACCGTGGTGATGTTTCATGAAACGCTTGGTTCTTTGCTTTGACGGGACGTGGAATACGCTCGCTGACCCGGAGGCGATCACGAATGTGGTGAAGGTCGCCGACCTGATCGCGCTGCAGGATTCCAAGGGTGTGAACCAGATCTGCTACTACAATGCGGGCGTCGGCAGCGGCGGGCCGATCGATCGGATAACAGGTGGAATCTTCGGCGCCGGACTGAAAAACAACGTCAAGCGCGGCCTCGCATTCCTGACGCAGAACTATGACCCGGGCAAGAACGGCGCAAGGCGCGGACGAAATCTATTTGTTCGGCTTTTCGCGCGGCGCCTACACCGCGCGTGCGGTTGCCGGCGTGATCGGTACTGTCGGCATCCCGTGGGAGATCCGCAACTCAGAAGAGCATTGGGAGGACTATCGCAAGATCGCCAAGCTCATGTCCAAACAACGCGGGTTGAAACCGGGAACGCCAAAGTACGAAAGACTCGAAGCTGAGATCGACACCATCCAGAACGAGGAAAAGAAGGACAAGAGACAAGAAGAAGCCGGCAGTCGCACAGGCCCGAGAACATCAGGATCAAATGCATCGCCGTCTTCGACACCGTGGGATCATACGGTGTTCCCGCCGGCCTGGGCCTTAGCGGGCTGCCGCATCTTTTCACCTACTGGACGCGGGGTTTCCGCAGCCGCCGGATCGGCTCAAAGGTGGACGTGGCGCTCCACGCCATGGCCATCGACGAGATGCGACGGCCGTTCATGCCGACGTTCTGGGTGCAGCAGGAAGGGGACAAGATCGGCAAGGGTCAGATCGTCGAGCAGATGTGGTTCCCCGGTGTGCACTGCAACGTTGGCGGCGGGTACCAGGACAAGCGCATCTCGGACATGGCCCTGGCCTGGATGATTTCCCGCGTGAAGCAGCACACCGATCTGGAATTCAACGAGGCGGCCATCCTCGAGGAAATATGGCCATGCGCTGCCGGTATCGCGTACCGCACCAGCAAGCGAGCCTGGCTGGCCAAGAGCCGGATCATCATGCCGATCATCGAAAAGGTGAAGGAAAACTCGGCCGCGGCAAAACGGCGACGGCTCCGTGTCAACGAGAACGTGCACTGGAGCGTGAAGGAGCGCCACGACTTCGAAAAGACGCCGGTGGACGGTGTGGGCTTTCAGAAATATGCGCCGCCGCAATCTCAAGGTCGAGAAATACTCCAACCCGACCGACCTCGAGATAGCCTTGTGCAATCCGAACAGGGACTGGCACGACGACAAGTGCCCGCTCAAGGCGGCCAACCAGCCGTGCGTATGCAAGATGCGGCAGCCGCGCTATTTCGCCGGAGCCGCCTGCGGATCAGTCCGCGAGCTAGCGCCGTTCGGGGCGACGGGTCACAGGCACGAGGAACGCCAGCAGCTTCTTGGGTGCCGTATTGCGCCAAGCCATGGCCAGTGCGCTTCGCAGGGTCTTCTGATCGACGGCCGCGAGGCGCACATGCGTGTAGCCGCGGCGGCCCCAGGCGCCGGCGGCGGGCTTGAACGCGCCGGGCTCCGCGTCCATCAGCATGTCCTGCTGTTCGGGTGTCAGCTTCACCATGCCCCAGGCCTTGTCGGGCACGCCGAGCGAGGCGAAGACCTTGTTGGCGACGCGGAAGTCGGGATGGCCCCCGTGCGCGCTTTCGGTCGCCTCAGGCATCGCAAGGGCGAGGCGGCGGAATGTTGCGGCGGTGGCCAAGACAAGCCCCGGACGTGAACGCAGCGCTTGGTTGCAGGCAAGGTCGTAGCGGCCGGGACGCTATCACGGCAAGATGCGCTCAAAACGAGGAGGATCGCCCATGCCCCATGCCCAGTCCGAAGGCGCGCGCATCTACTACGAGGAGACCGGCAAAGGCACACCCATCCTGTTCATCCACGAGTTCGGCGGCGACTACCGGAGCTGGGACGACCAGATGCGCCACTTCGGCCGGAGCTGGCGCTGCATCCGGTGGGATGCGCGGGGCTATCCGCGGTCCGACGCGCCGGAGGACGAGAAGCTGTACGGGCAGGATTTCTTCAACCGCGATGCGATCGCCGTGCTGGATGCGGCCGGTATCGAGAAGGCGCACATCGTCGGCTTGAGCATGGGGGGCTACACGGCCCTGATGCTGACGCTGAAGTATCCCGCCCGGGTTCTGTCCTGCGTGGCGGCCGGCGCGGGCTCGGGTGCCCTGAAGAGTGCCCGGGCGCAGTTCATCGAGGATGCGCGGCAGAACGCGGCCAATATGGACCGCACCGGGAAGATCGACGCGGAGGGCACCGGGCTCAGCCCGACGCGCGTGCAACTGCAGAACAAGGACCCGCTCGGCTGGGCGAACTTCGTGCGCAATCTTTCCGAGCATCCCGCGCATGCCGCGGCCAAGACGCTGCGCACCGTGCAGGCCGGACGCGCGTCGCTTTACGACATGGAGGCGGAACTGAAGGCGGTGAAGGCGCCGGTGCTGCTGCTGGTGGGCGACGAGGACGAGCCGTGCCTCGACGTCAACCTCTGGATGAAACGCCTCATGCCGACGGCGCGTCTCGGCATCCTGCCGGGTTCCGGCCACGCCATCAACCTGGAGGAGCCGGCGCTGTTCAATGCGCTGGTCGAGACTTTCCTGGCCGACGTGGAGCGGGGAAGCTGGCGCACGCGCGATCCGCGCGCGGCGCCGGGAAGCGTCACGGCGCTGGCGAAGCCAAGGTGAGGTCCGCGGAAGGCGCCGGGATGGCTATCGGTTGAGGACCGCGACCAGGGCCTTGGGGTGGCCGCCGTTCTGGGCGATGTAGTCCTCGAACAGGTTCTTCAGCAGCGGGGTCACCCAGATCGGGCCGACCATGGCGTCCCGCACGCGGAAGGACTTGCCGTAGCGCGCAACCAGCCAGCGCACGTCGTAGCTGGAGCCGTTCGAGAGCGTGATCCTGGAATCGACCATGATGCCGTTCGCTCCACGGAATGCTCTCGTCCGACCACTCGACCTTCGTGACCGGATACTTCTGGGATTCCGTCGCGGCGTAGCGGCCGATGAACTTCACCATGCCCGAGAGATAGTTCGAGCGCTCGGAGGCGGGCAGCAGGCTGCGATAATTGCCGAGCGAATACATGCCGATATAGGAGACGTCGGCGTAGCGCTGGAACACGCTCGAGATCACGCTGGGCGACCGCGTGCGGGCCGCGGCCATCAACTCGCGGCCGACCTGGGCCATGAACTTGACTGCGGGGTCGGTCTGCTGCTGCGCGGGCGCGGGCGTCGCCGCGAGCCAGGCAACGCAGACGAGCCCGCATAGGGCAGCGGCAGCCTTGAGCGGAGCGCGCAGGAACCCAGCCGGGCCACCGGTGGCGGCGGAACCGAATGCGATGAACATGTGAGTTCTCGATCCCCTCGTCAATGCGGCGGCCGACGCAAATTTCCCTCAGCTTCGGCCCAGTATGCCGCGACTTTGATCACGAATGCCTAAGACCGTCAAAGGTCCGGCATCAGTAGAGTTTCCCTGTGATGGCTAATCAGTAAAGAAAAAGGGCCACAGCGTGGCCCTTTACATGCAACCTGAAGAAAGCAGCCCGAAGGAGAGCTGCGGCTAGGTGCCGTCCTTGACCTCGGGCAGCTTGCTCGCCTCGTCGGCGGTCATGTCGAGACGGACGTCCTGGGTGCTCGGTTTGAAGCGACCTTCCGGGATCTCCACCATGCGGCCGCCGAAGCCGAGGAACCCGCCCGTCCTGAGGAGCAGCGCGGTAACCTTGCCATCGGGCGCAGTCTTCACCGCGCGTACGTCGCCGACGCGGCTGCCGTCGGAAGAAAAGGCGTCCTTGCCGACGAGAGATTGTACGGCCGGCGCCGCCGCGGCCTTGCGCTGGTCCGGCGCGGCGTGGGCGTTGCGGGTTTCTGCGCGGCCGGATGATCGGGTGCTGCGGGCGGCAGGGGATTGTGCGTAGGCGCCGGCGGTCGCGAACATGACGGCGGCGGCAAAGGCGGGTGCTCGTTTTCGCATGGGAACCTCCTTGCATGGGAGCAGGGCCGGCGGCCTCAACGCTGGAAGCCGACCGCAAGGTGTCCTGGTCAACGGAAGGGGAAGTCGAAGGTTCCCGAGACGTGCCGTGGCACGTGCTGGTGCGTGATGCCGCGGGTATGCCTATGCCGGCTGCTCGTTCGCCATGGGCATCGTGGGTTGCGGCGAGACGCGCGCGATCCTCAGCAGCTCCTGCGCCGGAATTTGCGGGAGCTTCAGCAATCCCGCGGCGCAGTCGATGGTGGATTGTGAAATGCGGTCGGCGGCATGGACCCGGACGGTGCGGTGCCGGTCGCGATGCACGAGCAAGAGCTCGTGTCGTACGCCCGAGAGCGCTGTCGCGCGCACCAGATGCGCAACGCCACGGAACTCCGCCAGCGGCACGGACCAGAGGCGTGCGCCGAGCAGGCTCTTCTCCTCCACGCACACGCGATCAGCCGCGATCTGCACGCTGCGCGTGGTGCAGAACCGCTTGATGAGCCGGTGCATGGGGTAGAGGAACAGCGCGGCCCACGCGAGCAGTCCCATCGCCAGCATGCTGACCGCGAGCGGCTTGTCGGCGATGGCATGGCGCACGTCGTCGGCAGCGAAGGTCACGATCAGGGACACGGGACCGGCGATGATCCCCAGCAGGGGAAGGGCGACGATCAGCAGGGCTGCGGCCGCGAGGCGGGAGGAATTTTCGACGAAGGTATACGGGAAACCGGCCTCGAACGATGAACCCATGGCAGGCCGAGAGGCCTCGATCGCGAGCATGGCCGGCTCCTGGAAGGCATTTTGTGCGAGGCGCGGACCCTATGCCGGCAGGCTTACCGGAGGCTTAACGGTTAACGCGAGCGTGGTGGGCCACTTTCCACTTGACGCATAAAGATATCTTTATATCATACGCAGATGGTCGGAGAGGAATCCAAGAATCTGGAAGTGCTCGGGTTGAGCACAGCGGTCGGCGCGCTGAAGGCGGCGGCGGAGCCGACGCGGCTGCGCATTCTCGTGCTGCTGGCGCGGGGCGAACTCAACGTGAAGGACCTGACGCGCATCCTCGGGCAGAGCCAGCCGCGCATCAGCCGTCACCTGAAGCTGCTCGCGGAAGCCGGGCTGGTGGAGCGCGCGCCGGAGGGAAGCTGGGTTTACTTCCGCCTCACCGAGCGCGGACGCGGCGGGGAAATCTCCCGGCTGATCCTTGGCGCCCTCGATGCGCGCCGATCCCGTGCTGATGCGCGACCGCAAGCGCGCGGAGGACGTGCAGAGCGAGCGGCAGGAAGCGGCGCAGTCCTACTTCCAGGCGCACGCCGGCGAGTGGGACCGCATCCGCGCGCTGCACATCGCCGAGGGCGAGGTGGAAACCGCCGTCAGCGCCGCGCTGGGGAGCGGCCCGTTCGACACGCTGGTCGATCTCGGCACGGGCACGGGCCGCATGCTGGAGCTGTTCGCCGACCGCTACCGGCGCGGCATCGGCCTCGATCTCACGCCGGCGATGCTCGCCTACGCGCGCGCCAAGCTGGAACGCGCCGGCATAGCGCACGCGCAGGTGCGCCAGGCCGACATCTACGATCTGCCGCTCGCCGACGAGAGTGCGGATGCGGTCGTCATGCATCAGGTGCTGCACTTCCTCGGCGATCCGCAGCGCGCGATCCGCGAGGCGGTGCGCGTGCTGGCGCCGGGTGGGCGCCTGCTGATCGTCGACTTCGCGCCGCATGAGCTGGAGTTCCTGCGCGAGCGCTACGCGCACGAGCGGCTGGGCTTCGGCAGGAGCCAGCTCAAGCAATGGCTGGAGGATTGCGCGCTCACGATGCTCGAGAGCCATCAGCTGCCGCCGCCCGACGATGCCGGCGACAAGCTCACCGTGTCGCTGTGGCTGGCGACCCGGCCGCCCGCGCAGCGGAACGATGAAGGCACGGACGCGCACAACCTGGAGCGTACCGGCTGATGGAAAAAGCGCAGGAACGCCGCAGCCGACTGCTCGGCGACGGTGACATCAACGTGTCCTTCGAGTTCTTCCCGCCCAAGACGGAGAAGATGGAAGAGGCGTTGTGGTCGGCCATCCGGCGGCTGGAACCGTTGCGGCCGAAGTTCGTGTCCGTGACCTACGGCGCGGGCGGCTCCACGCGCGAGCGCACGCACAACACGGTGGCGCGGCTGGCGAAGGAGACGGCGCTGGTGCCGGCGGCGCATCTCACCTGCGTTGCGGCGACGAAGGGCGAAGTGAACGAGGTTGCGAGCGCCTACAAGGCAGGCGGGCGTGAAGCACATCGTGGCGCTGCGCGGCGATCCGTCGGAGGGCGTCGGCACGCGCTACGTGCCGCATGCGGGCGGCTATGCCAATGCGGCCGAGCTGGTCGCGGGCCTGAAAGACGTCGGCGGCTTCGAGATTTCGGTCGCGGGTTATCCCGAGCAGCATCCCGAGAGCGGCGACGTCGCGGCCGACCTCGACAACCTGAAGGCCAAGGTGGATGCGGGCGCCTCCCGCGTCATCACGCAGTTCTTTTTCGACAACGCGCACTACCTGCGCTTCCTGGAGGCCGCGCGCGCCAAGGGCATCTGGGCGCCGATCGTGCCGGGCATCGTGCCGATTCATAACTTCAAGCAGGTGGCGGGCTTTGCGGGGCGGTGCGGGGCGACCATTCCCTCGTGGATGGCGCGGCGTTTCGACGGGCCTCGACGTCGACGTGCAGACCACCCATCTCGTGGCAGCCGCCGTTGCGGCCGAGCAGGTGATGGACCTCGTCGATCAGGGCATCCGCCAGTTCCACTTCTACACGCTGAACCGGGCCGATCTCGTGTACGCGATCTGCCATCTGCTGGGGCTGCGGCCCGAGCCGGTCGCGGCAACCGCAAAGGTGCCGGCATGACACGCGAGCAGAAGACTGCCGCCCTCAAGTCGGCCGCGGCCAAGCGCATCCTCATCATCGACGGTGCGATGGGCACCATGATCCAGCGCTACAAGCTGGACGAGGAGGGCTATCGCGGCGAGCGCTTTGCCGATTTCGCCAAGTCGGTGAAGGGCAACAACGACCTGCTGGTGCTGACGCAGCCCAAGATCATTTCCGAGATCCACGAGGGCTACCTCGCCGCCGGCACCGACATCATCTCGACCAACACCTTCAACGCGCAGCGCATCTCGCTGGCCGACTACGGCATGGAGGACCTGGCCTACGAGATGAACCTCGTCGCGGCCAAGCTGGCGCGCGCGGCAGCCGACAAGTCCACGGCAGCAGACGCCGGACAAGCCGCGCTTCGTCGCCGGCGCGCTGGGACCGACCAACCGCACGGCATCGATCTCGCCGGATGTGAACAACCCCGGCTTCCGCGGCGTCACCTTCGACGAGCTGGTGGAGGCCTACAGCGAGCAGACGCGCGGCCTGATCGAGGGCGGCGTCGACCTGCTGCTGATCGAGACGGTGTTCGACACGCTGAATGCGAAGGCGGCGGGATTTGCGGTGCTGCAGGTCTCCGACGAGCTGGGCGTGGAGCTGCCGCTGATCATTTCCGGCACCATCACGGACCGCTCGGGGCGCACGCTGTCCGGGCAGACGCCGGAGGCGTTCTTCTTCTCCATCCGGCACCTGAAGCCGTTCGCCGTCGGCCTGAACTGCGCGCTCGGTGCCGAGCTGATGCGGCCGTACCTCGCCGAGATCGCGGCCGTGGCCGACACGCTCACCATCGCCTATCCGAACGCCGGCCTGCCCAACGCCATGGGCGAGTACGACGAAGGCCCGCACGACATGGCCTGCCAGCTCGGGCCGTGGGCCAAGGACGGCCTGCTCAACATCGTCGGCGGCTGCTGCGGCTCCACGCCGGAGCACATCGCAGAGATCACGGCGCACGTGGAAAAGTATCCGCCGCGCAAGGTGCCGAACATCCAACCCAAGATGCGGCTGTCGGGCCTCGAACCGTTTGTGCATGGGTGAGCGAATGAGCCATCGTCCAATCATGCGGTGTCATGGTCGGGCTTGTCCCGACCATCCATCGCTTCCGCTTGCGCCGGCGCTCGCCGACGCTGCTGGATCCTCGGGCATAACCGCCCGAGGATGGAACACGTGGTTGTCGCGGCTCGGAGTGCAACAATGACCACACCACGACGCCGCCACGTCATTCATCAACATCGGCGAGCGGACGAACGTCACGGGGTCGGCGAAGTTTCGCAAGTTGATCGAGGCGAACGACTATGGGGCGGCGCTGGCGGTTGCGCGGTCGCAGGTCGAGAACGGCGCGCAGATCCTCGACGTCAACATGGACGAGGGGCTGCTGGACTCCGAGAAGGCGATGGAGACGTTCCTGAACCTGATCGCCGCCGAGCCCGACATCGCGCGCGTGCCTGTCATGATCGACTCGTCCAAGTGGAGCGTGATCGAGGCGGGCCTCAAGTGCGTGCAGGGCAAGCCGATCGTCAACTCGATCTCCATGAAGGAGGGCGAGGAAGCGTTTCTCGAGCACGCCAAGAAGGTGCTGCGCTACGGCGCGGCCGTGGTGGTGATGGCGTTCGACGAGCAGGGCCAGGCCGACACCATCGAGCGGAAGGTGTCCATCTGCGAGCGGGCCTACAAGCTGCTGACCGAGAAGGTCGGCTTCCCGCCTGAGGACATCATCTTCGATCCCAACGTGTTCGCGGTGGCGACGGGTATCGAGGAGCACAACGGGTACGGCATCGCCTTCATCGAGGCCGTGCGGCAGATCAAGCAGAAGATGCCGCTGGTGCACTGCTCGGGCGGGCTGTCGAACCTGTCGTTTGCTTTCCGCGGCAACGAGCCGGTGCGGCAGGCGATGCACTCGGTGTTCCTGTATCACGCCATTCCGGCCGGCCTCGACATGGCCATCGTCAATGCCGGGCAGATCACCATCTACGACGAGATCGATCCGGAGCTGCGCGAACTCACCGAGGACGTGATCCTCAACCGGCGGCCAGATGCGACGGACCGGCTGCTGGACGTGGCGGGCAAGTTCAAGGGCGAGGGCGGGCAGAAATCGAAGGAGAAGGACCTCGCCTGGCGCGACGCGCCGGTGGAGGAGCGCCTCAAGCACGCGCTGGTGCACGGCATCAACGAGTACATCGAGACCGATACGGAGGCCGCGCGCAAGAACGCCAACAAGCCCATCGAGGTGATCGAGGGACCGCTGATGGCCGGCATGAACGTGGTCGGCGACCTGTTCGGCGCGGGCAAGATGTTCCTGCCGCAGGTGGTGAAATCGGCGCGCGTGATGAAGCAGGCGGTGGCCTATCTGCAACCTTACCTGGAGGCGGAGAAGAAGGCCTCGGGCCTCGACCAGATGCCGGCGGCGGGCAAGGTCGTGATGGCGACCGTGAAGGGCGACGTGCACGACATCGGCAAGAACATCGTCGGCGTCGTGCTCCAGTGCAACAACTACCAGGTGATCGACCTCGGCGTGATGGTGCCGGCGGCGAAGATCCTGGAGACGGCCAAGCGCGAGAAGGCCGACATGATCGGGCTGTCGGGCCTGATCACGCCGTCGCTCGACGAGATGTGCCACGTGGCGGCCGAGATGGAGCGCGAGGGCTTCTCCGTGCCGCTGCTGATCGGCGGCGCCACCACGAGCCGGGTGCACACGGCGGTGAAGATCAACCCCAACTACGATCGCGGGCCAGACGATCTATGTGACGGATGCGAGCCGCGCGGTGGGCGTGGTGTCGACGCTGATGTCGCAAACAGATCGCGGGCGCCTACACCGACGGCGTGCGCAAGGAGTACGTGAAGATCCGCGACGCCTACCTCAAGGGCGAGACAACCAAGACGCGGATGCCCCTGCAGGCGGCGCGCGACAACCGCTTCAAGATCGACTGGGACGGCTACACGCCGCCTAGCCCCAAGTTTCTCGGCACGCGCGCGTTCACGCAGCTACGACCTGGCCGAGCTGGCGCCCTACATCGACTGGACGCCCTTCTTCCAGACCTGGGAACTGGCGGGCAAGTATCCGCGCATCCTCGACGACAACGTCGTGGGCCCGGAGGCCAAGAAGCTGTTCGCCGACGCGCAGGCCATGCTCAAGCGCATGGTGGCGGAGAAATGGGTGACGGCCAGCGCCGTGATCGGCTTCTGGCCGGCGAATGCGGTGGGCGACGACATCGCGCTGTTTGCCGACGACAAGCGCAACGACGCTGCTGGCCACGCTGCACACGCTGCGCCAGCAGATGGCGCGCGAGAACCGGCGCGACCGGGCCAACACGGCGCTCGCCGACTTCGTGGCGCCGAAGGAGAGCGGGCTGGCTGACTACGTCGGCGCGTTCGCGGTGACGGCCGGCATCGGCGAGGCCGAGGCGCTGGCGAAGTACATCGACAAGACCGACGACTACAGCCGCATCATGCTGAAGGCGCTGGCGGACCGCTTCGCCGAAGCGTTCGCCGAGCGCATGCACCAGCGCGTGCGGCGCGAGTTCTGGGGCTACGCGGCCGCGGAGACGCTCTCGCAACGAGGACCTGATCGCGGAGAAGTATCGCGGCATCCGTCCGGCGCCGGGCTATCCCGCGCAGCCCGATCACACCGAGAAGGGCACGATCTTCAAGCTGCTCGATGCCGAGACGCAGGCCGGCATCAAGCTGACCGAGAGCTTTGCCATGTGGCCGGGCGCGGCGGTGTCGGGGCTCTACCTGTCGCACCCGGAGAGCCACTACTTCGGCGTCGGCAAGGTCGAGCGCGACCAGGTCGAGGACTACGCGCGGCGCAAGGGCTGGACGATCGAGGAGACCGAGCGCTGGCTGAGCCCGGTGCTCAACTACGATCCCAGGCGCGCCCGCAGCGAGGCCGCCTGATACGCGCGCCGGTTGCGGCCGCCAACGCGACCGCGTGTTGCCGGAATTCATCGCACGCGCTCCGGGGCTTGTCCGGACGGCGGTTGAATCGCCCTCACGCCCGTGTGGTACCGTCCCTCCGTCCGATTCCCGCGGTGGCGGGCGGAGAATCTCAAAGGAAGGGCACATGCTGTCACGACTGATCCTACTGGCCGTGCAACTCGCCGTGGCGTGGTTCGCGGCGCCGGAAATCATGCGCTACCTCCCGCGTCTGGGGAGCGATCTGCAGATTTTCGTCTACGCGGCCGTGTTTGCCGTGCTCGTGTGGCTGGTCGGCCTGATCCTGAGCCAGGTGCTGCGCGAAACCGGCATGCCGTCGAGTTCGACGCTGGCAGCCGCGCTGGTCGTGGCGCTGATCGGCGCGGCGCTCATCCAGTTCGCTGCCGGCCATTGTGCCGGACCTCGGGCGCCTGATGTACCGGATCCCAACCCTGGTCTACCCGCTTATCGGGGCGGTGATCGGCTACCACCTCAAGCGCTGACCAGTTTCACGATGCTGAAATGAGAAGGGCGCGGAGATCGATCTCCGCGCCCTTTCCTATCTGAAGTTCGGTGATGTGCCGGACGGTGTTCCTGCTGTCCAGCTCGTGCTTGCGCCTTGCCTCAGAACATTCCCAACACGACGGCTGTGAGGAAGGCGAAGGAGATGACGGCAGCAAGCACGTTGAGCCTCATCCTGATCTGCATGGTGCCTCCACTTGGCCGGATGAGCCGGCCCTCCGGCATCGGGTGCGCCGACGCCGAGCCCCGGAATCTACGTAGGCTCAGGCCGGGTGCCAAGGAAAATCCGCTTCGCAGGCGAATTAATCTTGGTGCGAAAGGCCGAGTATCTTGGCCGCCGCACCTTCAGTGCAGATGAGGCACATGAATTACTTTCATGTGGCATGCGCGACTTTGAGTATAGTCCGAGAGTTAATCAAACATTTAGCTTGATATCTTGCGCTGCCGCGCAGAATACATGATTAATAGGGCAGAAGGTCCAATGTCATGCGCCTGTCAGGACAAAGAACAACCCATGTTACGATTTGTTGCGAGTAGGCCACTACGCCGTTCCCGGCGCGTTCTCGACAGGTGCAACTGCATCCCTTAACCAAACCCGGAAGACAGCACAGGGAAAGCGGATATGCAGCGGTTCAAGGCGCTCGTGGCGAGCAAGGGCGACGGCGGGGCGACCGTCGGGTGGCAGGATCTCGCCGACGGCGACCTGATGGACGGCGACGTGCTCGGTCCGGGTCAGCCATTCCACCGTCAACTACAAGGACGGCCTCGCGGTGACCAGCAAGGCGCCGGTGATGCGGCGCTGGCCCATGATACCGGGCATCGATTTCGCCGGCACCGTCACCGCGTCGAGCCATCCGGAGTTCAAGGCCGGCGACGAGGTGATCCTCAACGGCTGGGGCTGCGGCGAGACGCACTTCGGCGGCTATGCGCAACTCGCCCGCGTGAAGGGCGACTGGCTGGTGAAGAAGCCTGCGGCTTTCACGGCGGCGGAGACGATGGCGATCGGCACGGCCGGCTACACGGCCATGCTGTGCGTGCTGGCGCTGGAGAAGCAACGGCGTGACGCCGGCACAAGGGTCCGGTCGTGGTGACGGGTGCGGCCGGCGGCGTCGGCAGCGTCGCCATCGCGCTGCTGGCCAAGCTCGGCTACCAGGTGATCGCCTCGACCGGGCGCGCGAGCGAGAGCCGACTACCTCAAGGGGCTCGGCGCCAGCGAGATCATCGACCGCGCGGAACTGTCGGGCACCGCGCGTGCCGCTCGACAAGGAGCGCTGGGCGGGCGGCGTCGATGCGGTCGGCAGCCACACGCTCGCCAACGTGCTCAGCATGACCAAGTACGGCGGCGCGGTCGCCGCGTGCGGGCTGGCGCAGGGCATGGACCTTCCGACGTCGGTCGCGCCCTTCATTCTGCGCGGCGTGACGCTGGCGGGCGTCGAACTCGGTGATGGCGCCCAAGCGCGATGCGCGTCGAAGCCTGGACCGGCTGGCGCGCGATCTCGACAAGGCCAAGCTGGCGGCCATGACGCGTGACCCGGCCGCTCGCCGATGTCATCGCGCTGGCGCCGGACATTCTCGCCGGCAAGGTGCGCGGCCGCGTGGTGCTGGAGAGTCGGCTTAGCGCTGTTGGCCGTCAGAGCGGGATTTGCCGGGATGACCAGTGCATGTCCGCTCGTCCCCGCGAGTGCTGGTCATGCGGGAGAGGGTTAGGGTGCTAGAGCGGCGGCAAGCGTACTCCAGCGCTGAATGTGCTGAGCTGCCGGCCTCACCCCGAGCCCTCTGCCCCGTAAGGACGGGGAGAGGCGACGACGCGGCGCTTATCCCCGCTCTCCCGGGCTGTGTTTTAATGCGCGTTCCTTGCTCGCGACGGGATGTCCGCTAGCAGCAATCGGCGTGGCAAGGAGACGGCGAACTGGCGAGGGGCCGCGTGCTGATGCATGGCCCAAGCCAGGAGTCTCGCGACTGCTCGCCGGCGGTAACGCCCATAGACGGCCGCCGGATGAAATGCGTAACCGGGCAGAAAACGCCGTCACGCGGGGCCGCAAGGCGGCCCAGGGACCCGAGCAGGGTCTCGGGGAGCCTGACGAGGCTCCCGGGAAGGCCTTCCCGAGGCCTTCCGGAGCCGGATCGGTACCGGCTCCCGGGCTGCCGTGAGGCACCCGCGTACCCGTCGCACCCCCGGCCGTGCCAAGACCTGGCCGCCGGGGAAGCACGGCGCGTGCCTGCAATGCGAGGCCCGCCGTTCAGCTTGATTTTACCCGGCGACGCAGCCACCTTCGCAGCAATGGTCACCATCCTCGACAACCGCCCCCGGCATCCCGAGAAGGCCCACAAGCCCGACACGCCGGTGCTGCGCAAGCCGGACTGGATCCGGGTGAAGGTGCCGGCGTCCTCGCCGCAGTTCGCCGAGACGCGCGAGATCCTGCGCGAGCACGGCCTCGTCACGGTGTGCGAGGAGGCGGGCTGTCCCAACATCGCCGAGTGCTGGGCCGGCCGGCACGCGACCATGATGATCATGGGCGACACCTGCACGCGCGCCTGCGCCTTCTGCAACGTGAAGACCGGGCTGCCGGGCGCGCTCGATGCGAAGGAGCCGGACAACGTCGCGCGAGGCGGTGGCGAAGCTGGGGCTCGATCACATCGTCATCACGTCGGTCGATCGCGACGATCTCGACGACGGCGGTGCGGCGCATTTCGCGGCCACCATCCGCGCCATCCGCGCGCTGACGCCGAACACGACCATCGAGGTGCTGACGCCCGACTTCCTGCGCAAGGACGGCGCGCTGGAGATGGTCGTGGAGGCGCGAGCCCGACGTCTACAACCACAACCTCGAGACGGTGCCGTCGCTCTATCTCAAGATCAGGCCCGGCGCGCGCTACTTCCATTCCATCCGGCTGCTGCAGCGGGTGAAGGAACTGTCGCCGGCCATGTTCACCAAATCGGGCATCATGGTGGGCCTCGGCGAGACGCGCGACGAGGTGCTGCAGCTGATGGACGATCTGCGCTCCGCGGACGTGGATTTCCTGACGATCGGCCAGTACCTGCAGCCGACGCGCAAGCACGCGGAGGTGAAGGAGTTCGTGACGCCGGATGACGTTCAAGGCCTACGAGAGCGATGGCGCGTTCGAAGGGCTTCCTGATGGTGTCGTCGAGCCCGCTGACGCGCTCGTCGTATCATGCCGGCGACGACTTCGCGCGGCTGCGGGCGGCGCGGCTCGCGGCTCTGGCCGCTTCCTAGCAGCAAGCCGCAGTGCGTCGTGCAGAAAGCACTGTGAAAGGTCCCGGATAGCCTCGCCCAAAGGCTCGGCTTCCGGGAAAGCAAACAGAAGCCGGTCTATCTGCGCTCGTAATATTGCGGGCTCTGCTTTCCCGGAAGCTGAGGCCGCAGGCCGAAGCTATCCGGGATCCTTCAGGGTTCCGCGAAGCGACGCGTCAGCGCGACAACCCGATGCGATAGCTCGTGTAGCGCGGCGACCAGCCGAGCGCTTCGCGGGCTCGCGCATTGCGCACGCGGAACGAGGGGAAGCGCGCCGGGCCGCCGGCTTCCGGCGCGACGCCGCCGACCGAGGCCGCGATGAAGCCGAACAGATCGCGCCAGCGCGGCGGTTCGTCGTCGGCGATGATGAGATGCTGCCGCGATGGCCAGCGCGCGAGCGCCGCGACGGTGGCGTCGGCCATGTCGGCGACGTGCACGAGGCTGACGTAGTCGTCGCCGGCTTCGCGGCAGCCTAAGCTTGCCGGCGCGGGCGCGCGCGAACCAGTCGTCGTCGAAGCCGGTGCCGGGTCCGTAGAACAATGCGCCGCGCAGGATCAGCCAGTCGAGCGGGCTGGCTGCGACGGTTGCTTCCATCTCGCGCGCGGCCGACATGGCTTCGCCGACGATGCCATCCGGCGGCGCAACGAATGGCGTCGTCTCGTCGACCCAGCATCGCCGCCGCCGCAGTGAACCATGGCGATGCTTTGCTGGAGAACGCGGCGCACGCCCGATGCGGCGCAGGCCTCGAGGAAGATCGGCACGCCTTCGCGCCGCACGCGGTTGTTCGCGTTCGAAGTCGCCGCCCTGCTTTCCGGGCGACGGCAGCGACGTGGCGAGGTTGATCGCGACATCGCAACCCTCCAGTCCGGCGCGCAACGAGGCGGGATCGAAGATGTCGGCAGCGCGGATGTCGGCGCCAGCGGCTGAGGCAGCAGCGGCGGAAGCCGGCGTGCGCACGAGCGCGCGGACGCGATGACCCGCCGCGAGCAAGCCGGGGGACGAGATGGCGCCCGTAGACGCCCGAGGCGCCGAGCACGGCAACAGTGGAGGCGTTCATGCCTGGCCCTTGTGGCGCACGGATTTGCTCGCCACCTTAAACCATGGCGCCGAATGAGCCCGTGGTGTTTCGCCGCGACGACGAGGTGGCGCAGGTCCTGGCAAGGCTTTCCTGATAGTCTGGAAGCACACGGATCGCTGCCCATGCCTTCATTCAGCACCAACCGCCGCCTGCCGTTCACGCCGCGCCAGATGTTCGATCTGGTGGCCGACGTGGAGCGCTATCCGCAGTTCCTGCCGTTGTGCGAGGGACTGGTCGTGCACGCACGCGAGAGGCAGGACGGCAAGCACATCCTCGTGGCCGACATGACGGCCGGCTACCAGGCTATTCACGAAACCTTCCGCAGCCGCGTGACGCTGGACGCGACGCAGCTTGCCGTGGACGTCGAGGGTGTTCCGGAGCTCGCCGGGTCCGTTCCGCACGATAGAGAACCGATGGCGCTTCCAGCCGGCGCCGGGCGGCTGCGAGGTGGATTTCTCCATCGCCTACGAATTCAAGTCGGTGATGCTGCAGATGCTGGTCGGCGCGCTGTTCGATCGCGCCTTCCGCCGCTACATGCGCGCCTTCGAGGAGCGCGCGGAGCAGATTTACGGTCGCGCGGCGGCGGCTTCGCGCCAGCAGCTGAAGCGCGACATCGACGCTGGCGAGCCGCACCGCAGCGCGACCGATGTCGCCGAAGCGGCATTCCCGATGCAGGACCGGCCGCCTCGGCCCGCAGCTCCGAAATGGACGAGGCCGACCGGCTTGGTCATACTGCCGCCGCCCGGACCAGCAACGCCCGTTACGGAAACGGAGACATCGGCGCGGGACCGCACAAGCGCGCCGGCAGCCATGGCGCGCGCGACGGACTCGCTGACGGCTCCGTGGCGCGCGAGCATGTCCTCGGACACGCCAAGCAGCTCCTGCTTGGCCTCGTTGGAGTAAGTGACGAAGCCGCACTCGACGACGTCGGAGGAGCCGGCGATCTCGGTGAGCAGGCCGGCAACGAGGCCGCCCGTGCAGCTTTCCGCCGTGGCGAGGCGCATGCGCCGGCTGCGCAGTTCGGAGAGCAAGGCTTCCGCTTTCGCGATGAGTTCAGGTGTGAACATGCAGCGAGCCTAGCCGAACCGCGCGCGTGCGGCCACCGCGCGTCAGGGTCGAGGCAACGGCTGGAAACGCTGGCAGTTCCGGTCGGCGTCCTTCACGTACATCTCACGGTTGCCCCACGTCTGGTCCGTCGGAGCCAGATCAATGATGACGCCCTTGGCCACGTATTCGGAATGCAGGACATCGACATCGTCAACGACGAGGCTGGCAACGCCGCCGGCGACGCCATCACCGGGAAACGAGGAGACATGCAAAACGGCGTCGCCCCTGACAATGGTGAGGTACGCAGGATCGGCCCGCTGAGGATCGGCGCGATAAATTGAAGCCAGGCGGAAGCCGAGCTGACCGCAATAGAAGCGCTCCGCAGCGCTGCTCTCGGTCACATGCAGGAGGGGAATGGCGCGCTTGAGCATGTGGTCTCGCCAGTCACCGACGGGAACGCGGACCATAAAGCAAAACAGCGCACGCCGGTTGGCGCGCGCTGCAAAAATACCTGAGGAGGTTCGCGGGCTCAGGCCGCGACGAGCTTCTCCGCCTGCATCAGCATACCGTCGAGGGTGCTGCGGCTCTCGGGTCCCATGACGCGGATGGTGCGGGTCTGAGCTTCGCGCCAGACGGGGAAACCCTGCTGGATCACCATTTCGCCCTTCGGCGTCAGGTGCAGGCCGCGGCCGCGGCGGCCGGCGGGCGGATCCATCGTGATGTGGCCGAGCGCCAGGAGGCGCTTCAGGTTGCGCGACAGCGTCGATTTCTCGATGTCGAGCGTGTGCCCGATCTCGACGGCCGTGATGCCGTCCTGCTGGGCGAGCTGCGTCAGCAGCGTGAACTGGCTCGCGGTAATGCCGAGCGGCCGCATGGCATCGTCATACAAGCGCGTAATAATGCGGCTTAACTGGCGGATGCGCGTAGAAATACACGCCGACGACGTGTTCTCAGCGATTTCGCTGATGTTGGACGCCGAAGCACCGAGACCGTTCGTCATGATGTTCATGGGGCATCCCTTTTAGCCCGTGAGCTACAACTGGGATGACCCGATTCGGGTGGCAATGTCACGGCGGCCGGCCCGCCCCTGCGGACTTGGCAAGAAGAACTCTGTTGGCAGATGGCGACAGCGGGCCCGGTGTTACCTGAGAACCACGGTGGCTGTGGCCAGGGCGGCGATGCCTTCGCGGCGCCCGGTAAAGCCAAGACCTTCCGTGGTTGTGGCCTTCACGGCGACGCGGCCGGGCTCGATTTCGAGGATCGCGGCAATGCGGGCGCACATGGCCGCACGGTGGGGCGAAATCTTGGGGGCTTCGCAGAGCAGAGTGATGTCGACATTGCCGATAGTGCCGCCCCTGGCGCGCACGCGGCGGGCCGCTTCGGCCAGGAAAATATCAGACGGCGCGCCCTTCCACCTCGGGTCGCTGTTCGGAAAGACGGTGCCGATGTCGCTCTCGCCGATCGCGCCGAACAGGGCGTCCGTCAGGGCGTGCAGAGCCACGTCGGCATCCGAATGGCCTTCCAGCGCGTGAGTATGGTCCACGCGCACGCCGCAGAGCCACACATGGTCGCCCGGCGCGAAGCGGTGCACGTCGAAGCCCTGGCCGGTTCGAATGTCCGGTGGTGCGGCTTGCGATTGGCTTGCCATGGCGAGATCATCGGTCGTCGTCAGCTTGCGGTTGGAGTCGCTGCCGGGGACTATAGCAACGGCGATGCCGGCGAGCTCAGCTATGGCGGCATCGTCGGTGAGGTCGAAGCGCCCCGCAGCCGCCGCGGATTCATGGGCGGCAAGGATGGCATTGTAGTGGAAGCCCTGCGGGGTCTGCGCGCGCCACAGGCCCGAGCGTTCGGCGGTGCCGGTGACAATGCAGGTCGCTCCCCGCGCGCTTGAGCGTGTCGGATAGCGGCACGGCCGCTATGGCGCCCGGCTGCTTGTCGAGCGCGGCGATGACATCGGAGATGATGGCGGAACTCACGAACGGCCTGACCGCGTCATGGATCAGCACGCGCGCAGGCGCAATCTCGCGCAGGGCTCGTAGGCCGTTGAGGACCGATTGCTGCCGCGTATCCCCGCCTTCGACAGGTGCGGTAAGCTTCGTCTGCGGTGACGGGAACGTGGCCTCATAGCGCTCCCGGTCCGCGGCCCCGATGACGACGGCAACCCGGTCGATCTCAGGATGGTCGAGGAAAAGGCTGACCGTACGGGCAAGAACGGGTATGCCGCCCAGCGACACGTACTGCTTCGGAATGGAGGTCGCCGCGCGAAGGCCGCGTCCCCCGGCGACGATCAGTGCAGCGGTCGTCAATCGAAACCTCCTTGTTCCACCGCCACGGCTTAGCGGCAGTAACGGCCTCGGACAACCAAACCGTGAACGAAATGCCTTTGCCGCTTGCGAAGCTCAACGCCGCGGTCTAGTCTGCCCAAGGTTATAGCAGTAAAAGGAAATGCCTATATTATGGGCAAATGCCCAACCACTAGTCCCGAAACCGGATTGCGGAGCTGTTCGCCCTGCGCGAGCGGTCCTCCGGCCCAGCCGTATTGCTTGCACCGATGTCGGGCGTGACCGACGTCGCCTTCCGAAATCTGGCCCATGACTTGGGGGCCAACATTGTCGTCACCGAGATGGTGGCGAGCGAGCACCTCGTCAGCGACCGGCACGGCGCGCGCCGTAAGGCGGAGCGCGGGAACAGCAACCCCTTCGTCATACAACTTGCCGGATGCGAGGCGCGCTGGATGGCCGAAGGCGCGCGCGTGGCCGAGGCCAGCGGCGCCGACATCATCGACATCAACATGGGCTGCCCGGCGCGGGAGGTCACGGGCAAGCAGTCCGGCTCCGCGCTGATGCGCGATCTGGATCACGCGGTCGGGCTGATCGAGGCCGTCATTGGCGCCGTGAAGGTTCCCGTCACGCTCAAGATGCGGCTGGGATGGGATCACGCGAGCCGCAACGCCGCCGAGCTGGCGCGACGCGCCGAGCAGGCGGGCGTGCGGCTGCTCACCGTGCACGCGCGCACACGCTGCCAGTTCTTCAAGGGCGAGGCCGACTGGAGCCTTGTGAGCGAGGTCAAGGACGCCGTGTCCATTCCTGTCGTTGTCAACGGCGACATCATCGACCCGGCATCTGCGGGAGCCGCGCTGGCCGCGTCCGGGGCCGATGCAGTCATGGTCGGGCGCGGAGCCTACGGCGCGCCGTGGATGCCCAGGCGGATCGCCGACGCGCTCGCGCAAGGCACCGATCCGGGCGACCCTGCCCCTTCCGAACAGGGCCGCATCGCCGTTGCCCATCTCGAAGCCATGGTGGCCAACGACGGCGACCATCACGGCCTGCGCATCGCACGCAAGCATATCGGATGGTATCTCGCCCGCAGCGGCCGCGACGATGACACCGTCAAAGCCTGGCGCCACCGGCTCTGCACGTCCGAGAGCGTGCGCGACGTGCGCGCGGGCCTCAGGGACTTCTTCGAGCAGGCGCAGGAGGCGGCATGAACGCAGAGCCCGCGCGTATTTCCACGCCCGTACGCAGGCACATCGAGCACGATCTGCTGCTCGCCACGCTGCCCCACCCGATCCTTGTGCTCGGCGAAGGCGAGCGCGTGCTCTATGCCAACGCGGCGGCCGAGTCCTTCTTCTCCCTCGGGCAGGGCGTGCTCAAGCGGCAGGCATTGCCCGACATCATCGCCTTCTCGAGCCCGCTGACTGCGCTGGTTGGCCAAGTTCGCAGCACCGGCCACACGGTCAACGAATACGGCATCGACGTCGGCCTGCCGCGCAGCGGCGCGCACAAGCTGGTGGACGTTTTTGCGGGCCCGATGCCCGACCAGCCGAGCCTGATCGTGCTCATGCTGCAGCAGCGGTCCATGGCCCAGATGATCGAGCGCCAGCTCACTCACCGCGCCGCGGCGCGCTCCGTGTCGGGCATGGCCCAGGTGCTTGCGCACGAGATCAAGAACCCGCTGTCGGGCATCCGCGGCGCGGCCCAGCTGCTGGAGCCCGGCCTGCACGACGACGACCGGGCACTGACCCAGCTGATCTGCACCGAGACCGACCGCATTCGCGACCTGGTGGATCGCATGGAAGTGTTCGGCGACGAGCGGCCTATGGGGACGGAGCCCGTGAACATCCACCAGGTGCTCGACCACGTGAAGCGCCTGGCCGAGTCCGGTTTCGCGGAGGGCTCGCGCATCATCGTCGATTTCGATCCCTCGCTGCCGCCCTTGCCGGGCAATCGCGACAAACTCATCCAGGCCTTCCTGAACCTCGTGAAGAACGCGGCAGAGGCCATCGCCGAGCGCCGGGAGCCGGGCCGCATCACGCTGCGCACCGCCTTCAGGCCGGGCATGCGCCTCACGGTTCCGGGCACCGGCGCACGCGTCAGCCTGCCCCTGATGATCGAAGTCGAAGACAACGGCCCCGGCGTCCCCGATGATCTCAAGCCTCAGCTCTTCGACCCGTTCGTGACGACGAAGCGCACGGGAACCGGCCTCGGTCTTGCATTGGTCGCCAAGATCATCGGCGACCACGGCGGAGTGATCGAGTGCGAATCAGCCCCCAAGCGGACCGTCTTCCGCGTGCTCCTGCCGCTGCAGGAGCGAGTTTCGCGGAACGGATGAAGGAACGACCCATGGCAGGCGGAACCATCCTCATAGCCGACGACGACACCGCGATCCGCACAGTGCTCAACCAGGCGCTGGCGCGGGCCGGCTATGCGCCGCGGGCGACAGGGAATGCGGCGACGCTGTGGCGCTGGGTGTCCCAGGGCGAGGGCGACGTCGTCATCACCGACGTGGTGATGCCCGACGAGAATGCCTTCGACCTGATCCCGCGCATAAAGAAGCTGCGGCCCGAACTGCCCATCATCGTCATGAGCGCGCAGAACACGCTGATGACGGCGCTGTCGGCAGCCGAGAAGGGCGCCTTCGAGTACCTGCCGAAGCCGTTCGATCTGAACGAACTCGTCAGCGTCGTCGGCCGCGCGCTGTCGGAGCCCGGGCGCCGCAAGGAACGGCCCCCGGTCGAACCCGACAGCGAGGAGCTGCCGCTCATCGGCCGCTCGGCGCCGATGCAGGATATCTACCGTTCGCTGGCGCGGCTCACCCGCACGGACCTGACCGTGATGATCAACGGCGAGTCCGGAACCGGCAAGGAACTGGTCGCGCGCGTGCTGCACGACTACTCCAAGCGCCGCAACGGCCCCTTCGTCGCCATCAACATGGCGGCAATCCCGCGCGAGCTGATCGAGAGCGAGCTGTTCGGACACGAGAAGGGCGCCTTCACCGGCGCGCAGTCGCGCACCGAAGGACGCTTCCAGCAGGCGGAAGGCGGCACGCTCTTTCTCGACGAGATCGGCGACATGCCGATGGAGGCGCAGACGCGTCTCCTGCGCGTTCTGCAGCAGGGCGAGTACACCACCATCGGCGGGCGCACGCCGATCAAGACCGACGTGCGCATCATCGCCGCGACGCATCGCGAGCTGAAGGCGCAAATCCAGCAAGGCCTGTTCCGCGAGGATCTGTTCTACCGGCTCAACGTCGTGCCGCTGCGCATCCCGCCGCTGCGCGAGCGTCTGGAGGACATCGGCGATCTCATCCGGCATTTCCTGCGCCAGGCCGCGAAAGCGGGACTGGGCCAGAGATCGATCGAAACAGCGGCCATCGAACGCGCCAAGCGCTATCACTGGCCGGGCAACGTGCGCGAGCTGGAGAACCTCGTCCGCCGCCTTGCCGCTCTGCATCCCGAGGATGTGCTGACGGCCGAACTGATGGATGTGGAGCTTGCCGAGGCAGCGCCGCCGCCGCCGCTCGACAATGGCAGCACGCCGCGAGAGCTGTCGGAGATGGTGGAGCGCTACCTGGCCGGCCACTTCGCGAGCTTCGGCCGCGAACTGCCGCCTCCGGGCCTCTACGACCGTGTTCTGCAGCACGTGGAGCGGCCCTTGCTGATGGCCGCGCTGGCCGCCACCCGCGGCAATCAGATCAGGGCGGCGGTTCTGCTCGGCCTGAACCGCAATACGCTGCGCAAGAAGATCCGCGATCTCGACATCCAGGTGTACCGCACCCCCGCGAGCAGCTGAGGCCTCCCGAAGCGCCCTAAACCATTCCCCCACCAATTGCTGTCCACCGCTTGACGGTCGGAACGCGAGTGGCTAAGCCACAATTGTCGCGAAAATGCCACACTGTGTATGGATCAGTGTGATCGCTTTGCTGCATGAAAGTCGCGAAAAGCGTGTCCGCATCAGAACTTGTCACTGGGCTGAAAGGCGCATGCTGCGAACGCCGCCGCGGCGTTGCGGAACGGCGTGCGCGCCGCCCTTGAGAAGCTTCGCGGCGCTGCGCCTCAATCGGGCGGCCCGCTCGACGACGCGCCTGCCCTTCCGGGCACCAGCGACCGCGCCTTCTGGATCGGTCTCGTCATCGTAAGCCTGTCGGTCGTTTCCGGCCTGGCCACCTACCTCATCCTGACGGGCCTGACACCGATCGTGCCTCGCAACGAGGTCGTTCTCTCGGCCCTGGTCATCAACGCCGTGCTCGTGGTGGCGATGGTCGTCGTCATCGCCATCCAGATCGTAGGACTTTGGCGCGCCTGGAAGAAAAAGGTGGCGGGCGCTCGCCTGCACGCGCGCATCGTTGCCCTTTTCAGCTTGATCGCGGCGCTGCCCGCCCTGCTGCTGGCGATCGCGGCCACCACGACCTTCTCGCGTGCGCTCGACAGCTGGTTCAACCAGCAGACGCAGGCGATCGTGCAGAACTCGCTGCAGGTCGGGAACGCCTATCTGCTCGAGCACGGCCAGGTCATCCGTACCGACATCGTCAACATGGCGCGCGACCTCGACGAAGCCGCCCAAGAGGTTGCCGGCGATGCCACCAAGTTCCGCGAGCTCATGATCGGGCAGGCGAGCCTGCGCGACCTGCCTGCCGCCTACGTCATCGACGGCAAGGGCGTCGTGAAGGTCGCCGTGCTGGAAGACGAGCGCATTCCCTACATCCCGCCGCCGGAGAAGCTGATCCGCGCCGCCGAGCGCGGCCAGGTCCCCCTGCTCATGCCGCTCAAGCTGCAGGCGCTCGACGTCGAGAACATCCCCTACGATCTCCTCCCGTCGCATCTCGTTCGCGATGCCCAGCGCGGACGGGTCGCTGCCATCACCAAGCTGCACAACTATCCCGACGCGTACCTCTACGTCGCGCGCGGCGTCGAGCCGAAGGTCGTCGGCCACCTGCGCCAGACGCACGAAGGCGTCGCCGCCTACCAGGAACTGCGGCGTGCGCGCGGCGGCCTGCTGCTCGCGCACGGCCTTCTCTATTTCATGATCTCGCTGACCTCGCTGTTTGCGGCCATCTGGGTGGGGCTTTGGTTCGCGGGCCTCTTCGTGGCGCCCATTCGCCGTCTCATCAGCGCAGCCCAGGAGGTGGCGCGCGGCAACCTGAGGGTCGAGGTGCCGACGCTGCGCGGCGAAGGCGACCTGCGCCGCCTTTCGCTCAACTTCAACGCGATGACGAAGGAGCTGCAGAACCAGCGCACCGAGCTTGTCGACGCCAACAGCCAGCTCACCGAGCGCCGGCGTTTCATGGAAGCGGTGCTTGCTGGTGTCTCGGCCGGGGTCATCGGCCTCGACAGGCATGGCGCCATCACGCTGGTGAACCGCTCGGCGGAAAAGCTGCTGGGACGCCCGGCCGGTAGCCTCATCGGCCGCGAACTCGCCGATGCCGTGCCCGAGTTCGCTACCCTCGTCTCCGACAGCGCCGAGACCACGGCCAAGAACCGCCGCCAGGAGCAGGTCACGCTGGTCATTGGCGACGACGAGCGCAACTTCGCTGTGCGGGTTACGGATCAGGGCGCCGACGAGGGAGACTACGGCTCGGTCCTGACGTTCGACGACGTCACCGAACTCGTCTCCGCGCAACGAACGTCGGCGTGGGCTGAGGTCGCCCGCCGCATCGCGCACGAGATCAAGAACCCTCTCACGCCCATACAACTCTCGGCTGAGCGGCTGCGCCGCAAGTACTCCGCGCGCCATCACCGAGGATCGCGAGACCTTCGACCGCTGCACCGACACGATCATCCGCCAGGTGGGCGACGTCACGCGCATGGTCGATGAGTTCTCCGCCTTCGCGCGCGCGCCCAAGCCGCAGATGGAGGATAACGACCTGCGCGACATCGTGCGCGCTGCCGTCCTCGACCGGCAGATGGCCGGCGCAGGCATCGCCTTCGACACGCGCGTTCCGACTGAGCCCATCATCGTCTCCTGCGATCGCCGGCTGATCTCGCAGGCCGTCGGCAACCTGGTGAAGAACGCGCAGGAGGCGATCCAGGCCTATGCGGAAAGCGCCAATGTGGAGCCTGGCTTCGCCGGCCGCATCGAGACGATCGTGCGCCGCAACGGCGAGCGCGCCGACATCGAGGTGATCGACAACGGGCCGGGCCTGCCCAAGCAGCGTACCCGCCTGCTCGAGCCCTATGTCACGACCAAGGGCAACAAGGGCACGGGCCTCGGGCTCGCCATCGTCCAGAAGAGCGTGGAGCAGCACAATGGCGTGCTCTCCCTCGAGGATGCGCCGCCCGCGCCGGGCCGGACGCATGGCGCACTCGTCCGCATCAGCTTGCCGATCGGGCCGCGTTCGCCTTCCGCGCACGCTGGCGCGAACGTACTTGAACCGGCTGTGGTCGGCAGCCGTGGTTGACCGTCGAGGTAATGGAGCGAACGATGGCATCTGACATCCTGATCGTCGATGACGAAGCCGATATTCGCGAGATGGTGGCGGGCTTCCTGCAAGATGACGGCCATCGGACGCGGCTTGCCCGCGATTCCGATGAAGCCCTGCGCGCCATCGAGGAGCGCCGGCCCCAGCTCGTCATTCTCGACATCTGGCTGCAGGGCAGCCGGCTCGACGGCCTGGAGGTGCTCAACATCACCAAGAAGGCGCACCCGGATCTGCCCGTCGTCATCATCTCCGGTCACGGCAACATCGAGACCGCCGTCACCGCCATCAAACGCGGGGCCTACGACTACATCGAGAAGCCGTTCAAGGCAGATCGCCTGCTGCTGGTCGCGCAGCGCGCGCTGGAGGCTTCGAGGCTGCAGCGCGAAGTGCGCTCGCTGCGCGAGCGATCCGTCGTCAGCTTCGATATGATCGGCAACTCTGCGGCCATCAACCACCTGCGCGCTTCGCTGGATCGCGTCGCGCCCACCAACAGCCGCGTCCTCATTCGGGGTTCCTCCGGCGCCGGCAAGGAGCTGTGCGCGCGCGTCATGCACGACAAGTCGCACCGCAAGGACGGCCCGTTCGTCGTTCTCAACGCCGCCTCGATGGCTCCCGACCGCGTCGAGGAGGAACTGTTCGGCACGGAGGATCATGCCGGGCCGCGCAAGGTCGGCGCGCTGGAAGAAGCGCACGGCGGCACCCTCTACATCGACGAGGTCGCCGACATGCCCATCGAGACCCAGGGCAAGGTGCTGCGGGTGCTGGTCGAGCAGAAGTTCCAGCGCGTGGGCGGCGGGCCGAAGGTCGCCGTCGATGTCCGCATCATCTCATCCACCAGCCGCGATCTGGAGCGCGACATGGCGGAGGGCCGTTTCCGCGAGGACCTGTTCCACCGCCTCAATGTCGTGCCCCTGCGCGTGCCCGGCCTCGCCGAACGCCGCGACGACATCCCGCAGCTCATCACCTTTTTCGTGAACCAGGTCTCCCACTCCTCCGGTCTCGCCCCGCGCAAGATCGGCGAGGACGCCATCGCCGTGCTCCAGGCGCACGATTGGCCGGGCAACGTGCGGGAACTCCGCAACAACATCGAGCGCCTGTTGATCCTCTCCGGCGGCGATCCGGATGCCATCATCACTGCCAACATGCTGCCCGAGGAGATCGGCTCCAACGTGCCGCTCCCCGTCAACGGCGGCGCCGAGCACCTGATGTCGCTCCCCCTGCGCGAGGCGCGCGAGATCTTCGAGCGCGAGTACCTGCTGGCGCAGATCAACCGCTTCGGCGGCAACATCTCGCGCACGGCCGAGTTCGTCGGCATGGAGCGCTCCGCGCTCCACCGCAAGCTGCGTGCGCTGGGCGTGAGCTCGCAGGAGCGCGGCGGCGACGTGCGCCCGCCGACGTGAGCCTCGACGCATGACCAGGGTCGTCTACGTCAACGGGCGCTACCTGCCCTATGCGCACGCGAAGGTGCACGCCGAGGATCGCGGCTTCCAGTTCGCGGACGCGGTCTACGAGGTCTGCGAGGTCAAGGACGGACGCCTCGTTGACGAGACGCGTCACATCGAGCGGCTGACCCGCTCCCTGGGCGAGTTGCGCCTTCCGCAACCGATGACGCCGCGCGCACTGGCGCGGGTGATGCGCGAAACGATCCGCCGCAATCGTGTCGCCGACGGCATCCTCTATCTGCAGGTATCGCGCGGGGCCGGACCCCGCGATTTTCTTTTCCCCTCGGCCACCGTCGCTCCCACCGTCGTCTGCCTTGCCCGCAGCGTCCCGCCGCAGAAGCTCGAAGCGGCTGCTGAAAACGGCATCGCGATAAAGACCATGCCGGATAACCGCTGGGGGCGCTGCGACATCAAGACCGTGATGCTGCTGCCGGCAGCCCTGGCCAAGGAAGCGGCGCGCGAAGACGGCGCCAAGGAAGCCTGGTTCGTCGACGAGAAAGGCTTCGTCACGGAAGGCGCATCCTCCAACGCCTGGATCGTCGACAAGCAGGGCCGGCTGATCACCCGGGAAACGAGCCCCACCATCCTGCGCGGCGTGACGCGCACCACCCTCATCGACCTCCTGAAGAGAGAGGACCTTCAACTCGTCGAGCGACCCTTTACCGTGGAAGAGGCAAAGGCCGCCCGCGAGGCTTTCATCACCTCCGCCACCAACATCGTCATGCCCGTCGTGCAGATCGATGGGCAGCCGATCGGCAATGGTGCGCCGGGCCTGCTCACGCAAAGGCTGCGGTCTGAATTTTACTCCGCTGCCGAGCGGGGCGATCCGTAAACCCTGACTGCTCCTTGTGCTGTTTGCTCCAGGAAATCCGCTTGTGCAGCGGGCTGCGAACCTGCAAAAATACGGGTACAGGGGGGTGGGCCGCCACCCGCAACAAGAACGGATCATAACAATGGCCGAAAAAGCCCAAAGCCTGCAGGACACGTTTCTCAACTATGTCCGCAAGAACAAGACACCGCTGACCATCTTCCTGATCAACGGGGTGAAGCTTCAGGGGATCGTCACCTGGTTCGACAATTTCTGCGTGCTCCTTCGCCGCGATGGGCACTCGCAATTGGTCTACAAGCACGCCATATCAACCATCATGCCCGGACAACCGGTGCACCTGATGGAAACTGATCCGGCTGAAGGCCAGCAGTCATAGCCCGAACGAACAAGCCCGAGACCCTCCCATCGGCTCCCGCGAAACGGCGGCGCGCGCCCGTCGAGCGGCGTGCGGAGCCGACCCGGGTCATCGTTCTCGTCCCCGAGCGGACGGGGGCTGCCCGACCGCGGCGCGCTGCGAACGGCAACGGCCGGGGCTCCACGGAGCCGGTCCACTCCACGCAGGATCGTCTGACCGAGGCTGTGGGACTGGCCAACGCCATCTCGCTGGACGTGGTCGCGGCCGACATCGTGCCACTGCACAGCCCTCGGCCATCGACCTTGTTCGGGTCGGGCAAGGTGGCGGAGATCGCTGCGCTGGTCGCCGAGCACGGCGCCGGCCTTGCGATCGTCGATCACCCGCTGAGCCCCGTGCAGCAGCGCAACCTGGAGAAGGCGTGGGCCTGCAAGGTGCTCGACCGCACCGGGCTGATCCTGGAGATCTTCGGCCAGCGCGCCCTGACGCGCGAGGGCCGCCTGCAGGTCGAACTCGCCCACCTCACCTACCAGAAGAGCCGCCTGGTGCGGACCTGGACCCACCTTGAGCGCCAGCGCGGCGGCTTCGGCTTCATGGGCGGCCCCGGCGAGGCGCAGATCGAAACCGACCGTCGCCTCATCGACGAGCGCGTCGCCGCCATCCGCAAGAGAGCTTGTCGTCGTCGTCAAGACGCGCGGGCTGCATCGCGAAGGCAGGAAGCGCGTGCCCTATCCCATCGTCGCCATCGTCGGCTACACCAACGCCGGCAAGTCCACGCTTTTCAACCGGCTGACCGGCGCATCCGTATCTGCCAAGGACCAGATTTTCCAAACGCTCGATCCGACCATGCGCGAGCTGAAGCTTCCAGGTGGCCGGCGCATCATCCTGTCGGATACCGTCGGCTTCATCTCGGACCTCCCGACCGACGCTCGTGGCAGCGTTCCGGGCAACGCTCGAGGAAGTGGTGGAGGCAGATCTGATCCTCCATGTCCGAGACATCAGCCACAGCGAGACGGAGGCGCAGCGGCGGGACGTCGAGACCGTGCTCGCCGGACTGGGCATCTCGCCGCCCGAGGGCGACGCGCGTGTCATCGAGGTCTGGAACAAGGTCGACCGCCTGAGTGCGTCCGAGCGCGTCGAGATCGAGCATGCGCGATCGCGCCTCGATCATCAGCCCGTGCTTGTGTCCGCTGTCTCAGGCCAAGGGCTCGAAACGCTGCAGCAGCAGATCGACATGCACCTCGGTACCAAGGACGAAATCCTCAGCCTGGAGATCCCAGCGCACAACGGTCGCCTGCTGAGCTGGCTGCACGCCAACGCGGAAGTCCTAGGGGAGGAGGTCGCGGATACCGGGGCGGTGACCGCGCGCGTTCGCATCGGTTCTGCAAATCGCGGCAAGCTCGAAGGTCAGCTCAAGCGCATGGGGCTATCGGCACACTAAGGAACATCCGCGGAGGCTGCGCTGCAAAATCTGGGTTCAGGGAAGAGGTGCGGTCATCGTGCTCGGGACATAGGCCGCTTCGAAGAACACGGCACCCGGCAGGATGAGCGACGCCCCGAGCAGCCCGCAAGCAACCGCAAAGCACAGGAACGCCCCGAGCTTGGCGACGTGCCACAGCTTCCCGTTCAGTTGCTCGGCGGAAAACAGGTCCATGACAAAGCGCTCGGCTAGGGATCCGTTTAGGTTTCCAAAACCTACACCTGGCAAGCAGACCGGTCTATTGCGTTATTAGAATGTACTTAACCCTGCAGATTGATTACAACGTATAATATTCCTATTTCGAAACACATATATACTCATCATTAAGTTCTAGCGCCCTCCCGTACTTCTTTCAGCGTCTTGCGGGGTGATATGGCCTCGGGATCGAGCTTCAGTTCGATGAGGGTCGGCCTGGTTGCGCGACAACGCATCGGAAAAAGCCGGGGCAAAATCTTTCGTGCTCTCGATCGTCACCCCTTCCGCACCAAAACTGCGCGCGTAGGCGGCGAAATCCGGATTGACAAGAGTGGTGCCTATAACCCGGTTCGGGTACTCGCGCTCTTGGTGCATCCGTATCGTGCCATAGGTGCCGTTGTTGGCGACAATGTTCACGATCGGCAGCCCGTACTGGACGGCGGTAGCGATCTCCTGCCCCGTCATGAGGAAGCAACCGTCACCCTGGAAGTTCACCACCGCGCGCGACGGGAACGCCAGCTTCGCTGCAATTGCGGCCGGCAATCCATAACCCATCGACCCCGAGGTCGGTGCAACCTGAGTGCGGTAGGTTTTGTATTCGAAGTAGCGGTGCACGAACGCGGCGTAATTGCCGGCGCCGTTCGTCACGATGCCGTCCTCGGGCAGCATGCGCGAGACGGTGCGGACCACTTCAGCGAGCTTCACAGAGCCCGGCAGAGCAATGGGGTTGAGGCTCTCCTCGTAGCTCGCGCGCAGCTCTGCCCTCAACTTCGCCCATGGCTTCTGCCGCGGAGGCGCGAGGCGCTCCAGCGCAGCCACGAACGCACCGGCGGTCGCAGCAATCGGCAGGTCGGCCCGATACACCGTTCCGAGTTCATCCGGCGCAGGGTGGACGTGCACCAGGAACTGCTTGGGGTTGGGAATCTCCAGCAGGCTGTACTGGCTCGTCGTCATCTCGCCCAAACGGGCGCCGACGACGATCAGAAGGTCCGCGTTTTTGATCGCCGCGGCGAGCTTGGGATCGATGCCGATCCCTGCGCAGCCGACGTGATTGGGGTGACGATTGTCGATGTAGTCCTGATAGCGAAACGCGGGAGCAACCGGCATGTCGAACCGCTCGGCGAAAGCCTGGACCGAATTTCGGAGGTCGCTGCTCCAGCCGGGTCCGCCGATGATCATCACCGGCCGGGATGCGCTCGCCAGCTTCTCGGCCAAGCAGCTCCATGTCGGCGGCGGCCGGTTGCGCGTCAGCAATCCTGGCGGGCTTTGCATCCAACGCGTCGCAGTCCGCGGCAAGCATGTCCTCGGGCAGGCCGAGTACGACCGGACCCGGCCGCCCTGAGGACGCCACGTGAAACGCGCGGCTCACGTATTCGGGAATGCGCTCCGTCTGCCTGATCACGGCCGCCCATTTCACGAACGATGAGAACAGCCGCTTGACGTCGATCTCCTGGAACGCCTCGCGATCTTCGTGTCCGAGCGCCGGCATGCCGACGAACATCACCATCGGCGTGGAATCCTGCTGGGCCACATGCAGCCCGCTCATCGCGTTCGCCGCTCCGGGGCCGCGCGTGACGAAGCACACGCCCGGCTTCCCCGTCATCTTGCCCCAGGCCTCCGCCATCATCGAGGCGCCGCCTTCCTGGCGGCAGATGATCGTCCTGATGCGATTTGAATTGTGCAGGCCGTCGAGGGCGGCCAGGAAGCTTTCGCCGGGCACCGTAAACGCAACCGACGCGCCGTGGGCTTCGAGCTGACTGGTGAGAACTTTTCCGCCGTGACGCATGAACCAAGCTCCTGCCCGCGCGATGATTGGACCGCGCGTCGCACCCTGTTTAAGCCGTGACCATTTTCTGCGCGAGGCCTAAATCCAGCCTACGCGCTGCCGACTGACCCGCAGCAGCACCAAGCGGCAGGGGGCCGCGACCTTGTCGAGTCCGCTCCGTGCCACCCGTCCAGCGCCCGGGGAGCGGCCGCGTCGCGATCCACCAGGCGCGGCCTGCACCACTGATGGCTCGCGTCCGCTCTCCGAAATCTTCACATCGATGGCGGCATGAACAGGCAGAGCAGGCGCATCTTTCCGCGTCCATCGGGCAGCATGCAGGCGTGCATGCGATGGTCCTGGGACTTACGGCGCGGAAAAGAGGCCGGCACGAGTGCCGTGCCCCACTTGGTGGTGACCGCCATCACCGGCGTGCTTCCCGCACCGTCCGATGTTTTCTGCGGCACCATCTCGATCTTGTCGACCGCTGCGCAATCCTGATCATGGCAGCACTCGTGCGGATACCAGTCGTGCGCTGCCGCGGGCGTAGCCACCAGCAGCGCGGCCAGGAACCATTTCTTGGTCATCGGCTCTTCTCTCGGGTTAGTCGCTGTTCGTTTCAGCTCCCCTCGAGTGGTTCCGCCCTTGTCGTCTCGAATGCCGGCTTCAGTGGTTGGCTTCGTCTGTCTCCAAATCTTCCAGGCCCAATCCGCATGCCGAGCCGGCTTGCCAGGCTGCGACACGGTTACTGCAAGAAATGTGCTCCGATTCGGTGTGTGCGTCGCTTCACGGACGTGACCGAATAGACGCTTTGCAGAGTAAAATGGACAACGACCGTCCGTACGCCCGTTCTCTGCCCGCAGCTGAGGCGATACATGCTGTCGCCGTAGGCAATGGGAGCGATGCAGCGGCCAAGCTAAAGGTCGAGGACGATGTCGAAGGTGCCTCTGAGCGCCCCGGGCTCGAGATCGCTCGCCTGCTCGAGCTTCACGATCACGCTCTCCCGCGCGCGCCGATCACGGATCCGGCTCAGCACGCCGTCGGTCGCATTTTGCGTCTCGCCCGCGAGGTACATCTGGGTGGTCAGTCTGCCAGCGCCCGGCGCGCTCACCTTGAAGTGGATGTGCGGCGTGCGCCCGGGATAAGCAACCGGGCGGATCGTGCGGAAGCTGTAGCCGGCGTCCGCCGTGACCTCGGTCCGGCCATATCCCTGAAACGCCGTGTCGCGCCGCTGCAGCCCCGATTGTTGCGGATGGTGATAGATGCCGCGGGAGTCGCATTGCCAGATTTCGACCATCGCGCCGCGCACGCCCTCGCCCTTCCTGTTGAGGACGCGCCCGTGAATGTGCGTGATCTGTCCCATCGCGTTCGCCGCCTGCCCCTGCACGCGAACCAGGTCGGCATCCATGTCTGCGGGGAAGCTCACCGGGTAGAACGGCCCTTCGGTCTGCCCGGGTGTAATCGACCAGCGGTGTCGCAGCGGCGGCAACGCCCGGCAACGCCGAAGGCAACCAAGGTCCCCGAAGAGAGGACGAGCAGGCGACGCCGGTCGAGTTCTGAAAGGCGCATGGCGAACCTCCGGATTTGTGGAAGCCATGTACAACCCGAATGCGGCGGAAACTGCGCGGCCTATTCCGCGCTGATCCAGCGCTCCAGAAGTTTCAAGCCGTAGAACCCGCCGGCAACGATCGCGCCGAACGTGAGGAACGAACCGATCGCCAGCGTCGAAACTCCCGTTACGGCCTGCCCCACGGTGCAGCCGAGCGCCATCACGCCACCGATACCCATGAGCGCAGCGCCGGCAAGATTTCGCAGCGTATCGCCTGTGTCCGAGAAGCTCGTCAGTCTAAACCGTCCCGGCCCACCAGGCTGCTGCACCGGCGCCGAAGAGCGCTCCGAACACGCTCGCAACGCCGAAGCCGGGAACGGGCGTTGCCGTGTAGAGCGCCAGCCATTGCAGCGTGTCGCCGGCCGGGCGCACGTAAGTGAGCGAGATCGGCGCGGATGGGCGCGCTGCCATCTCGTCGAATGCGAGGCCCGTCACGATCCAGCCTGCAACGACGGTGAGGCCGACGATGACGCCGGAGGCGATATGCACGGGTGAGTTCCTGAACCGCTCATCAATGAAGCAGAACGCGACGGCCGTGCCACCGATCAGAAGAGCCAAAGTGAGATTGAGGCCGCCACGGGCGACGCCTACCGGCGCACCCATGATTTCACCCAATCCTTGTGTCGGTAGGCTTCCGAGAGAAAAGGCCGTCGTCTGATCCACGGCAGCGCGCACGGGCGCGAAGAGCCCGCCGATCGTCATGTAGGCCACGAGGCCCAGCACCATGAGCGTCAGCAGCGAGCGCAGATCGCCTCCGCCGGCGCGAGCGAGATTGCGGCTCGGGCATCCGCCCGCAAGAACCATCCCCACGCCGAATATCCAGCCGCCGGCCAGATGGCCAAACCAGTTGAGCGTGGAAGCGAGATACATGGATCGGTCGACTTCGACGATGCCCGCCCGAACCACCAGCTGCGTGCCGATCAGCGCGGTGGCCGCCGCCAGAACCCAGGCGCGGAAGCGCCGGTAGTCGTTGAAGTTGTGAATATCCGACAGGCCGCCCATCGCGCAGTAGTTCGTGCGGTAGACTGCGGCGCCGAAAACCAGGCCGATCAGCAATCCGCCAAGGGCAAGAAAGGCGGGTCCGTTCTGAACCGCGAAGTCTCGCAACCCGCTCATGATGGCGTCAGCCCCTTGCTGCGGCCGGCGTTTCCAGGGCCCCGCGCAGCGAGGCTTGCATCCGCAGGACTTTGCATGTGCATTCCCATCCCATGAGAACCCCGATTCGACCTGCTCCCGGAATGGGCAACGGAATCCCGTCGCCCGGCCCCAGGTTCGTGCATCTCAAGGTGCACTCGGCCTATTCGTTGTTGGAGGGCGCTCTCCAGATACCAAGACTGGCCAAACTGGCAAGTGCAGACGGCATGCCCGCGCTCGCGCTCACCGACACCAACAACATGTTTGGCGTGCTGGAGTTCTCGGACAAGCTGGCCGGGGCAGGAATACAGCCGATTGCCGGATGCACCCTCCAGACTGATTTTGCCGATATCGAGCAGCCCTCGGCGCTCGGGCGATCGGCTGCATCGGAGGCGCCATGCCGCCCGGCCGGCGCCCTCGCGTTCCTTGCGCGCAACGAAGCGGGTTATGCCAACCTGATGAAGCTGGCGAGCGCCTGCTTCCTCAAGCCGCGCGACCTCGACCCGCCCCACGTCAAGCTGGAGGATGTCGATGCGCTTTCCGGCGGCCTGATCGTCCTGACAGGTGGCCCGTCCGGTCCAATCGATCTCGCGATCAGCGAAGGACAGCCCGATCTGGCGCGTGCGCGCCTCGAGCGACTGCATCGGACGTTCGGCTCGTCTTTGTATGTCGAGCTGCAGCGGCACGGCCTTCAGGCCGAGCAGGACACCGAAAGCGAGCTTCTACAACTCGCATACACACTCGGCATTCCTATTGTTGCAACCAACGAATGCTACTTCGCCTCCCCAGACGACTATGACGCGCACGATGCCCTCCTGTGCATCGCTGAGGGACGCTATGTCACCGAGCAGGACCGGCGGCGGTGCACGCGCGAACATTACTTCAAATCGCAGGATGAGATGTGCGAGCTGTTCGCTGATCTCCCCGAGGCAATCCGGAACACGCTCGAGATCGCCAAGCGCTGCGCCTTCCGTACGAAGGGTCGCAAGCCCATCCTTCCGAGGTTCGTCGCTGCGTCCTCCACGATGAATGATGCGGCGATACTCACGGCGGAAACAACGGAGTTGCGAACTCAGGCGAAGGCCGGACTGGCCGAGCGTCTGGCGAGCGAGCCGCTCGCTGACGGCTACACCGCGGCGGACTACGCCAAGCGGCTCGACTACGAGATCGATGTCATCTCGAAAATGAAGTTCCCGGGCTACTTCCTGATCGTTGCCGACTTCATCAAGTGGTCCAAGGCCAGCGGCATCCCCGTGGGCCCCGGCCGCGGGTCAGGTGCGGGCTCGGTCGTCGCCTGGGCTCTCACCATCACCGACCTCGATCCGCTGCGCTTTGGCCTGCTGTTCGAGCGCTTCCTCAATCCCGAACGCGTGTCGATGCCGGACTTCGACATCGACTTCTGCCAGGACAGGCGTGACGAGGTCATCCGCTACGTCCAGCAGAAATACGGCGCGGACCGCGTGGCGCAGATCATCACGCATGGAAAGCTGCAGGCGCGCGCGGTGCTGCGCGACGTCGGCCGCGTTCTGCAGATGCCCTACGGCCAGGTCGATAGGCTGTGCAAGCTGGTGCCGAACAACCCGGCCAACCCCGTCACGCTGCCGCAAGCCATCGAGAGCGAGCCCAAGCTCCAGGAAGCCCGTGACAGCGAGCCGATGGTCGCGCGCCTGCTCGAGATCGCCCAGAAGCTTGAAGGTCTCTACCGCCACGCCTCAACCCATGCCGCCGGCATAGTGATCGGTGATCGTCCGCTGGACGAACTGGTGCCGCTCTACCGCGATCCGAAATCGAGTTTCCCGATCACGCAGTTCAACTGGAAGCTCGTCGAGACGGCCGGCCTGGTGAAGTTCGACTTCCTCGGCCTCAAGACGCTCACCGTCCTGCAGAAGGCCGTACAACTCATCAAGCGCGGACGTGGCATCGAGATCGACCTCGCCAAGCTGCCGCTCGACGACGCGAAGAGCTACCAGCTGCTCGCGCGCGCCGATACGGCCGGCGTGTTCCAGCTCGAAGGCTCGGGCATGCGCGAAAGCCTCAAGCGGCTCAAGCCCGACCGCTTCGAAGACATCATCGCCATGGTGGCGCTCTATCGCCCCGGCCCGATGGACAACATCCCGACCTACATCAACCGCAAGCACGGCGAGGAGCCGATACTCTATCCGCACCCCATGCTCGAGCCGATCCTGAAGGAGACCTACGGCGTCATCATCTACCAGGAACAGGTGATGCAGATTGCCCAGGTGCTTGCGGGCTACTCGCTCGGCGAAGCCGATCTGCTGCGCCGAGCGATGGGCAAAAAAGACAAGAACGAGATGGCGAAGCAGAAGGCGCGCTTCGTCGAGGGCGCCAAGCAGAACGGCGTGAAGAATTCCGACGCGGTGGATATCTTTGAGCTGGTCGACAAGTTCGCCGGCTACGGCTTCAACAAGAGCCACGCCGCTGCCTATGCGGTCGTCAGCTATCACACCGCATATCTGAAGGCGAACTTCCGCGAGGAGTTCCTCGCCGCGTCGATGACGCTCGACATGGGCAACACCGACAAGCTCGCCATGTTCGCTTCCGAGGCGAAGAAGTCCGGCATCGCCATCCTTCCCCCGTGCGTCAACGCCTCGGAAATCGACTTCCTCGCAAGCACCAAGGCCATCCGCTATTCGCTGGCGGCCCTGAAGAATATCGGTACGCAGGCCGTCGACAATCTCGTCGCGCAGCGCAACGCCCGCGGAGCCTTCAAGGACCTTTCAGACTTCGCGGCGCGGCTCAACACCAAGGTACTCAACAAGCGCGCCCTGGAGACGTTGGCAGCAGCCGGCGCGCTCGATGCCCTGGAGGCCAATCGCGCTCTGGTGCATGGCAACGTCGATCAAATGATGACCGAGGCCGGAAACAAGGCCGACGACGAGCACACCGGCCAGGGCAGCCTCCTCGGCGGCATGATGCAGGGACCATCATCGTCCGTTGTGCTGAAGCTTCGACCGCTCAAGCCGTGGGACCCGATCGAGCGGCTGCAGCATGAGTTCGACGCGATCGGCTTCTTCCTGTCCGGGCATCCTCTGGATGCCTACGCCTCGGCCTTGCAGAAGCTTGGCACGGTCAGCTACGCGGAACTGGAGGCGCGAGCAGATCGCGGCGTCGTCGCGGGCCGCCTCGCCGGCGTGGTCGTTTCTGCCCGCGAGCGGCGGTCGCAGAAGGGCAACAAGTTCGCCTTCGCCATATTCTCCGAGCCGACCGGCCAATTCGAGGCCGTGATATTCTCCGAGACGCTCGCGCAGAGCCGCCATCTGCTCGAAGCGGGAACGGCCGTGCTCATCACTGTCGAGGGCGAACGCGGCGAAGGCGACACGCTCAAGCTGCGCGCGCAATCGATTGAGTCCTTGGATGCCGCCGCCGAGAACATTCAGAAGGGCGTTAAAGTCATCCTTGACGGTCGCGTTCTGAATGGCTCCCGCAGCACGATCGAGGATCTTCGTCAGCTCTTGAAACCAGGCGGCAAGAGCACTGTGTGCCTCGGCATCGCCCTCAGCGACGCGGGCCGTGAGCTGGAAATCTCACTGCCCGGCCGCTTCGAAGTTTCGCCGGCTCAGAAGAGCGCGCTGCAAACAGTCCCCGGCGTGCTTGAGATCATCGATCTTTAGCGGAGCTTTCAGCTTTCTCATCTACCTTCGCCTGGTCCCAAAGCTTGTCCATCTCGGCAAGATTGGACTGCGAAGGTGTGCGGCCATCGGCAGCGAGCTTCTGCTCGACCGCCTGGAAGCGGCGCACGAATTTCTGGTTTGCCGCGCGTAGCGTCGCCTCGGGATCCAACCGCAGGTGCCTTGCCACATTGGCAACCACGAAGAGCAGGTCGCCGAACTCCTCCTCGATGGCCGCGCATCTCTCCGCGCCCTGATCCAATGCGACGGCCTCCTCCAACTCGCCCAGCTCCTCCTTGAGCTTCTCAAACACCGGCTTGAGCGACGGCCAGTCGAAGCCAACGCGGGCGGCTTTGTTCTGCAACTTTACGGCTCTCGTGAGTGCCGGCAACCCTATCGGCACACCATCCAGCACACTTTCTCGTTTCGCGCCGGCGCCTTCGACCTCGGAACGCTCTTGCGCCTTCGCCTGCTCCCAGAAGCCGGGCTGGGCCCCGGCTGATCGCTCGGCCTCGCTCCCGAACACGTGCGGATGCCGCCGGATCATCTTGGCGGCGATGCTCGCGACGACATCGCCGAACGCAAAGGCACCGGCCTCCTCTGCCAAGCGTGCGTGATACGCGACCTGCAGAAGCAGGTCGCCCAGTTCCTCCTTGAGCGCGCCCATGTCGCCGTGCTCGATCGCATCGGCCACCTCGTAGGCCTCCTCGACGGTATAGGGCGCGATCGTCTTGAAGTTCTGGGCAAGATCCCAGGGACATCCTGTCTTGGGCGTGCGCAGGGCCGCCATTATCCTCAGGAGCTCGTCGATTTGAGCGGTCGGTTTCTTGTCATGCGACATGCAGGAAGCCTACTCGTAAGCGGGTTGTAAGGGGCGAGCGCTAGAGAAGAGCCATGCTCAAGATCACCGACAAGATAGCGATTGACCCCGGGGATCTAGAAGAGGTCTTCGTGCGCTCCTCGGGTCCCGGTGGTCAGAACGTCAACAAGGTCTCGACCGCCGTCCAGCTGCGCTTCGATCTGCGCAACTCCCGCTCACTGCCGGACGACGTGCGCCTGCGCCTTATTGGCCTTGGCGGAACGCGCGTCTCCTCTGGTGGAGTGCTCATCATCACGGCCAATCGCTTTCGTAGTCAGCAGCGCAACCGCGAAGACGCGCGCGAGCGTCTGGCCGCTCTCATCCGCCGTGCCGCCGAACCCCAGCGGCCGCGCCGTCCAACAAAGCTCCCGCGGGCCGCAAAGGTCCGTCGTGGGGAACACAAGCGGCGCCGATCCACTGCGAAGGCTCTGCGCCGGAAGGTCGATCAGGAGTGAAATTCCGCAGACCGTCAGTCGCCCGATGACCGCACCCTTTCATTCGCATAACATATATTATGGAAATTAGACGCAGTCCAAAGGCTGGATGGGACTAACGTCCAAGTTATTCACACAGAATGGTATTTCTACTTTTCGTAGTGATCCGAGACTAGGCGGTCCAAGAGGCGTACGCCCCATCCCGAGGCCCAGCTCTGGTTGATCTCGTTGCGCGCCGAATCCATCGCCGTCCCGGCGACGTCCAGATGCGCCCAGGGCGTGCCCTTGACGAAACGCTGGATGAACTGCGCACCGGTGATCGCGCCGCCGTAGCGCCCGCCGATGTTCTTCATGTCCGCGACGCGGCTGTCGATCAGCTTGTCGTAGGCCTTGCCCAGCGGCATCCGCCAGACTTTTTCGCCCGTGCTCGCGCCCGCAGCCTCCAGCTCCTTTGCGAGCTTGTCGTCGTTGGCGAACAGGCCTGCGTGCTCTTTCCCAAGGGCAACCATGATGGCGCCCGTCAGCGTTGCAAGGTCGACGATGAACCTCGGTTTGAATTTCTCTTGGGCGTACCAAAGGACGTCCGCCAGGACGAGCCGGCCCTCGGCGTCCGTATTCAAGACTTCGATGGTCTGGCCGGACATGCTGGTGATGATGTCACCAGGGCGTTGCGCGGTGCCGGACGGCATATTCTCTGTCAGACCCACGATCCCTATCGCGCTCACGGGCGCATTGCGCTTGGCCAAGGCGAGCATCAGTCCCGCAACCGCGGCCGCGCCGCCCATGTCGCCCTTCATGTCTTCCATGCCGCCGCCGGGCTTGATCGAGATCCCACCGCTGTCGAAGCACACGCCCTTGCCGACAAAACAGACCGGTTTCACACGCTTCGATTTCGCCCCGGACCATTGCATGACGACGACGCGCGAAGGCCGGACGCTGCCTTGGCCGACCGCGAGCAGCGCGTTCATCTTCAGCGCCTTGAGGTCGTTCTCGTCGAGAACTTCCACGCTCAGTCCGGCGCTGGAAAGCTCTCGCAGCCGTTCCGCGAACTCGACAGGGCCCAGGATATTAGCAGGTTCGTTCACGAGGTCGCGGGCCAGAAAAACCCCTTCCGCAACCGCCTTGCGGCTCGTGAAAAGCTTGGCGGCTGCCTCAGGTTTGGCGCAGTGGATAACAAGGCGCCTGAGGCCATCCTTCCCGTTGTCATCCTCGTCTTCGGGTTTGCGCGAGCGGTATTTCTTGAACGAGTAACTGCGCAGGAGAGCGCCGAGCGCCAGGTCCGCGGCAAATACATCATCTCCGGCGGAGCCTGCATCCTGGGGATCGGACAGGATGCTTGCCACATCCGCCTTGCGACCCGCGATCTGGCCGTAGAGGAAGCCTCCAAACCGCAACCGGTCGAGTTCGCTCTTGGTATCGCCGTAGCCCGCCAGGATCAGCCGCTGCGGTTCGATGTTGGCAGGCGCCAGTATTTCGATGGACGACCTTGCCTTGCCCGTGAAGTTCGCGGCTCGGGCCGCCTTCGTCAGAAGACCCTTCGTGCGCTCCTCGATGCGCCGCGCCGCCGGACCCAGCGCAAGCTCCGGACCCGCCAGCACGATCGTCGTCGCCGAATGGTCGCCACTGAGGGCCTCGAATTGAATTTCAAGCGTGTCTGACATCGCGCAACAATCTCAGGCTGCCGAGCCGCGGGGCTGGCTCATCTTCCACAAACGGACCGAGGAGGCTCCTTCGCGAGAGCGCACCATGATGCCGACCTGGAGCCGGCGGCGCTCGAAGCTCGTGAAGGAGTTTCCGACCGGCGTCACCATAAGGCTTCGAATTGCGCCACGCAAAGCAGGCCGCGGGTGCATCCAGCCGCCATATGGGCTGGACGAGTTGCTGCGGCCATTTGCTGTGGAAAGACGGCCACAGCGGGGTCACGCTTCCGCCACCATGCTATGTGAACAGCTGATAGCGCTTTGGCGGGGCTCGGCTTTTGGCCGCGTCCCGCCGAAACGGGGGACCTTTCCATCCAGGGATGACCGTGACCGGCCGCATTCTCAGCCGTTACGTATTCCGGCAGGCCGCCGGCGCCCTTCTGCTCATTCTCGTTTCGCTGACGACCGTCGTGTGGATCGCCGTCGCGTTGCGCCAGCTTGAGCTTGTCACCACCCAGGGCCAGGACATGCTGCGCTTCGTCGTGATGACGACGCTGGCCATTCCCACATTGCTGGGCTTCATCGCTCCGCTCGCACTTCTGATTGCCAGTCTTTACGTCCTCAACCGTCTCAACGGCGACAGCGAACTGATCGTAATGACGGCCGGCGGAGCGCCGGTGTGGGGGCTCCTCAAGCCGCTCGCCGCACTGGCATTGCTGGTGGCTCTTGTGGTCGCTGTCGTTAATCACGCGGTGGGGCCGTGGACCCAGCAGGCGCTTCGCGACTACACGATCCTCGTCCGCACGGACCTCCTCGGACAGGTCATTCAGCCCTGGCGCTTCATGGAACCGGAGCCCAGGCTGACCGTGCACATTCGCGAGCGTTCACCCAGCGGCGAACTCCTCGGACTCCTCATCCACGACGGGCGCGAACAGAAGCAGACGAGTTCTTATCTCGCCGAGAAGGCGCGCATCATCAAGCAAGACGCCGGCGCATTCCTTCGCATGGAGAACGGCCATATCATCCGCCACAAGGAAGGGGATGCTGCGCCGCAGGTCATCAGCTTCTCCGAGTATGCCGTAGACCTCAATCAACTCGAGCAGCGCGCGGACCAGCCCAGCACCAGCCGTCCACGCGAACGGTTCACAACGGAGTTGCTGTCGCTGGCTCCAGACGACCCCATGCTCAAGAGCGGCCGGGGTCGCGTGGTCTCCGAGTTGCATGAGCGATTTTCCAGTCCGCTGTATGGGTTCGCGTTTGTTCTGATCGTATTGGCCTACGTGGGGCGGGCGCAGACCACTCGGCAAAGTCGCCTAAACAGTGTCATCGGGGCGTTCGCCGTCGCGATGGTCACCCGCATTGGAGGCATTGCGGCCAACAACACGGTCACCATCCGCCCGTCCTTGGCCCCGCTCCTCTACGCCATTCCAATCGGAGCGGCAGCCGCCGCGGCCTTCGCAACCTATTGGCAGATCACGCCACGGCGAACGCCTGCTGTTGTGCGACGGTTCAGCGAAATTCTGCGCGGCGCAATCACCGGCCCGTTCCGGGCGGTGGCGAACTGGTGGAAACGGCGCAGAATGCGCGATGCGGGACGTACACCCTTCGTCCTGAGCAGGACGCTACGGCGTTACGTTGCGAAGCGGTTCCTCTTCAGCATCCTTGGCGCGTTCTTCGTGTGTGCCTGCCTGATCTTCATGATCGACATGATCGAGTTGCTGCGGCTTTCACGCCGGGCGCCGGATCTGTCGATCGGCACCCTCGCCTGGATCGGGCTCCTGCGCTTACCCGCCTTTGCCGAAATCTTGCTGGCTTTCGCTGTGCTGGTTGGGAGCATCGGAGCGCTTCTGACGCTCAACCGGAAATCAGAGTTGACCGTCATGCGCTCGGCTGGGATGTCCGCCTGGCAGTTCCTCCGCCCAGGACTGACCGTCACCGTCGTGCTCGGGATCCTTGCAGTAACGGCGTTCAATCCCCTTGCTGCGACCGCGAGATTCGAGGCCGAGCGGTTGGTTGCGGAGGTCTTCGGCAAGGAGGCTGGGCTGCTTGCTGCTTCCGGAGAGCGTTCCTGGCTCCGCCAGGATGGCGCCGACGGCCAATCGGTGCTGCATGCAAAGGCGGTGGCGAAACAGGGGCTGGAACTGAGGGGCGTGATCGCGTTCCTGTTTGATCCGCAAGGCCATTTCGTCGAGCGTCTGGATGCCGACAAGGCCGTCCTGCACGACGGATACTGGGAAGCGCACAAGGCCGTCGTTGTGAGGCCCATGCGCGAACCGGAACATTTCGACAACTACTCGCTCAGTACCCACCTCACCCGGGAGAAGGTCGGCGACGCTCTCGGGTCCGAGATTGCGGTTTCTTTTTGGCAGCTGCCGTCTTTGATAGAAGCCGCTGAAAAAGCTGGGCTTTCTGCCGATAAATTTCGCATGCAGCACGCCCTGTTGATATCCCGCCCGGCGCTCCTGATTGCCATGGTTGTTTTGGCTGCAACTGTGTCATTGCGGTCATTCCGCTCGGGAGGCATCCAGACTATGGTTTTGGCGGGGATGATTGGGGGAATCGGCTTCTTTCTGTTGGCAGAGGTCTCGCGCCAAATTGGCGCGTCGGGGTTGTTGTCCCCCATGCTGGCAGTTTGGGTGCCGATAACCCTAGCGTTGCTCGTCTCGCTAACGGTGTTGCTACACCAGGAGGACGGCTGAGTGATGCGTAGAGCGCGGACACCGCACATGTCGTGCGGCGGAGCGCCTGATTGTGGCCGTCGTCAAGGCGCGCCGCGGTTGGGTGTTGCGCGCGTTCTGCTGCCTGCGCTGTTGTGCTGGTTCTTGCTCCTTGCAAGTGGTGCACACGCTCAGCAAGATCCCAGCCTGCGCCTACCCACCATCGGCCCCAAGAGCTCTTTCCCCAAGCAGCCCGGCGGCATGTTCGGCCCCGCACCGAAGATCGACCGCGCGCAACCGCTCTACCTCCAAGCGGATCAGCTGATCTACGACACCAAGGGCAATCGCGTGATCGCCCAGGGAAACGTCGAGATCTACTACAATAACTTCATCCTCACGGCCGACCAGGTCATCTACGACCAGGGCGTCAACAAGCTCTACGCCGAAGGCAACGCGCAGCTTAAGGATCCCAACGGGTCGATCACGCGCGCGGATCGCATGGAGGCCTTGGACGACTTCCGCGATGCCTTCATTCAATCGCTGAGCGTCGTGACGCGCGACGACACGCGCATAGCCGCCGAGAATGCCATCCGCCGCGAGGGCAACGTCACCGAGTTCCAACGCGGACGCTTCACCCCCTGCCGGAACGATCCAGGCTCTCCGCCGCTCTGGTGCCTAGCGGCCGCGCGCATCGTTCATGATCAGCAAGCCGCGACGATCACCTACCAGGACGCGACGTTCGAGGTCCTCGGGGTGCCCGTGTTCTACCTGCCCTACTTCCAGCACGCCGACCCGTCGGTGAAGCGGAAGTCGGGCTTCCTGGCGCCGAGCTTCGGAAATTCATCGACGCTCGGTTTCTCGGTTGAGACGCCGTACTATTTCGCCCTGGCCCCGAACTACGATTTCACCTTCAACCCACGCTACTTCTCCGATCGCGGCGTTCTGTGGCAAGGCGAGTTCCGTCACAGGCTGGCCACCGGACAGTACAACTTGTCATTCGCCGCCATAGACGATGCGGAGCCACTTTCCCTCGGCGATGCAGGTTGGCGCGGCTCAATCCAGACGAAGGGCCAGTTCTCGCTTTCGTCGTGGTGGCGCTACGGCTGGGATATCACGCTGGAAAGCGACGAGGCCTTCCGGCGCGACTATCGCCTCGATCCCATACTGCAGACGGATCGCGTCAACGTCGCCTATCTGCAGGGCATGAGCGACCGCAATTACTTCGGGGCCAGCATCTATCACTTCGGCGGGCTCTTGCTGGACGATACCAACCTCTCCAATTCGCGGGTCCACCCCGTGATCGACTACAAGTACATCTGGGGCAATCCCGTTGCCGGTGGAGAGCTGAGCTTCACGGGCCACACCCGCGCGATGACGCGCACCGACGGCACGGACACGACGCTTGCCGTTGCGGAAGCGAATTGGCGCCGCAAAATGATCGACCCGCTCGGGCAGGTGTGGACCCCGTTCGGCAACCTGCGCGGCGATGTCTACAGTTGGACGAACGCGCTGGACCCGGTGACTCTGGCTCCGATCCCGGACGACACGGTGGTTCGCGGGATGGCGGCTGGCGGTCTGCTCTACTCCTATCCGTTCGTCGCCCATTCCGGATGGGCGTCGCATGTCTTTGAACCCACGGCCCAGGTCATCGTGCGGCCAGGCACCATCAACCAGTTCAGGACGCCCGACGAAGACGCCCGCAGCCTCGTCTTCGACGACACTCTCCTCTTTGATATCGACCGGTTCTCTGGCTATGACCGCATGGAAACGGGAACGCGCGCCAACGTCGGCATCCAATACACCCTACAGGCCAATAGCGGCTTGTACGCCAAGGCGATCATCGGTCAAAGCTTGCATCTGGCGGGCGATAACCCCTATGCGGACCCGGGCTTCGGGGGGCCAGCCCCGCTTCCGGCGCTGCCGCTGCCAGGTGTCCCGAACTACTCGCCGGTGAGCGGTCTTCAGAACGACCGGTCCGACTATGTGGCCGGGTTGTATCTCTCACCCTTCACCGGGATGAGCCTTGTTTCGCAAGCCCGGTTTGACGAGCATGACTGGTCCCTCCTCCGCCAGGACAGTCTCGTTCAGGCGAACTATGGCCCGTTCACCTCGCAGCTCGGCTACACCTTTACGAAGTTCGACCCTGTGACGGGCCTCGTCGATACCCAGCAGGAAGGGATCGGCACTTTGGGCCTGCGCCTCACCGACCGGTGGAGTGTGTTGGGGCAAGTGCGATACGACATCGATTCCCAGAATTGCATCCAGGATGTGCTGCAGCTCAAGTATCAGGATGAATGCTTCGTTCCGAATTTCTCGCCGGTGAGCGGCCTTCAGAACGACCGGTCCGACTACGTGACTGGCTTGTATCTCTCACCCTTCACCGGGATGAGCCTGGTTTCGCAAGCCCGGTTTGACGAGCATGACTGGTCCCTCCTCCGCCAGGACAGTCTCGTACAGGCGAACTACGGCCCGTTCACCTCGCAGCTCGGCTACACCTTTACGAAGTTCGATCCCGTGACGGGCCTCGTCGATACCCAGCAAGAGGGTATCGGCACTTTGGGCCTGCGCCTGACCGACCGCTGGAGTGTGCTGGGGCAGGTGCGATACGACATTCGACTCCAAAATCGCATCCAGGACGTGCTGCAGCTCAAGTATCAGGATGAATGCTTCGTCCTGACGGCCAGCTACATCGAAACCTTCGTGGAGAACCCGCTCCTACAGCTCCGTCCCGATCGGACGCTCATGCTTCGCTTCGAATTGAAGCATCTGGGCGATTACAACTATCGCACGGACCAGCTGAACCACGTGTTCGGTGACCAGAACACGGGCCCGCCTAAGTAGGCGGGTGTCCCCAAACCGCTACTGGTAAGGGGCCCCGAAGGCCCTTCCAACGCCATGTTTATCCTGTGGAAATATGGTGCCAGCCGCCCATCCGACGCTATGCTTGGCAAGTCGAGTTCGAACGGACGAACCCCAATACCCGGTATGATGCACCTTATTCGCCCCCGACGCATCGCGGTGAGCCTAACCGCTGGCGTGGTTTTGGCTCTCTCGGTTTTGACCGCGCCCGCTCACTACGCGCAGGTCGCCGCGCAAACAACCGCTGCCCGCAAGGAGACCCGGCGGCGCAGCCCCGCGGGGGACAGCAGGGCATCGTCGTGCTTGTCAATGATGAGCCCGTTACGGCTTACGCCGTCGAGCAGCGCGCTCGCTTCATGGCCATCAGTTCTACCGACGCAAGCAATGACCTTCGCTCCAAGGCGGAGGCCCGATGGCGCCAGATCATGGCGGATCCGAAAACCAATGATCGCTTCCAGAACTTTCTGAAGGACCGTCAGCCCAAGAGCAAGGAAGAAGCCGCGACCCTGCAAAAGGAGTTCGTGACGAACCTGCAGAAGTCCATGCTCGAGCAGTTGCGCGATGAGGGCCGCGCTTCGAGCGTTGCCAGATACCGCAAGGTCGCGCAGGAGGAATTGATCGAGGAGCGCCTGAAGGTTCAAGCCGCCAAGAAACTTGGCATCGAGGTCAGCGATGCCGAGGTGAACAGCATCGTGAAAGGCTTGGCCGACCGCAACAAGATGACGCTCGATCAGTTTGGTCAGCACATGAAAGGTATGGGCGTCGACGTTTCAACGCTGGCAGACCGGTTCCGTGCCCACAAGGCTTGGCGTGATCTGATAGCCCGTCGCTACGCGGCGCAAGTGTCTATCACCCAGCGCGACATCGATCGGGCCATCTCTGCGACGGGCCTCGATGATGGCGACGACACGGCCGAGTTGCAGCTGCAGAAAATCACGCTCACGCTGCCGAGCAAGATTGATCAGGCATCCTTGGCTAAGCGCTACAGCGAGGCCGAGGGCATGCGGCGGAAATTCCGCAACTGCGCGACGATGGCAGAACTGGCGAAGGGCGTGTCGGACGCGAAGTTCAACGACCTGAAGTTCGTGAAGCCGGGCGCTATTGCCGAGCCCACCAGAACGATGCTCCTCGGAGCAAAGGACGGCGTCATGCTGCCACCGGCGACGACGCCCGGTGGAGTAGAGATATACGCGGTTTGCGGCCGGCGGGCGGTGGTGGGGAACGAGGCAGAACGTAATAAGGCGATGCAGGAACTGCAGTCCAAGGAGCTTGAGGTGCTTGCCCGGCGCCACATGCGCAACCTGAGACAGGAAGCCGACATCGAGTACCGGTGACTGATGAGCGTCACACGATCCCCGGCACCGTGTCCGAACTTGCGTCCACTCGCTGTATCCATGGGCGACCCCTCAGGGATCGGGCCCGACACGACCCTCCTGAGTTGGTCCGCGCGCGAAGCCGAGTCATTGCACCCCTTCGCTGTCTTTGGCAGTGCAGAGGCCATGCGGGGGCGCGCGCGTGCGCTGGGAATGGACGTGCCGGTCGCTGCCGTCAGGGACTTGGACGAGGCCTCAGAGGTATTTGCTCACGCGCTCCCTGTCTTGGATCTCGGCGCATCCCGCGCTGAAGACCCCGACGCATCCGTCGTACTCGCGATTGAACAGGCAACGTCAGCCGTGGCATCGGGCCAGGCACTGGCACTCGTCACGAACCCGATCGCCAAGAGAGCGCTCCGCGCAATCCCTCTACCCTATCCCGGGCATACCGCGTTCCTGGCCGTGCTCGCCGAGCGCTATTGCGCGGTCCCGAAGCCGCGACCGGTAATGATGCTGGTCTGCGACGAACTCAGGGTCGTCCCCGCGACTGTACACATCCCGCTTTCAGCCGTACCTCGGACCCTCACTGCCGACCTGCTCGTGCAAACAGTTCGCACGACGGCTTCGGCCCTCGCGCTCGATTTCGGGATCGAGCGACCCAGGATCACCGTCGCCGGGCTCAATCCGCACGCCGGCGAGGACAATCTCATTGGAACAGAGGAGACGACGGTAATATCCCCGGCCATCGCAAAACTCCAAAGCGAGGGCTTGTCGGTGACCGGCCCGCTGGCGGCGGATTCGATGTTCCATGAACATGCTCGATCCTCCTACGACGTCGCGATCGCCATGTATCACGATCAAGCGCTGATCCCGCTGAAGACCCTGGCGTTCGATCGCGGGGTCAACGTTACGCTGGGGCTGCCCTTTGTGCGCACATCGCCTGATCACGGTACCGCTTACGCACTCGCCGGCACTGGAAAAGCACGACCGAACAGTTTGATCGCGGCCTTGAGACTGGCCGCATCGCTTGGCGCTCGCCGGGCGTCGGCTCGCTCCAAAGCAACATGAGCCCTCCTGGCGAGGATCGCACCAGCTCTGATGGCTTGCCGCCCATTGGCTCCGTAGTGCGTGAGCTGGGATTGGCACCGCGCAAGAGCCTGGGGCAGCATTTCCTGCATGATCAGAACCTGACGCGCCGCATTGCCCGCAGCGCGGGTCCGCTGGCCGGTGCGACTGTCGTTGAGATCGGTCCGGGGCCGGGCGGCTTGACGCGCGCCCTCCTCTCCGAAGGCGCAGGCAGGGTGATCGTCATCGAGCGTGACGAACGCACCCGTCCGGCCCTGGAAGCTATCCGTGATCGCTATCCGGGCCTTGTAGAGATCCATTTTGCAGACGCACTCGACGTCGATTGGCCTTCCCTGGTCGGTCGCGGATCGGGCCACGCCCGAATTGTCGCCAACCTTCCCTATAACATCGCCACCGTCCTGCTGGCCGGATGGCTCGAAACGGAACCGTGGCCACCCTGGTGGACGCGCATGGTTCTGATGTTTCAGAAGGAAGTCGCGGAGCGGATCGTCGCCTCGCCAGGAACCAAGGCCTATGGCAGGCTCGCCGTGCTCTCGCAATGGCGCTCACGTCCGCGGTTGGTGTTCAGCCTCAAGCCTGAAGCGTTCACACCGCCGCCAGCGGTTGCCTCTGCCGTGGTGGATTTTGCACCGATTGAGAACCCGGCCCCGCCGTGCTCCGTAAAGACGTTGGCCAAGATCACTGCTGCCGCGTTCGGTCAAAGGCGGAAGATGCTGCGGCAGAGTCTGCGCACTTTGATCGCCCACCCGGAACCGCTTCTATCAGCGGCCGGCCTCGATCCGACGTTGCGAGGCGAGATGCTGAGCGTAAGTGATTTCGGGAGGCTGGCCTATGTATTGGAGCGGTGGCCCGGCCGCTGAGCATCCAGCGCTGCGCGGCAGGGGCAACGCGGCCTTTAGAGACTTGCCTGTAGATTCGCGACGAACGCTCTGAGACCCACTTGGCGCACGCGCTTCAGCCGTTCGGCGGCCACGATCGCAGTCAGCCCGGCAAGGCTGGTCTCCACATCGTGATTGATGATCGCATAGTCGTACTCGTTCCAATGCGAGATTTCGCCGGCCGCCGCAGCCATGCGGCGCGCAACCGTCGCTTCCGAATCCTGGTTGCGGGTCTTGAGACGCCGTTCGAGGGTTTCACCGTTCGGCGGAAGAATGAAGACGCGGACCACGTCGCGGGGGAGCCGCTTCTTGAGCTGCCGCGCCCCCTGCCAATCTATGTCGAACAGCACGTCACCACCTGATTCCAAGGCATCCAGAATCGGAGCACGCGGCGTGGCGTAGAACTGTCCGAACACCTCCGCCCATTCCAAGAGTTTCCGGCCCCGCTTCAGGCGCTCGAACTCTGTTTTCTCGACGAAAGTGTAGTCTTTTCCGTCGATCTCGCCGCGCCTCGGCTTGCGCGTTGTAACTGAGACCGACATCCGGATGGCGGGGTCCGCGGCCAGGAGGCGGCGCGCGAGCGTCGTCTTGCCGGCTCCGGACGGCGAGGAAAGCACCAGCAGCAGCCCGCGCCGCGCAACGTCGGGAGCATCCTTGGTGGCAGGCCTACTCAATGTTCTGCACCTGCTCCCGCATCTGGTCGATAACTGCCTTCAGGTCGATTCCCGCCCGCGTGACATCGGCATCGTTTGATTTGGAGCACACAGTGTTGGCTTCGCGATTGAACTCCTGGGCAAGGAAATCAAGCCGCCGTCCGGAAGGCTCGCTGGAGCCCAGCAGCTCACGCGCCGCTGATAGGTGAGTGCGCAGCCGCATGAGCTCTTCTTCGATATCTGCCCGCACAGCTATCAGCGCGGCCTCTTGGTAGAGGCGTCCTTCATCCATCCCGCTGCCTGTCTCCAGAAGGCGGTCAATCTGTTGCTTGAGCTTCAGCCGAATGGCCTCTGGCGAACGCGCCGGCATTTGCTCTATCCTGTCGACCAATGTCTCGATGGTGGCAATTTGCTCGTTGAGTATCGCGCCGAGTCGCGTTCCTTCTTCAGAGCGCGAGCGCACCATGCCGCTCAAGGCCGCCTCAAGAGTGCCCAGCATCGCCTCGGTTCGCGCGAGCGCATCGGCCTCGGTCTCCTCGATCTCCGCAACTTCGATGAGGCCCTTGATATTCAGCAGGGCTTCGGCGGACGGCGGTCCTATAGCGACCTTGGTCTTCAGGTGCTCGACTGCGGCCAGCACCTGATCCAAAGCCTTTTCGTTGAGCCGAATCTCGGTGAGACCCTGGGTGCGCTTGGCGTTCAGCGTGATGTTCACGCTCCCGCGCGTGACCCACCTTCCGACAGCTTCCCGGACGCGAGGTTCCAATCCCTCGAAACCCGGCGGGAGGCGCATCCGGATGTCGAGGCCACGGCCATTCACGGAGCGAACTTCCCAATGCCAAGTGAAAGACGACGACACGCCGTCCGCGCGAGCAAACCCGGTCATGCTCTTGATGGCCATGAAATCTCACGGAAGCGCGCGAAAGCGAAGCCAAACTCGAATCTTAACACCGCGCGAGAAATCTAACCCGCGTGTGCAACGCCAACAAGGTGAGGTATTGGGGGGCGGCGCGATGCTATTTGGGCGGCGCCGCTTGCATCGTGGGAGCCCAGGATGGCGTCTCCTTGGACGCTCCTTTTGCCGGCGGCGCCTTCTTCTGTTCCGGCGGCGCGGCTTCCTTGGCTTTGTCCTTAGTCGGCGGGGGCGTTCGGACGACAGCCCGGGTCTTGGGCGGCGCTGCCGTCGTCGGGGTATCGCTTGGCGTACTCGCGGGGGCAGCGGCCTTGGCCTTCGCGTCCTTTTCCAGCGCGCGCCACTTCTGCACGCTCGTGTTGTGCTCCTTAAGCGTCTCCGAGAAGACGTGACCCCCGGATCCATCCGCCACGAAATAGATATCCTTCGTGTTGGCGGGATTGAGAACAGCTTCGATCGCCGCCTTGCCCGGGTTGCATATCGGCGTTGGGGGAAGTCCGTCGATCTGATAGGTGTTGTGCGGTGTCTTCTGGGAGATTTCGCTTCTCAGGATGGGCCGGCTCCATACGGCCTTGCCACCACTGATCCCGTAAAGAATTGTGGGGTCCGACTGCAGCCGCATGTTCTGCCGAAGCCGATTAACGAAGACCGCGGCCACGCGCTCACGCTCGTCGCCCCGGCCCGTCTCCTTCTCCACGATCGACGCGAGCACGAGCGCCTCGTCCCAGGTCTTGAACGGCAATTCCTTCTTTCGCTGCGCCCAGGCGCGATCATATACCTTCCGCAGTTCAGCGCGCATATTATCGATAACGGATTGCCGCGAAGCGCCGCGCTGGAGGATGAACGTCTCGGGCAGCAGTGAGCCTTCCGGCGGAACATCGTCTATCTCGCCGCTCAGGTTCACGTCGACTTTGAGCCGCTCCACAATCTGGTAGCTCGTGAGCCCCTCGGGAATCGTCACGCGGTAGGTGACCGTCTTTCCCTCCGCGATGATGTCCATCACCTGGTGCATGCTTGCAGCCTGCGGGACCTGATAGTCGCCGGCCTTGAGCTGGTAAGGCCCCGTCCCATCCGCCCATGCAGCGATTTTGGCGAAGAGGTAACCTGCAACAAACAACCGGCGGTCGGAGACGATGCCGTCCCGCTCCAGGCGGGTGGCGATTTCATGGGACCCCTCGCCTTTGGGAATAACGACGATCTTGCTACTGCCGAGAGGTCCCGCGGCGTTCAGCCGGCTCTGGAGAGCAACCGCTGCACCACCGGCAACAAGCATCATGATCAACAGTAGTGTCAGCACTCCGCTCAGCAGCCTGACGATCGGTCGCGACGGTCCCGAGTTCACCCCGGCTAAAGCGTTGCCGCCGCTGCCGGCCTGCGGGACGCGTCGGCTCCAGCCTTTCGGATGGGCTTCGCGCGAACGCGCCTGTGCGGCCTGTCGCGTAGGAGCCCGCCGGCGGGCGGTTGCTCATCGCCACCTCCTCATGCGGGCCACGCGCATCCAAAAAGCAGCGGCCGCACCAAATTCACCGCGCCTGCATTCAACTCACAGCTTCTAACCAAATGTGGCGAAAGCACGGGCCGCGCGCAAACTTTACAGGAAACACGGGTCGGTTGCCCCGGCTCGCCCCGCCATGTGTGGCATCTAGGCCGCTACGCGGCGCAGCACCAACGAAGCATTGGTACCGCCGAAACCGAAAGAATTCGAAAGAACCGTATCGATCTTGCGCTTCTTGGCCGCGTGCGGAACGAGGTCGATTGCCGTGGCTACCGAGGGATTGTCGAGATTGAGCGTCGGAGGCGCGACATTGTCGCGAATCGCCAGCGTCGAGAATATGGCCTCAACGGCCCCCGCCGCGCCGAGCAAATGCCCGACGGCGGACTTTGTCGACGACATTGCGAGACCGCCAGCAGCATTGCCGAACAGCCGCTCAACAGCCCCTAGCTCAATCTCATCGCCCATCGGCGTCGACGTGCCGTGAGCATTCACATAGTCGATGTCGCTTGCGCCAACGTCGGCGCGCTTGAGAGCCGCCCGCATGCAACGGTACGCACCATCGCCATCTTCCGCCGGTGCCGTGATGTGATAGGCGTCGCCCGAGAGCCCATAGCCGATGACTTCAGCATAGATGCGAGCGCCGCGTGCGCGTGCGTGCTCCAATTCCTCAAGGACCACGACGCCGGCGCCTTCTCCCATAACGAACCCATCACGATCCTTGTCGTATGGGCGGGATGCTTGCGTCGGTTTGTCGTTGAAGTTGGTCGAGAGCGCACGGCATGCCGCGAACCCGGCCATGGCGAGCCTGCAGATCGGGCTCTCGGTGCCGCCGGCGACCATCACATCCGCATCATCCAGCGCGATCAGCCGGGCGGCATCGCCGATCGCATGAGCGCCGGTCGAGCAAGCTGTCACGACTGCGTGGTTTGGTCCCTTGAGACCATGCCGGATCGAAACGTAGCCGGAAGCGAGATTGATCAGACGACCGGGTATGAAGAACGGGCTGACGCGGCGTGGGCCCTTGTCGCGCAGCAGCAGCGATGTCTCGGCGATACCGTCGAGCCCGCCGATGCCGGAACCGATGAGCACTCCGGTGCGCACCTGCTTGTCGGTCGTATCCGTCCTCCAGCCCGAATCCGTCAGCGCCTGCTCTGCAGCCGCCATCGCGAAGATGATGAAGTCGTCGACCTTCCGCTGCTCCTTCGGCTCCATCCAATCATCGGCGTTGAACTTACCATCCGCCGTGGCGCCGCGCGGAACAAAGCACGCAATCTGGCAGGAGATATCCTCGACCGGAAACTCCTCTATCCGGCGCGCCCCGCTCTGTCCGGTCAGCAGACGAGACCAGCTTGCATCGACGCCGCATCCGAGCGGCGTCACAAGTCCGAGGCCCGTTATAACAACGCGGCGCAAGACCTTTGCTCCAGGTTCAGTTCGCTAGCCCGCGGGCGGCGCTCAAGCACCCAAGATACAATAAAGGTGCGGGGGCGTTTGGGGAGGTGAGCTTTGAATAGCCTTATTGCCATCAGGATGCGGCAGGCGGCGTACCGGCTGCGCTTGCATGCTGCTCCAGGAACTTCACGGCATCGCCGACGGTCTGGATTTGCTCTGCAGCGTCATCGGGGATCTCGCACCCGAATTCTTCCTCGAACGCCATCACGAGCTCGACGGTATCGAGACTGTCGGCGCCGAGATCGTCGATGAAGCTCGCGTTCTCGGTAACCTTCTCGGCCTCCACACCCAGGTGCTCGACCACGATCTTCTTCACGCGCTCTGCGACGTCGCTCATCGGTAATCCTCGGCTAGCCTGATCCAAGAGTTCTCGTTCGTCGACCTCAAATCAACCGTGAACCAAAAGTGCCGGTCACCGCGCTGCAGCGGCTGACCGCCACCTCCCCGACGCCTCGGCTTTTCCTCGGTTGAGTACAAATCACGGGCTCGTTAACATACTTCATACGCCTTGACCAGCGCCCCCAAAAGCCTTGTCAAACCTTGGATTTGCTGGGTTCGAGGCTCGTCACGGCATCACCATGCCACCGTTTATGTGCAGGGTCTGGCCCGTCACATAGGCGGCCTCAGTCGAGGCCAAATAGATGCATGCGGTCGCGACATCCGCCGGTGACCCGAACCTCTGGGCCGGAATGGCGTCTTTGATCATCCCGACCTGCTTTTCGTTCAAAACGTCGGTCATGGGGGTCGAGATAAAGCCTGGAGCGACGCAGTTTACCGTGATGCCGCGCGAGGCGACTTCGCGCGCAAGCGATTTCGACATCCCGATAATGCCTGCCTTGGTGGCCGCGTAGTTGCCCTGTCCCGGGTTGCCGATGATCCCGCTCACCGAGGAAATGTTGATGATGCGCCCATAACCGGTCTTCGCGCGCATCATTGCCCGGGCGCCAGCGCGCATAAGCACAAAGGTCGACGTGAGGTTGACGGCGATTACCTCATCCCACTGCTCGTCCTTCATCACCATGAACAGATTGTCCTTGGTGATGCCGGCGTTGTTTACGAGAATGTCGAGACGTCCGAGCTTGCCGATGGCCTCGTCGACCAGGCGCGATACGGCGGCCCTATCTCCAAGATCGCACGGCAGCACGTGCACGCGTGCGCCTAGCTCCGAGGCGACCTGCTCCAGTTTTTCCTTCTGGCGGCCGCTGATTGCGACGGTCGCGCCCTGCTTGTGAAGGGAACGCGCAATTGCCCCGCCGATGCCGCCCGTGGCGCCGGTCACCAATGCAGTCTTGTCCGTCAGCTCGAACATGGGATTCCTATCGTGCGAGCGCCTGAACGGCGGCATCAAGTTCTTTGGGTGCCCCGACGGAAGATGCGTTCGCTGTGGCAGCGATGCGCTTCACCAACCCAGCCAGGACCTTGCCGGAGCCGATCTCATAGAACTCCGACACCCCTTGCGCGGCCATGGCCAGCATGCTCTCGCGCCAGCGCACCGTACCTGTGACTTGCTCGACGAGCCTCTTCCTGATCTCGGCGGGATCGGAGATCGGGGCTGCAAGGACGTTTGCGACAAGCGGAACGACTGGCGCCTTGATCTCCACCTTCGAAAGCGCCTCCGCCATGGCCTCGGCCGCCGGCTGCATCAGCGCGCAATGGAATGGCGCGCTCACGTTGAGTGGCACGAAGCGACGAACACCGTGCGCCTTCGCCAATCCCGCCGCGCGATCGATCGCCGTCTTTGCGCCAGAGATGACTGCCTGCGTGGGCTCGTTGTCGTTGGCGAGCTGGCACACCTCGCCCTGAGCGGCTTCGGCCGCGAGTTTCTCGGCGACATCCTTCCCGACGCCAAGCAACGCGGCCATCGCACCCTGCCCGACGGGCACGGCGGCCTGCATGGCCTTCCCGCGAATCTTCAAGAGACGCGCGGCATCGGAAATGCTGAGGGAGCCGGCGGCGGCCAGCGCCGAATACTCACCGAGTGAATGGCCGGCGACATAGCGGACCCGGTCCGCTATGCGCACCCCTTTTTCCTCCAGCACACGAACGACTGCGAGCGAGACTGCCATCAGGGCGGGCTGTGCGTTCTCGGTTAGCGTCAGCGCGTCGGCCGGACCCGAAAACATGAGTTCCGACAGCTTCTGGCCGAGCGCGCCGTCGACCTCGTCGAAGACTGCCTTGGCCGCGGGATAGGACTGCGCCAGATCGGCCCCCATGCCGACTGCCTGACTGCCCTGGCCCGGAAAGAGGAATGCGACTGCCATCGCGTGCTCAAGTTGCCTGTTCTTCGCGGCTAAGCCACAGCGCCACCCACCCTGTCAAGGCCAGACCATGGGGTATTTCGCACTTGCCGCAATGCGCTTTATGCGTATAACTCCGCCGCAATTGCTCCGGTCGAAGGCTGAACGGGAGCCGCTCTCTCTGAGGGCGGGCGGGAGTGCCTAGCTCCCCGTGTCTTCGCTCTTCGGGTCTTTTGGGCCTCTCCGCGCTATGCGCACGGCCCAAAGGGGCTTTGCGCCGGGGCGCCAATGCAGGAAGGGCCACACCATGCCACTCTATGAGCATGTATTCCTTGCGCGCCAGGACATCTCCCAGGCGCAGGTCGAGGCTTTGACCAAGGAATACTCGGACATCATCACGGAAGCCGGCGGCAGGATCGGGAAGACGGAATACTGGGGCGTGAAGCCCCTGGCTTTCAAGATCAAGAAGAACCGCAAGGCGCACTACACGCTTGTGAATATTGATGCGGCTCCAACCGCGGTGGCGGAGATGGAGCGCCGCATGGGCCTCTCCCCCGATGTTCTCCGGTTCATGACCATTCGCGTCGACGCGCACGAGACCGAGCCGTCGATCCAGATGCGCAAGAGCGACCGCGACGACAGGCGTGACGGCGATCGGGGCGGCTTCCGCGGCGGCGATCGCGGTGGCTTCCGTGGAGGAGGCGGCGGCGGAGGCTTCAGGAGCGATCGGGGGCGGCGGCGGCGGCTTTCGCCGGGATCGGGACAAGCCTGAGGGTCCGCGCCCACCGCGGCCTCGCGATGATCGTCCGAGCGAAACCGAGTCTGGGGAGACTGCATAGCCATGGCTGACGTAGCAACCATCCCAGCTCGGCGGCCCTTTCATCGGCGGCGCAAGACGTGTCCGTTCTCTGGCGAACACGCGCCAAAGATCGACTACAAGGACTCGCGCCTCCTCGGCCGCTATATGTCCGAGCGTGGCAAGATCGTGCCCAGCCGGATAACGGCGGTATCAGCCAAGAAGCAGCGCGAGCTGGCCAACGCCATCAAGCGCGCACGCTTCCTCGGGCTGCTTCCCTACCTGATCGACTAGCAGCAACGGGAGCTTGGGCCGCAACGCCGACGTGAGTTGTGTCGACGTGTTGGGACGGTCGTCCGTCTCTAACCGCCAAGGCGGGACAGCAAGGACATGCCAGGTAGCCTGATTGTCGGTTTGATATCGGGACTCGTTTCCGCGCTGCTGTTCTATTCGGCAGCGCGCGGCGGGCCGCTGCTGCGCCCACTGCTCTTGTTCGTCATTCCATTGCCGCCGCTGGTGGCCGGTCTCGGCTGGGGCTGGCTGTCGGCTGGGGTGGCGGCCCTGGCGAGCGGTCTGGTCGTCTCCTTTATCGTCGGCGGACCGATTGCGGTCGGGTACATCCTGACGCTGGGAATTCCGAGTACCATTGTCGCCTATCTCGCCTACCTGAGCCGCCCTCACCCTGACGACCCCAACACGCGAGAATGGTATCCGGTCGGGCGCCTCCTTGCGGCCATGGCGATCTACGCAGGCTCCCTGCCCGTGATGCTGCTTCCATTGGTCGGCGGCAGCTACGAAGCCATGCGGCCGATCATGATCGAGGTGCTGCAGCAGTTCTCCAGACGCTGGATGCCTCCGGGCGAAACACTGACCGATCAGGCGCTGGCCGAGCAGACCGATTGGGCACTGTTCCTCCTGCCAGCCGGCCTCGCCGTCCAATGGCTCATGGTCTGCGCGATCAACCTTTATCTCGCGGGCCGGATCGTCCTGGCCTCGGGAAGGCTCGCCCGCGATTGGCCCGACATCGCGTCGATGTCTTTTCCGCCGACGTTTGGCCTGGCCCTGGCGCTTGCCCTGGTGGCCGCGAACACGAACGGGATATTCGCTGTCGCGGGCACGAGCTTCTTTGGAGCATTCCTCGCAGCGTACATGTTGGCCGGCCTCGCGCTTGCCCACTCCGTAGGCCGGCGTGGCGCGATGTGGGTGGTCTGGATCGTCTATCTCGGTCTGTTCTTCCTATGGCCTTTCTTCATGCCCGCGGTTGTCCTCGCAGGGCTACTCGAATCCACCTTGCAACTGAAGCGCCGGCTCGGCTGGACCGCAGCCTCAACATGAACATCGCAACCCGTTCGAAATAGGAGACGTAGGCATGCAAGTCATACTTCTGGAGCGCATTGGTCGCTTGGGGCAGATGGGCGACGTGGTGAACGTCAAGAACGGCTACGCGCGGAACTTTCTGCTCCCGCAAAAGAAAGCCCTTCGCGCAACCAAAGACAACCTTGCGCGCTTCGAGACAGAGCGGGGTCAGCTTGAAGCCCGCGATCTGGAGCTCAAGAAGGAGGCCGAGGCCGTCGCGGCGAAGCTCAACGGCGTGAAGTTCGTCGCGATCCGCCAAGCTGGCGACACTGGGCAGCTTTACGGCTCAGTCACGTCGCGCGATATCGCCGAGGTGATCACCGGCGGTGGCTTCACCGTGGACCGGCGCCAGATCGTGCTCGATCGGCCGATCAAGACGCTCGGCGTACACGCCACCAAGGTTGCACTGCACCCCGAAGTCATTGTTCAGGTCTCGCTTAACGTCGCCCGCACGGAGGACGAAGCGGAACGGCAGGACCGCGGCGAAGACGTCACTGTGATCCGGGAGGAGGCAAGCACTCTCGAGACATTCAATCCTGACGCCATCTTCGAAGAGGGAGCTTTGGCGCAGCGGGACGAGTCTTCCGAGGAAGGGTCTCAGCCCGAGCAATCCTGAAAAACAGTCGGTCGTCAGGGCGCGCCGGTTGAACACAATCGGCACGCCCGTGGCCTGCCTTGCATAAGCCACTTTCCGGCAAAATTCCCGTCACATACCGGGTTGAACGAACCTCAAATCACGCGCTAACATAGATGCAGCTAATACGGAGTAGAGAGCCGTGTTTTCGCTGCGTTTGCTCCTCCACCGGTTCATTCGCCGTGGTCAGTTGAGCGTCATTGACCACACGGGCGCCAGGCACGATTTCGGAACGTCAGGCGCCCGACCCCGCGCAACCATCAGGCTTCACGACCCCCGCTTGTACAGGCGGCTGACGTTCCATCCCTCCCTCTATGTCGGCAGGGCGTACGTAGACGGAACGCTTACGGTCGAGGAAGGTACGCTTTCGGACTTCTTGAACGTCATCCTCATCAACGAACGGCTCGCTTCCAGCACGCGCAGCGGTGAATTGAAGAGGCGACTCGACGAAGCGGCGCGCCTTGCCGCCGTTATCAATCTGCCCGGCCGCTCCCGGCGCAACGTCAGCCACCACTACGACCACACGGCCGACTTCTATCGCTGCTTCCTTGACGAGGACATGCAGTATTCCTGCGCCTACTTCTACAACGAGGACATCTCCCTCGAAGAGGCACAGGAAGCCAAGAAGCGTCACATCGCAGCCAAGCTCGACTTGCGCAGCGGACATCGCGTGCTGGATATCGGCTGCGGATTCGGTGGGATGGCCCTTTTCCTGGCACGAAACTACGGAGTGCATGTCACCGGCGTCACTCTCAGTACGGAGCAGCTGAAGATTGCGAAAGAGCGGGCCTCGAAACAGGGGCTGTCCCGCCTCGTCGATTTTCGCCTCGAGGATTACCGATATACGCGGGGGACGTTCGATCGCATCGTTTCGGTCGGAATGTTCGAGCACGTGGGCCGTCCGCACTACCGGCGGTTCTTCTCGCGCCTGGGCAAGTTATTGGCCGATGACGGCGTGGCGCTCATTCACACGATCGGCCGCGAGACGCCACCGAGCCCGATCAACGTCTGGATGCGCGAGAACATCTTCCCGGGCGCCTACCTTCCGAGCCTGTCGCAGCTTGCCCCGGTGCTGGAGAAGCAATCCTATTGTCTCGCCGACTTCGAGAACCTGCGCCTGCACTACGCCTATACGCTCAGCGAGTGGAACCGGCGCTTCCAACGCAACCGCGAGCGCGTGCGCCAACTCGATCCGGCCCGGCACGATGACCGCTTCTGCCGCATGTGGGAATTCTACCTGCTCGCCTGCGAGGCCGGTTTCCGGCACAGCGGGCTGACCGTCTTCCAGCTTCAGCTGACCAAGCAATTCGATGTGCTTCCGATCACGCGGGACTACATGCTGCGCGAGGAACGCCGCCTGAGGGCGGGCGAAGCCGGTGTGCCGGCCAGAACCCGCATGGCTGGTGAGTAGGCTGCGATTCGCAGCTCCAAACGGAATCGTGCGGCGATGTGCATAACGAGGATTGGCGGGACTTAGGGCGGACCTCTCGCGCGATTCCCGTTATGGCCTCGGCCATGATGGAAACAGCCCCCAGAAAGCTCCGCGACGCCAACAAGGCTGCGCTCGGGAGCGATGCGCTCCCGTTCCGCTCCGCGCCTCATAACCTGGAGGCGGAGCAGGCCCTCCTCGGCGCGATGCTCATCAACAACGAAGCGCACGATAGGGTGGCCGGTTTCCTGGAGCCGCAACACTTCTACGACCCGCTCCACCAACAGATCTACGAGACGGCAGCAAAGCTCATCGCCGCCGGCAAGCAGGCGACGCCGATAACGCTAAAGACGTTCTTCACAAGCTCCGAGCCCATCGACGGCTCGCTCACAATTGCTCAGTATCTCGGGAGGCTGGCTGCCAACGCAGCGACGATCATCAACGCGCGTGATTACGGCCGGACGATCTACGACCTCGCCACGCGCCGCCAGTTGATCGTGATCGGCCAGGACATGGTGAACGTCGCTTACGAGAGTCCTGTGGACTTCCCGCCTCGCGAGCAGATCGAGGAGGCGGAGATGAGCCTCTTCTCGCTGGCAGAGACCGGCAAGTATGGCCAGGGTTTCACAACTTTCTCCAACGCGCTCGTCACCGCGATCGACATGGCGAACAACGCCTATCAGCGGGAGGGTGGACTTTCGGGAATTGCGACGTCGCTGAAGGCGCTCGACAACAAGATGGGCGGCTTGCAGTCCTCCGACCTGATCATCGTCGCGGGGCGTCCCTCCATGGGAAAGACGGCACTTGCGACCAACATCGCCTTCAACATCGCCCGCGCCAGGGCGCGCTCGCTGCAGGATCGGGCAGACCTCCAACCGGACGATGCGGGCCATGACGGGGCGATCGTTGGTTTCTTCTCCCTCGAAATGTCGGCCGAGCAGCTTGCGACCCGCATCATCTCCGAGCAGGCCGGCATTCCCTCGGAGCGCATCCGGCGCGGCCTCATCGACGAAGCGGAATTCAAGCGTTTGGTCGAAGCAAGCCAACAAATGGCCAACCTGCCGCTCTACATCGACCAGACGGGAGGCATATCGATCGCCCAGCTGGCAGCCCGAGCGCGACGCCTGAAGCGCCAGCACGGTCTGGGGCTGATCGTGGTCGATTATCTCCAGCTTCTCTCAGGGTCGGGCAAGCGCGCGTCGGAGGGCCGGGTGCAGGAAGTATCGGAAATTACGACCAGCCTGAAGGCCTTGGCCAAGGAACTCCATGTTCCGATCATCGCGCTGTCCCAGCTCTCGCGTGCGGTCGAAAACCGCGAGGACAAGCGGCCGCAGCTTGCGGATTTGCGTGAGTCCGGCTCGATCGAGCAGGATGCGGACGTGGTGATGTTCGTCTACCGCGAAGAGTACTATGTGGAGCGCACCAAGCCCTCGGAAGGGACGGCGGAGTTCCATGATTGGATGGCCAAGATGCAGGCCGTGAGCGGGAAGGCGGAAGTCATCATCGGCAAGCAGCGTCACGGTCCGGTGGGCACCGTGCCACTGCAGTTCGAGGCGAACGTGACCCGCTTCTCCGATCTTGCGCAGGACGCGTATACGCCGATGAGGACTGGTTGAACGCGACCCGAACGCCATCGTCGCTACCCCGGCGGGCACGCACCGCCGTCCCCTTATCAGCACGCGCCGTTCTGACAATCGACCTCGCGGCGTTGCGCGCGAACTGGGCGCGCCTCAACGAGGCTTCGGGCCGTGCCGAATGCGCTGGGGTCATCAAAGCCGACGCTTATGGGCTGGGCATCGGGCCGATCACGCAGGCGCTGACCAACGAGGGCTGCAAGACCTTCTTCGTAGCCTCGGTCGATGAAGGCCGGGCGGCGCGCGCGGTCCAGCCGGGTGCAACGATCTACATCCTCGATGGCTTGCTGCCGGGAGCGGAGGCGCACTACTCGGGATTCGATTTGCGCCCGGTTCTTTCAAGTCTTGCCCAGGTTCGCGATTGGGCCGCCTACAGCCGAGCGCGCGGCAGAAAGCTTGCAGCTGCGCTGCACATCGAAACCGGCATGCACCGGTTGGCCATGCCGGAATACGAACTGCGACAGCTCACGGCCGAGCCGGACATGCTCGGCATGTTCGAGTTGACCCTGGTGATGAGCCACCTCGCTTGTGCGGACGATCCAGCCAATCCCATGAACGAGAGGCAGCGGGAGCGTTTCAACGCCCTGCGCGCCGTGCTCCCAGCCGCTCCCGCCAGCCTCTCGAATTCAGGCGGCATGTTCCTGGGCCGCGAATATCACTTCGACGTCGTACGGCCCGGTATCGCCCTGTACGGTGGACGCGCGCACGAGGGCAGGCCAAACCCGATGCGCACCGTGGTGCGACTCGCCGCACGCATCATGCAAGTGCAGGACGTTCCGCCCGGGGCGACCATAGGCTACGGCGCCACATTCAAGGTGCAACGCCCGTCGCGCATCGCCACGATCGCCTGCGGATATGCGGATGGTTTCCTGCGGGCGTTAAGCGTATCCACGGGTCAGGCGGGGCCGGTCGGCTACATCGGCGACTACCCCGTGCCGATCGTCGGCCGCGTCTCCATGGACTTTATCACGGTCGACGTCACGGACGTGCCCGAAGAGATGGTTCGCCGGGGCGGCTGGGTCGAGGTGATGGGGCAGCGCGTCACCGTCGATGATCTGACGGACCAAGCGGGAACCATCGGCTACGAACTGCTTTCCAGGCTCGGGCCCAGGGTGCATCGCGTCTACGAGGGAGGCGGTTGAGCATCGATGGCCAAAGGCTGCCAAAAGCATTTTCGTTTGCCAGAACTGCGCGGCCGAGGCGCCGCGCTGGACCGGCAAATGCGCCGGTTGCGGCGAATGGAACACGATGACCGAGGAGTTGGATGCGGCTCCGCCAGCGGCTGCAGGATTGACACGGCTGCCGACCGGCAAAATCGTCGCGCTTGAAATCGTTGAGGGACGAGACGGATGCGGACCTGAAGCGTCTCCCCACGGGCATCGCTGAACTCGATCGCGTTACCGGTGGAGGCATAGTCCCAGGGTCGGCCCTGCTCGTCGGCGGAGAGCCCGGCATCGGCAAGTCGACGCTCCTGCTGCAGGTGGCTGCCGCCTTGGCGGAAGCGGGCCGCAAGACGCTGTACTTCACCGGCGAGGAAGCCACGGCCCAGGTGCGCCTGCGCGCGCAGCGATTGGGCGTTGCCGAGCGTGCGGTGGCAATTGCCGCGGAAACCAGCGTCTCCAATATTCTCGCGACCGCCGGAGAGGGTGCAACACCGGACCTCATCATTGTCGAACTCGGTCCAGACTTTGTGGACTGAGGGCCTCGATGCGGTTCCCGGCACGATCAGCCAAGTTCGTGCCGCGACTCAGTCCCTCGTGCGCTTCGCCAAGGCCAAGGGCGCTGCGCTCATACTTGTTGGGCATGTCACGAAGGACGGCCAGATTGCCGGCCCGAAAGTGGTCGAACATATGGTGGATACGGTCTTGTACTTCGAAGGCGATCGCGGCCACCCGTACCGCATCCTCCGGGCGACCAAGAACCGCTTCGGTGCAACCGATGAGATCGGTGTCTTCGAGATGGTCGCATCGGGGCTGCGCGAGGTTCTCAACCCGTCGGAACTCTTCCTCGGCGACCGCCTGGCTTCGACCACCCCAGGTTCCGCCGTGTTCGCCGGGGTGGAGGGCACGCGGCCTATACTGGTGGAGATCCAGGCGCTCGTCGTGCCGGCCACGTTCGGATCGCCCCGGAGGGCTGTTGTCGGCTGGGACAGCAATCGCCTCTCGATGCTGCTTGCCGTGATCGATGCGCGATGCGGCATCAGCTTCGGGCAGCACGACGTGTATCTGAGCGTCGCCGGAGGGCTCAGAATTACTGAACCCGCCGTCGACTTGGCGGCTGCAGCGGCACTGTTGTCATCAATCCTGGATATTGCGCTCCCCAAGAACGACGTCTATTTCGGCGAGATCAGTCTTTCCGGGGCCCTGCGGCAAGCTGGGCACGTCCCGCCGAGGTTGAAGGAAGCCAGAAAGCTTGGTTTCAAGCGTGCAATTCTCCCCCAGGCCGGCGATGTCGGCGCCCCCGACAGACGGATGGAGATGTTGCGCCTGGCTCACGTGAAAGGGCTGGTCGAGGCGTTAGGACTTCAAGAAAAGCGGAAAGGGGCCTAAGTTGCACGCACATGTAGCGGCGGTGCCCTTCGGACTGGCACAGGTTCCTGCCGCTGGGGGCAAGGGCAAGTTTGGGAGCGACCGCATCGCATGACCTACCTTGATTTCGCCTTGCTCGGCATCGTTGCGATTTCCGGGCTGGTCGCGATGTATCGCGGCTTCACCCGCGAAGTTCTTTCGATCCTGTCGTGGGCGGCGGCGGCGGCGGCGGCGTTCTACTTCGTCTTCTACCAGCGGGGCCTGTCGGAAGACTTGGCCCGGCAATTTTCCAATCCCGTGCAGCAGGTTCACCTGATCATTGCGCAGGTCGCCATTGGCGCTGCCGTGTTTCTGGTCGTGCTGATCATCGTTCACCTGATCACGGCGCACATCTCGGACAGCGTGCTCGACAGCCGGGTCGGAGCCATCGACCGCATCCTGGGTTTTGGCTTTGGCATGCTGCGCGGCTTCATCCTGGTCGTGATTCCCTACATGTTTGCCGTCTCGTTCGTCTGCAAGGACGGCGCGACGCGAGCCATGGCTCAGGGGTGTCAGGCCGGGGAACTCCCAAGTTGGGTTGAGGAAGCGCGCTCCGCCGATTTGATCCGGCAAGCGGGAAATAGCCTGTTCGGCGTGTTGCATAGGTTCGTGCCGTCGGCTGTGTCTTCCGGTTAACGATCAGTCGCCGAACGGCCGCCAACCACGACCCCGTCGCCGCACCCCATGGCAACCGGCGGCGACTTGGCCTATATGAAGCGCGTTCAACACCCCCTGGTACCTTGACGTGGCCGTTGCCCTGCGCTCCTCGAGGTCTGCATGAACGCCCCTTCGCTCCAGCTTGCCGATACTCCATTTGGCTCAGGCGGCTCGCTGGACGATGAACGCCTCCGCGAGGAGTGCGGCGTCTTCGGGGTATTCGGAAATGAGGATGCCGCCGCACTGACCGCGCTCGGGCTGCACGCGCTGCAGCACCGGGGCCAGGAAGCCGCGGGTATCACTTCATTCGATGGCGGGCATTTCCATTCCGAGCGGCGCCTCGGCCTGGTCGGCGACAATTTCAACAAGGCCGACGTCATCGGCCGGCTCAAGGGCCATATCGCCCTGGGGCACGTGCGCTACTCGACGACCGGCGACACCGTGCTGCGGAACGTGCAGCCTCTGTTTGCCGACCTCGATACCGGTGGCTTTGCGGTCGCACACAACGGCAACCTCACAAATGCGCTCACGCTGCGGCGGGAACTGATCTCCTCTGGCGCGATCTGCCAGTCGACCTCGGATACGGAGGTCATCCTACATCTCATCTCCCGCTCCAAGCGCCGGCGCATCGTCGAGCGGTTCGTCGACGCGCTGGTTCAGATCGAAGGCGCCTATTCGCTCGCCTGCCTCACCAACGACATGCTGATCGGCGCACGCGATCCCGTCGGCATCCGGCCGTTGGTGCTGGGCAAACTCGGCTCCGCACACGTGCTGGCGTCCGAGACTTGCGCGCTCGATATCGTCGGTGCGGAGTTCGTGCGCGAGATCGAGAACGGCGAGATCGTCACCATCACGGCCGATGGTGTCGAGAGCCACCGACCCTTCCCCAAGCGGCCCGCGCGGCCATGCATCTTCGAGTACATCTATTTCGCGCGGCCCGACTCCATTGTCGGCGGGCGCAATGTGTACGAAATTCGCAAGCGCATGGGCGTGCAGTTGGCGCGCGAAGCCCCGGCACCGGCGGATGTCATCATCCCCATCCCGGATTCCGGTGTGCCTGCGGCCATCGGCTACTCGCAGGAAAGCGGTGTCCCGTTCGAGCTCGGCATCATCCGCAATCACTACGTCGGGCGAACGTTCATCGAGCCGGAACAGCGCATCCGCCAGCTCGGCGTCAAACTGAAGCACTCAGCCAACGCCAGTGCGGTACGCGACAACCGGGTCGTTCTCATCGACGACAGCGTGGTGCGCGGCACGACTTCAAAGAAGATCGTGCAGATGATGTTCGAGGCCGGCGCACGCGAGGTTCACTTGCGTGTGTCCAGCCCGCCGATCACGCATCCGGACTTTTACGGCATCGACACGCCGCGCCCGTCCGAGCTGCTTGCGGCCAATATGTCGGTGGACGAGATGTGCGCGTTCGTCGGCGCGACGAGCCTGGCCTTCCTGTCCGTGGACGGCATCTATCGCTCGCTCGGCTATGAGCGGAGGGACAACCGGAGTCCCCAGTTCACCGACCACTGCTTTACAGGCGACTATCCCACGACCCTGCGCGATCAGAACGGCTCGGCGCACATGGGACAGTTGTCTTTCCTTTCCGAGGTGCGCTGACGCCTCGCCGCCCAGCACCTAATCGCTTGCCTCGCCTGCAAGCCAGGCGGTAACGGTTGCACATGAGTTCCTCTCCACGCCTCGCGGGCCGTCTGGCCCTTATCACGGGAGCGACACGCGGCATCGGCCGCGCGGTGGCCCTCGCCTACGCGAAGGAGGGCGCGCACGTCATCCTGACGGGGCGCACCACCGGTGCCCTCGAGGAGGTCGACGACGAGGTCCGCAGCCTGGGCGGCAACGCCACGTTGCTGACGCTGGACCTGAAGAACCACGACAAGATCGACGCGCTGGGTCCCACGATCTACCAGCGCTGGGAGAAGCTCGACATCCTGGTTGGCAATGCGGGGGTGCTCGGACCGCTGTCGCCGCTGGGCCATGTCACGGCGGATGCGTGGGATGAGGTGTTGAACGTGAACCTCACCGCCAACTGGCGACTGATCCGCACGCTCGATCCGCTACTGCGCCGATCGGATGCCGGTCGCGCCATCTTTGTCTCCTCAGGCGCGGCGGTGAACCAGCGCGCTTACTGGGGCCCCTACTCAGTCAGCAAGGCGGGGCTGGAAGCGCTGGTGAAAATCTATGCGCACGAGATCGAGAACACATCAGTGCGCGCCAATCTGATCAATCCAGGGCCCACGCGCACGCGGATGCGCGCGAAGGCATTCCCGGGAGAGACGCCGGAGTCGCTGAAGACGCCCGAGTCGGTGACACCCACCTTCGTCCGCCTGGCCGAAGTCTCTTGCAAGGACAATGGGCGCGTCTTCGACCTGAAGACAGGCGATATCCGCTAGGGGCGCTGCCCTCGACGGAGCTACCGTCAATCCAGCTCCACGACCATTCCGTCGTAGCCAGGCTCGATGTGCGGCGGCAGCTGGCGGCGCAGCGTTTCGTAGTCGAGTTCGACGGTCATGTGCGTAAGGATGGCGCGCTTGACGCCGAGCTGCTCGATCCAATCTATCGCCTGCTTCACCGAGAAGTGGCTGGGGTGCGGCATCGGTCGCAGCGCGTCGACGATCCACAGGTCGAGGCCCTGCAGCAGCGGCAACGAACTTTCCGGGACGCCACCGATGTCCGGCGAGTAGGCGACGTTGCCGAAGCGGAAGCCGAGCGATGGCATCTCCCCGTGATCCTGCGGAATGGGCACGGCCTCGATGGCACCGCCGCGTCCTTCGATACGCACGGGCATGGGCGGATTGATTTCGTGGGCCTCGAGGATGGAGGGATAGATCGACCCTGGCTTCTGCTTGAAGCAGTAGTCGAAGCGGGTTTCCAGTGTCCTGCGGGTCGGTGCGTCGGCCCAGACCTGGACCCGGCGGCGCATATTGAAGAACACACCCCGCAGATCGTCGACGCCGTGGGTATGATCGGCGTGGTCGTGGGTGTAAAGGACGCCGTCCAGGGTATCGACGCCCGCATCGAGCAGCTGTTCGCGGGTATCGGCCGGCGTGTCTATCAGCACGCGCGTGCGGCCACCGCCGTCGAAACGCTCCACCAGCAAAGAACAGCGGCGGCGCCGGTTCTTGGGATTGTCCGGGTCGCAGGCGCCCCACACGGGACCGACGCGCGGCACGCCGCCCGAAGATCCTGTTCCGAGCAGCGTGTACTTCATGCTCATGCCGCGGACCCTGCACGGGGAGCCTTGGAGTAGAGGCGGTGGAAGTTGTCAGTTGTGACCCGCGCCAGTTCCTCGAAGGCGATCCCCTTGACCCGCGCGAGTTCCCCGGCAGTCTCAACCACGTAAGCCGGCTCGTTGCGCTTGCCGCGATACTTGCCGGGCGCCAGATAAGGCGCGTCCGTTTCCACAAGCAAACGATCGAGCGGAACGTCGCGCGCGATGTCGCGTAGCGCATCCGATTTCTTGAAAGTCAGGATGCCGGAGAACGAAATGTACAGGCCAAGCGCCAAGCCGCGCCTGGCGAGGTCGGCGCCGCCAGTGTAGCAGTGCAGTACAGCGGAGAACCGGCCCTTGGCCATCTCCTCCTCGAGTATGGCAGCCACGTCTTCGTCGGCATCACGCGCGTGAATGACGAGCGGCAGACCGGTCTCGCGTGCGGCCGCGATATGGTTCCGGAAGCCCTGGGCCTGCGCCTCGCGCGGGCTGTTGTCGTAGAAATAGTCGAGCCCGGCTTCGCCAATCGCGACGACCTTAGGATGGCGCGCGAGGTTGACGATCTCGCTCACCGGGATATCGAGCTCCTCGTGTGCGTAGTGCGGATGCGTGCCGACCGAGCAGAACACGTTGTCGTGCTCGACCACGAGTTGCAGTAGCTTGTCGAAACGGCGGATGCGCGTTGAGATCGACACCAGCGTGACAACGCCGACGGCCTTGGCCCGCGCGATCACAACATCGAGTTCGGTCTCAAAGTCCGGGAAGTCGAGATGGCAGTGATGGTCGACGAGCATGGCGTTGGGTCAGGCCTGCAGAATGCCGGGCAATCGCCAAAGTCCGATCGCTCGCGGCCTGACCCCCCATAGCAGCACCAGCTTGCTGCGTCAGCCTTTCTGCTTGGGCTTCTTGGCCTTGGGCTCGCCCGCCCCGCCGGCCTCCTCAGGATCGACATAGCGGGGGAAAGCGCCGGTCGGCGGCGGGATCGCGATGCCGGGACGCAGGCGCCCCGCCTCGCCCAGCGACGCGAAGCTCCGCGCTTCCGCTCCCTGTCCCAGGCCATCGCAGGAGCTTGGCTGCGCCCGCAGGGGTCGCCGGCTGCGCCAGGATCGCGACCTGCCGCACCACCTCCGCCGTGGCATAGAGGATCGTGTCGCGGCGCTTGGGGTCGGACTTGCCCTTGGCCCACGGCTCCTCGCCGGCGAAGTAGCGATTGGCCTCGGCTACGACGGCCCACACGGCGTCCAGGTACTGCTTGATCCCCTGCCGGTCCATGGCTTCGCGCGCCTTGGCGTACATACCGTCTGCAGTCGCGAGGATCGCCTTGTCAGCATCCGTGAACGTGCCGGGCTCGGGAATCTTGCCCTCGCAGTTCTTGGCGATCATGGACAGCGAGCGCTGTGCCAGGTTGCCAAGGTCGTTCGCCAGATCCGCGTTGATGCGGTTGACGATCGCTTCGTGGCTGTAGCCGCCGTCCTGGCCGAACACGACCTCGCGCAGGAAGAAATAGCGCACCTGGTCGACACCGTAGGCCTGCACCAGATCGAATGGGTCCACCACGTTGCCGACCGACTTCGACATCTTCTCTCCGCGATTCAGCACGAACCCATGGGAGAAGATGCGCCTGGGCAATTCGATGCCGGCCGACATCAGGAACGCCGGCCAATAGACGGCGTGGAAGCGCAGGATGTCCTTGCCGATGACGTGCACGTCTGCTGGCCAATAGCGCCAGTGCGCATCTTTCTCATCCGGGAAGCCGACGCCGGTGACGTAGTTGGTCAGCGCGTCGACCCACACGTACATGACGTGATCCGGCGCGCCCGGCACGCGGATGCCCCAGTCGAGTGTGCTCCGCGATACCGAGAGATCCTCGAGTCCACCCTTCACGAAGCTCACGACCTCGTTGCGGCGCTCGGGCGGGAGGATGAAGTCAGGGTGCTTCTCGTAGTAGGCGAGGAGCTTGTCCTGATAGGCGGAAAGCCTGAAGAAATAGGTCTCCTCCTCGAACCACTCGACGGGTGTGCCCTGTGGGCCGACACGCACGCCGTTGGGCTGCACCGTCGTTTCCTTCTCGGTGTAGAAGGCCTCATCGCGCACGGAGTACCAGCCGGCGTACTTCCTCAGGAAGATGTCGCCGTTGTTGGCCTTCGCCATGCGCCGCCAGATCTCTTCCGACGCGCGGTAGTGCCGATCTTCCGTCGTGCGGATGAAGTCGTCGTTGGAGAGATTCAGCGCGGCATCCATCTCGCGGAAGCGAGCCGAGTTGCGGTCCGCGAGGGCCCGAGGGGAAATTCCCTCCCTCTGGGCGGTCTGTTTCATCTTCTGGCCGTGCTCGTCGGTGCCCGTCAGGAAGTAGACGTCCTTGCCGTCGAGGCGCTCGAAGCGCGCGATGGCATCGGTGGCGATCGCCTCATAGGCGTGACCGACGTGCGGTGCGCCGTTGGGATAGGAGATGGCGGTGGTGATGTAAAATTTCTGTTGCCCGCTCATGGTGGCAGGTTCCGTTCGTTGCTGATCCTGGGAAGCGTGAAAGCCGGCGCGCCGCGGCTGGCGCGCGAAAGATCAGCGCATTCGAGCGTGGACCGAAATGGCCGCGCTTTGCGGAGGCAGGTTAGGCGTGCGAGAGGCCGGGTCCATGGCTTGGGCTCGTGCGTTAGCGGCGCTGCCCTAGCACGAAACGAGCGGCGATGCCAAGCTGAACGCCAGCTGGGTAGTGTCTCAGTTTGAAATTTTGCAGAGGTTCTTGCGATAGACCTTGGGCCGGTTGGGCTTCTCGGCAGCCGCATCCATCAAAGCCGCGATATCCTTTGCGGCGCCGAACCGATAGGCTGCTAGGTTGGCTGCACGACGAGGTCTGCGCGACGAGGTGGGTTCATGTACCTTGCAATTAGCTATGGCTTTGTAGCTTTCACAGTGCTGCTGTTTACGGGGTTGCTGTGGCTGGGGTGGGAGAATAGGCGCGAAGAAGCTAAGCGCGCGAGCAAAACGCCGCCCAATATTTCAAACTGAGACACTACCGCCAGCTGCCTGCACTACTGACGTGCGATGGTGGCCGTTCCCTGCAGGCCGTCACTCCGCGTCCAGTGCACGACGGGACCTTCCTGCCGCAGGGTGAAGCAGTATGATTTTCCGCCCAGCCAGTTGTTCCAGCGCTGGCAGAGTTTGTCGGCCGCGATCCACCAGCGGCCGCGGTCGCGGTCCGACCCGGTATAGACCGACAGGGTCCCCGCCCTGCCCCACATGGTGCCGTCGACGCGGTAGTTGATGGGCAGCGCACCCAGCGGGGTGGCGAGGTGGACGATCTTGCCCATGATGGTCTTCTGCAGGGTGCCGTTGTCCATCCGGGCATCCGATGCTCGCGCGGAGACGCCACCCATCACGGCCAGCGCGACCACGGCCGCAACCCTCACCCTACGCATGCTCGCACCCCGCCCCTCACGATCGCCTTCGCACCAACGCACACGAGGTTGCGTCTGCTGCAGTGCAACGTACAGGGTAGGGCCAGCGCAAGCCAACAAAAGGGGCTTATTTCGCTGTGGACTGCTGAAGCCTGTTAAGAATCCGCAGAAGGAAGGCCTTCCTGTCGAGGTTCAGGAGGTCGATTTCAGTCCTTTCGCGCAGGAGCGCGGCCCACATCCCGGCCCAATCGGGCAAGCCATCAGCCGTTATCAGGCGTGTGGCCAGCGCTGCATCCGCGGAGGTGGGACCAGCTTGAGCTCGACTGCGCCCCAGGCGCCCCAGCGTATCGAGAAGCAGATCGATGAAAGCATCAAACCGCTGTTCGCTGCCACTGGCCGCGAGAGTGTCGGCCAACGCGTGCGCAGCGGGCCAATCGACGCGGGGCAGTGCGGCGAGGATGCGGGATATGCCTTCATAGCTCTCCAGGCCACCTGCGGTCACGAGTTGCAGGGCGCGGCGCACGCTGCCTTCTGCAAGCGATTGCACGCGGCTCCATTGGGCCGCTTCCGGCGCCTCGATGTCGGCGGCATCAAGCGCGGCCTGAGCAGCGCCGTGAAGGTCGGCGCTGCTGAGAGGCGACAGATCCACGCGACGGCAACGCGAGCGTATGGTCGGCAACAGCGCCCCGGGTTCAGAGGAGATGAGCACGAACAGCGTCCGCGGCGGAGGCTCTTCCAGCGACTTCAGGATGGCATTTGCTGCGTTGGGGTTGAGCTCGTCCGCACTGTCGACGATGACAACACGCCAAGCCTCGTCCCCGGCCGTGAGACCGAGAAAAGACTTTAGTCGGCGCACCTCGTCGACCGTGATGACGCTCATGATTTTCTTGGAGCGTGGATCGTAGGGCCGGCGCAGCACCAGAAGGCCTGGATGCGACAGGACGCGAACCTGCCGCGCCGCCGCTGATGCCGACACCACGTCGAGACGGCCCTCATCGCGCTCGTCCGGATTGGCGAGAACGTAGCGGGCCAGGCGGTAGGCGAGGGTGGCCTTGCCGATGCCGATGCCTCCGCAGATCAACCAGGCGTGGTGCATGTGTCCGCGCGCGAACGTCCGGCGCAACTCGTCCTGGGCAGCCTCGTGACCGAAGAGCTGTGCCGTTTCGCGCGGATGCGGAAATCCCTCAAGGCGGTCCGCCTCGGGGAAGGCTTCGATCTCCTGGGCCGGGGCGGCGCGCGCCATCAGCGGGGGCCCGGCGGAACGAGCCGCCGCTCCACTTGGGCCCACACCTCGGCGGCGATGGTCGCGGTCGGCTTCATCCCATCCACCAGATGGCAACGATGCGGCTCGGCTTCGGCGACCGCCAGAAAGCCCTGCCTCAGCCGCTCATGGAAGTCAGCGTCGCGCTTTTCGTACGCGTCGGGCTGCTCTCCCGAGATGGCTTGCGCCAGCCGGCGCGTCGTCGCGCGCGCAAGGCCCACTTCCGCAGGGACATCCAGGATAAACGTCAGATCGGGATAGGTGAGCTTTACGACGATCAGCTCCAGCGCCTTGAAGACGTCCTGCGTCAGCCCGCCGACCTCGACCTGGTAGACCCGGGTCGAGTCGGAGAACCGGTCGGAAATGACCCAGCGCCCACTGACCAGGGCAGGGCGGATGACCTTTTCCAGGTGGTCGGTGCGAGCGGCGTAGAAAAGCAAGGCCTCAGACAACGCCGAGTGGTGATGCGTCTCCGGGTCGAGGAGCAGCGAGCGCACCTGCTCTGCGAACGGCGAGCCACCGGGCTCGCGCGTGAGCACGCAATCGACGCCCTTCGCGCGAAGCGCATCGCCAAGGAGGCGCGCCTGCGTGGACTTGCCAGAGCCCTCGCCACCCTCGAACGTAATGAAGCGACCCGACATGACGTGCTGGACCGGCGCCCTGAACGCGGGCCGTCAAGCGTTCCTTTCAGCCGAACCTAGGGGATCCACCGGGTAGCCAAATACAGCAGCGAGTTCAAGCCCGCGCCGGATGAAGCCGGCCTGGCCAACGTCCTCCGCGGCGTAAAGCGGGACCTCGCTTGTTGCATCGTTTGCGGTGGTGACGCGCAGGACCGCGACTTGCTCGCCCTTCTTGAGTGGGGGCTTCAGCGGTCCTTTGTAGAAGATCCGGGCGGCCAGCTTCGGGTTCGCAGGAACCTTGCGGAACGACGATGCTGACGTCGCCGTTGCCGGTCAGCGGCATGTACATGCGCTCGCCGCCCCAGACCCGGGCGTGGCCCACGACCTCGCCGGCATCGAACAGGCGTGCTTGCGAGTAATTCCTGAATCCCCAGTCGAAAAGACGTTTCGCGTCGTCCTTTCGCTCCTCGGGCGTGGAAGCTCCGTTGATGGCGATGATGAGGCGGCGATTGTCCAGCTTTGCCGAGGCGACGATGCCATAGCCGGATTGGCTTATGAAACCGGTCTTCAGGCCGTCGACACCGGTAATCCAGCCGAGCAGCGGGTTGCGATTGTTGAACCTGTGATGGCGGTAGTTGAACTCACGCATCGCGAACAGAGGATAGTGCTCCGGGTACTCTGAGATGATGTGGCGCGCGACAATGGCGAGCTCGCGCACGGTCATCAGGTGATCGGGATCATGGAGACCGGTGGCATTCTTGAAGACCGACTTCTTCAAGCCGAGGCGCCGCGCCTCCTGCGTCATGGCATCGGCGAATGCGCTCTCCGTCCCGCCCAGTTTCTCAGCGATGGAGATCGCCGCGTCATTGCCGGATTGGACCACGATCCCTTTCAGCAATTCGTCGATGGTTGCCGTCTTGCCGAGAGGCACGAACATAGCGGAAGACCGCGATGGCGCGCCCCCGGTTCTCCAGGCATGCTCGCTCATCGTCACCGGCGTATCGAGCTGCACGATCCCTTCGCGCAAAGCCCTGAACAGCATGATCAGCAGCATGAGCTTGCTCATGCTCGCCGGCGGCACGAGCTCGTCGGCATTGCGCTGGTAGAGAACGGCACCGCTGTCCGCATCCACCACGATCGCCTGGCGCGACTTGATCGGCACGTCCGCAGCACCGCTCGGCTGCGCCTTAGCGGGAGCGGAAGGCGCGGCGAGCAGCGCCGGCAGCAGCAGGAGAGCTGCAGCGGTGCGCGAGATGAAGCGCGCACGTCCTACAGCATGCATGGACAAGGCTCCGGTGTCTGGGCAAGGCCTAAACTATTGAACCAGCGTAAAGACAAGTCAACGGTTCGCCAGGCGGGCCGTTGACCAAGCGGCCATCCGATACCAATGCTGGGCGGCCAGAAAGCGGCGCTCGTGGACATCCTCTCCGCTCAAGGGCGCACGTCCTGCGTATCTGACCCGGACGTGCGCGGTTCCCTGCATTTCGAAATCCCAGCAGGCGCGCTGAGGCCCGGGACAAGTCGATGACCCGATCCCGGGCGAAGGGTCCCCTATCGTTAATGCGGACCAGGATCGTCCGGTTGTTGGCCACGTTGGTGACATAGGCGAAAGACGGCAGCGGCAGCGTCGGGTGCGCCGCTGTCAGCGCCCACATGTCGAAAACCTCGCCGTTCGCGGTTTTGCGGCCGTGGAAGTCTTCACCGTAGAAGGAGCCCACGCCGACACGGTCGTAGGCGGGCTCCTCCGCCGGCGTGTAGACCAGTCCCTCGATGACGTAGGGGTTCCCGACCTTGTAGGTGCCTCCGCCCTTGGGAATGGGTTCGCCGGGCGCTATGACGCGCGGGCTGGCCGGAGCCTGGCTTTTGGGGGAACGGAAGTCGGCGCGCCGATCGCCGCGGGTGCAGGCGGCTCCGACAAGAAGCAGGGCGCCCGCCGCGATGCAGACCGCGGGGCGCCATTCCGATGGCATACGCATGAACACACTGCCGATACGGGTATCAGCCTCGCCGCGGTCGCGGCGTGGCCATGGCTGCCAACCCTGGCACGCGATCCCTTAGGAACTGGTTAACCTTGGCGCTTTGAGCATGGGCGCGAATGGTCTAAGCAGCCGTCGGCGGCCCTGAGCGGGCCACGAGGATGGGTGGCCGAGTGGTTTAAGGCACCGGTCTTGAAAACCGGCGTGGGTTCACGCTCACCGGGGGTTCGAATCCCTCCCCATCCGCCATGCGCTTTTGTAGGGCCTTTGACAGGTCTCTCACTCTTTTGCGGACCGCTACAGGTTGCACATCCCTCGTTTTCTTGGATGCGGTTGGTTCTTGCGACCGCATGTCCAAAATCGAAGAAGCACCCGCCTAAGGGGGGCGCGTGCTGCAATGCAACGCGAAGCGGTTGGACTTGACGCAAGGGGGTGCTTGCGCACCAGCAGAAAAAATGGACGAGAATATTTTGCGATATTAATCGCGGACTGGAGTTTGAATTGGAATGCAGAATATTAGTTCGTGATGGCCTGCCCCCGGAGGCGACAGAACAAGCAGGCTGCCGCCATGCCCAGAGCAAGGCTTCCGGCCGCTGATTGCACGCGGAGGTGGCGGTAGCGCAATCTCAGCGTGCGCGAGTGCGGGTGGCGGCAACCAATTTCCGCTCCGCGCTCACACCTCCGTTCGAGGGTTGCGCCCCAACTTGGGTTACGTCGCGGTTACGTTCAAGGCGGGATCGGTGGGCTGCGCCGGTTCTCCCTGCCTCAAAAGCAGAAGAGCCGCCCCGAGAGGCGGCTCTTCCCATTCTCCTGATTGAGCGCAGGATCAGAACCTGATGCGCGCGCCGCCCATGACGATGCCGAAATCGTCGAACTCTCTTGTTTGAGCAGCCCCTAGTGTGTCGCAAGCAGTGGCACCAGATACTGCATCTACGGTGAACACTGTGCAGGCCTGACCGCTCATCGAGCCCGAGTACTGGCGATAGCTGAGGTACAGTTCCATGGCCGCGGCGTCGATGTTCTGCACCACGCCGATGCCCCAGAAGCTGGCTTCAGAGTCGAGCACCGGGCCGCCCAGACCCGACGTGCCCCCGAAGATCCCGAAGCAGACGACGCGCGTGCCGGTGGCGCCGTCTTCGACCCTGCCGTATTCGCCGTAAAGCGACGTGTTACCCAGGCCGAACCAGTTCTTGCTGACGCCGCCGAGCAAGATACCAAGCCTTGGTATCGGGCCGGTTTACCGCCGAAGGATCAACGCCATTGGTACTGAGTATCAGTTCTGCGGGCGTATTGCCGTGGTAGGCCTGCGTGATGTACGCGCCGCTCAGGAACAGGCCAGAGGCCACATGCATAACGCTCGCGGACCCCTGCCATTTGCGCGTATCGGGCGTGCTGGTTGGGTTTACGTTGAAGACGCTCTCGCCTCCGCTCGTCGAGCCTTCCGGATCTCGGTTGACCGAATAGGAAACTGCCGCCGCGAGACGGAAGCCGGAGAATTCGCCAGCGTACCGCACAGCTCGCATCCCAGAAGTCGTTCTCGGCCCAGGCTACCGAGGCCGAGAATCCGGCCAGCGTCGGTGTGGTGTAGCTGACGCCATCCTGACGGCTTAGCCCTGAAACGTCGATCGAGGTGCCGCCGAACAAGTTGGTCCAGCGGGCCTGGTTCACGGCAAAGCAGGTTTTTGCTCCGCAGTTCCGCCAGACCGGTTATTGCGCCGCGATCAGCCCAGGCGTTTAGACCGAGCCGCGGCCATCATCGGATGATTCAGGAAGAAGCTGCGCTGCCACAGGCCGAAGTTGGCGTTCGCAATCACGCCGACGCCACCAAGATCGACACCGGTCGTTCCCGCCTGCGCCGAGTTGATGCGGCCAACCCTGAGTTCGCCCAACTGGTCATGCCGAATGAACCAGTTGGCCAGCTCGATCCCCATGGCGACGTCGCCGTCCACCGTGTCACCACCGCCTGCGCGTAACGCCGCGTTGACGAGGAAGGCCCGTCGTCCGAGAGGCGAAGACCTGGTTGCCGTCATCGTCCGTTTGGCTCACGTCGTGGCTGCGGGCGCCCGTGGCCAACCGATCACCAACTGGAAGCCCGCGGTGACATTCGGCTGGATCTGGCGGTACCGTCGAACTGGAAGCCGCTGCGGGACACCGCATTGTCGACCGAATAGGTGTCTCGGCTAGTTCCGTCATCCCAGAACATCACCGCGCGGTTCACCTGGCCGCAGACGGTCAGCGACATGCGGCGGTTGCCCTTGCGGGCGGTGGTCGCCTCGAGTTCGGCGACACGCTCTTCGAGGTCCGCGCAGCAGTCCCCACCAAGGTCAGCAGCCTTGGCGGACGGCATCGCCACGCCACCCACAAACAAACCAGCTGCGGCAAACAACGCCACCGTGCTGGCTGATTTCAACAGTCCCCCGATCATACGAACTACTCCGTTGGACTAACGCTACCGGAATTCAAGTCTCAGGACTGAATTTACCGACTACCATTCACTCCGGCGGGTGGTGATGCGTGCGACTGCCGTCAAAAGTGCCGCCCGACCGTGCTGCAAGACCTAACGCACGTGTTAACAGGTGGTAAACAACGAATGCTCGATAACCCCGCCTTTCTAGTTGTGTTGTTGCGACAAAGACACGAAGTGAGTCGTGTTGAAGACACAAATCGGCCTGATTCGGGCGGCGGGAGCGCGTCGGAACCGATCATGATACGCCGCATCCTGGGTCGTATGCGCAGACTTAATATCTGATCTAGCCTGTTTTTCTGGGTGTTCCTTCACCGGCACTCATTTCCATTTGACGGCGGGCCTGTTAGCCAGCAAGAGCGCGGGTGCTTTCGAGGGCGTCTCGATGTCAACGACCACTCAAGTAGCTGTTTCCGGCGGTGGACCGGTAGGCCTCGCGACGGCCGTTGCTTTTGCGGAAAGTGGCTTTCACGTCGCAATGATTGCGCCAATTCAAGAGCCCGCGCACGGCAGCACGGACCAGCGTACGACGGCGCTCATCGGCCCCAGTGTCGCGTTCTTGAGGAACCTTGGCGTTTGGCCGAAGTGCGCCCCTCACGCGGCGCCAATTGCCGCCGTTCGCATCGCCGATGACCTGGCCGGTCTGGTCCGCAGCCCTGAAGTGGTTTTTCGCGCATCCGAAATTGGACTGACCGAATTCGGCGCCAACATCCCCAATCCTGTCTTGCATGCTGAGGGCTCGT
>CAWALW010000033.1:0-19574 GCA_963782855.1 uncultured Alphaproteobacteria bacterium | reverse complement strand
TGGGGAGGGGTTAGGGGTGGGGGGAATCCCGACGCCAACGTTCTCCAATCCCCCCTCCCCGTCCCTCCCCCACAAGGGGGGAGGGGACGCATGCGCTGCGCAGTGAGGCTCGGACTGCGGCTCGTATCGCGGGCTGGCGGAGGAGGCAACCGCGGAGACGATCCTCGCGGCGCGCGGCGAGGGTTATCACGACATTCCCTCGCTGTGGATGCGCAGTGGCGCGCCGATCAGCATGATCGAGCGGCTGGCGGATGCGGATGCCTTCCGCTCCATGGGGATCGACCGGCGCGCGGCGCTGTGGGCCGTGAAGGGGCTCGACGGCGGCGCGTTGCATACCAAGGCGAAGCGGGCGACGTCGGCGAAGAGCCCGCTGACGAGCTGGCGGAGCCGCGCGGGCGGGGAAACGGGCGACCTGTTCGACGAGGCGCGCGTCGCCCTGCCGGAGACGACGCTGGGCGAGCATGTCGTGCACGACTACACGGCCATCGGCCTGTCGCTGAAGGCGCATCCGGTGTCGTTCTTCCGCGAGGACCTCGCGCGGCAGAGGATCATCACCAGCGCCGAGCACTGGGACGAACGGTACAAGGGCCGCCATGTGAGCGTGGCGGGGCTGGTGCTGGTGCGCCAGCAGCCGGGCACCGCCAAGGGCGTGATCTTCATCACGCTGGAGGACGAGACCGGCATCATCAACATCGTGGTGTGGCCCAAGGTGTTCGCGAAGAACCGGCGGGTGGTGATGACGGCGCAGTTCCTGGAGGTGCGCGGCCGGCTGGAACGCGAGGGCCTCGTGATCCATGTCATCGCCGACCGGCTGATCGACCGCAGCCACGAATTGCGCGCGCTCGGCGACGGCACCGCCGGCCTGCCCAGGACGGACCGCGAGGTGCGCGAAGGCTCGTGGAAGGTGAAGAGCCGGGATTTTCATTGAGACGTCGCGAGCTACCTGCGCGGCCTGCGGCGCGCATGCCGCACACTATGAACTACGACCTCATCGGACGTCACCTCGTAATAGATCACATAGGGATAGGGCAGCGCCAACGTACGTCGAATGGCCGGCTCGTCGGTCGGCGTGCCAATGAACGGGAAATCTGCAAGGAGCCCGATCGAGCGTTTGATGCGAGCATAAACCTTCCTCGCACCGCGCGGGCTTTGCGCCGCAATATGGGCAACGATCTCCTGCAACTCAGCGAAGGCGGCAGGCGTATAGCGAATTGTCATACACCCCGATCGCGCCAGAAGGCGTCGATCTCAGCATCCGGAACGAACTCGCCGCGCTGCGCCTGGGCCTTCGAATTCTGAACCGCGCGCCGCTCATCTTCCGTCAGGCGATAAACACCGCCCTCTTCCTGAAGCGCCTCCAGCAGAGCGCGCGCATAGGCATCCTGCGCGGAGGATGGAAGCTTGCGCAGGGCCTCCAGGGCCTGTTCCAGCAGTTCGGTCATGCGCGCAGTATACGCTCGCGATCGATTTCAGCCGCAACAAGAGCTTGATCATCGGCGCGGGCTCTGGTGGAAAGCGGGGCGCGGCGCCGGGCTGACCCGCATAGCGTCGCGGGGAGGAACGATAAGCAAATGGCCGAGCCGATCATCACCTGCATCGAGGATCTGCGCGTGCTCGCCAAGCGCCGCGTGCCGAAGATGTTCTACGACTACGCCGACTCGGGCGCCTGGACCGAGAGCACCTACCGCGCCAACGAGAGCGACTTCCAGCGCATCCATCTGCGCCAGCGCGTCGGCGGTCGACATGTCGAACCGCACGCTGGCCACGACCATGGTGGGCCAGCCGGTCAGCATGCCGGTGGCCCTCGCGCCGGTCGGCCTGACCGGCATGCAGCACGCCGACGGCGAGATCCTGGCCGCGCGCGCGGCGGCGCAAGGCCGGCATCCCCTTCACGCTGTCGACCATGAGCATCTGCTCCATCGAGGACGTGGCGGAGAATACCGACAAGCCGTTCTGGTTTCAGCTCTACGTCATGAGCGACCGCGATTTCATCGATCGCCTGATCGGCCGCGCCAAGGCCGCCGGCTGCTCGGCGCTGGTGCTCACCCTCGATCTGCAGATCCTCGGCCAGCGCCACAAGGACCTCAAGAACGGTCTCACCGCGCCGCCGAAGATGACGCTCGCCAACATCGTCGACATCGCCACCAAGCCGCGCTGGTGGATGGGCATGCTCGGCACCAAGCGGCGCACCTTCCGCAACATCGTCGGCCACGCCAAGGGCGTGAAGGACACGCGCGCGCTCGGCGCCTGGACCGCCGAGCAGTTCGACCCGACGCTGAACTGGGACGACGTCAAGCGCATCAAGGACCGCTGGGGCGGCAAGCTGATCCTGAAAGGCATCCTCGACCCGGAGGACGCCGAGCTGGCCGTGCGCAGCGGCGCCGACGCGCTGATCGTGTCCAACCACGGCGGCCGGCAGCTCGACGGCGCGCCGTCATCGATCTCCGCCCTGCCGCCGATCGTCGCACGCGGTCGGCAACCGCATCGAGGTGCTGATGGACGGCGGCATCCGCTCCGGCCAGGACGTCATCAAGGCGCTGGCGCTCGGCGCCAAGGGCGTGTTCATCGGCCGCGCCTACATCTACGGCCTGGGCGCCATGGGCGAGGCCGGCGTGACGCATGTCGCTCGAGATCATCCGCAAGGAACTCGACGTCACCATGGCCCTGTGCGGCCTGCGCGACGTGAAGAAGGTGGGGCCGGATATTCTGGTGAGGGGCAACACCTGAGCAGGCTTGGAGGGCGATGCGGTAGGTGGCGGAAGAAGGTTGGCGCACCCGACAGGATTCGAACCTGTGACCCCTGCCTTCGGAGGGCAGTACTCTATCCAGCTGAGCTACGGGTGCGTGGGCTGCTTGATACTCCATTTGACGGAGTGCCGCAAACGCCGCAAACCTGCTCGGAAACGGCGCAAGAGAGCACCGGTGGAGACCGTGGCATGGCTGACAAGAGCGGCATCCGCCCCGGCGAGATCGCGTTTGAGCTTCCCGGCACCTTCGATGCCGGCCTGCATTTCATCGGCCGCATTCGCACCCCGTTCAAGTCCAAGGCCGAGTGCCCCAAGAATATCGCCGAGTTCGAAGGCGGAAGGGATGGTCGAGGTCGACCCTCGTTATGCTGCCGCCCTCGCCGACTTGCAGCTCTACAGCCACGCTTGGCTCCTGTACTGGATGGACAAGGCGCGTCGCGACCTTCTGCAGCAAGTGCCGGCGCACCTGGGACATCCGCGCGGGACCTTTGCGTTGAGATCGCCGGTGCGGCCGAACCCGATTGCGATGGCGGCGGTCGAGCTGATCTCCGTGGCGGGTACGACCCTGCGCGTGCGCAATGTCGATTGCATCGACGGCACGCCGCTCGTTGATATCAAGCCCTATTTTGCGTCGATCGACTGCATCCCAGGGGCGAGGCGGCCCAAGGCCTCCTGACTTTGGCGGGCTGACTTTCGCACCGGCAGGCCTATATTGCCGGCCCATGGCCACTCAATCTGCGACACCCAGGAAGTCCTCGCGTCCGGCTGCCGTGTGCTCGGTGCCGGAAGGCGAACCAGTGCCGGTCATCAAGGGTAGCCACGTCTACCTGGTCGACGGCTCCGGCTACATCTTCCGCGCGTTCCACGCGCTGCCGCCGCTGACGCGGCCGTCGGACGGGCTGCCGGTCGGGGCCGTGCATGGCTTCTGCGGGATGCTCTGGAAGCTGCTGCAGGATGCGCGCAAGGGGCGCGGCCCGACGCATCTCGCGGTCGTATTCGATGCGAGCGAGAAGACGTTCCGCAACGAAATCTATCAGGACTACAAAGCGCACAGGCCGCCGGCGCCCGAGGAACTCGTTCCCCAGTTCCCGCTGATCCGCGAAGCCGTGAAAGCCTTCAACATCGCCTGCATCGAGCAGAACGGGTTCGAGGCGGACGACCTGATCGCCACCTACGCGAGGGATGCGGTCGCCGCGGGCGGCGACGTGACGATCGTGTCCTCCGACAAGGACCTGATGCAGCTCGTCAAGCCGGGCGTGTCGATGCTCGACACCATGAAGAACAAGAGCATCGGCCCCGACGAAGTGCGCGAAAAGTTCGGCGTGACGCCCGACAAAGTGATCGACGTGCAGGCGCTGGCGGGCGATTCAACCGACAACGTGCCGGGCGTGCCGGGCATCGGCGTGAAGACGGCCGCGGAGCTGATCAACGAGTTCGGGGACCTCGAGACGCTGCTGGCGCGCGCGCACGAGATCAAGCAGCCCAAGCGCCGCGAACGCCTGACCGAGTTTGCCATGCAGGCACGACTCTCCCTCGACCTCGTCACGTTGAAGCAGGACGTGCCGCTGGCGGTCACCGTGGAGCAACTCGGCGTGCGCGATCCGGTGCACGACACCTTGCTGGGATTTCTCCGCAATATGGAATTCTCGACGCTCACCAAGCGTATTGCAGAAGGATTGGGCACAGACGCGCCGCCTCCAGCCGAGCGGGTTCCCGCTGCGGCGACGGCACAGCAAGGGATCGCGCCGGCGAAAAGCGCGAAAGGTGAGGGTCCGGGTGCGGCGGTGGCCGCGGGCCTCAAGGCCGCGTGCGCGGAGAAAGTCGACCGGACGACGTACGAGACCGTCACGGACCTGGCGCGGCTCGAAGCATGGCTCGCGGAGGCACGCGCAACGGGCCATCTCGCCTTCGACATGGAGACGACCAGCCTCGATCCGATGCAGGCCGAGTTCGTCGGGTTCTCGATGGCCGTGGCCCCCGGTCGCGCCTGCTATGTGCCTCTCGGACACCGCGTCGGCGCTGGCAGTTTCGACTTTGGCGAAGGCGATCTGAAGCAGGTCGCAATCGGGGACGCCCTCGCGGTGTTGCGCCCGCTGCTGGAGGACCCCGCGGTTCTCAAGATCGGGCAGAACATCAAGTATGACTACCTTGTGCTGCGGCGGCATGGGATCACGGTGGCGCCGATCGACGACACCATGCTGATGTCGTATGCGCTCGATGCCGGCCGCGGGCAGCACGGCATGGATGCGCTGGCCGAGAAGCACCTGAGCTACGCCTGCATGCCCTTCACCCAAGTGCTCGAACATGCGCCTGGAGCAAAGAAGTCCGACAAGACCTTCGCGCAGGTCCCCTTGGAGAAGGCAACGGAGTATGCGGCCGAGGACGCCGACGTAACCCTGCGCCTTTGGATGGCGCTGAAGCCACGGTTGGCGGCGGAGCGCGTGACGACCGTCTACGAGACGCTGGAGCGGCCGATGGTTGGCGTGCTGGCCGACATGGAGCGCGCCGGCATCAAGGTCGATCCCGGCGTCCTGTCGCGACTCACCTCGGCGTTTGCGCAGAGAACCACGCGCCTCGAATCCGAGATCTATGAGTTGGCCGGCCACAAGTTCAACCTCGGCTCGCCCAAACAGCTCGGCGAATTCCTGTTCGATAACCTCAAGCTGCCCGGCGGACGCAAGACCAAGAGCGGACAATGGGAGACGCGCGCGGGGCTGCTCGACGACCTAGCCACGCGCGAGGACCTGCCCGAGCAGCATCGCAAGCTCATCAACGTGATGCTGGAGTGGCGCCAGCTCACCAAGCTCACGTCGACCTACACGCAGGCGCTGCCGCACCATGTGAATGCGGAAACGAAACGAATTCATACAAGCTACGCCCTCGCCTCGACGACGACAGGTCGCCTGGCATCGACCGATCCCAACCTGCAGAACATCCCGATCCGAACCAAGGAGGGCCGGGAGATCCGCACGGCTTTCATTGCCGACAAGGGTCACAAGCTGATCTCGGCGGACTACAGCCAGATCGAGCTGCGCGTGCTTGCGCACATTGCGGACATTCCGCAGCTCAGGAAGGCGTTCGCGGAAGGGCTCGACATCCATGCCATGACGGCGTCCGAGATGTTCGGGGTTCCGGTCAAGGATATGCCGGCCGAGGTACGCCGGCGGGCAAAGGCGATAAACTTCGGAATTATCTACGGTATCTCGGCCTTCGGCCTTTCGGCCCAGCTGGGTATCGCCAAGCAGGAAGCGGGGGAATACATAGCCACCTATTTCAAGCGCTTTCCCGGCATCCGCGACTATATGGAAGCCACGAAGAAAAAAGCCCACGAACAAGGATTTGTGGAAACAATCTTTGGTCGCCGTATTCACTACCCCGAAATCAATACCAAGAACCCTTCAATGCGCGGGTTTCTGGAGCGGGCGTCGATAAACGCCCCCATTCAAGGATCGGCGGCCGATATCATCCGCCGGGCCATGATACGCATGCCGGGGGCGCTCCGGGCCGCGAAGCTGGACTCAACGCGCATGCTCTTGCAGGTGCACGACGAATTGGTGTTCGACGCCAAGGAGGCGGAAGTTTCCAAGGCGATACGAAACCGTCAAGGCGGTCATGGAAAAGGCGGCAGAGCCCGTCGTGCGCCTGGCGGTGCCCGTACAGGTCGACGCGAAGGCGGCTGACAACTGGGAAGCGGCGCACTGACGCCGCTTCCAGAATGAACATCAAGCGGCGCCTGCGCTACTTGATGAGATATTTCTCGACCTTGCCGCCGTCTTTCAGCTTGGCCGCCAGCCACCGCGGTTTACGCCCGCGACCGGTCCATGTCTCGCTCGGGTCGTCGGGATTGGCGTACTTCGCCGCAACCGTGCGTCCCTTGCCGCCGCGAGCGCCGAAAATATCGCTCATCTTGAAACCGGCGGCGGCCACCATCGTTTCGATCTTCTTGCGCAAGTCCGCCCGGCCGCGGTCCTCGACGCCTGCCTTCGCCCGCTTGAGCTTGACCTCCAGCTCTTGCAGTTCTTTCAAAGACATACGGTCCAAGTCACGCGCCATGATATTCGCTCCCCATAATCCATAGTTTCGAAGCTCCACCGGCTTAATGACAAAAATGACTTAATCCCGTCAATTAAAATATTGCGGCACTTGGCGGGAATACCCTGATATGGGAAATGGTCCCGATACAAAGCAGGCGAAAATCATTTGAAATCCCCTGCCGACAGCGAGCCGAAAATTGCAGAACTGCGCGCAGAAGTTGCCACGGGAACCAATTCCAGCAGCGTGCATGGACAAAGGGTGGGAACCCGAGATACGAGGAAGGCGACTCGCCGATTAACTCCGGCAATAAGCCTATCCCTGGCATCCAGCGCACGTTGAAATGATCGACTTAGAGCAGCCGGAGCAGGCGCTCCACACAGTTCGTGACTGGCTGCGCTATGCGGTCAGCCGTTTCAATGCGGCCGGGCTAACCTACGGTCATGGCACGGCGAACGCGTTCGACGAGGCAGCCTTCCTTATCCTGCATACGCTCAAGCTTCCGATACATCAGCTCGATCCGTGGCTGGATGCGAAATTGTTGGTTTCGGAGCGTAAAGCGCTGGCCGAAATCATCGAGAAACGAATTTCGACGCGCAAGCCGGCTCCCTATCTTACAAACGAAGCTTGGGCCGGCGGGCACGCCTTCTACGTGGACGAGCGGGTGATCGTGCCGCGTTCCTACATCGCAGAGCTTTTGGCTGGGGGGCTGGGAAACGCTCTGCCGGACCTTGCGGAGCCGCGCCGGTTGCTGGACCTGTGCACGGCTCGGGATGCCTGGCCATCCTGGCGGCGCTGGCTTTCGATGACGCAAGCATCGATGCGGCAGAGCTGTCGCCCGGCGCATTGGAGGTGGCTGAGCGCAACGTATCGGCCTATGGCCTGGAGGAGCGCGTGAGGCTGGTGCGGTCGGACCTGTTCGATAGGCCTGGAAGGGGAGCGCTACGACCTCATCCTGTCCAATCCGCCATACGTGAGCGATTCGGCCATCGCGGCCTTTCCGCCGGAGCACGCAGCCGAGCCGGCCATGGCGCATGCAGGTGGTGGAGATGGCCTGGATATCGTCCGGCGAATGCTGGCAGAGGCCGCGGAGCACCTGACCGACGATGGAATGATGATTGTAGAGATCGGAACAGGACGCGACGACGCTGGAGGCAGAATTTCCGGAGCTCCCATTCCTGTGGCTAGACACGGAGGAGAGCGAGGGCGAGGTGTTTGCACTGCAGCGTTCCGGCCTCAGTGGGATGCAGCCGCGCTAGTTTGATCGTTGCGGGATCGCCGCCGCTTGCTAGCTTGCGCGATCCCTTGAGAGCTGCCTACCCATGAATGACATGATCAAAGTCTCGCTGTGGCGCGGCAAGGCGGATGGCCGGTACCAGACCTATGAGGTGCCGCAGCGCGCCAACCAGACCGTGCTCGATATCGTGACCTGGGTGCAGCGCAACGCCGATCCCACGCTCAGCTATCGCTTTGCCTGCCGGGTCGGCATGTGCGGCTCCTGCGCCATGACGGTGAACGGCCGGCCGCGGTGGACGTGCCGCACGCACACCTCCAAGGTGATCGAGAACGGCAGAATAGAGATCGGGCCGCTCGCCAATCTGCCTGTTATCAAGGACCTCGCGGCTGACCTCGCGCCCTTCTTCGAGAAGTGGCAGAAGGCCAAGGGCGTGTTTGCACCCGGCAAGACGCGTGCTGACCCTATCGAGAGGATTTCGCCGGCGAGTGCTCAGCGTATTGAAACCGACGCGGCGATCGAATGCATCAACTGCGCGGTGTGCTATGCGGCCTGCGATACGGTGCGTTGGAACGAGGACTATCTTGGACCCGCGGCGCTCAATCGCGCGTGGACGCTGGTCAACGACGTGAAAGATGCGGGCAACAAGCAGCGGCTCGCCGCGATAGCCGAGGCGGGTGGCTGCCATGCCTGCCACTCGCATCAGAGCTGCCAGGAGCATTGTCCCAACAAGCTGAACCCCACCGCCTCCATCGCCGGGCTGAAGCGGCGGACGATGCAGGCGTATATCAAGGGGGAGCTGTGACGTTGCCCTGGAGGTTTCGGCTCGCGGGCCGACCCCCTTGGCCGGAATGACAGGTGAGCGATGAACGTCCGGCTCTACATCCTACAGCGGGCGACGGCGGTGATCATGGCGCCGCTGGTGCTGGGGCATCTGATCGTCATCTTCTATGCGACGAGCCGCGGGCTTTCGGCGGCCGATATCCTGGGGCGGACGCGGGGCAGCGTCGGCTGGGGCCTGTTCTATGGCCTGTTCGTTCTCGCGGTGTCGGTGCACGGCGCCATCGGCGTGCGCGCGATCGTGTCGGAGTGGACGCCGCTGAAGGACAAGCGGGCCCTCGATGTTCTCATGTGGGGCTTCGGGCTCGTGCTGGCCGCGCTTGGACTGCGAGCGGTGGCAGCGGTGGTGCTATGAGCGCGCGGCAGCTCCACACCTCCGGCAACCGGCGCAACGCGCTGTGGATCGCCGCCATGGTGCACCGGGTTTCCGGCTTGGCGCTGGCGTGCTTCCTGCCGCTGCATTTCCTGACGCTGGGGCTCGCGCTGCAAGGCGAGGCCCGCCTGGAAGGCACGCTGCGATGGATAGACAATCCGCTGTTCAAGACCGGCGAGACGATCCTGGTGTTCCTGCTGGCGGTGCACATGCTGGGGGGATTGCGCGTGCTGCTGATCGAGAACATGCCCTGGCGCGATGGGCAGAAGAACCTGGCGTTCGGGGCGCTGGCGCTGGCCGGGCTGGCGGCGGTCGCCTTTCTTTTCGGCGCGATGTAAACCAGAGACATGCTCGAACGGCTGAAGACCGACATCCTGATCCTCGGCTCCGGCGGGGCCGGGCTGTTCGCGGCGCTGCACGCGCATCAGGCGAACGCGAACCTCGATATCACGGTCGCCACCAAAGGCCTGATCGGCAAGTGCGGCTGCACGCGCATGGTGCAGGGCGGCTACAACGTCGCGCTCAACCCCGGCGACTCCATCGAGCGCCACTTCATGGACACCATCGAGGGCGGCAAGTGGCTGCCCGACCAGGACCTCGCCTGGACGCTGGTGACCAAGGCGGTGGAGCGCGTCCACGAGCTGGAGAACGAGGTCGGCTGCTTCTTCGACCGCAACGCCGACGGCACGCTGCACGGCAAGGCCTTCGCGGGCCAGACCTTCGACCGCACGGTGCACAAGGGCGACCTCACCGGCATCGAGATCATCAACCGGCTGATGGAGCAGGTGTGGGCGCGGCCGATCAAGCGGCTGGAGGAGCATCGCGCGGTGGCGCTGATCCCGGCCACGGACGGCAAGTCCTCGCCGGCGTGCTGATGATCGACATCCGCACCGGGCTGTTCCGCTTCGTGCAGGCGCGGCGCCGTGCTGCTGGCGACGGGCGGCGGGCCGACCATGTACCGCTATCACACGCCGTCGGGCGACAAGAGCATGGACGGCCTCGCCATGGCGCTGCGGCGCCGGCCTGCCGCTGCGCGACATGGAGATGGTGCAGTTCCATCCGACGGGGCTGCTGGCCGGCCCCGATACGCGCATGACCGGCACGGTGCTGGAGGAAGGCCTGCGCGGCGCGGGCGGGCATCTGCTCAACGGCGCCGAGCGAGCGCTTCATGGCGCGACTACGACCCCAAGCTGGAGCGGGCCACGCGCGACATCGTCTCGCGCGCCATCTACGCGGAGATGCGCGCGGGCCGCACCACCAAGCATGGCGGCGCTCTACATCAAGATGGCGCACCTGGGGCCCGAGAAGGTCGCCAAGATGTTCAAGGGCATGGTGGAGCGCTGCGCCGACTGCGGCTTCGACCTTGCGGGCGGCCTCGTGGAGGTGGTGCCGACGGCGCACTACTTCATGGGCGGCGTGATGTGCGGCGTCGATACCTCGACCGAGCTGCCGGGCCTGTTCGTGGCCGGCGAGGATGCCAGCGGCATGCACGGCGCCAACCGCCTCGGCGGCAACGGCGTCGCCAACTCGACCGTGTTCGGCGGCATCGCCGGGGAGACGATGGCGGCGTGGGTGGCGGCCAACGGCGGGCATCGCGGTGCCGGACGAGGAGCTGATCAAGGCGGAGATGGCGCGGGCGCAGCATCCGTTCGCGCGCAAGGGCGGCGATCTCAACGCGCTGCGCGAGCGGCTGCTCGACGCGATGTGGGACGACGTGGGCGTGATCCGCGATGCTGCGGGCTTGAAGCGTGGACTGGGCAAGCTCGACGCGATCGAGGGCGGAGTTGCTGGCGGCGGGCGTCGCCGACGGCGACCGCGCGTTCAATCTCACCTGGCACGACTGGCTGAACCTGCGGTCGCTGGTGGAGATCTCCAAGGTGATCGCGCTGGCCGCGCTCAAGCGCGAGAACAGCCGCGGCGCGCATTTCCGCGAGGACTTCCCCGGCGAGGGCGACCTGGAGACGTCGACCTATACCGTGGCGCGTCAGCGCGACGGCGTGCTCGACATCACGGAGCAGCCCGTGAAGTTCACCATCGTGCGGCCGGGGCAGAGCTTGCTCAAGGAGGCGGCGGAGTGAATCAGCGTCTCGGCGCGTGATCGCTCGAGAGAGTACGGCGCGGTCGCCGTCATGTGCCCCTTGGCGCCCTTGTGCGAGCGGAGTGGGCGGCAGGAGGGGGTGACTATCCGCTTCCACGCACGGACGCCATCGCTCAGCGTCGACGGCGTTCGCGGCCAGGCCGATGCCGGCCGTCTAACCCCTGGCGTTCCATCCCCACCTGAGGGGGAGGGGAAGCACGCGCGCATGCCCTACGACATCGGGTGACGAGCGGAGTCGCTTGCCAATGATCCCCATCGCAACCCTGCAGAAAACCGCCGAGCAGCTGATGGCCAAGGCGGCCATCGAGATACCGGACGATTATCTCGACGGCCTGCGCAAGTGCGCCGACACCGAGAAGGGCGACCTGTCGTCGTTCGTGATCCAGGCGATGCTGGAGAACTACGAGGCCGCCAAGGAAGACCGGCGCGCCATGTGCGGCGATACCGGCGTGCCGCGCTGGTACGTCAAGATCGGCAACGAGGCGCGCAACGAAGGCGGGCCGATCGCGCTGGAGGCGGCGTTGCGGCGGGCCACGGCCAACGCCACCAACGACGTGCCGCTGCGGCCCAACCGCGTGCATCCGCTCTGGCGCACGGACCACAACAACAACTGCGGCATCGGCGCGCCGGAGATCGAGTATGCGTTCCACCCGGATGCCGACTGGATCGAGCTGACCACCGTGCACAAGGGCGGGCTGTTCGGCTCCGACTACCGCATGCTGTTTCCCGCCGACGGCATCGACGGCATCAAGCGGTTCTATCTCGACACGCTGATCCAGTTCGGCCGGCGCGGGCTCGCCTGCCAGCCGGCCATCGTCGGCGTGGGGCTCGGCGGCTCCAAGGACATCTGCATGGTGCTGGGCAAGCAGGCGTCGTGCCTGCGCACCGTCGGCTCGCGCAACCCCGATCCGAAGATCGCGGCGCTGGAGGAGGAGCTGAAGGACGTCGGCAACAACATCGGCATGGGCGCCATGGGTTTCATGGGCTCGTCGATGGTGGTCGATTGCCACATCGAGGTCGGCTACTGCCACACCGGCGGCATGCCGATGAGCGTGCACATGTTCTGCCTGTCCTCGCGGCGGGCGACCGCGCGGCTGCACGGCGACGGCCGCGTCGAGTTCCGCACCGATCCGATGTGGTTCACCGACTACATGCGGCGCACGACGGTGGAATGGGAGGCGCCGCGGCGCGAGGCGGCGGAGTAGGATTCGTCGCCCCGGCTGGAGGAAGCCGGAGCGTGGGAGCCAGTGTCGGCCAGGTTCGCACCCTCACCCCGAGCCCTCTCCCCGTCAGATCGGGGAGAGCGGGGAAGACAGGTGCAATGACCCAAGATCTCGTCAAAGCGAGCAAGTTCATGAGCCTGGTGCTGCGGCACAAGCCGGAGGAGATCGGGCTGGGGCTCGATGCGAACGGCTGGGCGGAGATCGGCGAGCTGATCGAGAAGGCCGGCGCGCACGGCATGGCGCTGACGCGCGAGCTGATCGCGGAGGTGGTGGCGACCAGCGACAAGCAGCGGTTCGCCATCGACGCAGACGGGCACGCGCATCCGGGCGAACCAGGGGCATTCGGTCGATATCGATCTGGGCCTTGCCCCCAGCGAACCGCCGCCGGTCGCTGTTTCACGGCACGGGCGAGAAATCAGTCGCCGCCATCCGCGCGGAGGGGCTGAAGGCGGGACAGCGCCAGCACGTGCACCTGTCGCCGGACGAGGAAACAGCCATCAAGGTCGGCAGCCGGCACGGGCGGCCGGTGGTCCTGCGCATAGCAGCAGGGCGCATGCAAGAGCAGGGTCATGCATTTTTTCTCTCGACGAACGGGGTGTGGCTGACAGACTGTGTGCCCAGCCAATTCATCCAGTTCCCGAACGAGACAATCTGAGGAGAAACGTCATGCGCGCCGCCGTCCTGACCGAAGTCAACAAGCCGCTGCAGATCCTCGACCTGGAGCAGGAGGGCCCGAAGGCCGGCGAGGTGCGCGTGCAGGTGAAGGCGGCCGGCGTGTGCCTGTCCGACTATCACATCATGAACGGCGACTGGCCGCTGCCGCTGCCGATGGTGCTGGGGCACGAGGCGGCCGGCATCGTCGTGGAGCTCGGGCAGGGCGTCAGCAACGTCAAGAAGGGCGACCACGTCATCTTCTCGTTCCGGCCCAACTGCGGACACTGCCGCTACTGCTCGCAGGGCCGCTCGGTGATCTGCAACGGCCACAACGACACGCCGCGCTGGCGCATGCACGACGGCACCGCGCGCGTGAAGCTGAACGGCGAGCCGGTCAACCAGATGGCGCGCATCGGCACGTTCTCGGAATACGTGGTGTGCCCGGCCGAGCAGGTGGTGGCGGTGCGCAAGGACCTGCCGTGGACGCACGCGGCCATCATCGGCTGCAGCGTGGCGACGGGCGTCGGCGCGGCGATCCGGCACGCCAAGGTGGAATCGGGATCCAGCGTGCTGGTGGTCGGCTGCGGCGGCGTGGGCTTGAACGTGGTGCAGGGCGCCAAGCTCGCCGGCGCGAAGACGATCATCGCCTGCGACCTGCTCGACAACAAGCTCGGCTACGCGCGCGAGTTCGGCGCCACGCACATCATCAATGCCAAGAAGGACGACACGGTGAAGGCCGTGAAGGACCTCACCGGCGGCCTGGGCGTCGACTACGCCTTCGATGCGATCGGCGGCGCAAAGACCATGGAAACGTGCGTCGACGCCATCGCGCCGGGCGGCCATGCCGTCATGGTCGGGATGCCGGCCTTCACGGACCGCGCGCAGATCAACCCGTTCCAGGTCGTGTTCCAGGAGAAGAAGATCACCGGCACCTACTACGGCTCGATCCGGCCGCCGATCGACTTCGGCGTGCTGGCCGACCTCGACATGGACAAGCGCATCAACCTCGATGCCCTGATCAGCCGGACCTACAAGTTCGACGAGATCAACGAGGGCTTCAAGCTGCTGACGCAGGGCGCGGTGGCGCGCGGCGTCATCGTGTTCTGAGGACGGCAGACCGGGCCGTCGGGGAAGACGCATGCTCATCGATTGGAAGAAGATCCCGGTGGCGCCCGGCATGCGTGCCGGTTCCGACCGCCAGGGCATCTGCGCCGACAAGATGTCGGCGGTGCGGGTGGTCACGTCGCCCGACGCCAAGTTCGACGGCACGACGCACTGGCACGACAACGAGCAAATCCTCGTCATGATCTCGGGCATGGTGCGGCTCGTCGTGGACGGCCGCGAGTTCGAAGCGCACCCGGGCGATTTCGTCTTCTTCCCTCCCGGCTCCCGCCATGCCGCCACCGGCGTCGGGAGCGAGGGCGCCGTGTACTATGAGATTTTCGCACCGGCCCGCACCGATCAGCTTCCGGGCTGGGTCGGCAAGTCGATATCTGCGGTTCGACTAGCAGGAAGGAACTGCCCGTTGAATACGGCAACCAAACTCAAGACCGTCCACCTGCAGCTTCCCGCCGAAGACGGAAGACCTCGCTGCGCTGGAGACTCGGCACCGTCGTCTATCTCACGGGCCGCGTCTACACGGCGCGCGAGGGCGTCTACAAGCGCGCGGTGGAGGACGGCGCGGGCTTGCCCGCCCCGCCCGAGGAGCTGGGATTTGCCAACTTCCACTGCTCGCCGGCCGCCACGCTCAATCCCGACGGCAGCGCCACCGTCGGCGCGGTGACGGCCACCGCCTCGTTCCGCTTCGCCAAGTGGCTCGACGGCTGGTTCAAGCTGTCGCGCTGCAACCTCATCCTCGGCAAGGGCGGCATGACGGGCGAGATCTACAAGCGCCACTTCGTGCCCCACAACGCGATCTATCTCACCACCGTCGGCTACGGCACCGGCGCGCTGCTCGGACGCGGCATCAAGAAGGTGGCGGCCACGCACTGGGTCGAGGAGCTGGGTCTGGCGCAGGCCATCTGGGTGCTGGAGGTGGAGAAGTTCGGGCCGTTCCTGGTGGAAAGCGACATGGCGGGCGCCAGCCTGTTCGAGCGCGAGAACGCCAAGATCGCGCCGGGCATCGAGAAGCTCTACGAGGGCACCAAGCCCGCCACCATGCGCCGCTACGGCGAGACCGACGACAAGACCGAAGAGGTGATCTGAGGCCGATCGCGCTCGCACCCGCTCGACTCGCTCGCGCCATCGGCCGGTGCGGCGCACCGCGGCTCCATGACAAGCGCCGACCGCGGCCCTCGTCGCGCCGCCCGGCGCGGACGAGTCCGTAGAGCCGCGCCAGCCCGCCGACGAGACGAGCAGGTGGGAGGCGAACCTCGCGCCACGCATGTCGATACGCGGCACCGTGCTCCAGAAGCCGAGACCGATCGCGAGGATAGACCGACAGTACCGCACATGGCTGTCGCCGGTCAGCGACAAGCGCGCGTGCGTGCCGGACGGTGTCGAGACCCAGAACGACGCCGCGCAAGCCGGCAAGGATCCGCACGAGCCGCAGCCAGACAGCCGCCTGCGACGGCGCCGCTCGCCACCTGGAGAAAGGGCCGCGTTTTCTGAGTTCGTCCGCCAATGTGCGGAGGAAGTCGCGCGGCTCCTACATCGAGCCGCAGCCGTGGAGGACAGGACATCAGCCCCGCACGTTCGCCGTCCTGGTTTTTTTGCCTAGTCGCCGGGGGATGGCGATGGGGCTGTGCGCCCTTGTCGCCCGCAACCTTGCCCTCGGCCGTCGTGGCGCCCGTCGCGATGTCGAGCGGTAGCAGCGTGCCGCCCGCTAGAACCCAGCCGGTATTCCGCCCTTGCCATCCGACCGGATGTCGAAGGCGATCGGCGCCGTCGGCTGAGCTTGCTGAGCGTCTTCAGGACGCCGTCACTGGGCGGTGCCTGGCGCACGTAGCCTTGTTGCCGGTGTCGAAGTCGTAAAGGTTTGCTTCCTGGTGCCGGCAAGCTGTGGAGTAGGCGCCGGCCGTCACCTTCGGGGTCTTGCCCTTGTTCGCGTCGGCTTCGGCGTGCTCCAGCGAGCCGTCGACGATGGTCTTGCCGTCCTCGACATTGATGCGCAGGCTCGTGCCCGTGCTGGTCGGGACGCGCAGGCGGTCCGCGGCCGGTAGAAGTCGACCAGAAGGTCGCGCCCGCAGGAAGCTTCTCGTCATCTGGCTCTTCTTGCCCACTTGCCGGACTTGGCATCGACCGTCGCGGTGCGCACCAGCAGCATCACGCCGTAGAGCTTGCCATCAGCCCGGCGTACGTCGATCCGACCAGCTGCACCGCGGGCGATCGTCACCGACGTCACCTTCGTACTTGTCGGTATCGATCCAGACCGGCGACTTGCCATACCTGCGGCGCGGCGATCGTGGCGGCTGATGCTGGCGCTGACTACAGCAGTCGGACGACGATAGCGGCAAGGCCGGAGCGATTCGATCGGCATCGACCTGACGCTGATCGCTCCAGCTAGTCCTCGTACTTGAACGAGATCTTCAGGCGCACGCGGTAGGCCTCGATCTTGCCGTCGGTGATGACGATGTCCTGTTCCGTCACCTCCGCAACACGCAGGTCCCGCAACGTGGAGGCTGCCCGCAGCACGGCTGCGGCCGCAGCCTTCTCCCAAGAGGTGGGGCTGGTGCCGACGATTTCGATGATCTTGTAGACGCTCTCTGCCATGATGTCCTCCTCGTGCTCGACTGCAGCGATACGGAAGGCGGGCTGTGCAACCCATAGAGTGGTGCGGCACGGCGCGATTGGAGTCGTTTGCGGCGACCTCTGCTGCATCTGCGAAGAGGGCGAGGTAAAAGGCCCTATTCAAACCCAATCTGCAAAACATCTTGGCGTATTGTGCTTCGGAAGCAATCTAAAGATGAGCCGATGCAGCCTACAGACTAGCATGGGCGGCGGGGAAAACAGCAACAGTTGAAGGGGGGGTCACGCCGCCACCCTTCGGGTGTTCTGGGAAGGGGCGCGCGTGCTCGATCCTCGGCCTGTTGTTCGACCCGACGCCAATGCGTCGTTGGAGGTCCGGTCCCCTGCCGCAGTCTGGGGCCCTTGCCCCCCGGCGGCGATCGCGATCATTTGGCTGTCGCCGCAAGCCGCTGGATTTTCACCGACACCGTCGTGCCGTGGGACGCCAAGAACCAGTTCTACGCCTTCTTCCGTTTCCTGGCGTCTGCCATCCATGCCGGCGACACGCCGTTCTGGAATCCCTACCACTATGGCGGGATCCCAGCGTTGCCGATCCGCAGTCGCTGATCTTCGCGCCGGTGTTCGTGGTCTGGGCCTGGTTCGACGCGACGCCGTCGATCCGCGCGTTCGACCTCGTCGTCTACGCCCACCTGCTTGCCGGCGGCCTGGCGCTCGGCGCCATGGGATGGCGCATGGGATGGCCGTTGCCGGCTTCGGTGCTGGCCGCTGCCGTGTTCATGTCGGTGGGCCGGCGTCGGGCCGGCTGCAGCACACCGGCATCATCCTGAGCTACGCGCTGTTTCCGCCGGCGCTGCTGCTGCTGTCGCTCGCGCTGCAGCGCCGCTCGATGCTGATTGCCGCGGCGTTCGGGGGCGGCCGCGGCCTTGGCGCTGGGCCGCAATCATGAATGCTGCTGTTGTGCTTCGCGCTTGCGGCCGTGCTGATCGGCGAGTTCGCCGTCGGCGGACGACCGGCGGCGGTGGCTGCACGAGCGCCGGGCCGTGCTCGCGGCCATGATGCTGGTGGGTGCCGCGCTGCTGGCGGTGCCGCTGCTGCTGACCATGCAGTTCGCAGCCCTCTCCAATCGTCCCGATGTGCCGCTCGATCGGGGGCTCGAGGCCTCGCTCTATCGAGCCAACCTTGCCTCCATGGCCGTTGCCAACGTGATGGGCTCGTCGAGTCCACGCAGTACCTACTGGGGACCGAATTTCGATACGCTGCCGGAAGTGGGGGCCACCGACCGGTCGTTCAACTACCTGTTCGTCGGCGCCGCGCCGACCATAGTGCTGCTGTGGCTGGGCATCGCCGGTGGCGGGGAGGTCGTGCGCAGGGGCCGACGGCTGCTGACGGGCGCTGCTGCTCGTCGCCCTGCTCTACATGCTGCACGCTACACGCCGGTCTATGCGCTGGCGTTTGAGCACGTGCCGGGGATCAGCCGTTTCGCCGTCCAGTCGACGGTGCATTCGTGTTCGTGGCCGTGCTGGCGGTGCTGGCCGGCCAGCTGCGCCGGCGGACTATGTGCGGGAAGGCCTGCCGCGGCCGCCGCTCTGGGCGAGCTCTACGCCATCCGCGGCGTCCGGCGCCCTGTTCGTGATCGCCTGGGCCATCTGGTTCTCCTCACGCACGCAGCACGGCTGGGATTCCTTGCGCGAGGCGCTGCCCGCAACCGCGATCGTGCTGACCGTCGTGGCATTGCTCACGCTTGCCCGCTCCGCACGCGCACGCGTCATTGCGGCGACCTGCGTCAGCATCATCGCCGCCGGCGAGCTCTCTGGTGGAACGCGGCATCCACCCTCAACGCCGAACCGCCCGGATATTATTCCGTGCTCGAAAGACCGGCAGGCGGCGAGGCTCACGCACTAGCCATCCTGGAGCGCGAGATCGCTGCGCGGCGCAAGGAAGGCGAGCGCCCGCGTGTGGAGATCGTCGGCGTCAGCGGCCCCTCGGCAAAATCTCGCCATGACCCGCGGACTTGAAGCCACCAACGGCTACAACCCCCTGCGCATCGGCACTCAACCGCCTGGTATCGCCCGGCGAAACGACGCACATCGTCGATCAGCGGATATTCCCGGCTTCATTCGACGGCTATGACTGCGCCCTGGCCCGCGAGCTCGGGCTCGAATACATCGTCCTCGGCCAGCCGATCGAGAAGGTACCGCGCCTCGCCAAGCGGCCCGTTGCCGACATCCTGCTGGCCGGCCCCCGCATCTGGATCTACCAACTCACCGACCCCGAGCCGCGCGTGAAATTCAGCAGCACAATCATGGTGGCCGACACCGAGGCGCACGTGAAGGCGGGGCAATTCAGCGTCAACCCCGAAAGCGAGACCGCGATGATCGATGCAGATACCGCGCCGGTCAGGAGCTACCCCAAGCTGGCCGGCGAAGGCGGCCGGGCGCAGATCGTAGCCTGGAGCTACCGGATCAGATAAAGATCGAGGTGGAGAGCGTTCGCCCGGGGATTCTCATCCTGCATGAGCCCTACTACCCCGGGATGGTTCGCGGAGGTCGACGGCGAGCCCGCCCGCCTCCTGCGCGCCAATGTTCTGTTCCGCGGCGTGGAGGTGGGCGAAGGCACGCATCGCGTCGTGTTCACCTACGAGCCCTTCTCCTGGGCCAACCTGCGTGACGCCGCTCTGGGCCTGTTA
>CAWALW010000032.1:0-6612 GCA_963782855.1 uncultured Alphaproteobacteria bacterium | reverse complement strand
CAGTCCGTTTCGCGCGCCTCAGCACCGTGAGCGATGGCGGCCAGGAGAGCGTCGAGCGCCTGCGCCTGGCTTTTGCCGGTGGTCCTGACTTCGACGTCCGCCTTCGAATAGAGCGTCGTGCGGCTGGCGAGGATGGCGTTGAGATCATCCATGGCCTGCGGACCTTCAGCCATCGGCCGCAGGTCTCCCTGCGCGAGCACCCTTCCCATGTGCTCGTCTGGTTTTGCGCTCAACCAGATGACGAAACACGACGACAGCAGCAGGTGGTAGGTCGCCGGCTCGGTGACGAGGCTGCCGCCGGTTGCGATGACGACGCGATCGAATCGCTCGACCACAGTTTCCAGGCACTGCCGTTCGAGGCGCCGGTACATCGCCTGGCCACGCGTCGCGAAAATCTCGGCGAGTTCCATCCCGCTTGCGCGCTCGACTTCCCGGTCCAGCTCGACAAACGGGACGGAGAGCGCCTGCGCTGCGAGCTGGCCGAGTGTCGTCTTGCCTGCACCGCGCAACCCTACGAGAGCAATGCGCTGCTGGCCCGCCGCCGCTGACCTGCCGAAACGCTGCGCCAGGAGACGCCGCGCTTCCGCGAGTTCGTCGGATGTCAGGTGCTCGAGCTCATGGATGGCCAGCGTGAGATCGATGGGCCGTTCGGCCTGATCGCTGACGAGCTTGGCCGGCTCGACGCCGAGCGCCTCCGCGATCTGGCGCACGACAAGCAGGGACGCATTGCCGGCGCCGCGCTCGAGCTCGGCGAGATAGCGCTCCGAAACGCCGGAGGCCTTCGAGAGTATCTTGCGCGACATGCCCCGCCGCGCGCGTGCGAGGCGGACCCGCTCGCCGACGCCCCGCAAATAGGTCTCGTCGGCGGGCGCTTCGCCGCGCCGTGTCTCGACGCCGGACGGATCAAGGCTGCCACGCATCATTCGTCCCGGGAGGTGCCACCGAAGGAGGCATCATATTACATCTTCCGGCAGATAAGATGCAAAAAGCACGGCTTTCCTCGCATCAGAGTTGCAGTATCATGCACGAAAGGCCGCGACGGCTTTCTGACGGGCCGCGAAGCAGGCCGACACGGCGCAGGGGAGGATCGATGGACTATCCGCGCATCTACAACGCGGCGGCCGACATGGTCGACCGCAACGTCACGCAGGGCCGCGCAGCAAAGGCCGCGTTCATCGACCCTGAGGAGACGCTGACCTACGGCGAGCTGCAGGCGCGCTGCAATCGTGTGGCCAACCTGCTGGGGACGTATGGAGTGGAACGCGAGGCGCGGGTTGCGATCCTGCTGCTCGACGGCGTCGACTTCCCCGCGGTGTTCTGGGGTGCCATCAAGGCCGGCGTGGTGCCGGTGTGCCTGAACACGCTGCTGACGACCGAGCAGTACACCTACATCCTGCGCGACTGCCGGGCGAAGGCGCTGTTCGTCTCGCCGCCCCTGCTGCAGGTGGTGCAGCCCATCCTCGGTCAACTGCCCGCGCTGAAGCACGTATTCCTCTCGGGCGGCGAGCCGCCGGCCTTTGCGTTGTCGCTGCGCGGCGAGATGGGACTGCAGCAGCCGGCGTTCGATGCCGTCGATACGAGCCCGGATGAGACTGCCTTCTGGCTCTACTCGTCGGGCTCCACCGGCATGCCCAAGGGTGCCCGTCATGTGCACTCCAGTCCGATGGAGACGGCGCGGCTGACCGGGCAGGAATGCCTCGGCATGCGCGAGGATGATCTCATCTACTCGGCGGCGAAGCTCTTCTTTGCCTACGGACTCGGCAACGCGATGTCGTTTCCGCTTTCAGTCGGGGCCACCGCTGTGCTGCGGCCCGAGAGACCGACGCCGGAATCCGTTTTTGCCACGTTGAAGCAATACCAGCCGACATTCTTCTTCGGCGTACCGACGCTCTATTCCGCCATGCTGGCCTACCCGCAGGGAACGCCGGAGAACAGCTCGCAGCGGCTGCGCACTTGTGTCTCCGCTGGCGAGGCGCTTCCGGGCGAGGTCGGCAAGGCCTTCTGCGCGAAGTTTGGCGTCGACATCTACGACGGCGTGGGCTCGACGGAGATGCTGCACCAATACGTGTGCAACAACGCATCCGCCCTCAAGTACGGCACGTCGGGCCGGCCGGTGCCCGGGTACGAGATCCGTCTCGTCGACGACCAGGGCAAGGAGGTGCCCGACGGGGAAGTCGGCGAGATGCTCGTGCGCGGGCCGAGCGCGGCCGAGGGCTACTGGAACCAGCGCGAGAAGAGCCGCCACACCTTCGAGGGCGGCTGGACGCGTTCGGGCGACAAGTACACGCGCGATGCCGAGGGCTATTTCACCTACCAGGGCCGCACGGACGACATGTTCAAGGTGTCGGGCATCTGGGTGTCGCCGTTCGAAGTGGAGAGCGCGCTCATCAGCCACGAGGATGTGCTGGAGGCGGCGGTCGTTCCGAAGGAAGACCCCGAAGGTCTGCTGAAGCCGAAGGCGTTCATCGTGCTGAAGCCGGGCCGCGCGACGAGCAACGGGCTGCAGGAGGCGCTGAAGGAGCACGTCAAGGCCAAGGCCGGCATGTGGAAGTATCCGCGATGGATCGAGGTCGTGGAAGGACTTCCGAAGACGGCGACTGGCAAGATACAAAGGTTCAAGCTGCGGGAGAACGCATAGCGGCGAGAACAGCCGCCAACAAGGAGGAAACCCATGGAGAAGCTGTCAAGACGCGGATACACGCGCGAGGAAATCATGCGCCGGGTCGCGCGCTTTGCCGACCTCAAGGGCTTCGACGGCGGGCTGCCCGACAGCAAGATGAAGGGCTCGATCCGCAAGCTCTACAACGTCATCGGCTTCCAGCCGCCGGCGGGATCGGGCGGCGCGGTGACGTCGCCGGTGGGCGATGATGCCTCCCGGCTCGCGGCCATCAAGATCCAGGAAGGGTTCAATCTCGGCTACTGCCGTGCCAAGCCCGGCAACGGACCGATGATGCACAACCACGACACCAACGAGACCTTCATTCCCATGACCGGCACCTGGCGCTGCAGCTGGGAGAACGAGAAGGGCGACGTCGACTACGTGGATCTCGGGCCGATGGATGTCGTCTCGTTCCCGCCCGGCGTGGCGCGGCGCTTCGAGAACGTGACCAAGGGCGATCCGGAGGAAGAGGCGATCCTCATGTTCGTCATTGGCGGCGACGCACCGCAGGCCGAGTTCACGAACGAGGCCATGGGTGAGATCGAGGCGGCGGGGCTCGCTCCGCGCTAAGGTGGCGGCTCAGGACTTCGCCGCTTCCGGTGGGCCGCCTCTGCGGCCCACTTTGGAGTGAACCGATTATAACTTGCAATATGTTGCATGCTAAGCTAAGGCAATAGGCATAATAATGCATAGTTGCGCAGTAAACTCTTGCTGCACGGCGCTACGTCAAGAAGAGCGCCATCTGGACGACCTCTTGAGAGAAACGACGCTATGGCCAAGCGCATCGACTTCCAGACCGAGCCGTCCCGCTACCGGCATTGGAAGCTGAAGTTCGACGGCGACGTCGCCGAGCTGATCATGGACGTCGACGAGACGGGCGGCTTGTTCGACGGCTATCAGCTCAAGCTCAATTCCTACGACCTCGGCGTCGACATCGAACTCAACGACGCCGTGCAGCGGCTGCGCTTCGAGCACCCTGAAGTGAAAGTCGTAGTGCTGAAGTCCGGCAAGGACCGCGTGTTCTGCGCGGGCGCCAACATCCGCATGCTCGCCGGCTCCACCCATGCGCACAAGGTCAACTTCTGCAAGTTCACCAACGAGACGCGCAACTCCATGGAGGACGCGAGCGCGAACTCCGGCCAGAAATATCTGTGCGCCGTGCGCGGCAGCGCCGCCGGCGGCGGCTACGAGCTGGCGCTGGCGACCGACCACATTATGCTCGCCGACGACGGCAACTCGTCGGTGTCGCTGCCCGAACTGCCGCTGCTTGCGGTGCTGCCCGGCACGGGCGGCCTGACGCGCGTCACCGACAAGCGCAAGGTGCGCCGCGACCTCGCCGATGCGTTTTGCACGGTGGAGGAGGGAGTCAAAGGCAGCCGTGCCGTGAAGTGGCGCCTCGTCGACCAGTCCGTGCCCAACTCCAAGTTCGAGCAGGCCGTGAAGGATGCGGCGAAGAAGCTGGCATCGACATCGGATCGGCCGGCAAATGCCAAGGGCATCGCGTTCACGCCGATTGCGCGCACCATCGAGGACGACGCCGTCACCTATTCGAGCGTTAAGGTGGACATCGATCGCGGCACGCGGCGCGCGACCATCACCATCAGCGGGCCGGCCGAGGCGCCGCCGGCATCCGTCGAGCAGATGCACCAGCAGGGGGCGCAGTTCTGGCCGCTGCGGCTGGCGCGCGATCTCGACGACGCCATCCTGCACATGCGCCTCAACGAGGCTGATATCGGCGTCTGGATCTTCAAGACGCAGGGCGAAGCCGCCCAGGTGCTGGCCTACGACAAGTTCCTCGAGGCCAACAAGGGCAACTGGCTCGCGCGCGAGATCCTGCACTTCTGGAAGCGCACGCTGAAGCGCATCGACGTCACCTCGCGTTCGCTGGTCGCGCTGATCGAGCCGGGCAGTTGCTTTGCCGGCACGCTGGCCGAGATCGTGTTCGCGTGCGACCGCTCTTTCATGCTGGTCGGGTCATTCCAGGGCGACAACCGCCCGGCCGCGGCGATCACGCTGTCGAACCTCAACTTCGGCACCTATCCGATGAGTAACGATCTCTCGCGCCTCGCCACGCGCTTCCTCGGCGAACCGGAGAGCGTCGACAAGGCGAAGGCCGAGACCGGCAAGCCGCTCGAAGCGGAGGCGTGCGAGGAGATGGGCCTCGTTACATCCGCCTTCGATCACATCGATTGGGACGACGAGGTGCGCATCTTCCTGGAAGAGCGCTCCAGCTACTCCGCCGACGGCCTGACCGGCATGGAGGCGAACCTGCGCTTCGCTGGCCCCGAGACGATGGAGACGAAAATCTTCGGTCGCCTGACGGCCTGGCAGAACTGGATCTTCCAGCGGCCCAATGCGGCCGGCGCCGAGGGTGCGCTGAAGCGCTACGGCACCGGCGTTAAGGCCAACTTCAATCCCGAACGGGTCTAGCGCGATGCAGCGCGCCGCCCCCTGCGAGCTCCCCGCTTCGAGCCGACTGCGAGGTAGCCTCCAGCAGATCGACTATCTCGACTCCTACACGATCAGCGGGGCGCGAACCGATCAAAACATGGTGGGGCTCTATGCTGCCGCACTCGGCCATTTGCCGCCGGTGTTCAAACACTTGCTCGTCCTGCGCTCGATCCTGGTCCGCCCATTCGGCATTGCCGGGGTTTCGCACCGCGACCTGACGAAGCTGATCGATACCAGCAGGTCCTACGCTGTCGGCGATACGATTGGTCGCTGGACGCTCTACGGGCAATACTCGGACGAGCTCATTACTGGCGCCGACGACAAGCATCTCGACTTCCGCGTCTCGGTCCTGCGCGAGGATCGCTCGCGCATCGTGCTCTCGACCGCCGTGATGACGCATAACACTTTCGGACGCGCCTACCTGACGACGATCCTGCCGTTTCCACCGGTATGGCGTTTCACAGCTGCTGACCAGCGCGGCCGCCGCCGGCCGCTTGTAAGGGATGAGACGTGCGAACCAGTGACGGAGGTACCCCAGAACATGCCCGAGACAACCCGCACGTCGACTACTCGACCAAAATCCCCAACAACGTCGGCCTCGTCGACGACCAGCGCGTGCTGAAGGCGCTGGAGCAATGGCATCCCGGCTACATCGACTGGTGGAAGACCATGGGGCCCGACGGCTTCCAGACCTCCGACGTCTACCTGCGCACCGCCGTCAGCATCGACCCCAAGGGCTGGGCCAAGTTCGACTACGTGAAAATGCCCGAATACCGCTGGGGCATCCTGCTGGCGCCGCGCATGGAAGGCCGCCAGGTCAACTTCGGCGCGCACAAGGGCGAAGCGGCCTGGCAGGACGTGCCCGGCGAGTATCGCGCCATGCTGCGCCGCCTGATCGTGGTGCAGGGCGACACGGAACCTGCCAGCGTCGAGCAGCAGCGCTTCCTCGGCAAGACGGCGCCGTCGCTCTACGACATGCGCAACCTGTTCCAGGTGAACGTCGAGGAAGGCCGCCACCTGTGGGCGATGGTCTACCTGCTGCAGAAGTATTTCGGCAAGGACGGCCGCGAGGAAGCCGGCGAGCTTTTGAACCGCCGCTCCGGTGACGACGACAAGCCGCGCATGCTCGGCGCCTTCAACGAGCAGACGCCGGACTGGCTCTCCTTCTTCATGTTCACGTTCTTCACCGACCGCGACGGCAAGATGCAGCTCGAAAGCCTTGCGCAATCGGGCTTCGATCCGCTATCGCGCACGTGCCGCTTCATGCTGACCGAGGAAGCCCACCACATGTTCGTCGGCGAGACGGGCGTCACCCGCGCGATCGAGGCGACGTGCACTGCCATGAGGCAGGCCGGCATCGAGGATCCCTACGACATCAATGCGGTGCGCAAGCTCGGCGTCATCGACCTGCCCACCATGCAGAAGAAGGCGAACCTGCACTTCTCGCTGTCGCTCGACCTGTTCGGCTCGGAAGTGTCGACCAACGCCGCCAACTACTACAA
>CAWALW010000031.1:0-10787 GCA_963782855.1 uncultured Alphaproteobacteria bacterium | reverse complement strand
TGCCGACGCGTCACAGCGGCAGACCACGCCGCTCTTCAGCCGTCTTCGCATTCAAGACCAGGTCCGTGCAGGTTCGTGCCACATCACACAGTGAGACCCAGAACCCCGAGGAAACACCATGCTTCGTCGCGCTGTCGCCGCCGCCCGACTGCTGCGCGCTGTGCCTACTGCCGGCCGAGGCGCAGGAGCTCATCACCAAGAAGCAGGTGTTCGAGCTGGCGTCGTTCACGACGCAGTCGGGCCGCACGCTCAAGAACGTGAAGGTCGGCTGGGAGAGCTACGGCACGCTCAACGCCGACAAGTCGAACGCCATCCTCATCTGCCACTTCTTCTCCGGCAACTGGCACGCAGCCGGCAAATACGCCGAAGCCGAGAAGGTGCCGGGCTACTGGGACGCCATCATCGGCCCCGGCAAGGCGATCGACACCAACAAGTACTTCGTGTTCTCGACCGACACGCTGGCGAACCTGAACCCGGTCGCCGACCGTGACGACCGGGCCCGCGTCCATCGATCCCGACACGGGCAAGCCCTACGGCATGAATTTCCCGATCGTCAGCATCCGCGACTTCATCGAGGTGCAGAAGAAGCTGGTCGACAGCCTCGGCATCAAGAAGCTGCGCATGGTCGCCGGCGCGTCCATGGGCGGCCTGCAGACGTACGAATGGGCGGGCAGTCTATCCCGACATGGTCGGAAGCATGATGCCGGTGATCGCCTCGGCCGAGGCCGACGCCGGCCTGACCGGCTGGGGCGACATCTGGGCCGCGCCGATCCGGCTCGATCCCAAATGGAACGGCGGCGACTACTACGGCAAGGAGCCCCCGCTTGCGGGTCTCGCGCAGGCGCTCAAGCTCGTGACGCTGCATTCGCAGACGAACGCCTGGGCGACCGCGACGTTCGGCGCCAAGTGGGCGAAGGACGGCGAGAGCCCGCTCAAGAGCTCGTCCAACGGCTACGCGGTGGATGCCGCGCTGGAGAGCGCCGGCGTCGGTCGCGCCAAGACGTCGGACGCCAACAGCTTCCTCTACCTCGTCCGCGCCAGCCAGCTGTTCGGCGAGGGCGCGGCAGAGCGGCTGAAGGCGATCAAGGCGCCGGCGCTGATCATCTACAGCCCCACCGACCTCTTCTTCCCCGCCGACAGCGTCAAGCGCACGGCAGAGGCGATCAAGGCGAACGGCGCGCCGGTTGAGACCTTCGTGCTCGACGGCAAGCGCGGCCACCTCGACGGCGTTCTCAGCGTCAAGGCGGCCGAGAAGGAGATCGCGGCGTTCGTAGCGAAGTAGCTTCAACTGTCATCCCGGAAACGCGCGCAGCGCGTATCCGGGACCCAGGAGTTGCAACCGCGACCATGTGTCAGGGCCGAGGGCTCCCCGAATGCACGCTTCAGAACGCCACCTTGTCGCCGCCCTTGAGCTGCAGCATCTCGCGCGCCTCGTCGGGGCTTGGCGACCTCCAGCCCGAGGCCTTCGATGATCTGGCGCACCTTGGTGCACCTGCTCGGCGTTGCTCTTGGCCAGCTGGCCGGGGCCGATCCACAGCGAGTCCTCCAGGCCGACGCGCACGTTGCCGCCCATGGCGAGCGACTGGGCCGCGATCGGCATCTGGTTGCGGCCGGCGCCGAGCACGCTCCAGTGGTACTCGTCGCCGAACAGGCGGTCGGCGGTGCGCTTCATGTGCATGCACGTCCTCCGGATGCGGGCCGATGCCGCCGAGGATGCCGAACACCGACTGCACGAAGAACGGCGGCTTGACCAGGCCGCGGTCGGCGAAGTGGCGCAGCGTGTAGAGGTGCGCCGATGTCGTAGCACTCGATCTCGAAGCGCGTGCCGTTGTTGGCGCAGGTCGTCAGGATGTACTCGATGTCGGCGAAGGTGTTCTTGAAGATGCGGTCGCGCGAGCCTTCCAGATAGGGCTTCTCCCAGTCGTGCTTGAACTCCTTGAAGCGCGCCAGCATCGGGAAAAGGCCGAAGTTCATCGAGCCCATGTTGAGCGACGGCCACCTCGGGCTTGAAGGTCGCGGCCGGCTGCACGCGCTCCTCGACGGTCATGGTCGGCGCGCCGCCGGTGGTGATGTTGATGACCGCGTTGGTGCGCTGCTTGATGACCTTGCAGGAACGGCGCGAACGCCTCCGGCGACTGGTCCGGCCGCCCGTCCTTGGGATCGCGCGCGTGCAGGTGCACGATCGCCGCGCCGGCCTCCGCCGCGCCGATCGCCGCGTCGGCGATCTCGCTCGCCGTGATCGGCAGGTGCGGCGACATCGACGGCGTGTGGATCGAGCCGGTGACGGCGCAGGTGATGATGACTTTGCGGCCTTTGGCCATGGGTGCGTCTCCTCGATGTTTTCTGTCGTTGTCCGCCTGAACGGCAGCTGACGATTGTCATACCGGGGCTTGTCCCCGGTATCCAGCCTTCAGCGCAACGGCGCGGGTAAGGGCAGGTATGCGCCACGGCTGCGCGTGCCGTTGCACGGCTGGTCCGCCAAGCCTATCGTCCGTCAGCGGCCGTCCGGCCGTCAACGGAGTCGCGGCAGCACCAGTGCGCACGCGACCGCTCGGGGAGGAAATTGGTGATGACGCTGTTCCGGCTCGCCAGAGCTGCATTCGCCTGCGCATTGGCGCTGTTGCTGATGGCGCCGCGCGTGCCAGCGCTGGCGCAAGACTTCCCCTCCCGCAACGTGCACATCGTGGTGCCGCTCGCTGCCGGCAGCGGCATGGACGTGGTCGTGCGCATCTATGCCGAGGAGCTGAGCAAGTCCCTCGGCAAGCCGGTCGTGGTCGAGAACCAGCCCGGTGCCGCGCTGATGCTGGCGGCGCAGAACGTGGCGCGCGCTGCACCCGACGGGCATACGCTCGTCGTCGCCTCGTCGCCCGTGATGGCGGTCAACCCCACGCTCTACAAGAAGGTCAACTACGACGCCGAGAAGGACTTCGTGCCGCTGGCGCTCTACGCGCAGTCGCCGTTCGTGCTGATCACCAATCCCGCCTTCGGCGCGGAAACGGCGAAGGACTTCATCAAGAAGGCGCAGGATGCCGCAAACCCCATCACCTACGCCACCACGGGCGCCGGCACCCTGCAGTTCCTGACCATGGAGACCTTGAAGCGCGACCACAACTTCAAGGCCGCGCACGTCCCCTACCGCAGCCCGCCGCAGATCGTCGACCGACATCGTCGGCGGCCACGTCGTCTCGTCCATCTCCGAAACCGGCGCGGCGCTCACGCTGATTCAGGACGGCAAGCTCAAGGCGCTCGGCATCACCGCCTCCACCCGTCATCCGCAGTTGCCGCAAGTGCCGACCATGGCCGAAGCCCTCGGTCTGCCTGGTTTCGAGGCGGTCTCCTGGCACGTGCTGATGGCGCCGTCCGCCACCCCGCGCCCGATCGTGGAGCGCCTGCACGCTGCCATGACGAAAATCACCGGGAGAGGCCGCTTTCCAGAAGCGCGTCAGCGATGTCGGCCTGATGCCGCTCGCCCCGCGCTCGATCGCCGACATCGACAAGTACATCAAGAGCGAGCGCGCTCGCTGGAGCGGTGTCGTAACCCAGCTCGGGCTGGCGGGGACGCTTTAGCCCGTTGTCATACCGGGGCTTGTCCCCGGGATCCATCCATCAGCTTGCTCTGACGCCTATTCGCACGCTGGATCCCGGCAACGAGTGCCGGGATGACATTTCACACCCACTGTCACTCCGCCTTCGGCTGCGCCTTCTTGTGCGCCACCAGCGCCGCGATGCGGTCGTCGCGCCAGCGCTGCTTCTTCAGGATCGCATCGCTCGACGGCGCCTTGCCCCAGCTCTCCACCGCGCGCGCCACGTTCTCCTGGCCCCACACGTCCGGTGTCACCGGCCGCGCCGACGTCCGGTACAGCGTCTCGCCGTAGCGCGCGCAGTAGTCGGGAATGCCGCCCGGCGCATTGAGCTCGATGGTCTCGAACGGCCCTATGAAAGCCCAGCGCAGGCCGAGCCCGTCGCGGATGGTCTTGTCCAAGTCCTCCGCCGAGACGAAACCCTCGCCCACCAGCCGCATCGCCTCCGACAGCAGCACGCCCTGCATGCGGTTGAGGATGAAGCCGTCGATTTCCTTCTTCACTTCGATCGGCACCTGGCCGACGCTTTCGTAGATGGCGCGTGCCCGCTTCACCGTCTCCGGCGATGTCCACGGCGCCCCGCACAGCTCGACGATCGGCACCACGTGCGGCGGGTTCACCGGATGCGCGATCAGGCAGCGCGCGCGGCCCTTGAGTTTCTCCGTAAAGCGCGAGGCCACGATCGCCGAGGACGACGAGGCCAGTATGGCGGAAGCCGGCGCCGCCGCGTCGAGCCTGGCGAAGATCTCCAGCTTCGCCTCGACCCGCTCCGGCCCGTTCTCCTGCACGAAGGCGGCATCACGCACGGCATCCTCCAGCGAGGCCGCCACGCTCAGGCGCTTCGCCGCCGCCGCCGGGTCCGTCGCCAGCCCATGCCGCGCCACGTCGTGCAGCGCTTCCGCGATCAGCCCCGGCGCCTTGGCCAGCGCGTCCCGATCCGGGTCCCACAGCCGCACGTCCCAGCCGCCGCGCGCAAACACATTGGCCCACGCCCGCCCGATCAGGCCCGTTCCGATGATCCCCACCGTCGGCATTGCTTCCTCCCCTGGCGTCTAGTCGGTTTCCTTGGCGCGCAGCCGTGCGATTTCCTCCCGACATACCTTCTCGAGTTGCGGGAGATCGTTGTTGACGAGGTTCCAAAGCACGTCATGCGCCACGCGCTGGTAGTCGTGGCGGAGAACGTTGCCAATTCCGGCAACCTTCCGCCAGGGAATCTCCGGACGACGGGTCTTGATGTCATCGTCGAGGTGGCGGCTTGCTTCGGAAATAATCTCGATTCCGCGTTCGACCAGCCACCGTTTGCGCTTATCCGGCTCGAAAGCGCGAAGGCCGATACCGGCCATCTCCTCGTTGATGAGGTCCACGGCCTCGATGATATCGGTCAGGCGCAGGATCGAGGATCGGTAGACCATCAGAACACTTGCAGAGCCGAGGCCTCGATGCGCTGCTTCAGCAAGGGATGCAGGCTACGTCGTGTCATGATGTCCGTTTGCCGGCCGAGGATGCGGGCGGTCGCTTCCTTGACATCCATAAGCTGGAACAGGCCGAGGGAGCCCTCCGGATGATCGAAAAACAGATCGACGTCGGAATCCTCGCGCGCTTCGTCCCGGAGGGTCGAGCCGAACAAGTATAGGTGCTCGACGCCCAGCTGCCGTAGCAGCTGCTCGTGCTCTTTCAGCCGGTGAATGACGTCATCGCGTCGCATCCGATTATGATAGCACAAACAGGAGCTGCCGGTCCAAAGTTGTCGCTCGAATTCCCGCCGGCCCTGCAAGGGTTAATCAAGTCAGGAGAGGGAGAAACACCATGGATCTCGGCATCAAGGATTTGCGCGTGCTGGTGACGGCCGGTGCCGGCGGCATCGGGCTCGAGGTCGCGCGGGCTTTCTTGCGCGAGGGCGCCAAGGTTCACATCTGCGATGTCGACGAGAAGGCCCTCGCCGCCGTCAAGAAAAGCGACCCCGCGCTCACGCAGTCCGTTTGCGATGTCTCGGACCGTGCTCAGGTCGCGCGTCTGTTTGACCAAGCGCTCAAAGCGCTCGGCGGCCTCGACTGCCTCGTCAACAACGCCGGCATCGCCGGACCCACCGGCAAGGTCGAGGAGATCAACCCGGAGGACTGGGACCGCTGCCTCGCCATCGACATCACCGGCCAGTTCAACTGCGTGCGCCTCGCCGTGCCGCACCTCAAGCAGTCGAAGAACGCCAGCATCATGAATCTCTCCTCGCAGGCCGGAAAGCACGGCTTCCCGCTGCGCTCGGCCTACGCGGCGGCAAAGTGGGGCGTGATCGGCTTCACCAAGTCGATCGCCATCGAACTCGGCCCCTTCGGCATCCGCGTCAATGCGCTGCTGCCCGGTCTTGTCGCCGGCGACCGCATCCGCCGCGTCATCGAGGCCAAGGCCCAGCAGGCCGGCGTCTCGTTCAAGGAGAAGGAGGCGACGCTGTTCGGCAACGTCTCGATCAAGGACTACGTCACGCCCCAGCAACTCGCCGACATGGTGGTGTTCACCGCCTCGCCCCGCGCCAAGACCATCTCCGGCCAGGCGATTTCCGTGTGCGGCGATACGAATATGCTCGGTTAGCAAGAGGAAACCCAAATGCCCCGCATCCACCACATCCACATCAAGTCTCCCGACCCGCGCAGAAGCGCCGAGTGGTGGGTGAAGGCGTTCGGCTTCAAGATCATGGGCGATGAGACGCGCGTGTTCGGCGACCGCTTCATCCGCTGCACCACCGAGGACGGGTTCGCCGTCACCATCTCGGGCGCGCGCACGGACGAGAAGCTTGGTCCCGGCGACGCCTCTCCGCATCACGGCCTGGAGCATGTCGCCTTCGAGAGCGCAGACCTGGAGGCCGACATCGCCCGCCTCACCGCGCTCGGCGCCAAGCTGCAGGAAAGCCCGATCCAGGTGCCCAACGGCCCGCGGGTCGCCTTCCTGCACGGACCCGACGACGTCCGCATCGAGCTGGTTCAGCCGCCGAAGAAGTAGCGTGGGCTGGACAAAGGTCGCGAGTTGGACCGCCGGTCGCCTAGCTCCCGCGACTCGACTGCGGCAGCCGCCCGCAATCGGCACCGAAGCGCTCGAGGGTACCGTCCGCATTCTCCGCGAAGCGGCAGTCCTTGCCGCGTCCGGGGCATTGATAGATGTCCTGCTCAGGATCGTAGATCAGCCGCCCGCCCCGGTTCCTGGTCTGGCAAAACAGCGTCGTTTGACCGCGCCTCGTCATGAGAGCCATGTCCAACCTTTGTCCGGGTGACGCGCGCTTGCCCGCGCAGGCGACTACCTAGCCCCGCGGCAGCACCCCGTCCAAAGAATTCGGGCGACACGCGTCGGGAGAACTGCACGTTCGTGCACCGCTCTACTTTGCAGAGCGGGCAGGGCGGATCGATTCGTCCCAAGGGGACCCGCTGCTGCGATGGTGCTGCCGGAGGGGATTGAACTCTCGACCTCTCCCTTACCAAGGGAGAGCGGCACGCGCTGGAAAGCAGCTTTATTCAAGCGATTTCCTGTCGTGCGGTTTTCAGCTCCCAGTTCTCCCCCAGGAAGCCGGTCGATCGTGTGCTTGGAGCGCACCGACGTTGACGTGTGCGTAGCGGAACACCATCGTAGGTCCGTCCAGCCGCCGAGAACTTGTAGGGCCATAGCTCTGGATTCCCGGCGTAGTGCCATGTGGCCCACGTATGGCGGCAGATGTGCGGCGCTAACCTTCGTTAGCCCGGCGCGACGCACGGCGGCCTGGAATGCCGTCTTGATACGACTCCCCGCCGATGTGTCGTCTTGGTTCTTGGGTCTCGCGTATGGCATTCCATCGGGGCGCTTGAATACCTCTCCGTCGCGGTGCTTCAATCGACGCAGTTCCCTCACGACGCGCTCGTGCAGGGGCACGCCGCGCTCGACGCCGCTCTTGCCGAACAGAGTTACCCCTGCCCGAGCATCAAGATCGATGTCAGCGCCCAGTTGAGCCACAGAGCTTCGCCCATGCGGGCGCCAGTGTAGATCAGGAACACAACTAGGGGGCGGAGATGTGGTGCGCAGCTACGGATAAGACACTCTGCCTCTGCCAGCGTTAGCCAGCGCGTTCGGCCCTTGGCTCGCTTGCCCGGTCGCTTCATCACCAGGGGCACGCACCATCCGAGGAATGCGCCATGTTTGACGACGGATACGACGGGCGTGATGTACTGCCGGTTTCTCGTGTCGGGCGATGCGTGCGGGTATGCCTTCTCGGCCGCGGCGAGGATGTTCTCCGGCCTGATGCGTGACAGGAGCAACGGGCCAAAATCGTCGAGCGGCTTACCTCATGAATCGGGCGTCTCCGCCGCGACCTTCCTTGCCGCCGTGTTTGAGGTAATGGACGCACGCCGCTGCGAACGTGGCCGTAGCGGAATAACCGTGGATTGATTGGGCGAGGAGCTCCGCCTCGCGCTTGACGCGGATGTCCTCGGCGTGCGGCCGGCTATCAGTGCCCGTGCTTTCCTCAATGCGGATTTCCGCGGACGGTGCCGCGCATGATCCAGTACGGGGACTTGGGTCGCTTGACGAGTGCGAGGGGCATGGGGAACTTAGTTACTACCCCGATGATCGCTGGCCGTGAACACCATACATCGGCCTCTCATTCTGCCGATACCAGCCTTTCGCGCCTGGCGCAGATACAAGTCCGCGCTGCCGGCCATAAGCCGCGCTCGACGATCTGCTTCGCTGTGCAAACCTCTATCCATTCGGACACGGGTCACGCCGCCTTCTGCCCCGCGCGCTCCAGGTACTCGGCAACATCGAACAGGAAGCGCCCGCTGGCGGTTCTGGTGAATTTGATTTCGCCACGGCGCGCCATCGAGCGGAGCGTTTGATCGTGACAACCCAACGTGCGAGCTGCGAGCCCTGTGGGGCACGCGCTCATCGCCTTCTCGGCGGAGTTCATCGGCTGAAGCCCTTATTTGGAACGCGCACTGAAGTTGGATACGCAGAAGCGCGGCGAGCATTGCTGCTCGCGCACGAAGGTCCAATTGACCGGGAGATTACGTGCCCACTGGTCGGTCAACACGCCTCATACGGAAGCGGTTAACCCGGTGTTCATAATTACGACAAATCACATGAATGGTCAATAGGGCGACCACAAAAAATCGCATATCAATCAAATCGTTAACGCGGAGTCTGGTGCTCATGCGTGAGCCGTATGTGTTTCGTTCCCGCAGAAGGGGGAACACGGATAGAACGGACGGCGCCCAACTGACACTGAGGGGACGACGTGGTGTGACCTTCCGGCAACGGATCAGTTCGGACTCAGCGCCAGCGTCGTGCCGCGCGGTGTCGTCTGCATGGTGATCGCGCCGGACGACGCCATCCGGCGCAGCTCGTCGTGTACGCCGGAGGGCGAGCACCCCGATGGCGTCCGCCAGCCGGCGCATGCTTGTCGTGGCCTGTCCGCCCTGTCCGATCAGCCATTGGCGAACGTCGGACAGTTGCAGAGCCAACGGACGGACAGCGGATCGACGGACGGACACTTGCGTCGTGCGGGTGTCCGCTCTCGCGTCCAGGGCCTCGAATTTCGCCGCTGGTGCGCGTTCGTGGCGTCCCGTGTCCAGAGGCAGGGCGTCCACAACCTCGACTGTGCAACTCGCTCCGGCGCCGCTGAGCGCCATTCCGCACGCCAACGCCAAGCCGCCTCCGCACTCCACCATGAGTACGCTCAGCAACACGAGAAGATCATTGAGGCGATCCGGTCCCACGTCCAGGCCCACGGCCGCGAGGTAGCGGCCGAGCGCCCGCGTCGGTGTTGGCCGGAGGCGGCGGCTCCTTCGCCAGATCGGCGCTCGCCTTGTCCAGGGCGGTCTGCAGTCGGTCCCGTTCTTTGGCCCGTCCAAGCTCGGCCGTCATGTCCGCGGGCTTCGTGCACGTTGTCTCCCGGCCGGCCGATGTGACCACTACGCGCCGCTTGCAGGGAGTAGCCTCCAGGAGCCCAGTCATTTCGGGGAGGGAGCGTGATGGGGCCAACTTGTCCAGCGCGGCCTTGGCGTTGTCGTAGGCGCGCTGTGTGCGCTCCTGGGCGCCGTCCGCGGCCTTCTCTGTCCGCTCAGCCTGGACACGCCCACCGGCTGCGCTGCCCAAGGCGGCACTCACCGAATGGCTGCCGGCAAGGATCAGCGCACACAGCGCCATGATTGCAGCCGACCATTGCTTGCGCTCGCATGCCCGGATCAGTGCCGGCCAGCTCAGTGCAAACAGGCAGGCAACACCTCGCCAGCCGCCACCGCTGCCCAGGTAAGGCAGCTTGCAAGGTCGGTTCCTTTCTTCCAGCCGTAGCTGATGTTAATTGCACCGCTGGCGCCGATGAAAACTGCAGCCGAGCAATACGCCGCGCGAGCTGGCCAGAGGTTGGGGTTGGTCGCCTTGCTTGCGAAATGCAAACGACCTACTGCTTGCGCAGCCTTGGTCATGGGTCACTCCATGTCTGAGGTCAGCGGCTCGGACGATGGTTCGGCCTGTTGATGCGGCCACATGACCGCTGGCCCTGATGTGATCCGCGGATCGGGTCCCGATCAAAATTGCGGGCTCGAAGGCCCATTGACCCAAGCGGGTTTTCCCGATCGACGGCTCGACCGTTTCGCATCACGCCATCATCACCCTCGCAATTGGAGTGCGTCTGTCGACGCGATCTCTACCTGTTCATCGGCGCCCATTCAGGCCCTCGCCGCGAGCGCCGGTGCTCGATAGGTTCCGCCCCTGGCCAGCACCGCCCAGGCGATGCGCGCCATCTTGTTGGCGAGCGCCACCGCCGCCACCTTGGCCGGTCGCCGCGCCAGCAGCTGCAGCAGCCAGGGATGCTTGTCGGGATGCGTCCGGGCCTGGCGAATGACCGCCGTCGCTCCGACGACCAGAAGTCGGCGCAGGTAGCGGTCGCCCTGCTTGGAGATCGAGCCCAGCCGCTCCTTGCCGCCGCTGGAGTTCTGCCTCGGGACCAAGCCGATCCAGGCAGCGAACTCGCGCCCCGATTTGAAGACCGTGGGATCGGTCACTGTGGCGGCAATCGCGGTCGCACCGATCACGCCGATGCCTGGGATGGTCTCCAGCCGCTGGCTAACTTCGCTCCGAACGATGCTGAGCATGGATGTGACGCTCAATATCGCCGATCTGCTGGCCGAAGGCACCGAGCTGCCCCAGAATGGCCTGCAAAGCCGTTCGCGCGAGATCGGGAAGCTGGCTCGCTGA
>CAWALW010000030.1:0-13892 GCA_963782855.1 uncultured Alphaproteobacteria bacterium | reverse complement strand
CGGCGACCAGAGTACGACGGCGATCGACATTCGTGACAGCGGGAGCAAGCAGATGCGCCGATGCGATTGCGGCGGGCTGTTCATCTTCATCGGCGCCGACGCGGAAACGGAGTGGCTACCCGAGGAGATCGTGCGTGATGGCCGCGGATTTGTTCTGACCGGCGATGACCTGAAGAAGGCCGGGCGCTGGTCGCACGGCCGCGATCCCTATCTTCTCGAAACGAGTGTGCCGGGCGTGTTCGCTTGCGGCGATGTGCGGTTGAGCCCGGTCAAGCGGGTTGCGGCCGCCGTGGGCGAGGGGAGCATGGCGATCGCGTTCGTGCATCAATTCCTGGCGCAAGAGGGAAAATCCCAGGGCGGCCGGGCTTAGTTGCGCGACGCTCGAGGCTAGGGCCGTTTGCGCGGCGGCGTGTCGATCAACGCATCCACTGAGCTGTGCTGGATCATCAGCCAGTCGGCGCGCGGGCCCAATCCATTCTGATCACGCCGACAAAAAGAAGGAGACCGGCACGGGGAGGAGGGGTGCCGGTCTCCGGGTAGTCCGCAACCACCGACTACGTCGGGTTACGGTTCTGCATGTCGGTGAAGTAGGTGTTCGGGTTGAAGTCGTCCGCAGCGGCGGCCGGAGCAGCGATGCTGGCCAGAACCGACAGAGCGAGCAGGGCGGATGCGATGATCTTCATAATAGTCTCCTGTTGAGTTCGTTGTGATGTTGGTTGCGATGTGCTTCGGGTGAGCGATCAGCCGCTGTTGCGCTGGAGCTGCTCGAAGAAGCGCTGGTGGGAGTTCTTGCGCCCGTTCGTAGGCGCTGGCCGGAGCCGCGACACCGGCGAGGACTGACAGGGCGAGAAGTGCGGATGCGATTACGGTTTTCATGGTCATCTCCTAAGTTTGCTCTTTTTATTCAAGTTTTTTGCGACCCCGTTCGGCGCCGCTGGGCAACAGATGGGAGCCCTCGCCGGAAGGAAAAGGGACGCTCGCGCACGCGTGAAGAACAGTGAAAATTAAGCCGCGCTGTTCACGGAATGCGTGAAGGGCCAACCGGCCAGATGTGCGCAGGCAAGGGGCTGATCAGCCGAGCGCCAGGCCGACGTAGTTCTCGGCCAGCGCGGTTTGCGCGGCCTTGGAGCTGACGAGGTAGGCCAACTCGGCGCCTTGCGCGCGGCGCTCGAAGGGTAGCGCCTCGGGGAAACGGTGGGTCAGGTTGGTCATCCACCACGAGAAACGCTGCGCCTTCCAGACGCGGGCGAGACAGCGGTCGGAATAGCCGTCGAGCAGATCGGATTGGCCGGATTTATAGAAAGCGACAAGAGCTTCGGTAAGGAAGCGCACGTCCGTCACCGCGAGGTTGAGGCCCTTGGCGCCGGTGGGCGGCACGATGTGCGCCGAGTTCGCCCGCAAGGAAGAGGCGGCCGTAGCGTAGCGGCTCGGCCACGAAGGAACGCAAGGGCGCGACGCTCTTTTCCAGCGACGGGCCGGTCTTGAGATTGGCGGCGGCATCAGCCGGGATGCGGCGTTTGAGTTCCGTCCAGAAGCGATCGTCGGACCAATCGTCGACGTCCTCGTCGGCGGGCACCTGCAGGTAGTAGCGGCTGCGCGTCATGGAGCGCATGGTGCAGAGTGCGAAACCGCGCTCGTGGTTGGTGTAAATAAGCTCGTGATTGACGGGCGGCGTGTCCGACAGCATGCCGAGCCAGCCGAACGGATAGACGCGCTCGTAGACGCGGATCACGTCCTGCGGGATGGCCTGGCGGCTGACGCCGTGGAAACCGTCGCAGCCGGCGATGAAGTCGCAGGTCACCTCGTGCGTGGCATCGCCCTTGTGATAGCGCAGGCGCGGCTTGTCGCCGGTGAGGCCATGCAGGCTGACGTCCTCGGCCTCGTAGACGATTTCGGTGCCCGTGGCGCGCGTGGGCGTCCATCAGGTCCTTCTGCACCTCGGCCTGGCCGTAGATGGTGACGACTTTGCCTGAGAGCGCCTTGAGATCGATGCGGTGGCGCCTGCCGTCGAAGGCAAGCTCGACGCCGTCGTGGATCAGGCGCTCGCGCATCAGCCGGTCGCCGACGCCGGCATCGATCAGTGTGTCGACGGTGCCTTGCTCGAGCAGACCTGCGCGGATGCGCGCACGCAGGTAGTCGGGCGTCCGCTTCTCCAGCACGATGCAGTCGATGCCGGCGAGCCGGAGCAGTCTGGCAAGCAGCAATCCGGCCGGGCCGCCGCCGACAATACCGACCTGTGTGCGCATGACGGCAGGTTAGAGCAGGAGCGGTGGAATTGGAACATCGTGGGGAGAGCCAAACTATTGGAGAAAGCGGATCGCTTGCGGCTGTCATGCCGGCCGCGCACGAAGCGCGAGAGCCGGTACCCAGGGCTAAGCGGCCGGTGATTCGCGGCCCTGGGTCCCGGATATTGCGCCGCGCGCAATTCCGGGATGACAGCTGCTTATCCCCGCTCTCCCGGGCTGTGTTCTAATGCGCGCTCCTTGCTCGCGACGGGATGTCCGCTAGCAGCAATCGGCGTGGCAAGGAACGGCGAACTGGCGAGGGGCCGCGTGCTGATGCATGGCCTAAGCCAGGAGTCTCGCACTGCTCGCCGGCGGTAACGCCCATAGACGGCCGCCGGGTGAAATGCGTAACGGGGCAGAAAACGCCGTCACGCGGGGCCGCAAGGCGGCCCAGGGGACCCGAGCAGAGTCTCGGGGAGCCTGACGAGGCTCCCGTGGGTGAAAGGATCACCCGCGCAGCCGATCGACCGGAACGTCCCAGAAGGAGCGGCCGTACTCGCAATGGGCCTGACCACGGTTGAACCCCATGTCCTTCCGAGCCGCATCGTCGAGGCTCATCAGCGCGCGCCGTTCGGCGCGTACCGTGATGGCAACGGCGAGCTTGCGAAAGAAAGCCCTCAGGCGTGCGCCGGCCGGGATTGAGCGGCTGCTTGGCGGAGCAGGGCAATAGGCAATGGATGACATGATCAGCTCCTCTCTTCTTGTGCGCGCCAGCAGATACGCCCCTCTCTTGCATAAGGAAATCGAATGTTATTTATTGTCTGCATCACGAAACGTTAATCAGAAACTGGCCATGCGACGCGACATCGACATCGCCCTGCTGAGAGCTTTCGTGGCCGTCGTGGAGACGGGCAGCGTCACGGGCGCGGCCGCGCTGCTCAACCTCACGCAGGCGGCCGTGAGCCAGCAGCTCAAGCGGCTGGAGGAGCTGTTCGGCACCGGCCTGTTCGAGCGCCATCACAAGCGCCTCAGCCTGAAGCCCGCCGGCGAGCGGCTGATGGCGCACGCGCAGAAGCTGATTGCGCTCAACGACGAGGTGTGGAGCACCATGAGCGCGCCGGCCTACGAGGGCGAGGTGCGCCTCGGCGTACCGCACGACATCGTCGGCCCCTACCTGCCGCCGATCCTGAAGCGCTTCGACAAGGCCTGGCCGCGCGTGCGCGTGTCGCTCGAATGCACGACCACGCGGTCGCTGATCGAGATGCTGCAGCAAGGCCGCGTCGACCTCACGCTCACGACCGAGCAGCACTGCGGCGTCAACGGCGAGACGCTGATGGAGGACGACCTGGTATGGACAGGCGCCGCAAACGGCACCGCGCACCGGCGCGATCCTCTGCCGCTGTCGATCGGCGACAAGGCCTGCGAGTTTCGCCCGAGCGTGTTGAAATCGGTGCGCGACGCCGAACGCGACTGGCGGCCCGTGTGCGAGGTGAGCAACATGGAGGCGCTGTTCGCCTCGATCAGCGCCGACCTTTCCGTCGGGGCGTTCCTGCGCGGCACGATTCCGCACTTCCTGCAGGAGGTGGCGGACCCGAGTTTACCGCGGATGCCGAAGTTCCTGATCAATATGTACCTGCCGCCCGCGCGACAAAACGAGATCGCGGTCGAGCTTGCGCGCACCATCCGCCAAGAGTTCGCGACACGCTTCCGGCGGCCGGCCGTGGTGAATTTTCCCAAACGCGCGCGCAAGCCGGCGGCGTAGAGCGAGGTGCGTGCGCATTCAACGACGCGTCGTGACCAGCAGCCAAATCGCGATGACGACGAGCACCAGCGACAGGGCGCGGCGCACGAAAGTGCTGCGGCGCTCGTCCTCCAGCCAGGGACGCGCCGCGTCGGCCAGCAGCACGATGGTGGCATGAACGAGGGTCGCCACAGCCACGTAGATCAGCGACAGAGTGACCGTCTGTCCCACCAGCGGCCGCGTGTTGTCCACAAAGGTCGGCAGCACCGCGACATAGAACAGGCCGGCCTTGGGATTGAGCAGGTTGGTGACCAGGCCCCGCATGAAGTATCGGGCGCGCGTATCCAATGCCGAGCCGGCCTTGCCGGGAGACGTTTCCGCCTCGCCGCGCCAACCCTCCCACGCCAGCCACAGCAGATAGAACGCGCCCACCCAGCGCAGCGTCTGATAAAGGAACTGCGAGTTGCCGATCAGCGCCGTGAGGCCGAGCGCCGCGCCGAGACCAACGACCAGCAGGCCGAGGGCGACGCCGAGCGTAGCTGCAAATCCGGCGCGCCGCCCGGCGCCGGCGCTGAGAATGGCGAGGTAAGCCATGTTCGGGCCCGGCGTCAGCTCGATCACCAGGCAAGTGAAGGCAAACGCGAGCAGCGTCTCGAGGGTAAGCGCGGCCATTGCCCGTCCAGCCTTCCTGCAGCGACGCGGGACGATAGCCTACGCGCACGCTGCGCCGGCGCGACATCGAGGCCCGGCTGATGCAAAAAATACTCGCGGCGATGGCGCTCTACTTCGGAATCGTGTTCTGCGTCGGCTTCCTGCTGGGACCGATACGCGTCCTGTGGCTCGAACCGCGATTGGGTGCGCTGTTGGCAGTCGTGCTCGAAATGCCCCTCCTGCTGACTGCCATGGCCGTGGCGGCACGCTGGAGCCCGCGCAAGGCGGATGACCTCGCATCGCCCCCTGATGGCGATGGGTGTCGGCGCGCTGGCCCTCGTGCTCGCGGCGGATTTTTCCATCGGCACCTGGCTGCGCGGCCTGACGGTGTCGCAACAGATCCGGCAATTCTCTACGCCCGCGGGACTGCTCTACGCCGCAAGCCTCGCCGCCTTCGCGGCCATGCCGCTGCTCGTCAATCGTGCGAGGCGTGACGGTTGATGAACCCTTTCAGCAACATCATGCAGGCGTGGCGTCGGCGCTGGTGGCGTCCCGATCCTGTGGTGCTTCGAGCCTACGAAGGGCTGCGACCGCTGGTCGTGGTGACGGGCGGCTCGGAAGGCATCGGGTTCGAGCTGGCGCGCCGCTTCGCCTCGGGCGGGCATGACCTGCTGCTGGTTGCGCGACGCCTGGAGCTGCTGGAGCAGGCTGCCGAGCGCATCCGCGCCGAGACCAAGGCCGACGTTGCCGTGCTTTCCCAAGACCTGACGTCAAGGGGTGCGGTCGAGGCGATCGATGCCGCGCTTGCGCTGCATCGGGCCTATGCCGACGTCGTCGTGAACAACGCGGGTATCGGACTGGCGGGGCCGTTCCATGGGCATCCGGCGGAAGACATCGAGCGCCTGATCAATCTCAACGTTGGAGCGCTGACGAAACTCACCAGGCACTACCTGCCGGGCATGCGCGCGCGCGGCCGCGGCGGCATCCTCAACCTGGCTTCCCTGGGCGGCTACATTCCGGGTCCCAACCAGGCGGCCTACTACGCCAGCAAGGCCTACGTGCTGTCCCTCACGGAGGCGATCGCGGCCGAAACAGCGGGCGAAGGCGTACGCATCTGTGCGCTGGCGCCCGGTCCGGTGAACACGAGGTGGCACGAGAAGGCGGGTGCCGCGAATGCCTTCTATCGCGGCTTCGCGCCACTGGTTTCGGCAAAATCCGTCGCGTGGTGGGGCTATCGCGGCTACCTGCTGGGGCTCCGCGTGATCATTCCAGGGCTGGTCAATCCGTTCCTGGCACTAGCCATGCGCGTCTTGCCGCATAGAATTGTGATTCCCATCGTCGGAGTGTTGCTCAAGCAACGAAGGTGATCGCAGCGATGCTCGATACGCTGATACCCGCGACGTCAGGCGAAGACCGCGCCATCGGCCAGATACCGCTCCTGTCAGGTGAGGAGCGCGGCAAGAAACCGGTGCTGATCGTGCTGCACCAGGAAAATTCCAATCCGGGCCACGTGGGCCAATGGTTCGTGCGCCACGGCTATCACCTCGACATCCGCAAACCGCGCTTCGGCGAGGCGCTGCCGGCGACGATGGCTGATCACTGCGGCGTCGTGATCTTCGGCGGCCCGATGAGCGCCAACGACAAGGACGACTTCGTTCGCGCGGAGATCGACTGGCTAAAGGTGCCGCTGACGGAGAAGGCGCCGCTCCTCGGCATCTGCCTCGGCGCGCAGATGCTTGCCGTGCACTTGGGCGCCAAAGTCGGGTTCGACCCCGACGATCGCGCCGAGATCGGCTACTATCCGCTGGCTTCAACGGAAGCGGGAGGTGCGTTCGGCTTCCCCGACCATGCCTACCAATGGCACCGCGAGGGACTCGAGCTGCCGCAGGGCGCGCAGCTGCTCGCGACATCGGACGGCGCGTTCCCCAATCAGGCTTTTTCCTATGGCGCGTCGGCATTTGGCGTGCAGTTTCATCCGGAGATCACGTTCGCGCAGGTGCATCGCTGGTCGGGGCACAACAACACGCGGCTGGAGATGAAAGGCGCGCGCCAGCGCCAGCAGCACATCGACGGTCACATCGTGCACGGCGCGAAAGTGCGCGCCTGGCTCGACAGCTTCCTGGCGCGCTGGGTGAGACAGGAATTTTCGGCCGAACGTACGAATGTCATCGCAGCGTAACGCATTTGCAACAATCGGCGTGCTTAGATGGGGGTGCGCTGCGGATGATGTGATCGCGTACCACGGCGCAATGGCACGGCCGAATGTAAATGCGTTCAGGCCGTGCCGCAATTTCCTCTCCAAACGGTTTGCGCAACCTAGTGGTGAGCTTGTCGAACCACGAAATTGGTGCGTGCAGCCCGTCCTTCGACACGATCAGGACGAAGTCTCAGCTAGAGCCTTTCAGGTTTAGGCTGCCTCGCAGACAGCTTGCGCCGCCCCAGTGGTGAGCTTGTCGAACCATGGCATTCGCGTGCGCAGCCGTCCTTCGACAGGCTCAGGACTGGTTGAGCCTGCAACTCAGCGATTCCACCAAAGACGGAAGGACACTAGAGCACGTTCACGTTTGGCGGACTCGATTGGGGATTTCCCATGGGGGGCGAACAGTGATTCAGAATGGATGCTGGTTGAGGAGGCCAGCATCCATGAGCAGACCACTCGATCATGATCTTCGCCGTCGCATCGTCGCCGCCGTCGAGGCGGGAGCATCGTGCCGTTCGGCTGCGGCTCGGTTCGATGTGAGCTGGTCGGCAGCGATCAAGCTGATGCGCCGCTATCCGTGCGACAGGCAGCCTTGCTCCCGGCAAGATGGGCGGTCATCGCCGGCCGATCCTCGAAGCCCAGCGCGACTGGCTGATGGGCCGGATCGCTGATCAGGCGGACATCACGGTCCGGGCGCTCGCAGACGAACTTGCCGAGCGTGGCATCGTGGTCAGCCACGTCTCGGTCTGGAACCTGCTCAAACGCGAGCACCAGACCCACAAAAAAGCGTGCTCGCCAGCGAGCAGAACCGTCCTGACGTCGCGCGCCGCCGCTGGCAGTGGCGCCAACGCCAGGCATCCATTGATCCTTCGCGGCTCGTCTTCATCGACGAGACCTGGACCAAGACCAACATGGCCCCGCTACGTGGATGGGCCCGGCGCGGCGCGCGCCTGCGTCGATCATGTACCCCACGGTCGCTGGAGAACGCTGACGTTCATCGCCGCCTTGCGCCATGACCGGGTCACCGCGCCCTGCCTGTTCGATGGCCCAATCAATGGCGAGAGCTTCCGCGCCTACGTCGAGCAGATCCTGCTGCCGACACTGCATCCCGGCGACATCGTCGTCGATGGACAATCTCGGCTCCCACAAAAGCAAAGCCGTGCGCGAGGCCATCCGGTCCGTTGGGGCACTGCGGCTGTTCCTGCCCGCCTACTCGCCGGACCTGAACCCGATCGAGCAGGTCTTCGCCAAGCTCAAGACGCTGCTCAGAAAGGCGCGGGCTCGAACAGGCGATGCCGTCAATGACGCCATCGCCGCACTTCTCCCCTGCTTCTCAAGCGACGAATGCGCCAACTATCTCCTCAACGCCGGATATGCATCCGCTTAAGTTGAACGCGCTCTAGATCGTCGTTAGTCCGCGAACAGCCGCTGTACCAGCCGTCGCCCCACAACACCGGCGACGCGCCTGCGGTAGTGGCCGGGCGTGAAGGTCGTCTTCATCGACATGATCTGGTCGCGCACGAGGTCGTCGAGGCCTTTGATGACGCGGTCATCGAGCTTGCCGCCGGTGAGTTCGCGCGTGCCTTCCAGCAGCACAGGCCGCGGATTGGTGCCGGTGATGGCGACGCGCAGATCGGCGAGCTTGTCGCCATCGCGCCGGAGCGCAACTGCAACGCCGGCGACGGGATACTCGATCGACTTGCGAATCCGGATCTTGTCGTAGGCCGACCGCAGGCCGGGAACGCCCTTCGCGCGCACGGCCGTGATGAATTCACCCGGCTTCAATGCGAGATAGTGCTTGCCGTCGCCCTCGCCGGAACCGTCGTGGCGCGCATGGCCAATATAGAGGTCCTTCAGCGGCATCGTGCGCTTGCCCTTCGGATGCGCTATGTCGACCTCTGCATCCAGCGTCATCAGCGCGGGCGCGAGATCGCCGCTGTAGGTGGCAAAGCACACGCCGCGACTCTTGGGCGCGACGTGGCATATCTCGCCGACGGTCTTGAGGCAGTGATTGTTGGCGGAGCGCCACCATTCGCTCTGGTTGTAGAAGATGCAGCGCGTGTCGAGGCAGATGTTGCCGCCGACGGTGCCCATGTTGCGATGCGTCGGCCCGGCGATGGAGGCGGCCGCCTGCGCGACGACGGGATAGTGCGCCAGAACGCCCGGATGCTCCGACACCTCGGCCAGCGTCACCGACGCGCCGATCTCCAGCCGCGTCGCATCGGCATGGATGGCGCGCAGCTCGGCCACGCCCGTCATGTCGATCAGCACCGGCGGCGCGACGATGCCGCGGCGAATGTTGACCACGAGATCGGTGCCGCCGCCGAGCAACTGCGCCTGCGGGTAAGCCTTGCGAACTTCGAGCAGGTCCGCAAGCGAGGCCGGATGCATCAATGCGAATTCGGAGACCGCTTCCATTTATGCGCCTGCGCTGCGTTTGGCGCGCGCCGCGCGCTCGCGCTTGTCGATGACTGCGAATACGCGATCCGGCGTGACGGGCAGGTCGTTGAAGCGCATGCCGGTGGCATCGGCAATCGCGTTGGTCAGCGCCGGCAGGAAGGCCGCAAGCGAGCCTTCGCCCGCCTCCTTGGCGCCGAACGGCCCATGCGGATCGTTACTCTCGACGATGCCAACCTCCATGGGCGGCGAGTCCTGGATGGTCGGCACGCGGTAGTCGAGCATGTTGGCCGTCACCAGCAGGCCGTCGTGATAGGCGACCTCCTCGCTCATGGCTTGGCCCATGCCCATCCACACGGAGCCCTGCATCTGGCCTTCCACGGTGAGCCGGTTCAGCGCCTTGCCGCAGTCGTGCGCCACCCACACCTTGTCGACGGTGACCTCGCCGGTCTCCTCGTCGACCGTCACTTCCACCACCTGCGCGGAGTAGCTGTAGCCCATGGTGCCGCCGATGGCCGCGCCGCGATACTTCTTGCCGCCGTGCGATTCCGGGATGGTCGAGTAGTTGCCCGTCACCGTGATGGTGCCGTCGTCCTTCAAAGCTTCGTTCACCACCTCCTCGAAGGTCAGGCCCTTGTCCTGCATGCCCGCGCGATAGATCTCGCCCAGGCATTCGATATCGCCGGGCGCCGCGTCCAGCTTGCGCGCGGCCGCCGCAATCATCAGCGCCTTGAGCTTGTTGGCCGCATCGATCGCCGCATTGCCGACCAGGAACGTGACACGCGAGGAGTAGGAGCCGTTGTCTTTCGGCACCACCTCGCTGTCGCCCGACGACGATGCGCACGCGGCCGATGTCGAGCCCCATCACCTCGGCCACGGTCTGGACGAGAATGGTGGACGAGCCCTGACCGATGTCGGCCGCGCCCGTGAGCACCGACGATGGAGCCGTCGAAATCGAGTTTCAGCTTGACGGTGGCGTGCGGCTCACCGGTCCAGTTCACGGGCTTCGATGCACCCGAGATATAGTGCGAGCAGGCAAAGCCCAGGCCCTTCTTCTTGCCGGGCGCGGCGCGGCCAACTTGCCCCTGCGCGCCCTCCAGCCGCTCTTTTCCTCCACCCAGTCGACGCACTCGGGCAGGCCGTAGCTGTTCACCATCAGGTCGTTGTCGGTGAAGGTCGGCGCATTCAGATAGTTCGCCCGCCGCACGGCCAGCGGATCGAGGCCCATCTCGGTTGCCATCTGGTCCAGCAGGCTCTCGAAGGCAAAGCGCACGTCGACGGTGCCGTGGCCGCGGAAGGCGCCGCACGGCGGCGTGTTCGTGAGCACGCGCCTGCCGTTGTACTTGACGTGCTTGAGGTCGTAGATCGCGTACAGCATCGAGCCGGCGTACAGGATCGTCACCACGCCGTAGCCCGAGTGCGCGCCGCCGCGCTGGATCACGTCGCATTCACACGCCCGTGATCTTGCCGCCCTGGTCAGCCCGATCTTCAGTGCGGATGTCGGTCTCGGGCCGCCCGCGATGCGTGATGAACGTGTCCTCGCGGTTGATGACCATGCGCACGGCGCCGCCGATCTTGCGCGCCAGCAGGGCGGCGATCAGCTCGACGTTCAGCGTCTCGGTGCGGCAGCCGAAGCCGCCGCCGACGAACGGCTTCACCACCCGAATGCGCGACATGTCCATGCCGAGGATCTGCGACAGCATCATGTGCACGTAGTAGGGCACCTGGGTGGATCGCATGCACCGTGATGCGGTCGCGCACGGCGTCGTAGTCGGCGATCGCCGCGTGCATCTCCATCTGGTTCTGCGCGACTTCGGCGCAGTTGTAGGTGAATTCGCGTACCAGATCGGAGGCCGCGAAGGCTTCCTCCACGTTGCCGAGTTCGAAATCGACATTGCGCTCGAGATTGCCGGGCTTCTTCTCGTGCAGCTGCGCGGCACCCGGCGCCATCGCGTCGGCCGCCCGGTAGTAGGCCGGCAGCTCCTTGACCCGCATCTTGATGAGGCGGATCGCCTTGTCGGCGGTGGCTTCATCGACGGCTGCTACGGCCGCGACCGGCTCGCCCTTGTAGCGCACCTTGCCGCGCGCCAGCGGATACTCGTTGCGCGCAATCGGCAGCACGCCGAACGGCTTGTCGCAATCCTCGCCCGTGACGATTGCCAGCACGCCCGGCAGGGCCAGCGCCTCGGAGGTATCGACCGCGATGATCTCGGCATGCGCGTACGGGCTGCGATAGATGCGCCCCGCCAGCGTTCCCGGCGCGATGAAGTCCGCGGTGACTTCGCCCTACCCGAAACCTTCTCCGGCCCATCCACCATCGGCACATACGCACCGATCGTATGCCCGACCGGCGCCTTGCGCGGCATCTCGTTCATGGAGACCCCACCAGTGTCATTCCCGCGAGCGCGTCAGCGCGTTCAGCGGGAATCCAGCCACATACGTCGAGCTTGAAGTTCGATTCCCGCTCAGCGCTTCGCTTCGCGGGAATGACGGCGATTGCCCTCATCGAACTCACCGCCTCGCCGGTCGCCAGCAGCGCGGACGCGTGCTGCACCGCCTCGATGATCTTCACGTAGCCCGTACAGCGGCAGATGTTGCTGCCGAGCGCTTCCCTGATCTCGCCCTCGCTGGGCTTCGGATTGCGCCGCAGCAGTCCCGCCGAGGCCATGATGAAGCCAGGCGTGCAGTAACCGCACTGCGAGCCCAGCTTCTCGTGAAACCCGCGCTGCACGGCCGACAGCGCGCCGCCCTTGCCGAGCAACTCCACGGTATCGACCCGCTTGCCGCAAATGCTCCCCGCCAGCGTCAGGCACGAGAGCGTCGGCTTGTCGTCCACCAGCACCGTGCAGGCGCCGCACTCGCCGCCGTCGCAGCCGGTCTTGGTGCCCGTCAGCCCGGCGGTCTCGCGAAGGTAGTCCAGCAGAAGCCGGTTTCCCGGCACCGCGTCGGTGCGTTTTCTACCGTTGAGGGTCAATTCGATAACGGATGCCATCGCGGGGCCTTCCCAGGAAATGGCGCGGCTTCTGAGGACCGCTATCTGAAATGGTTATAGGACGAAATCGATGGGGTCACCAATCAATTTCCGCTCCAAAGTGACGCCATCCCCATTTGACATGCCACAAGGCGCCTCCTAGCTAACCCGAAGCACATTTGTCCCGACGATTCGGCCGTCGCCGCCACGCTTCAGCGCCGGTCCCGAGCACCTTTCGGGACCTTGCCGCGCCCTTCGGCGCCCGCCAGCAGCACTGGAGTGTCATGCAGCTGCGAACAGACCAGGCCGACGCCGTCATCTCGGTCTCGAACCTGTCGAAGACCTACGCCTCCGGCTTCCAGGCGCTGAAGAGCGTCAGCCTCGACATCCGCCAGGGCGAGATCTTCGCGCTGCTCGGCCCGAACGGCGCCGGCAAGACCACGCTCATCGGCGTCATCTGCGGCATCGTCACGCCGACCGCCGGCACCGTCGTCCGTCGACGGCCACGACATCATCACGGACTACCGCGCCGCGCGCTCCATGATCGGCCTCGTTCCGCAGGAGCTCTCCACCGACGCGTTCGAGACGCGTCTGGGCCACGGTCACCTTCAGCCGCGGCCTGTTCGGCAAGACGCGCCAACCCGGCCTACGTCGAGAAGATCCTGCGCGACCTGTCGCTGTGGGAAAAGAAGGACAGCCGCATCGTCACGCTGTCCGGCGGCATGAAGCGGCGCCTGCTCATCGCCAAGGCGCTGGCCCACGAGCCGACGATCCTCTTCCTCGACGAGCCGACCGCGGGCGTCGACGTCGAGCTGCGCCGCGACATGTGGGCCATGGTGCGCCGCCTGCGCGAGAACGGCGTCACCATCATCCTCACCACGCACTACATCGAGGAGGCCGAGGAGATGGCCGACCGCGTCGGCGTCATCGACCAGGGCGAGATCGTGCTGGTCGAGGAAAAACCCGCGCTGATGCGCAAGCTCGGCAAGACGCAGGTGACGATCGGGCTGCAAGAAGGCCGCTCGACGCCGTCCCGGCGCTTGCGCGGCCGACCTGCCGCTCGGCCGTCCGACGATGGAGCTCACGCTGCGCCTACCGTGCCGCCAACGGCGAGCGACCCGGCATCGGAGGCGCTGCCGACCTCGTCAAGCGGCTGGCGTCCGCCGCGCGACTTCAAGACCATCGATATGAGCCGGCCTCGCTCGAGGACATTTTCGTCACCCTCGTGGGCAGCGCAGCCATGAACTGGTCACGCCGTCCGCGCCATCTACTGCTTCGAGATGGGCCCGCACGTGGCCGGCACGCATGTTCCAGAGCATCGTCGCGCCGGTGATCTCAACGTCGCTCTATTTCATCGTCTTCGGCGCCGCCATTGGCGCCGCATACGACCATCGACGGCGTCCCCTACGGCGCCTTCATCATGCCCGGCCTCGTCATGCTGCTGCTCTTGACGCAGAGCATCTCGAACGCCTCGTTCGGCATCTTTACTTCCCGCGTTTCACCGGCACCATCTACGAGATTCTGTCCGCGCCCTCTCCGGCGTCGAGATCCTTCGCTGGCTATGTCGGCGCCGCCGCCACCAAATCCATCATCTGAGTTTCGATCGTCCCTCGCCCGACGGCGGGCTCTTCGATTGCCGCTCCAGATCGATCATCCCCTGGTTCATGGTGACCTCTCCTCGTTGCTCACCACCGTCACGTTCTCGCT
>CAWALW010000029.1:0-22720 GCA_963782855.1 uncultured Alphaproteobacteria bacterium | reverse complement strand
CCACGCCAAGGTCAACCACGCGCAAGAGGAATGGGTTGTCGGCGACTGGCATACGAACACGGTTGAAGGGTTCTTCTCGATCTTCAAGCGCGGCGTGAAGGGCATCTACCAGCACATCTCGGAAAAAGCACCTTCACAGGTATCTGGCCGAGTACGATTTCCGCTACTCGAACCGCGCCAAGCTGGGCTACGACGACGCCGCGCGCCGCGACAAGGCGCTCTGCCAAATCGAAGGCAAGCGCCTGACCTATCGGCGGATTGGTGGGGCCCGATCAGAACCAGGACAAGAGACGCCGCCGCCGTTCTAGTGCATCATTGCAGCTAGAGTTGTTCCCGGAACTGGCAAGGCGCAAGCCATGAAACATTTGGCAGCACTACTCGCCCAATCGCGTGGCCCGGGGAGACCTTTTCGCGGCCGAGCACCTATGGCTCGCAATCGCGATATTCGAGAACCCCCAGAGCGGTAGTCGAGGCGAAAATTCTCCCCTGGAAAGGAATGCTTGCCCTCTGTTGGAGCGGATCAAGAAACACGGCCCTCAGGTCGCCACCATCAAGCCCTTCGAACAAAAACAAACCCACCGTGGACTGGGCGGGTTCGCGACCTGACGTGCTGGAACACCAGCACCCAATCAAAAGTGGCGAAAATCCACAGCCAAGTACTAAAAGCGCCGGTCCAGGCTCAACTTCTTTAGTGTTCGTCCACTCTCTGCCGCATTCCCTGCCGTCGCCGTCGCTCGACCATCTCTTTGTTGGTCTCATGCGGCGTGGTCAGCATTTTCTTGAGCGCAGCGTCTAGACGGTCCATCGTAGCCGCTTCGTCATCTTTGTCCGTTGGCTTCTTACTCTTGATCATGGGCACTCCATGGGATCCGCTGCCCTTTCCAAGCGAGGGCGATAGAAGCCCAAAAGTCGTTTTTCGCTACGTCGGACTTGTAGTCACGTCGTGGGAATTGGTCGAGTTCCAACTTTCCCGTCTCTACAGCGCATTTCTAGACGATCCTGACGGTCAATCTATCCAGACGGCTTACGGAGCTGGCCGCATCTTCAGAGATAGGTTGCTTTCGATTAGGCGCGGTTTCGACAAGTATCGGATATCCAACCCGTGCCAATACCGAGAAGGTGAATTCGATCGCCTAACAGCGGCGGCTGAGGGGTTTGCCGATCGACGGCACGAGGTTGCGCACGGTCTGGTGCTCCGGGTCGACAGGATCACGCACTTTCGAGAAAAGCTTCGGCCTTGCGGCGACAAGCCGCAATACCTACTCGTGCCGCCCCTCTACACAGTGCGATTCCATCAGGACGGTTTCCCGCGATACGCCTATTCGTCTGTCGAGATGAACGAACTGGCCGCTAGGCTTCTGGAGTTGGCCCAGTTGATTGGGGAGTTGCGTCAGGCATATTTCGGATCGCCTCCAACACCCACCTGACCATGCTTCGCGCCTCGTAGTGCTCCACGCCGAACTTCTCGACCAGCACGGCGGCGCCGATCATGATCTCGTGGGCGGTCATGCCGGGTGGCACCCACACACCTCGACCTTCGTAGGTCTCAATTTCTTTGTCGGCCACAGGCTACGCCCTCCCAAACGCAACGCGAGGGAGCACCGGCCTGTCCTAGCCCTATCGGTTCTGTCGTCAAGTACATAATTGCCATGCTTTGGGCAATTATGTACTTGCTAGGGCAATTGATTGGGCGGTGTTGCCGGGTAGCCAAAGTCCACGACAGGCCGCAACTGGACCGGGTGGGAGGGTCGAGGCGGTGGTCACGGAATAGGCGGAGGCGGACGGGCTGGGCCGGCACGGCTGGTTAGCCCAATCGGTGATCGGGAGTTGACCAAACCATCGCCGGACAGTGATGTGGAGGCGAATGCGGCGGCTGTGAAGTCGGTCTCCGGCGCTGCGTTCGCTTGGGGAAGGGAATGCTCGACGTATCGCGTCTGTCGGTGAGCTACGGCAAGCACCTTGCCCTGGACAATGTCGCGCTCAGCGTGGGCAATGGCGAGATCGTCGTGATGCTGGGCGCCAACGGCGCCGGCAAGTCGTCGTGTCTGAAGGCGCTCGGCGCAATGGTTCGCCCGCTACCTCACGCGCACATCACTCTGAACGGCACCGACCTCACGGCCCTGCAAGCGCACAGCGTCGTCGAGGCGGGCCTCGCGCTTGTGCCGGAGGACCGCGGCATCTTTCCCGATCTCACCGTGCGGGAGAACCTGCAACTCGGTGCATTTGCCAATCGCGCGCGGGCGAGGGAGAGCGAGAATTTGAAGCGCGTGCTGGCGCTGTTCCCGCGCCTTGGCGAGCGCATGGGCCAGTACACGCGCACCATGAGCGGCGGGGAACGGCAGATGGTGGCCATCGGCCGCGCGTTGATGTCGAATCCCTCAGGTGCTGCTGCTGGATGAGCCCTCGCTCGGATTGTCGCCGCTGGTGTGCAAGGAACTGTTCCAGGCGCTGTCGCGCATCAAGGACATGGATGTGGGCGTGCTGCTCGTGGAGCAGAACGCGCGCGCCGCGCTCGCCATCGCCGATCGCGGCTACCTGCTGGAGAACGGCCGCGTCGTCGGCGAGGGGCCGGCGTCGCGCCTGCAGGACGACCCCGCCGTGCGGCAGGCGTATCTTGGCGGAAGCGCGCAAGGTGCCAACGGGCACGCGCAAACCTCGAACGGCGCATACCGCAATGGGCATGTGACGGGCGGGCACGATGCCTCACGACCCGTTACCTCAAACAGCGGCAGCTTGCGAACTCCAACCATACCCTCCCCCTCGCGGGAAGGGTGGCGTCCTGTCGAAGACACGCCTCCGGCATGGGCGCCGGGTGGGGGGACGAGCGCACGGTCTTCCTCGAGACCCCCACCCCCAACCCCTCCCCGCAAGGTGGAGGGGAACTCGGTCGGAGCTCGGGGAGAGAAATTCTACCTACTCAATCACCAATCGCGAGACGTCCCGGGAGCGAAACCATGAATGCCATCGACCTGATGATCAACAACGCCGACGCGAAGGCCATCGGCAATGCCACCTTCGACCGGATGAACCCGATGACGGGCGAGATCGCCACTCGCGCGGCCGCCTCCACGGCAGATGATGCGCGGCGTGCGGTGGATGCAGCCGCCGCAGCGTTTCCGGCATGGTCGGAGACGGCACCGGCCGCGCGGCGCGCACTGCTCAACAAGGCGGCCGACCTGATCGAGGCCGCGGGCGGACGGTTCGCGCCCGTGATGGCAGGCGAGACCGGCTCGACCGCCATGTGGGCCGGCTTTAACTGCATGCTTGCCTCGGGCATGATCCGCGAGGCGGCCGCCATGGTGACGCAGATTTCCGGCGAGATCATCCCTTCCAACATCCCGGGCAGCCTGGCGATGGCCTTCCGCCAGCCCGTCGGCGTGGTCGCCGGCATCGCGCCGTGGAACGCACCGGTGATCCTCGGGGTGCGCGCCATCGCCATGCCGCTCGCCTGCGGCAACACGGTGGTGATGAAGGCCTCCGAATTGTGCCCGGGCACGCACCGGCTGATCGGCGAGATCTTCCGCGAGGCGGGCTTCCCTGCGGGCGTCGTCAACGTCGTCACCAATGCGCCCAAGGATGCGAGCGAGGTGGTGGACGCACTGATCGCGCATCCGGCCGTGCGGCGCGTCAACTTCACCGGCTCCTCGCGCGTCGGCAAGATCATCGCCAGGAAGTGCGCCGAGTACCTGAAGCCCGTGCTGCTGGAGCTGGGCGGCAAGTCGCCGCTGGTGATCCTCGACGACGCCGATCTCGACGAGGCCGTGAACGCGGCCGCCTTCGGGGCCTTCGCCAACCAGGGCCAGATCTGCATGTCGACGGAGCGCATCGTGGTCGACGAGAAGGTGGCCGACGAGTTCGTCAAGCGCTTCGCCGCCAAGGCCAAGTCGCTGACGGTGGGCGATCCGCGCGAGGGCAAGGCGATCCTGGGCTCGGTGGTGGACCGTTCGGCCGCCGATCGCGTGACGTCGCTGGTGCTGGACGCGGTGGCCAAGGGCGCCAAGCTGGCAGCCGGCGGGCTGGTGAACGGCACGCTCATCAATGCGCACGTGCTCGACAACGTGACGCCGGAAATGCGCATCTATGACGAGGAATTGTTCGGGCCCGTCACCACCGTGGTGCGCGTGCGCGGCGACGAGGAGGCGATCCGGGTCGCCAACGACACGCCCTACGGCCTGTCATCCGCCGTCTTCAGCCGCGATGTCCCCCGCGCGATGGCGGTGGCCAAGCGCCTCGATACCGGCATCTGCCATATCAACGGCCCCACCGTGCATGACGAGGCGCAGATGCCGTTCGGCGGCGTGAAGGATTTCAGGCTACGGCCGCTTCGGCGGCAAGGCCGCGATCAACGAGTTCACCGAGCTGCGCTGGATCACCATCCAGTCCGGGCACCGGCACTATCCGTTCTGAGCGGCACAGCCGGCGCCTGCTGGCCGGCTCCGAAGGGCAAGACGTCACGTCGAGCGGCCCGTGCGCGGCGGCGCCATTTGCCGCCGGCATTGCGCGTCGGCTAATGATGGTCGGCCAAGCTCACCTCACGGGAGACCGCCTATGGCAGGGCCAGAACCATCCAGCAGGTCAGCCGCCGAGGTGCTGCTTCGACGCATGAAAATGCTCGGGGTCGACTATCTGTTCGGCAATGCCGGCACCGACTTTCCGCCGCTGATCGAAGCCTTCGCGCGGACCTCCAAATCCGGTCTCGATCTGCCGCAACCGATCCTGGCGGGGCATGAGACGGTCGCGGTGGGCATGGCCCACGGCTACTACCTCGCGACGCGCCGCGCCCAGGCAGCGATGGTGCATGTCAACGTCGGCCTCGCCAACGCGCTGATGGGCGTGATCAACGCGGCCACCGACAACGTGCCGATCCTCATGTGCTCCGGACGCACGCCCATCACCGAGCGCGGTCGCCCTGGCAGCCGCTCGCGGCCGATCCACTGGGGCCAGGAGATGCGCGACCAATCGGCAATGATCCGCGAGGCTGTGAAATGGGACTACGAGTTGCGGTACCCGGAGCAGGCCGGCCTCGCGCGTGGAGCGGGCGCTTGCGATCGCCAACAGCGATCCGATGGGGCCGGTCTATCTCAGTCTGCCGCGGGAGGTGCTGGCAGAGCCGGTTTCCGATGACCCGGTATCGGAGCCCAGGCAGCAGAGCGGCAAGGCGGGGTTGCCTGCGCCCGAGGCGGTCACGGCGGCGGTGCGCCTGATCGCCGCCGCGGCCAACCCGCTGATGATCATTCAGCGGCAGCTGAGGCCGGAGCATGGCGATCTGCTCGCCGATTTTGCCGAGCGTTTTGCGATTCCCGTGGTCGACTTCTGGGCGACCGGCAACGTCATGAGCAGCGATCATCCTATGTTCGTCGGCGGCGACCCCGCGGCTTCGCTCGCCGAGGCGGACCTGGTCATTGCCGTCGAGACGCTGGTGCCGTGGCTGATCAGCGAGAAGACCGCGCGCTGGAGCGGAAAGGTCATGGCCATCGGTCCGGACCCGCAATTCGCGCGCACGCCGATGCGCAGTTTCCCAGTCGATGTCGCGCTTGCCGGCGATAGCGGGCTGGCGCTGGCGGCATTGTCCGAGGGCCTTGGGGCTGTCGAGGATTCGCTCAAGAAATCGGCTACGGCGCGGCGCGCGACCGTCGCGCGGCGCCGACTGGAGGATCGCTCTGCGGCGCGGGCGCGGGCCATGGAGGGGTCGGGGACGCCGATGAGCCCCGCATGGGTCAGTCTATGCCTCTCCGAGGCGATGGGCCCGGGCGCAGCGGTCTTCAACGAGCTCGGCTGCGATCCCACGGTCATGAACTTTGCGGCTGCCGGGACGCTGTTCTCGGTCGGACTTGCCGGCGGTCTCGGGTGGGGATTGCCGGCGGCACTCGGGTTCCAGCTGGCCGACCGGGATCGGCTCGTGATCGCTTGCGTCGGCGATGGTTCCTACATCTTTGCCAATCCGGTGGCGTGCCACCTCGTCGCCAACGCCCAGAAGTTGCCGGTGCTTACCATCGTCTTCAACAACGGCATCTGGAACGCCGTGCGGCGGGCGACCCTTGCCATGTATCCCGATGGAGAAGCGGCGCGCAGCAATGCGATGCCCTTCACGCAATTGACGCCGGCGCCGGACTACGCGGCAATAGCGCGGGCCCATGGGCACTGGGGCGAGCGGATCGAGGACGGCGCGGCTCTTCCTGCGGCGATCGAGCGCGCGGTGGCGTCGATCCGCAACGATCGCGTTCCGGCCCTGCTTGAGGTGGTGGTCTCAACCTAGAGAACCGGCTTTGATCTCTGCCCTCGATCGCGTCGCCCTGTATTCGCGCGCGATCAGGACCGCGCCGAGCACCGTGCCGGCAATGTCCGTCCACACCGCGCCCGCAAACGCGCCGGCCGGGATCAGGGCCAGCAGGCCGGCGGTCGCAAACAGGAGCCGCATCAACGGCCTCAAAGGACGCATGAAGTGCCCTGCAACGGCGATCGAGCCCAGCCACACCCCCATGGCGGCGGTGACGATCGCAATCGCGATGTCCTGGGCGGGGCCGATGAGAAGCAAGGTCGGCGAGGCGACGAAAAGCACCGGCACGACAAAGGCCGTCCAGCCGAAGCGCATGGCCTCAAATCCCGTTCGCATCGGATTCGCCCCCGCAATACCGGCGGCGGCGAAGGCAGCGATGGCGACCGGCGGCGTAATCATGGACATCATGCCGAAGTAGAGAACGTAGAGATGCGCCGCCATGCGATCGATGCCGACCTCGACCAAGGCCGGTGCGATCAAGGCCGCAAGCAGCACGTATACGCCCAGCGTCGGCAGTCCCATGCCGAGAATGATGCAGGCAATGGCCGCCAGGAAGAGCAGAAGCACGGGACTGCCGGCGCCGAGTTGAACGAGGCCGTAGGTCAGATTGAAGCTGAGCCCCGTGATCGTCAGGACTGCGATCACCATGCCCGCCGCAGCACAGATCAGGAGGATGTCGATGACGGCGAAGCCCGTTTGAGTAACGGCAGCCACAAGCTGCGGCAGGGTAGGCCGCACACCTTGATAGCCCAGCAGGAGAGCGCTGATCACCACGGCAAGCGAAGCCAGCAGTGCGGCACGCTCCGGCTGCCAGTTCAGACTGAACAGCGCGTAGATGAGCACGACGAACGACAGCAGAAAGTGCAGACCGCCCAATACGGTGCGGGAGGCGGGGATGTCCTGGGGATCGACCGCGACAATGCCGGCACGCGCCGCTTCCAGGTCCGCCTGGATGAACAAGGCGCCGTAGTACAGGAGGCCCGGCACGAGGGCGGCGAGAACCACATCCGAGTAGGGGACTTGCAGGTACTCGGCCATGAGAAAGGCCGCTGCTCCCATCACCGGTGGCATGAGCTGGCCGCCCGTGGAGGCCACGGCCTCGATGGCGGCTGCCTTGTGGGCGGGGTAGCCAGCCCGCTTGATCATTGGAATGGTCACCACACCCGTGGCGACGACATTGGCGACCGCGGAGCCCGAGATGGATCCGAACAGGCCGGAGGCCACCACCGCAATCTTCATCGAGCCGCCGCGAAAGCGTCCCATGGTGAGGAGGGCGGCGTCGGTGAAGAACCGCGAACCCCCGGTGACCGACAGCAGATTGCCGAAGAAGATGAATGCGACGACCACAGTCGCGGCCACCGCCATCGGAATGCCGAGGATTCCGTTCACGTCGAACGCGAAGTAGGCGACGAGCTTCTGCCAGTCCTGCGGCCGGCCGGCCAGATACCCGGGCAGCGCATTGCCAAACATGGCATAGACGATGGCGCCAGCGACGATGACGACCAGTGCCCAGCCCGTCGCGCGCCGCAAAGCCTCGAGCACCAGCAATGTGACGATCGCACCGGGTATGTAGGCCTCCGGCGGCCGCAGGAAGATGCTGTTGACCAACTCGGGGTAACGGACCGCGATGTGGCCAGCGGCCAGGAACCCCAGCAGGGCCGCACCGACATCGTACCAGGGCACCGAAGTGCGCGTTGCCCCCCGGCGCACCGGCAGCGTCAGAAAGGCAACCGCCAACGTCACGGCCAACGTCGCCGCGATGAACTGCTGCGGATAGAAAGCCAAGCCCAGGTAGGTCGGCAAATCCAGCGACCATGCGACGGCAAGGAGCGTCAGGCCCGCCGCCAGGCCCCGTGCAACGCGACCCTCAATCGGCGGCGTGTCCGTCAATCCGGGGTTAGCCTCCGCAGGCGACGGGCCCACGGCGCTTTACTTCCAAACACCCAGCTCTTTGTAGAACTTGACGGCTGCGGGGTGGTAGGCGCTGGGCGCGGTATCGCCCACCATGTCCTCCTTGGGATCGAACGCCTTGAACGGCGCGAAGACGTCGCCCAGCTTTTTCTGGTTCTCGTGGATGATCTTGGCCATCCTGTACACGACGTCGTCCTTGGCCCCCTTGTGCGTCAGAACGAGCTGCGGATAGGCCATGAACCAGCCTTCCTCCAGCACGCCGGGTGATGCAGGGCCGGGCTTCATCTTCGTCAGGTAGCCTGCAGGCCAGTGCTTCTTGATCGCCTTGACGTTCTCCGGCGTGTTGTCGATGGACAGCGCACGCACGCCGCCGACGGCGGCATCGGCCTCGCGCACCTTGCCCGCGCCATGCGCGAAGATGAACCCGACGGCTTGTCCGGACATGAAGGCGGCCGCGCCGCCGACGACGCTCGGAACCTGCACCGGCTGCATGTCGGCGCGGGTAAGAGCCGCTGTTGCATACATGGCTTCGAGTTGCGGCAGGATCGTCTGCTGAGCCTTGTAGCCGTCGACCATCGCCTTCCCCTTGAGGTCGGCAATGGTTTTGATGCCGGAGTCCTTGCGCACGAAGATAGCTTCGCGCAGAGGCATGATCAGCGCCACGACCCGCAAGTTCGGGTTGGCGTTGCCCTTGAACCATTCCTTGCCTTCGAGCGCGTAGTTGACCTCCTGCAGGTTGGCGACGCCGAACTCGACTTCGCCGGAGTTCACCAGCGGCAGGTACTGGTTGGGGCTGGTGGCTGGCTGAATGGTGGCGCTGAGGCCGCTCTCGTTGGCGACTTTGGCTATGGCTGAGCCAATGTTGTGAAATATGGAACCTGGATTGGAGGTGGCGATGCCCACCGTCTGCGCCATCGGCGAAGACGCAAAGAGCGGAATGGCGACAGCAGCCGCCGTGAGGGTACGCAGTGATGGCATGATCGTCATGGATGGCGTCCTCCCAGATCGCTTTCTTCTTGATCGCCGAAGCGTATCGGACGATGCGGTGTGCGCTACAGCCGACGACCTGTCGCCGCATCCCTACATTGCGAGCCGCCGAAGCCTAGACGCGGCCGATTCAGCCTTTGTTGCCCACGTCAATAACCTGGAACTTTTGCCACGGAATTCTTGCGGCACAAAGCTGACATTCGAGGGCGACTTTCGTCCGCGTCATCCACGCCTATGGGTTGGCATCGGCTGTATTCAGCCGTGAAGGCGCGCGGACTATGGTGGTCGCGAAGCGCGTCCGATCGGGTTGCCGCGAAATCGCTTCCGTCGCGCGGCTAGTAAGGGGTAGGCTCGGGCTTCTCCGGACAGAGGCGGGTGATCAATGTTGACGATCGACGACGTCGCGGCAGTTCCCTTGTTTTCCGGACTCCCGGCCACCGAGCTCGAACGACTCGCGCGGACGTCCGCCGACCTCCACCTCGGTCCTGGAGAATTCGCCGTTCCCGAAGGCGGCGAGCGCGCGCTGTTTGCCGTCCTCAGCGGCAAGATCGAGGTCGTCAAGACGATCGACGGGATCGAACGCCGGCTCGGCTGGCGCGTGCCCGGCACGATCTTCGGCGAGGTGCCGATTGCCCTGGGGACGCCGTTTCCGGGAGGCTATCGCGCGGTCGAGCCGTCGCGCGTGATGCGGGTCGATGCCCAGCAGTACTACGCGATCGCGGCGGTCTCGCAGGACATCTCCCTGAAGGTCAGCGCGCTCGCGCGCGAGCGGCTGGGAGGGCTCCAGAGCATCGCCGCCGAGCCGCCCACGCCGCGCGTGACGGTGGTCGGCCACCGCTGGGACACCGCGTGCGGCGACCTGCGCCGGTTTCTGGCGCGCAACCAGATCTCCTTCAACTGGGTGACGCCCGATGCGCCGGAGCTGGCGACGCTCTGGCCCGGGCCGCGCCCCGGCGGACGGCGATCTGCCCGGTGCTCCGGCTCGCGGACGGACAGGTGCTCGTCCGGCCGGACGTGCGCGATCTCGCCAATCGCCTCGGCCTGCAGACCAGCGCACGCGCCGACGAGTACGACGTCGCGATCATCGGCGGCGGACCGGCCGGCCTTGCGGCGGCGGTCTACGGCGCCTCCGAAGGGCTGCGCACGATCGTCGTCGAGCGCGAGGCGCCCGGCGGACAGGCCGGGACGTCGTCGCGGATCGAGAACTATCTCGGATTTCCGAGCGGCGTCTCCGGCGACGAACTGGCGAGCCGTGCGCTCCAGCAAGCGCGGCGCCTCGGCGCGGAGATCCTGGTCACGCGCTCCGTCGCACGCATCGATCCGACGACGCGCGAAGTCGTTGCTCGACGGTGGCGACGTCGTGCGCGCACGAACGCTCATTCTCGCCACCGGCGTCACGTGGCGCCGCCTCGCCATCGAGGGCTTCGACCGGCTCATCGGCAAGGGCGTCTACTATGGGGCCGCGCGCAGCGAAGTCGGCGCCACGCATGGGCTCGACATCCACCTCGTCGGCGCCGGCAACTCGGCCGGTCAGGCGGCGCTGTACTTCGCCAACCATGCACGCAGCGTGACCCTGGTCGTCCGCGGCGAGTCGCTGGACAAGAGCATGTCGCACTACCTGATCGAGCAGCTCCGACGGAAAATCGAACATCGAGGTGCAGCTGCGGTCGGAAGTCCACGCGGTCCACGGCGACACGCACCTGACGGCGATCGACATTCGCGACAGCCGAAAGCAAGGAGATGCGCCGGCACGAGTGCGGCGGCCTGTTCATCTTCATCGGCGCCGACGCGGAGACCGAGTGGCTGCCGGCGGAGATCGCGCGCGACGCGCGCGGCTATGTGCTGACGGGCGACGATCTGAAGAAGGCCGGGCGCTGGTCGCACGCGCCGCGATCCCTACCTTCTCGAAACGAGCGTCCCCGGCGTGTTCGCCTGCGGCGACGTGCGGCTGAGCCCGGTCAAGCGCGTCGCGTCGGCCGTCGGCGAGGGCAGCATGGCGATCGCGTTCGTCCACCAATTCCTCGCGCAAGAGGGAAAATCCCAGGGCGGCCGGGCTTAGTTGCGCGACGGTCGAGGCTAGGGCCGTTTGCGCGGCGGCGTGTCGATCAACGCATCCACTGAGCTGTGCTGGATCACCAGCCAGTCGGCGCGCGGGCCCAATCCATTCTGATCACGCCGACAAAAAAAGAAGGAGACCGGCACGGGGAGGAGGGGTGCCGGTCTCCGGGTAGTCCGCAACCACCGACTACGTCGGGTTACGGTTCTGCATGTCGGTGAAGTAGGTGTTCGGGTTGAAGTCGTCCGCAGCGGCGGCCGGAGCAGCGATGCTGGCCAGAACCGACAGAGCGAGCAGAGCGGATGTGATGATCTTCATAATAGTCTCCTGTTGAGTTCGTTGTGATGTTGGTTGCGATGTGCTTCGGGTGAGCGATCAGCCGCTGTTGCGCTGGAGCTGCTCGAAGAAGCGCTGGTGGGAAGTCTTGGCCGAGTCGTAGGCGCTGGCCGGAGCCGCGACGCCGGCGAGGACTGACAGGGCGAGAAGTGCGGATGCGATTACGGTTTTCATGGTCATCTCCTAAGTTTGCTCTTTTTATTTCAAGTTTTTTGCGACCCCGTTCGGCGCCGCTGGGGAACAGATGGGAGCCCTCGCCGGAAGGAAAAGGGACGCTCGCGCACGCGTGAAGAACAGTGAAAATTAAGCCGCGCTGTTCACGGAATGCGTGAATGGCCAACCGGCCAGATGTGCGCAGGCAAGGGGCTGATCAGCCGAGCGCCAGGCCGACGTAGTTCTCCGCCAGCGCGGTTTGCGCGGCCTTGGAGCTGACGAGATAGGCCAACTCGGCGCCTTGCGCGCGGCGCTCGAAGGGTAGCGCCTCGGGGAAACGGTGGGTCAGGTTGGTCATCCACCACGAGAAACGCTGCGCCTTCCAGACGCGGGCGAGGCAGCGGTCGGAATAGCCATCGAGCATATCCGATTGGCCGGATTTGTAGAAAGCGACAAGAGCTTCGGTGAGGAAGCGCACGTCGGTCACGGCGAGGTTGAGACCCTTGGCGCCGGTCGGCGGCACGATGTGTGCGAAATCGCCCGCCAGGAATAGGCGGCCGTAGCGTAGCGGCTCGGCGACGAAGGAACGCAAGGGCGCGACGCTCTTTTCCAGCGACGGGCCGGTCTTGAGATTGGCGGCGGCATCAGCCGGGATGCGGCGTTTGAGTTCCGTCCAGAAGCGATCGTCGGACCAATCGTCGACGTCCTCGTCGGCGGGCACCTGCAGGTAGTAGCGGCTGCGCGTCATGGAGCGCATGGTGCAGAGTGCGAAACCGCGCTCGTGGTTGGTGTAAATCAGCTCGTGATTGACGGGCGGCGTGTCCGACAGCATGCCGAGCCAGCCGAACGGATAGACGCGCTCGTAGATGCGGATCACGTCCTGCGGGATGGCCTGGCGGCTGACGCCGTGGAAGCCATCGCAGCCGGCGATGAAGTCGCAGGTCACCTCGTGCGTGGCATCGCCCTTGTGGTAGCGCAGGCGCGGTTTGTCACCGGTGAGGCCATGCAGGCTGACGTCATCGGCCTCGTAGACGATCCCGGTGCCCATGGCCGCGTGCGCGTCCATCAGGTCCTTCTGCACTTCGGCCTGGCCGTAGATGGTGACGACTTTGCCTGAGAGCGCCTTGAGATCGATGCGGTGGCGCCTGCCGTCGAAGGCGAGTTCGACGCCATCGTGGATCAGGCGCTCGCGCATCAGCCGCTCGCCGACGCCGGCATCGATCAGCGTGTCGACGGTGCCTTGCTCGAGCAGACCTGCGCGGATGCGCGCACGCAGGTAGTCGGGCGTCCGCTTCTCCAGCACGACGCAGTCGATGCCGGCGAGCCGGAGCAATCTGGCAAGCAGCAATCCGGCCGGGCCGCCGCCGACAATACCGACCTGTGTGCGCATGACGGCACGTTAGAGCAGGGGCGTGTGATTTGAAAGATCGTGGGAAATTCGAACTATTGGAGAATGGGGCGTGAATTTCCTTACTCGACGATGTTGTCATGCCGGCCGCGCGCGAAGCGCGAAAGTCGCTACGCAGCGCCAAACGCCAACACATCAGCCCTGGGTCCCGGATATTGCGCTTCGCGCAATTCCGGGATGACAGAGAAAGCCAGCGCGCAATTCACCAAGACCGCCGCTTATCCCCGCCCTTCCAGGCTGTGCTCTAATGCGCATTCCTTGCTCGCGACGGGATGTCCGCTAGCAGCAATCGGCGTGGCAAGGAGACGGCGCCTGGCGAGGGGCCGCGTGCTGATGCATGGCCTAAGCCAGGGGCCCGCGAACGTCGCTTGCGGCAACGCCCGTAGACGGCCGCAGGATGATCGTAACCGGAGCAGAAAACGCCGTCACGCGGGGCCGCAAGGTGGCCCAGGGGACCCGAGCAGGGTCTCGGGGAGCCTGACGAGGCTCCCGGGAAGGCCGTTCCCGAGGTCTTCCGGAGCCGGTTCGGTACCGGCTCCCGGGCTGCCGTGAGGCACCCGCGTACCCGTCGCACCCCCGGCCGTGCCAAGACTTGGCGGCCGGGGAAGCACGGCGCGTGGGCGAAAGGGATCACCCACGCAGCCGATCGACAGGAATGTCCCAGAAGGAGCGGCCATATTCGCGATAGGCCTGACCACAATTGGACCCCGCCTCCTCCAATCGCCCCAGCGCGCGGCAGTCACCGCACACCGTGATGCGGCGTCAGGCCGTAGTCGATTTTCCCAAGCGCGCGCAAGCCATTGGCGTAGATATACTGGGGCACCGTGTCAGTGCCGCGTCGTGAGCAGCAGCCAGATGGCAATGACGACAAGGAGCAGAGACAGCGTTCGGCGAACGATCGTGCTCCGGCGTTCCTCCTCCAGCCAGGGACGCGCGGCGTCGGCAAGAAGCACGATGGTGCTATGAATGAGGGTGGCAACCGCTACATAGATCAGGGACAACGTGATCGTCTGGCCCACGAGCGGCCGCGTGTCGTCCACGAAGGTCGGCAGCACGGCGACGTAGAACAGGCCGGCCTTGGGGTTGAGCAGGTTGGTGATGAGCCCGCGCATGAAGTAGCGGGTGCGGTCGTCGCCCTCGCCGGCAGCCTTGCCCAGCGATGTTTCCGTTTCGCCGCACCACCCCTCCCATGCGAGCCAGAAGAGGTAGAGCGCGCCAGCCCAGCGCAGCGTCTGGTAGAGTACGTTCGAGCTGGAGATGAGGGCGGTAAGGCCGAGCGCCGCGCCGAGACCGACAGCAAGGAGGCCAAGCGCGACGCCGAGCGTGGCGGCAAAACCTGCGCGCCGGCCGGCGCTGGTGCTGAGGATGGCGAGATAGGCCATGTTCGGGCCGGGCGTCAGCTCGATCACCAGGCTCGTGAAGGCAAAGGTGAGTGCCGTCTCCTGCGAAAGTCCGGTCATGGTCTCAAGGGCCCCGCAATGTTCGGGCACCATAGCGCGGCACGGGCAAACGTCAGCGCGACAATGAGGGCGCGCTGATGGGAAAGACCATCGCGGCAATCGCGCTGTACTTCGGGATCGTTTTCGGCGCCGGGTTCGTGCTGGGGCCGATACGCGTGCTGTGGCTGGGGCCGTGGCTTGGCGCGTTGGCCTCTGTCGCGATCGAGGTGCCGCTGCTGCTGATCGTGATGGCGATCGCGGCACGCTGGGTGCCGCGCCGATTGGACTTTCATGATCGCGCCACACTCGCGGCAATGGGCGGCGGCGCACTTCTCCTGGTGATCCTTGCGGATTTCGCGGTAGGCACTGGGCTGCGGGGGCTTTCCTTGGAACAGCAGATCCGGCAATTCTTGACATCCGCGGGACTGCTCTATGCCGCAGCCCTCGGCGTCTTCGCGGCGATGCCGCTGCTCGTCAATCGTGCGGGGCGTGGCGGCTGATGAACCCTCTCAGCAACATCACGGAGGCTTGGCGGCGGCGCTGGTGGCGTCCCGATCCGGCGGTGCTTCGAGACTACGAAGGGTTACGGCCGCTGGTCGTGGTAACCGGCGGCTCGGAAGGCATCGGGTTCGAGCTGGCGCGCCGCTTCGCCTCGGGTGGGCATGGCCTGCTGCTGGTTGCGCGACGCCTGGAGCTGCTGGAGCAGGCTGCCGAGCGCATCCGCGCCGAGAGCAAGGCCGACGTTGCCGTGCTTTCCCAAGACCTGACGTCAACCGGCGCGATCGAGGCGATCGATGCCGCGCTTGCGCAGCATCGGGCTTTTGCCGACATCGTCGTGAACAATGCGGGCATCGGACTGGCGGGGCCGTTCCATGGGCATTCGGCGGAAGACATCGAGCGCCTGATCAGTCTCAACGTTGGAGCGCTGACGAAACTCACGCGGCACTACCTGCCGGGCATGCGTGCGCGCGGCCGCGGCGGCATCCTCAACCTGGCGTCCCTGGGCGGATATATTCCAGGGCCCAACCAGGCGGCCTACTACGCCAGCAAGGCCTATGTGCTGTCCCTCACGGAGGCGATCGCGGCCGAAACGGCGGGCGAAGGCGTACGCATCTGTGCGCTGGCGCCCGGTCCGGTGAACACGAGGTGGCACGAGAAGGCGGGTGCCGCGAATGCCTTCTATCGCGGCTTCGCGCCTCTGGTTTCGGCAGAATCGGTCGCGTGGTGGGGCTATCGCGGCTACCTGCTGGGGCTCCGCGTGATCATTCCAGGGCTGGTCAATCCGTTCCTGGCACTAGCCATGCGCGTCTTGCCGCATAGAATTGTGATTCCCATCGTCGGAGTGTTGCTCAAGCAACGAAGGTGATCGCAGCGATGCTCGATACGCTGAAACCCGCGACGTCAGGCGAAGACCGCGCCATCGGCCAGATACCGCTCCTGTCAGGTGAGGAGCGCGGCAAGAAACCGGTGCTCATCGTGCTGCACCAGGAAAATTCCAATCCCGGCCACGTGGGCCAATGGTTCGTGCGCCACGGCTATCACCTCGACATCCGCAAGCCGCGCTTTGGCGAGGCGCTGCCGGCGACGATGGCTGATCACTGCGGCGTCGTGATCTTCGGCGGCCCGATGAGCGCCAACGACAAGGACGACTTCGTTCGAGCGGAGATCGACTGGCTCAAGGTGCCGCTGGCCGAGAAGGCGCCGTTTCTCGGCATCTGCCTCGGAGCGCAGATGCTTGCCCTGCACTTGGGCGCCAAAGTCGGGTTCGACCCCGAGGATCGCGCCGAGATCGGCTACTATCCGCTGGCCTCAACGGAGGCGGGAGGTGGGTTCGGCTTCCCCGATCATGCCTACCAGTGGCACCGCGAGGGACTTCGAGCTGCCGCAGGGGGCTAAGTTGCTCGCGACATCGGACGGCGCATTCCCCAATCAGGCATTTTCCTACGGCGCGTCGGCATTTGGCGTGCAGTTCCATCCCGAGATCACGTTCGCGCAGGTGCATCGCTGGTCGGGGCACAACAACACGCGGCTGGAGATGAAGGGCGCGCGGGCGCGCCAGCAGCACATCGACGGTCACATCGTGCACGGCGCGAAAGTACGCGCGTGGCTCGACGCCTTCCTCACGCGCTGGGCGAGACAGGAATTTTCGGCTGAACGTACGAATGTCATCGCAGCGTAACGCATTTGCAACAATCGGCGTGCTTAGATAGGCCTGCGCTGCGGATGATGTAATCGCGTACCACGGTGCAATGGCACGGCCGAATGTAATTGCGTTCAGGCCGTGCCGCAATTTCTCTTCAATCAGCAAACAGCCGCTGCACCAAGCGCCGCGCGAGCACGCCGGCGACGCGCCTGCGATAATGACCGGGCGTGAAGGTCGTCTTCATCGACATGATCTGATCGCGCACGAGGTCGTCGAGGCCTTTGACGACGCGGTCATCCAGCTTGCCGCCGCACAGATCGCGCGTGCCTTCCAGCAAAACAGGACGCGGGTTCGTGCCGGTGATGGCGACGCGCAAGTCCGCGAGCTTGTCACCGTCGCGCCTGAGCGCGACCGCGACGCCGGCGACGGGATACTCGATCGACTTGCGGATCCTGATCTTGTCGTAGGCCGAACGCAGGCCCGGAACGCCCTTGGCGCGCACGGCGGTAACGAACTCGCCCGGCTTCAGCGCGAGATAGTGCTTGCCGTCACCCTCGCCCGAGGCGTCGTGGCGCGCGTGGCCGATGTAGAGATCCCTGAGCGGCATCGTGCGACGGCCCTTGGGATGGGCGATATCCACCTCCGCATCCAGAGTCATCAGCGCGGGCGCGAGGTCACCGCTGTACGTGGCAAAGCACACGCCGCGGCTCTTGGGCGCGACGTGGCAAATCTCGCCGACCGTCTTGAGGCAGTGATTGTTGGCCGATCGCCACCATTCGCTCTGGTTGTAGAAGATGCAGCGCGTATCGAGGCAGATGTTGCCGCCGACGGTGCCCATGTTGCGATGCGTGGGCCCGGCGATGGAGGCAGCCGCCTGGGCGACGACGGGATAGTGAACCAGAACGCCCTGATGTTCCGCCACCTCGGCCAGCGTCACCGAGGCGCCGATCTCAAGGCGGGCCGCATCGGCATGGATGGCGCGCAACTCGACCACGCCCGTCATGTCGATCAGCACCGGCGGCGCCACGATGCCGCGGCGGATGTTGACCACAAGATCGGTGCCGCCGCCCAACAGCTGCGCCTGCGGGTTGGCTTTGCGCGCCTCCAGCACATCATCGAGGGATGCCGGCTTCACCAGGGCGAATTCGGACACCGCTTCCATCAGCTTGTCATCCTCGGGCTTGTCCCGAGGATCCATCGTCCTGCAAACGCCCGAGCAAGCTGGAGGATGGATGGTCGGGACAAGCCCGACCATGACATCCCGAACTCAGCTATAGGATTCGACCACATTCGGAATGACATCAGGCTGCTCCGCGCTTTCCGCGCGCCGCACGTTCGCGCTTGTCGATGGCCGCGAACACGCGGTCCGGCGTCACCGGTAGATCGTCGAATCGCAACCCCGTCGCATCGGCGATCGCGTTCGTCAGCGCCGGCAGGAAGGCCGCCAGCGAGCCTTCGCCCGCTTCCTTGGCGCCGAACGGCCCGTGCGGGTCGTTGCTCTCGACGATGCCGACCTCCATCGGCGGGGAGTCCTGGATGGTCGGCACGCGGTAGTCGAGCATGTTGGCGGTGACCAGCAGGCCGTCGTGATAGGCGACCTCCTCGCTCATGGCTTGGCCCATGCCCATCCACACGGAGCCTTGAATCTGGCCTTCCACGGTGAGCCGGTTCAGCGCCTTGCCGCAGTCGTGCGCCACCCACACCTTGTCGACCGTGACCTCGCCGGTCTCCTCGTCGACGGTCACCTCCACCACCTGCGCGGAATAGCTGTAGCCCATGGTGCCGCCGATGGCCGCGCCGCGATACTTCTTGCCGCCGTGCAATTCCGGGATGGTGGAGTAGTTGCCCGTCACCGTGATGGTGCCGTCGTCCTTCAGGGCTTCGTTCACCACCTCCTCGAAGGTGAGGCCCTTGTCCTGCATGCCGGCGCGATAGATCTCACCCAGGCATTCGATATCGCCGGGTTCCGCGTCCAGTCTGCGCGCAGCGGCCGCGATCATCAGCGCCTTGAGCTTGTTGGCTGCATCGATGGCCGCATTGCCGACCAGGAACGTGACGCGCGAGGAATAGGAGCCATTGTCCTTCGGCACGACCTCGCTGTCGCCGGAGACGATGCGCACGCGGCCGATGTCGAGCCCCATCACCTCGGCCACAGTCTGGACGAGAATGGTGGACGAGCCCTGACCGATGTCGGCCGCGCCCGTGAGCACGACGATGGAGCCGTCGAAATCGAGTTTCAGCTTGACGGTGGCGTGCGGCTCACCGGTCCAGTTCACGGGCTTCGATGCACCTGAGATATAGTGCGAGCAGGCAAAGCCCAGGCCCTTCTTCTTGCCGGGCCCAGGCGCGGCCAACTTGCCCCTGCGCGCCCTCCAGCCGCTCTTTTCCTCCACCCAGTCGACGCACTCGGGCAGGCCGTAGCTGTTCACCATCAGGTCGTTGTCGGTGAAGGTCGGCGCATTCAGATAGTTCGCTCGCCGCACAGCCAGTGGATCGAGCCCCATCTCGGCTGCCATCTGGTCCAGCAGGCTCTCGAAGGCGAAGCGCACGTCGACGGTGCCGTGACCGCGGAAGGCACCACACGGCGGCGTGTTGGTGAGCGCGCGCCTGCCGTTGTACTTGACGTTCCTGAGGTCGTAGATCGCATACAGCATCGACCCGGCGTAGAGGATCGTCACCACGCCGTAGCCCGAATGCGCGCCGCCGCGCTGGATGACGTCGCATTCCACGCCCGTGATCTTGCCGGCCTTCGTCAGCCCGAGCTTGAGGCGGATGTCGGTCTCGGGCCGCCCGCGATGGGTGATGAAGGTGTCCTCGCGGTTGATGACCATGCGCACGGCGCCGCCGATCTTGCGGGCCAGCAGGGCCGCGATCAGCTCGACGTTCAACGTCTCGGTACGGCAGCCGAAGCCGCCGCCAACGAACGGCTTCACCACCCGTATCCGCGACATGTCCATGCCAAGGATCTGCGACAGCATCATGTGCACGTAGTAGGGTACCTGGGTGCTCGCATGCACCGTGATGCGGTCGCGCACGGCGTCGTAGTCGGCGATCGCCGCGTGCATCTCCATCTGGTTCTGCGCGACTTCGGCGCAGTTGTAGGTGGCTTCGCGTACCAGGTCGGAGGCCGCGAAGGCTTCCTCCACGTTGCCGAGTTCGAAATCGACATTGCGCTCGAGATTGCCGGGCTTCTTCTCGTGCAGCTGCGCGGCACCCGGCGCCATCGCCTCGGCCGCCCTGTAGTAGGCCGGCAGCTCCTTGACCCGCATCTTGATGAGGCGGATCGCCTTGTCGGCAGTGGCTTCATCCACGGCTGCTACGGCCGCGACCGGTTCGCCCTTGTAGCGCACCTTGTCGCGCGCCAGCGGATACTCGTTGCGTGCGATCGGCAGCACGCCGAACGGCTTGTCGCAATCCTCGCCCGTGACGATCGCCAGCACACCCGGCAGGGCCAGCGCCTCGGAGGCATCGACGGCGATGATTTCGGCATGCGCGTAGGGGCTGCGATATATGCGCCCCGCCAGCGTGCCCGGCGCGATGAAATCCGCGGTGTTCCTGGCCCGGCCAAAAAAACCTTCTCCGGCCCATCCACCATCGGCACATACGCACCGATCGTATGCCCGACCGGCGCCTTGCGCGGCATCTCGTTCATGGACCGCTCCAAACGATCGTCATTCCCGCGAGCGCGTCAGCGCGTTCAGCAGGAATCCAGCCACATACGTCGAGCTTGAAGTTGGATTCCCGCTCAGCGCTTCGCTTGGCGGGAATGACGGCAATTGCCCTCATGGACTCGCCGCCTCGCCGGTCGCCAGCAGCGCGGACGCGTGCTGCACCGCCTCGATGATCTTCACGTAGCCCGTACAGCGGCAGATGTTGCTGCCGAGCGCTTCCCTGATCTCGCCCTCGCTGGGCTTGGGTTTGCGCCGCAGCAGTCCCGCCGAGGCCATGATGAAGCCCGGTGTGCAGTAGCCGCACTGCGATCCCAGTTTCTCGTGGAACCCGCGCTGCACGGCCGACAGCGCGCCGCCCTTGCCGAGCGACTTCACGGTATCGACCCGCTTGCCGGAAATGCTCCCCGCCAGCGTCAGGCAGGAGAGCGTCGGCTTGTCGTCCACCAGTACCGTGCAGGCGCCGCACTCGCCGCCGTCGCAGCCGGTCTTGGTGCCCGTGAGCCCTGCCGTCTCGCGAAGGTAGTCCAGCAGCAGCCGGTTTCCCGGCACCGCGTCGGTGCGCTTTCTACCGTTGAGGGTCAATTCGATAACGGATGCCATCGCGGGGCCTTCCCAGGAAATGGCGCGGCTTCTGAGGACCGCTATCTGGAATGGTTATAGGACAAAATCGATGGGGTCACCAATCAATTTCGGCTTCGGAAGGTGACGGCTCCACGGCATTGACATGCCACAAGACGCCTCCTAGCTAACGCCGAAGCCGTTTGCCTCGCGTTCGGCCGTCGCCGCCACGCTTCCGCTCAGACCCGAGCACCTTTCGGGACTTGCCGCGCCCTTTGGCGCACACCAACAGCATTGGGATCTCATGCAGCTGCGAACAGACCAGGCCGACGAAGTGATCTCGGTCTCGAACCTGTCGAAAACCTACACCTCGGGCTTCCACGCGCTGAAGAACGTCAGCCTCGACATCCGCAAGGGCGAGATTTTTGCCCTCCTCGGCCCGAACGGCGCAGGAAAAACGCACGCTCATCAGCATCGTCTGCGGCATCGTCACGCCGAGTTCCGGCAAGGTCACGGTCGGCGGCCATGACATTCTCACCGACTATCGCGCAGCCCGCTCCCTGATCGGGCTGGTGCCGCAGGAACTGACCACCGACGCCTTTGAGACACCATGGGCTACGGCCGCCTTCAGTCGCGGTCTGTTCGGGAAGTCTGGCAACCCGGCCCATATCGAGAAGGTGCTGAAAGAGCTGTCGCTGTGGGACAAGAAGGACGAGAGGATCATGACGCTGTCAGGCGGCATGAAGCGCCGCGTGCTCATCGCCAAGGCGCTGGCGCACGAGCCGCAGATCCTGTTCCTCGACGAGCCGACCGCCGGCGTCGACGTTGAACTCCGCAAGGATATGTGGGCCGTGGTGCGCACTCTCCGCGACAACGGCGTCACCATCATCCTCACCACCCACTACATCGAGGAAGCCGAGGAGATGGCGGACCGCATCGGCATCATCTCCAAGGGCGAACTGGTCGTGGTCGAGGAAAAAGCCGAGCTGATGCGCAAGCTCGGCAAGAAGCGGCTCACGCTCGAGCTGCAAGCGCCGCTTACCGGCCATTCCCGACACGCTTGCCCGGCACAACCTCACGCTCGCCGATAGCGGCAAGGAGCTGGTCTACTCCTACGACCGGCAGGGAGAGCGCACGGGCATCACCGCCCTGCTCGCCGATCTTTCCCAGGCCGGCATCCGCTTCCGCGACCTGCGCACCACGCAAAGCTCGCTGGAAGACATTTTCGTCGACGTCGTGAGGCATCAGCAATGAACTGGCACGCCGTCCGCGCAATCTACTATTTCGAGATGGCCCGCACGGGCCGCACGCTGATGCAGAGCATCGTCGCGCCGGTGATCTCCACCTCGCTCTATTTCATCGTGTTCGGGGCCGCCATCGGCTCGCGCATCACCGAGATCGAGGGCGTGAGCTACGGCGCCTTCATCGTGCCGGGCCTCACCATGCTGCTTCTGCTGACGCAGAGCGTGTCGAACGCCTCGTTCGGCATTTATTTCCCGCGCTTTGCCGGGACCATCTACGAAATCCTGTCCGCACCCGTCTCCTATATCGAGATCGTGCTGGGCTACGTCGGCGCGGCCGCCACCAAGTCCATCATCCTGGGCGTCATCGTGCTGCTGACGGCGGGCTTTTTCGTGCCGTTGCAGATCGATCATCCGGTCTGGATGGCGGTCTTCCTCGTGCTGACCGCGGTGACGTTCTCGCTGTTCGGCTTCCTGATCGGAATCTGGGCCGACGGCTTCGAGAAGCTGCAGGTGATCCCGCTGCTCATCATCACGCCG
>CAWALW010000028.1:0-43106 GCA_963782855.1 uncultured Alphaproteobacteria bacterium | reverse complement strand
AGCCCCGCCGCCTCGATCTCATCCATCGCCTCGTTCGGTGAACTCGGCCTGTGGTCGCGTCGCCGCCGATGACGAACATCAGGATCGACTCCTCGCTCCGGATCGCCCTTCGTCACGTTCTCGAAGCGCCGCGCCACGCCGGGCGGGAACGAGACGACATCCATGCGGTCCGAGATCCACGTACTCCACCTCGCCCTTCTCGTTCTCCCAGCTGCAGCGCCAGGTGCCGGTCATGGGGATGAAGGTCTCGTTGGTGTCGTGGTTGTGCATCATCGGGCCGTTGCCGGGCTTGGCGCGGCAGTAGCCGAGATTGAACCCTTCGCTGGATCTTGATGGCCGCGAGCCGCGAGGCATCATCGCCGACCGGCGACGTCACCGCACCCCCGCGCCCGCCGGCGGCTGGAAGCCGATCACATTGTAGAGCTTGCGGATCGAGCCCTTCATCTTGCTGTCGGGCAGCCCGCCGTCGAAGCCCTTGAGGTCGGCAAAGCGCGCCACCCGGCGCATGCATCTCGGCTGCGCGTGTACCCGCGTCTCGACAGCTTCTCCATAGGCTCTCCTGCTGTTGGCGGCTGTTCTCGCCGCTAGCGTTCTCCCGCAGCTTGAACCTTTGTATCTTGCCTGTCGCCGTCTTCGGAAGGCCTTCCACGACCTCGATCCAGCGCGGATACTTCCACATGCCGGCCTTGGCCTTGACGTGCTCCTTCAGCGCCTCCTGCAGCCCGTTGCTCGTCGCGCGGCCCGGCTTCAGCACGATGAACGCCTTGGGCTTCAGCAGGCCTTCGCTGGTCTTCCTTCGGAACGACTGCCGCCTCCAGCACATCCTCGTGGCTCATGAGCGCGCTCTCCACTTCGAACGGCGACACCCAGATGCCCGACACCTTGAACATGTCGTCCGTGCGGCCCTGGTAGGTGAAGTAGCCCTCGGCATCGCGCGTGTACTTGTCGCCCGAGCGCGTCCAGCCGCCCTCGAAGGTGTGGCGGCTCTTGTCGCGCTGGTTCCAGTAGCCCTCGGCCGCGCTCGGCCCCCGCACGAGCATCTCGCCGACTTCCCCGTCTGGCACCTCCTTGCCCTGGTCATCGACGAGACGGATCTCGTACCCGGGCACCGGCCGGCCCGACGTGCCGTATTTGAGGGCGGCTGGCGTTGTTGCACACGTATTGGTGCAGCATCTCCGTCGAGCCCACACCGTCGTAGATGTCGACGCCAAACTTCGCGCGGAAGGCCTTGCCGACATCGCCCGGAAGCGCCTCACCCGCGGAGACACAGGTGCGCAGTCGCTGCGAGCTGCTCTCCGGCGTTCCCTGCGGGTAAGCCAGCATCGCGGAATAGAGCGTCGGTACGCCGAAGAAGAATGTCGGCTGGTATTGCTTCAACGTGGCAAAAACAAATTCTGGCGTCGGTCTCTCGGGCCGCAGCACAGCGGTGGCCCCGACCGAAAGCGGAAACGACATCGCATTGCCGAGCCCGTACGCGAAGAAGAGCTTCGCCGCCGAGTAGATGAGATCATCCTCGCGCATGCCGAGGCATTCCTGCCCGGTCAGCCGCGCCGTCTCCATCGGACTAGAGTGCACATGACGGGCACCCTTGGGCATGCCGGTGGAGCCCGACGAGTAGAGCCAGAAGGCAGTCTCATCCGGGCTCGTATCGACGGCATCGAACGCCGGCTGCTGCAGTCCCATCTCGCCGCGCAGCGACAACGCAAAGGCCGGCGGCTCGCCGCCCGAGAGGAACACGTGCTTCAGCGCGGGCAGTTGGCCGAGGATGGGCTGCACCACCTGCAGCAGGGGCGGCGAGACGAACAGCGCCTTCGCCCGGCAGTCGCGCAGGATGTAGGCGTACTGCTCGGTTGTCAGCAGCGTGTTCAGGCACACCGGCACCACGCCGGCCTTGATGGCGCCCCAGAACACCGCGGGGAAGTCGACGCCGTCGAGCAGCAGGATCGCAACCCGCGCCTCGCGTTCCACTCCATAGGTCCCCAGCAGGTTGGCCACACGATTGCAGCGCGCCTGCAACTCGCCGTAGGTCAGCGTCTCCTCAGGGTCGATGAACGCAGCCTTCGCGGCGCGTCCCTGCGTGACGTTGCGGTCGACCATGTCGGCCGCCGCGTTGTAGATGCGCGGATAGTCCATCGATCCTCCCCAGCGCCGTGTCGGCCTGCTTCGCGGCCCGTCAGAAAGCCGTCGCGGCCTTTCGTGCATAATACTGCAACTCTGATGCGAGGAAAGCCGTGCTTTTTGCATCTTGTCCGCCGGAAGATGTAATATGCTGCCTCCTTCGGTTGCACCTCCCGGGACGAACGATGCGTGGCAGCCTTGATCCGTCCGGCGTCGAGACACGGCGCGGCGAAGCGCCCGCCGACGAGACCTATTTGCGGGGCGTCGGCGAGCGGGTCCGCCTCGCACGCGCGCGGCGGGGCATGTCGCGCAAGATACTCTCGAAGGCCTCCGGCGTTTCGGAGCGCTATCTCGCCGAGCTCGAGCGCGGCGCCGGCAATGCGTCCCTGCTTGTCGTGCGCCAGATCGCGGAGGCGCTCGGCGTCGAGCCGGCCAAGCTCGTCAGCGACCAGGCCGAACGGCCCATCGATCTCACGCTGGCCATCCATGAGCTCGAGCACCTGACACCCGACGAGCTCGCGGAAGCGCGGCGTCTCCTGGCGCAGCGTTTCGGCAGGTCAGCGGCGGCGGGCCAGCAGCGCATTGCGCTCGTAGGGTTGCGCGGTGCAGGCAAGACGACACTCGGCCAGCTCGCGGCGCAGGCGCTCTCCGTCCCCTTTGTCGAGCTGGACCGGGAAGTCGAGCGCGCAAGCGGGATGGAACTCGCCGAGATTTTCGCGACGCGTGGCCAGGCGATGTACCGGCGCCTCGAACGGCAGTGCCTGGAAACAGTGGTCGAGCGCTTCGATCGCGTCGTCATCGCGACCGGCGGCAGCCTCGTCACCGAGCCGGCGACCTACCACCTGCTGCTGTCGTCGTGTTTCGTCATCTGGTTGAGCGCAAAACCGGACGAGCACATGGGAAGGGTGCTCGCGCAGGGAGACCTGCGGCCGATGGCTGAAGGTCCGCAGGCCATGGATGATCTCAACGCCATCCTCGCCAGCCGCACGACGCTCTATTCGAAGGCGGACGTCGAAGTCAGGACCACCGGCAAAAGCCAGGCGCAGGCGCTCGACGCTCTCCTGGCCGCCATCGCTCACGGTGCTGAGGCGCGCGAAACGGACTGAGGTCTGTATTCAGTGACGGTGCCCCTTGCCGCCGCTCGGGCTCGGAGGTTGCCCCTTGAACCCATGCGGGCCTGTTGCGCCGATCGGCTCCACCGTCGCGTCCACCTCTATCTCCCCCGCCTTCTCGAAAACCAGGGTGACCTTGGTGAGGTCACCCTCCTTCAGCGGCTCCTTCAGGTCGATCAGCATGACGTGGAAGCCGTCCGGGCGCAGGACGATCGACTTGCCCCCCGGCACCGCAATGCCGTCCACGCGCCGCATCTTGGCAATACCCTGCTCCATGATGTGACTGTGAACCTCGACGCTGCCTGCGATCGCGCTGCGGGCCGCAACCAGGCGATCGCCCGGCCCCCGCTTGGCTTTCATCTCGAGGTAAACGCTGCCAACCTTCGCCCCGCCAGGCGTCGCGCGTGCCCAGGGGTGGGCGACCGTCACATCCCTGCTCGCATACTCGTGCGCGCCGAGCGGCACGCTCGCCAAGAGCAGCACACTCCACAACGCCACCGTTTTGAGAAATCGCATCTCACACCTCCAGCAACCGGCGGAAACGTGCTCAGGCGGCTTTGGTCGCCCCATCCACCAGACGCACGATATCGCGCATGATGGCATTGAGCTGGAAATCTTTGGGCGTGAACACGGCGGCGACGCCGAGGCCCCTGAGCTCGGCGGCGTCCTCGGGCGGGATGATGCCGCCGACCACCAGCGGCACGTCGTCGAGCCCGTCCTTGCGCATGCGCTGCTAGCACCTCCACGCACCAGCGGCACGTGGCTGCCCGAGAGGATTGACAGGCCCACCACGTGCACCGCCTCGTCGCCCGCCGCGCGCACGATCTGCGCCGGCGTCAGGCGGATGCCCTCGTAGACCACCTCCATGCCGCAGTCGCGGGCACGCACGGCGATCTGCTCGGCACCGTTGGAATGCCCGTCGAGACCCGGCTTGCCGACCAGCAGCTTGATGCGCCGGCCGAGCCGCGCCGACACACGCTCGACCTCGGCGCGCACGCTCATCGAGCGTCTCGTCATCGCCGACCTGGCGCCCGCACGCGACGACACCCGGTCGGCGCCCGATACTCGCCGAACACGCCGCGCAGCGCGGCGCCCCACTCGCCCGTCGTGACGCCCGCCTTGGCACAGGCGATCGAGGGCTCCATGACGTTGCGCCCTCCTTTGCCGCGCGCTCCAGCTCGGCCAAGGCTTTCTTCACGGCCTTGGCATCGCGCGCGGCGCGCCAGGCCCGCAGCCGCTCGACCTGCTCCTTCTCGATCGGGGGATCGACCGCCTGAATGGCGCCATCGCCGGCCGAGAGCGGCGAGGGCTCCGTCTCCGTCCAGCGGTTGACGCCGACCACGATCTGCTCGCCCGACTCGATCCTGCGCAACCGCTCGGTGTTGCTCGCGACCAGCGCGCGCTTCATGGTATCGATCGCCGCCACGGCACCGCCCATCGCATCGATGCGCGCAAGCTCCTCCTTTGCCGCGCCTTCAGCTCGTCGACCTTGGCGCGGATCGCGATGGAGCCCTCGAAAATGTCGGGGTACTCCAGCAGGTCCGTCTCGTAGGCCACGATCTGCTGCATCCGGATCGACCATTGCTGGTCCCAGGGCCGCGGCAGGCCCAGCGCCTCGTTCCACGCCGGCAGCTGCACCGCGCGCGCGCGCGCATCCTTGGATAGCGTGACGGCCAGCATCTCGAGCAGGATGCGGTAGACGTTGTTCTCGGCCTGCGGCTCGGTGAGCCCCAGCGAGTTCACCTGCACACCATAGCGGAACAGTCGGTGCTTGGGATCGCTGACGCCGTAGCGTTCGCGCGGTGATCTCGTCCCACAGCTCGCCGAAGGCGCGCATCTTGCAGATCTCGGTGATGAACCTGAGCCCCGCGTTGACGAAGAACGAGATGCGACCGACCACGGGACCGAAATCCGCGGGCGCTACCTCGCCGGAAGCCTTCACCGCATCGAGCACCGCCTGCGCGGTGGCCAGCGCGAACGCCACCTCCTGCACCGGCGTCGCACCTGCCTCCTGCAGATGGTAGGAGCACACGTTCACTGGGGTTCCACTTCGGCATCTCGCCGCAGGTGAACAGGATCGTGTCCTTGATCAGCCGCAGCGACGGCTCGGGCGGGAACACGTAGGTGCCGCGCGAGAGGTACTCCTTGATGATGTCGTTCTGGATCGTGCCGGTGAGCTTGGTGCGTCGGCGTACCCTGTCTCGTCGGCCACCGCAACGTACAGCGCCAGCAGCCACGCTGCCGTCGCGTTGATGGTCATGGACGTGTTCATCTCGCCGAGCGGGATGCCCTCGAACAGGGTGCGCATGTCGCCGAGATGGCAGACCGGAACGCCGACCTTGCCGACCTCGCCGCGGGCGAGCTCATGATCGGAATCGTAGCCGGTCTGCGTCGGCAGATCGAACGCGACCGAGAGGCCCGTCTGCCCCTTGGAGAGATTATTGCGGTAAAGTTCGTTGGACTTCGCCGCCGTGGAGTGACCCGAATAGGTGCGGATCAGCCATGGCTTGTCACGCCCGAGGGGTTGGCCGTCTTGGGCCGCTCGTTGCCTGCGGGTCATCCCGGTCGCTCCTCGTTCGCATCCGCGAAATGAAACCCAAGGTACTCGACGCCCGGACGGGTGCAAGTGCGAGTTCCAGGGCAATCGGGGCTGGATCGAGAGTTAGCGCCTGTCCGGCTGTGTTTGGGTCTGGCGGCCGGGCGCACTGCCGTCGAGAAGCGCCCCACCCATGCGACGAATGCGATCGCAAGTATGTTCCCGCAAATGGAAGCCATGATGGTCCACATGAGCCATTGATCAAGCTTGCGGGGCGGATAGAGCTCAGCGAGATAATTCCGTATTGCACAAGCACGGAGAAGAGGAACAGCACCGGATACACGAAGATGATGAGCACGGGATTGGCCATATACTCCTTGAGAGCATAGGCGGACATCAGGCACAGCCCGGCAATTACTCCAAGAGTTGCTCGGTCCATCTCGATAATATTGTAGATATGCTTGATGAGTTCATCCATGACGCGAGTCTTCCTGAAGCAAGCCGGCTAACCTGGAACGGTCGCTCCCGAAGTGTACCTGCGAGCGTTTAAGGACTACTGAAGCTGGACTTAGGGTGCAGTGCAAAATTTGCTTGTGCGCCGCCGCGATCTGTCGGACCCTTTTTCACCCAATTGAAGTGGGGCGCAGTAGCGGCGAAAGGGGTAGTCCAATGGTGTCGAGCGCGAGCAAGCGATCCGGGACCGCGGACACGACCGCGGCGCAAGACGGTGCAAAGGTCATTCAAATGCAGTCCGCAGTGGCGATGCCGGCAGTGAGTTCCTCCGTGCACAAGGACCTCTACGAGATCGGCGAGATTCCGCCCCTCGGCCATGTCCCCTCGAAGATGTACGCGTGGTCGATCCGCGCCGACCGCCACGGCCCTCCCGATCAGGCCATGCAGATCGAAGTGCTGCCCACGTGGGAACTCGACAGCCACGACGTGCTCGTTCTCGTGATGGCCGCGGGCGTCAACTACAACGGCGTGTGGGCCTCGCTCGGCACGCCGATCTCGCCGATCAAGCACGTGCACAAGAATCCCTATCACGTCGCCGGCTCCGACGCGTCCGGCATCATCTACGCCGTCGGCTCCAAGGTGAAGCGCTGGAAGGTCGGCGACGAGGTCGTCATCCACTGCAACCAGGACGACGGCGACGACGAGGAGTGCAACGGCGGCGATCCGATGTTCTCCACCTCGCAGCGCATCTGGGGCTACGAGACGCCCGACGGCTCCTTCGCCCAGTTCTGCCGCGTGCAGGACCGCCAGCTGCTGGCGCGGCCCAAGCACCTGACGTGGGAAGAGAGCGCCTCCTACACGCTGGTGCTCGCCACCGCCTACCGCATGCTGTTCGGCCATCGCCCGCACGTCATCCGGCCCGGCCACAACATCCTGGTGTGGGGCGCCTCGGGCGGCCTCGGCTCCATGGCCGTGCAGCTGATCGCCACCACCGGCGCCAACGCCATCGGCGTCGTCTCCGAGGACGACAAGCGCGACTTCGTCATGCAGCTCGGCGCGCGCGGCGTCATCAACCGCAAGAAGTTCAACTGCTGGGGCGAGATGCCGAAGGTCGGCACGCCCGAATACGACACCTGGTTCAAGGAGGTGCGCAAGTTCGGCGCCGCCATCTGGGAGATCACCGGCAAGGGCAACAACGTCGACTTCGTGTTCGAGCATCCCGGCGCGGCGACCTTCCCGGTGTCGGTGTTCGTGGTGAAGCGCGGCGGCATGGTGGTGATCTGCGCCGGCACCACGGGCTACAACCTCACCATGGACGCGCGCTATCTGTGGATGCACCAGAAGCGCGTGCAGGGCTCGCACTTCGCCAACCTGCTGCAGGCCGCGCAGGCCAACAAGCTGGTGATCGAGCGGCGCATCGATCCCGCCATGTCCGAGGTGTTCCCCTGGACGCAGATCCCCAAGGCGCACACGCGCATGTGGAAGAACGAGCACAAGCCCGGCAACATGGCCGTGCTGGTGAGCGCGCCGACCACCGGCCTGCGCACCTTCGAGGACGCGATCGAGGAAAGCCGCAAGCGCTTCGGCTGATCCTCCGCTACGCCGGCGCCTCGGCGAGGGTGCGGCGCTCCTTCATCTCCATCAGGCCGCGGTTGAGCTCGGCGCCCAGGATGATGATGATCGCCGACACCTGGAAGAACACCAGCGCGCTCATGATCTGCGTCAGGCCGGCGTAGAAGCGCGAATAGTCGGTGAAGTTAGCCACGAGCCGAACAGCCGGGCCGCGAGCACCCACAGCACCAGGCTGAGCAGCACGCCGGGCCACACGTCGCGCGAACCTGCGATCGCCCGGCCGCCAGCCAGAGGTGATAGGCGACGAGCTGCAGGCCGATCGCGCCGACGACGATCGCGAAGCGGACGATGAATGCCATCCAGCCCTCGTCCGCGAGCCACAGCAGCCACTGCGGCTTGATGCGCGCCGCCATCTCCGGCCCGACCACCACGCCCCACGTCAGCACCAGCATGCCGACCGCGCTCAGCACGACGAAGAGCGCGCTTTCCAGCCAGGCACACGAAATAGGGCCGCGTCTCCTTCTTGCGGTAGGCGTTGTTGAGCGCGGCGCGCAGGCTTTCGATCGCGCTGGTGGCAAAGAACAGCGCCACCAGGGCGCCGAAGGTGAGCACGTCGAACCGGCTGCGGCCCATGACCGCCATGACCTCGGGCGCCAGGGCCTCGCGCCACCGGCTCGGGCGCGATCTCGAACAGGCGCTCTATGCCCTGCTTGGCGAGCGCCTCGCCGCCGAACAGGCCAGCCACGGCACCGAGAAAGATGCAGAACGGGAACAGGGAAAGCACGAACGAGTAGGCCACCGCGCCGGCCATGGCGAAGCCGCTGTCGGCATACACGGAGTAAAGCGCGCCAGCGACGTATCGGATCTGACGGAAGATCATGCGTTGCTCCGCGCGTAGGTTCGAGGGTGGAAAAGGGCCGCCGCCTTTTCTAGTGTCGGCTTGTGCGCGCGTCGAGCGCACCGCCTGCACGAAAATCGGCCACCAAGTCCTATTTGCCTGCCTTCCGTTCGCGGCTAATGTGCGGCGCAGCGAGATGTCGCGGCATTGCAGCAAGAGGCGATCATGGCGGAAGGCAGCGGAAAATCGACGCAAAGCGAGGTGGCCGCGCACCTCGACGAGTGCGCTGCCGCCGTTGCCGCCGCGGAGCGTCTCCTCCATCACGCAAAATCCGGAACCAGCGCCGAGGTGCGTGCGGCCGGAGGCGTCGACGCCGCCCAGGCCGCCGCGCACGGCTTGGCGTGGCTCGCGACCTACGTCGAAGCGCTCAGGCAAATGCTCGGCTGGGCTCGCCGCCTGTCCGAAAGCGGGCGCCTCGGCGAGATGGAGACGCTGCTGCTCGACATCGCGTTCGGCGAATACCTCGCGCAGATGGCCGGCGGCATCCCCATGAGCCAGGGCGAGACCGTGCGCGTCTCGTCGATGGGCGTCTCCCGCGCAGAGCTGCGCCGGTTCGAGGACGCCGTCGATCCGCTCGTCACCCGTGGGGCCGCGCCCAAGGCGAGGGCGCGACTTGCCGAGCTGATCGCCGCGCAGCCTGCCGTCACCACGTTCGGTGACACGGGCCTCGATGAAACGCTCGATGAGATGCGCACGCAGATGCGCCGCTTCTCGGAAGCCGAAGTGCTGCCCCACGCGCACGAGTGGCATCTCAAGAACGAATACATCCCCGCCGAGGTGCTCACGAAGCTCAGCGAGCTCGGCGTGTTCGCGCTGACGCTGCCGGAGAGCTGGGGCGGCCTGGGGCTCGGCAAGGAGGCGATGTGCGTCGTCTCCGAGGAGCTGTCGCGCGGCTATATCGGCGTCGGCTCGCTCGGAACGCGCTCGGAAATCGCCTGCGAACTGATCCTTGCCAACGGCACCGACGCGCAGAAGGAGAAATACCTCCGCAAGATCGGTTCGGGCGAACTGCTGCCGACGGCGGTCTTCACCGAGCCCAACACCGGCTCCGACCTCGCCTCGCTCAAGACGCGCGCGGTGAGGGAGGGCGACGTCTACAAGGTCACCGGCCAGAAGACCTGGATCACCCATCCCGTCCGCGCCGACCTGATGACCCTGCTCGTGCGCACGAATCCTGACGAGAAGGGCTACAAGGGCCTCTCCATGCTGCTCGCCGAGAAGCCGCGCGGCACGGACGCCGACCCCTTCCCCGCCAAGGGCATGACCGGCGGCGAGATCGAGGTGCTCGGCTATCGCGGCATGAAGGAATTCGACATCTCCTTCGACGGCTTCGAGGTGCCGGCCGCCCAGCTGCTGGGCGGCGTCGAAGGCCAGGGCTTCAAGCAGCTCATGTCGACCTTCGAGGCCGCGCGCATTCAAACGGCCGCGCGCGCCATCGGCGTCGCCCAGTCGGCCATGGACCTGGCGCTGAAATACGCGCTCGAGCGCAACCAGTTCGGCAAGCCGATCTATTCCTTCCCGCGCGTCGCCAACAAGATCGTGATGATGGCGGTCGAGACCATGATCGCGCGCCAGCTCACCTATTTCGCGGCGCGGGAAAAGGACGAGGGCCGTCGTTGCGACCTGGAGGCCGGCATGGCCAAGCTCCTGGGCGCCCGTATCGCCTGGGCCAACGCGGACAACGCCCTCCAGATTCACGGCGGCAACGGTTTCGCGCTGGAATATCCCGTAAGCCGCGTCCTCTGCGACGCCCGCATCCTTAACATCTTCGAGGGTGCGGCCGAGATTCAGGCCCAGGTCATCGCCCGCCGCCTGCTCGAAGGCGCCAATTGAACGCGGCGTTTGCAAGCCCGCCGCAGGGCCGCAATCCGCTTTGAGCCTCACGGGAACCTGAACGAGGGTGTGGAACTCCTGGCTGCACTGGTTGTTGACCTACACAACGATCAGCGCTCAGGAGGAACCAAAAGCATGTCGCGAGAGCGCAATAGCCAAGGCAGCGGGTCAGCTCGCGGCTTCGCTCGCATGGACCCTAACAAGCAACGCGAGATTGCCCGCAAGGGCGGCGCGAATGTTCCGCACGAAAAACGAAGCTTCGCCCAGAACCGCGCCCTGGCGTCGGAAGCCGGCCGCAAGGGTGGCCGGCACGTTGCACCCCAGGCGCGCAGCTTCTCGCAAAATCGCGCATTGGCGGCGGAAGCCGGCCGAAAGGGCGGAAAAATGGCGCAGCAGCGCCGCGCGCACACCAGCGCCCGCAATGGCGGCAGCACGACCGAGCACCACTGATCGGATAGATTTTCAGCGCGTAGCAGCGAGGGCCTGTCGGCCCTCGCTGCTCCTTGCTTACCAGTAGGGGTGCACGTTGTAGTACGTGTGCGTCTGCGACTCCCAGTTCCGGTCCGACCAGGAATCGTCGCTGAACGCCGGCGCGTCCTTCAGCTGGGCCTCTGTCACGCCGGTCTCGTAGCCGCCGAGCTGCGTGTTGTACTTCAGGGCGGCCCAGGGCAGCGGGTAGTGGCTGTGACCAAGCCCCATGAACCCGCCGAAACTCATGACCGCGTAGGCCACGCGCCCGGAAATTTTATCGATCATGAGATGGTCGATCTCGCCGATCTTGCTGCCCTTGAGATCGTAGACGTTCGTCCCTTCGACATCCTCGCTCGAGATGATCTGCCGGTTGGGATGCACCGTTGCGGTTGCCATGATTTCCTCGCTCTTCGCGTTGCTTATCGTCATGAAATTGCAACGCGACGACAGAGGCCAGGTTCCGCCGCGCCTGGCAGTTCAGCTGGTTCAGGGAACCGCGTGGATAGGCGGCTCAGCTCGCTTTGCGAGCCTTGGCTTTGCCGCGCGCTGCTGACTTGCCCTTTGCGGGTTTCTTGGCAGCGGCGGGCTCGGGCGACGCCTTCGCGCCCTCGACGCTGCGCCGCAGCGCATCCATCAGATTGATGACGTTTGTCTGCCGCTGCACGGGCCGGGCCTTGATCGTGGCGCCCTGCTGCTTTGAGCGGATCAGCTCGATCAGGGCGTTCTCGTAGCGGTCCTGGAATTGCTCCGGCTCGAACTTGCCCGTCATCTGCTCGATGATGTGCTTGGCGAGATCGAGCATCTGCTTTGGAATGTTGAGATCGGGTATCTCGTCGAAATAGTTCGCCGCTGCGTTGACCTCGTTGGCATAGTGCAGGCTGGTCGCCACGATCCCCTTGTCGCGCGGCTGCAGCATGAGGATCCGCTCGCGCCGGAACAGCACCACGCGCGCCAGCCCGACCATCTTCTCCGAACGCAGCGCATCGCGGATAACGGCGAACGCCTCTTCCCCGACGCGGTCCGTCGGCGTCAGAAAATATGGTGTGTCGACATAGAGATCATCGATGTCCGCCTTCGGAACGAAGCGCTCGATCTCGATGGTGTGGTTGCTCTCGAGCTGGACGGCCTTGATCTCGTCGTCCTCGATCTGGATGTATTCGCCCTTGGCGATCTCGTAGCCCTTGACCTGGTCGGGCGTCTCCACGGGGTCGCCGCTCTGCTCGTCGACGAACTGCCGGCGCACACGGTTGCCGCTTTCCCGGTTGAGGGTGCGGAACGTGACGCGTTCCGAAGTCGTCGTCGCGGGGAAGAGCGCCACCGGACAAGAGACGAGGGAGAGCTTGAGGTATCCCTTCCAATTCGGCCTTGGCGCCATCGCGATTCACTCGAACACTAACTGTTGCCCGCAGACACAATATCGCAAGTCCCGAATTTCGTCGCGGGATTTGCCGACGCGCTTAACACGAAGAGGATTGGACGCTCACAACGATACGCGGCCTGCAAGCGAGCGACGAGCATTCAAGTGTGCAAGGCGAGCCGGACCACGACTGCAAGGGTGATGCCGAGCACCGACAAGCCACCAATCACGGAGGCCAGCCAAACGACTTCGCGTACTTCGTCACGGACTGTCTTCCAGAACGACATCGCGCTTCCCGCTCCGCTCTTTGCCTACGGGTTGCAAACGCAATCGCTTTGAAGGGGTTCCGACAGCGGACCCGAAGTGGACCTAAGCATCTCTGAGCGCTTCCGCTCGAGTTCATCGAGCAGTTTCTGGAACTTTTCAGGAACAGGCTCGGCGACGACGTCCTGAAACATTGCCCTGAGTTCCTTGCCGATGTGCTCACCCAGCTCCGCGGCCTTGCGGTCCCTGGGAGGCTTGGGCGACGTCGGCTTTTTTGGCGTCGGAGGTGTCATTTGGCGGTGCTATAAGAGCGCGAGCGACAACTTCACAGTATGAGACTTGGCGCGGATTTGACCATCCGCAAGGCGGAGCAGCAACGGCGGCGCCATGGCATTGGCCAACAGCATCGCACCTCATGTTCCGCACCTACGGCGCTTTGCCCGCCTGATCACCGGAACGCAGCGCACCGGCGATGCGCGGTGGCGCGCGTCCTGCAGTCGATCGCCGCCGATCCCAGCATGTTCCCCGAGCTGTCGGCAAAGCTGGGCCTGTACCAGTGCTTTCTCATCACCCTCACCCGGCGTTACCGCGACGGCGGACCTGAACCCGGCCTGCTCGGGGCAAGCGCTGCCCGGTCACTTGGCTGCCCTTACGCCGGAGGCACGGCTGGCCTTCCTCCTGGTCAGCGTCGAGGGGTTCTGTCCAGCAGGAAGCCGCTCGAATTCTCGAAATGTCCGAGAAGCCGTATCGACCGCTTCTGTCGGAGGCGGCCCACGAGATCGGCAGCAAATCGCGACCGATGTCCTCATCATCGAGGATGAACCGCTGATCGCGCTCGATCTGCAGCGCATTCTGGAAGGCCTGGGTCACCGTATCGTTTCCATTGCACGCACCCGCAAGGACGCCATCAAAGCAGCCAGGCGAGCACAAGCCCGGCCTTGTCATCGCCGACATACGTTTGGCCGACGGCAGCTCGGGCCTGGACGCCGTGGACGACATCCTGCGCAGCTTCGCCGTGCCGGTCGTATTCGTTACCGCATATCCGGAACGCCTATCCACAGGCGACGGCCCCGAGCCGACTTTTCTCATCCCCAAGCCGTTCCGCGACGAATCCGTCAAAGCAATCGTCAGCCAAGTCCTGTTCTTCGATCAGCTGGCAGCGCGTCGCTGGGCCCGCTCACTAGCGCAAATCATCGACATTCAGCGCGAACCCACCGTGCGCGTAACGATCGCCTCCGTCGCCGCATCCGGCCCGAAATCGTGCGGTGAGCCGACTTTCAGCATCTCCGTCAGCTTGGAGCGCGCGCGATTGACGCGGCTCTTGATCGTGCCGACCGCGCAGCCCGAGATTTCGGCCGCCTCCTCGTAGGAGAAGCCTGCTGCACCGACCAGCACGAGAGCCTCCCGTTGATCGGGCGGCAGCAACTCGAGCGCCTTGCGGAAATCCTGCATATCCAGGTGGCCAGGCTGCTCGGGATGCACCGACAGGTCGGCGGCCTTGCTGCCGTCGCGGTCCTCGACCTCACGGCGGCGCCGGCGGCACTCCGAGAAGTAGGTGTTGCGCAGGATGGTGAAGAGCCAAGCGCGCAGATTCGTGCCCTCCTGGAAGCTGTCGAGATGGTTCCACGCCTTCAGCAGCGTTTCCTGCACGAGGTCGTCCGCGCGCTCCATGTCGCCGCAAAGAGACACGGCGAACGCGCGCAGGTTCGGGATCAGGCCGAGCATGGCCTGCTTCAGCGAGGCAGATGCGGTAGTCACCGGAGCTTCTCCTCCGCTTCCAAGGGCTTCCAGCAATCTCGACGAAGCGATCCGGAACCGGCTCTTCGGCTAGGTCCGAGAACACATCTCTGAGCATGCGCCCGATCTGGGCCTGGACGGATCGATCCAAAAGGCCCTGCGCTGTCGTTCGACGCGACAGGCGCGGCTGCTCACAGGCTGGCGGCCTTGCGCGAAACCCATCATCGTGAATGTTACTGGTCATGGGTTCGCAGACGCTTACAAGACGCAGATGCAGGGTGGTGGTCGCAGGACAGACGAGTTTGACTCCTGGGCAGCCCCTCAATCCCGCCTCGCTCCAGGGAGCCCTCTGAATTCGGCCATTCGACCCCTCCCTCTCCGTAACCACCCAACGCAAACGCACTAGGGTGAGATAAGGTTCCATGGGAACTAAATGGAGGCTATTGGCGTTAATGAACGGATTGAACGATCGTTTGCGGGGCTTTCTGGAGGGAAAATGTCGATAGCGGAGCGTGTAACGGCCCATCTGCCGTACCTGCGGCGATTTGCTCGGTCGGTGACCGGCAGCCAGAAGAGCGGCGACGCCTACGTCGTCTCGACGCTGGAGGCGATGCTCGCCGATCCCGGCGTTTTCTCTACGGACTACCCGCCGCGCGTGGCCCTTTATCGGGCCTTCCTGAAGATCCTCAATTCGATACCCCTGAACAACCACAGGTCCGACGCAGGCGGCCATCCCGCTCTGGACGCGGTGAAGCGCAACCTCGACCTGCTGGCGCCCAAGGCCCGGCAGGCCTTCCTTCTCGTCGCTGTCGAGGAATTCCAGCCGCAAGATGCAGCGGCCGTGATGGACGTCCGCCCCGAGGAGCTCCAAGGGCTGATCGACGAAGCCGGCCGCGAGATCGCCAAGCAGATGGCGACGGACGTCGTCATCATAGAAGACGAGCCCCTGATCGCCCTCGACCTCGAGCAGCTGGTGACGGACCTCGGCCATCGCGTCGTGAGGATCGCACGCACCGCTGATCAGGCCATCGACGCGGTGACCAAGCTGCGGCCCGGCCTCGTGCTCGCCGACATACACCTCGCGGACGGAAGCTCGGGTCTGGACGCCGTCAACGAAATCCTTCGCAGCTTCTCTCTGCCGGTGATCTTCGTGACCGCGTTCCCGCAACGATTGCTCACCGGAACGCGCCCGGAGCCGACCTTCCTCATCACGAAGCCCTTCCAAGCCGAGAACGTGAAGGCCGTCATCAGCCAAGCGCTGTTCTTCGATATTCGAGGCCGGCCGGAACAACCCAATCTCGCCAGCGCCTGACCTGCGGAAAAGTCAGGGGCCCACAGCGCTATCGTCTGCGGACCCCTGAGGTCTCGGGCCGACGGGCCGGACCACTAACCGTGCCGGGCACGCAGCCCAGCATCCCCTCCAAACTTTTGTCTGAGGATGTGGTTCCGTGTGATCCGGCTGCTTGGGTGAAAACTCAGCCGCCGAGATAACCCATGAAGTAGAGGATCAGGATGACCGGCAACGGGATGCCGACAATCCACAGTAGCAGGCCGCGACCCATGACCATTCTCCTGAGTGATTTCTAGAACTCAGCGAGAACGTGCGGTGAAGCCTCTGGTTCCCAGGCGCTCGCCGTCCTGGGGGATCGGCGCAGCTTGGTTCCCGGCGTGCTCTACGGCAACCTCTGCCGGCCCGGCCGGCCGCGGAGGTCCATACAGTAGCGCCGCACCGCGCACGTCGCCGGGCTGCAGGCTGCGGAAACGTTCCTCGTAGCGGTAACCCATGATCTGGCCGAAACCCTGGGGATGATCGAGACCGATCGGCGTGGCCGATCTCATGCGCAACCGTGTAGCGGATGTCGTAGCTCTTGAGGTCGCCGTCGAAGCCGACCTTCCACGGCCGCAGCGGATTGAGACAAACCAGCGCTCTCGAGATCGGCTTGATCGGCTCCGGCGAAGCTGCGTCATAAAAGACGTCGGCAAAGGCCCATCCCTCCGGCTCGCCCTGTGCTCCGATCAGGATGTCGGCCGGGGCATTGCCGGTGGCCTCGCGAAAGAGAAGGTCGGCTGCTGCTTCCCACATGCGAAATGCGGCCGCGATCTCCTCGCGAACCACAGCCGTCGAAAGCTCGGATGAGGCAAGCAGGCCGTCGAGTTTTGTGATCTTCCGGCAGTTGCGCGCGTCGGGAGATTCTACGGTGTCGCTCGCAATTCGATAGGTGACGACGCGCGGCCCGGAAACCGGGGCCTGCCAGCGCACATTGTGACCCTCGAGCTTCAGGATCTTGAACTGAGCCAGTTCCTGACCGTGCGCCGGGGCGCAAAGCGCAGAACTCAACGCTCCGAGCAAGCCTAACGTGGCAACCCGCAACCCCTCGTCCCCCGTTTTGGCGGCCTGGATGCCACCATCCCCTGAGCCTTCGCCCTGCACTGGTGGTACAGGCGTGACTGCCGTTTGTTGAATTCGTAAGTTGTGTTCGTCAGCGCGTCAACGCTTGGGTGCATCGCAGCAAAGCCGGTGCAGGATCATCGTCACACTTCTGCGTGACGTACCTGTAGCTTTGCCGCGCGACGTTGTTGGCTTACGTGGGTTTTGTTACAGGACGCAAATCCACGATCCGCGCGAGCGACATGTACCAGCGTGCTTCACCACAGCGTCCCACCTCTTCTGTCACCGCTGCACAATCGGGCGCGCGGTCCAACGCTCGCGGCCACGCTGGAGCCGCGGCATGACTTCGGCGATTAGCCCTCCCGCTCGGGAACAGCGAGGAAGGCCCGCTCACCGCCTGTTGCGGCTCGATCGCCTCGTGATGATCGGAGCCGTCGCGGCGCTGATCATCCTCGTCGTGCTGCCCCTTCTCTTCCTCTTCGCCGGCAGCATCCGCGGCGAGCAGGGATTGTCCTTGGAGAATTTTTCCGAGGCCCTGTCGGGCCGGCTCTACGTGCAGGCCGTGCTCAATTCCCTCATCCTGGGTACCTGGACGGGCCTTCTTCAGCATCATCATCGGCCTGCCGCTGGCTTGGGCGGTGAGCCGCACCAACGTGCCGCTGCCCGCGCTGTTTCACGTAACGGCTACGCTCTCATATCTCTCGCCGCCGTTCCTGACCGCCATCGCCTACGTCAATCTCTTCAGCCCGAACGCAGGGATCATCAACGTTTTCCTGCGCGATGTCGTCGGCGCCCCATGGCTGACCTTCAACGTCTTCTCGATGGCGGGATTGGTGCTTGTAACCGTCGCGCACACGTTCCCGTTCGTCTTCCTGCTGGCATCGAGCGCGCTGAAATCGGTCGACGCATCCTACGAAGAGGCGGCCCAGATCCTCGGAGCCGGCAAGGTTCGCACGGCCATGATGGTGACCCTCCCGCTCGTCGCCCCAGCTGTTCTCGCAGGCACCCTCCTCGCCTTCGTCAACGCCATCGCCCTGTTCGGTTCCCAGGCGATCATCGGCTTGCCGGCCCGCATCGTGACCCTGCCGACGCGCATCTATGCGCTGTTCGATTTTCCGCCGCAGTACGGGCTGGCATCTGCTCTTTCGTTGCTCTTCGTGCTGATTACGGTTGTCGCGCTCTATCTGCAGCACCGATTTCTCGCACGCCGTTCCTACACGACGGTTGGCGGCAAGGGCGCGCGTCCCCAGCTCATCGACCTTGGCCCCTGGCGGTGGCTTCCGTTTGTGTTCTGCGTACTCATATTTTTCGTCGCGATCGTCTTGCCCTACGGCGCTCTCATCGCAGTCTCGCTGTCGAAATCCTGGGGCTTGAGTTTTTGGCAGAACCTGACGCTGGCGAACTATCGCTTCGTCCTGTTCGAATACAACGTCACGCAGCGCGCCATCATCAATTCGCTCATGCTCGCAACGGCAGCCGCGTCCATCGCCGTCGTGCTGGGTGCAATCATCAGCTGGATCGACCTTCGCACCAGGGTTCCCGGCCGCCGCCTGCTGGACTACGTGGCGCTGACACCGCTCGGCCTTCCGGGCATCGTGATGGCGGTTGCGCTGATCCAATTCTGGCTGGCCATGCCGATCGCGCTCTACGGCACGCTCACGATCCTGCTGCTCGCCTATGTCGGTCGCTACATCCCGCTCGGCGTACGCGCCGCCAACGCCTCCCTGCGCCAGATCGATCCGTCGCTTGAAGAGAGCGCGCGCATCCTCGGCGCGGGGTGGGGCCGGACGTTGCGCGAGATCACCCTGCCGCTCATCCGCCCGGGACTGTTCGCCGGCTGGCTGCTCGTATTTGTGCCTGTCATCCAGGAACTCAGCGCGTCGATCCTGCTGTTCAGCTCGAGTTCCATCACTCTCGCAGTTGCCGTCTACAATCTCTACGAGACCGGATACACCGAGCCCGTCGCCGCCCTCGCCATGGTCAACATGGCCATCATCGGCACCGCGCTCCTGCTCGCCAGTTGGCTCGCACGAACCGGAGACGATCGGGCCGCGCCGGGTGCGCGCGTTCAGGCGGGGGCCGCCACCTGATGTCCGCCATCGCAATACGCGGCCTATCCAAGACCTACGGCCGCGACGACTCAGCCGCCGCCGTGAGCGATTTGTCGCTCGACATCGCGCCGAACCAGTTCGTGACCCTGCTGGGGCCCAGCGGCTGCGGCAAGACCACCACGCTTCGGCTGATCGCAGGCTTCATGGCGCCCGATGCCGGCACCATCCATGTCGGAGAACGGCTCCTGTCTTCGCCCAGTCATGTCGTGCCGCCGGAAGAGCGCGCCATGGGCATGGTGTTCCAGAACTATGCCGTGTGGCCGCACAAGACCGTCTACGAGAACGTTGCATTCGGGCTGAAGCTTCGCCGCCTCGCCGCGGCCGATACGACCGCACGCGTGACATCGGCGCTCGAGCTTGTGAACCTCAGCGGCTACGAAAAGCGCCTTCCGAACGAACTCTCGGGCGGCCAACAGCAGCGGGTCGCCCTTGCCCGCAGCCTCGTCGTCGAACCTCAAATACTCCTGCTCGACGAACCCTTGAGCAACCTCGACGCCAAGCTGCGCGAGCGTATGCGCAGCGAGCTGAAGCAGCTTCAGCGCCGCACGGGCATAACGTTCGTCTATGTAACCCACGATCAGGCCGAAGCGCTCGCGCTGTCCGACAGGATCGCCGTGATGCACGAGGGCAGGTTGCAGCAATTCGGCAGCCCCCAGGACGTCTATCGAAAGCCGGCCACCCGCGTCGTCGCCGACTTCATGGGCATCATCAATCTCATCCCTGGAAAGGTGATCGAATTTCGCGAGGGGAAATTGGCGGTCATCGCGCTTCAGAACGGATCGACCTACGAAGTCGCGGTGGCAACTGCTGTTGCCCCGGACAGCATGATAGAGCTGGCCGTCCGGCCCGAAGATATTCGCCTGGCGCCTTTGAAACCCGAAGCAAAGAACAAGGCCCGGATCGCCGACCGCACATTCCTCGGCAATGTCATGGAGTACGTTGTCAGCCTGGATGATGGAACTCCCCTGCGCGTGCAAGCCAACCCGCGGGACGAGTTCGCCGTCGGAGAGACGGTCGAGGTCATACTCGACACGATGCACGCGACGGTGTTCGATATCGGCGCCGGCGGCGGCTCAGGAAGCAGGACGTAAGGAAGCAGGCATGACCCACTCCATCCAAGGACAAGAGCACTGGACCACGAAGGGGGATGTGCGGCTTTTCCTCTGGCAGAAGAGCCCGCCCGCACAGAAGGCGACCGCAGGCACCATCCTGTTCGTGCACGGCTCGTCGATGGCCTCGCAGCCGACCTTCGATCTGCAGGTTCCCGGCCGGCCGGACAGCTCCGTGATGGAATGGTTCGCCGCGCGCAACTACGACACGTGGTGCGTTGACATGGAAGGCTACGGGCGCTCGGACAAGAAGCGCGACATCAACTTCGACATCGCCAACGGCGCCGATGACCTCACCGCGGCGTCCGCCTACATCCTGGAGCGCACGCAGTGCGGTCCGTTGCTGATGTACGGCATCTCTTCGGGTGCGCTCAGGGCTGCCGCCTTCGCCCAGCAACATCCCAGCAGGGTGAAGCGGCTTGCGCTCGACGCTTTCGTGTGGACCGGCGAAGGCAGCCCCACGCTTGCCGAACGCACGAAGAGGCTCCCCGAATTCAAGGCCAAGAACCGGCGGCCCATCGACAAGGCGTTCGTCTACAGCATCTTCAACCGCGACCATCCCGGCACTGCCGAAGATCGCGTCATCGAGGCTTTTGCCGACGCGATACTGAGCCTCGATGATTCCGTCCCGACCGGCACCTACGTCGACATGTGCTCCAGGCTACCGCTTGTCGACCCGGCCAAGATCACGATGCCAACGATCCTCATGCGCGGCCAGTGGGACGGCATCGCAAGCTTCGATGACCTGATCGAGTTCTTCCGCCGGCTTCCCAATCCCGACAAGCAGTTCGCGGCAATGCCCGGGATATCTCACGCCTCGTTCCAGCAGAAGAACTACCTCACCGTCTACCACATCCTCGCGGGCTTCTTTTCGCAACCCGAGCCCGATCTATCGCGGCTGACTTGGCTGGAGATACCGATGCACCACCTTTCCCGGCTGATGCTCTTCGCTGGCACTGTGCGTGCTCGGCGCGATGTCCTCGCAAGCCTCCGAAGTGGATCTGGCGGCCGCCAAGAAAGAGGGCAAGGTCGTCTGGTACACGTCGACACCCATCGAGATGGCGCAGAAGATCGTCAAGCTGTTCGAGGCCGAAACCGCCATCAAGGTCGAGATGTTCCGCTCCGGCGGTTCCGCCATCGTGCGCCGGTTCATGCAGGAACAGCAGGCCGGCCGGGTCGCGGCCGATGTGATGACGACCTCCGATCCTGCGGCTACAGCCTCGCTGGCGCGCAAGGGCACCTTCGTCGCCTTCAAGCCGCGCAACTTCGAGAAGGTCGTCGAGGAAGGACGGGACAAGGACGGCCACTTCGTGGCCCAGCGCCTGAACCTGATGACCATCTACGCCCGCTCCGACAAGGTGGCGGCGGCCGACCTGCCCAAGGCCTGGGGCGAACTCCCCGACGCCCGCTACAAGGGCAAGCTCATCATGACCGACCCCTCCTTCACCGCTTTGCAGCTCATGGTCGTTGGCATGATGTCGAAGTCGGTGGGCTGGGGCTTCTATGAGAAACTGCGCGCCAACGACATCATGATCGTCCAGGGCAACCAGCAGGTGTCGGACAACATCAAGCGCGGCGAACGGCTGATCGCGGTCGGGGCCCTCAACTCCTATGCCGCGGACGAGCGCAGGGCCGGACATGCCATCGTCACGATCCTGCCGGCGGACGGCACGTTCGTCATTCCCGCACCCACCGCGATCATCAAGGGTTCACCCAACCCGAACGCCGCCAAGCTGCTTGCCGAGTTCATGATCAGCGACGCCGTGCAGCAGCTCTTCCCCGCCGACGGCGGCTACGCGGCCCGCAAGGACATGCCGCCGCCGGCCGATGGGGTCCCCCTGGACAAGATCAAGATTGCGCCGGTGGACTACGATTTCATCGAGAAGGAAGGCGCGCGCATAAAGAAGAAGTTCAACGAGGTATTCCAGTAGGCTCGCCGGGGCGATCACACGGCGCACGGCAGCGCCCTCGGTTGGTTTTTTGCGAACACCCGCGGAACCATCGACAACCCAGGTGGTTTTATCGGAACCCCCGGACGGAACCCCTAGTCCGTCCATTTGCCGGGAGCCTCCCTCCTCCACGGCAACAATCAGAGCGGTGCGGTCCCCCGTCGCACCGCTCTTTTCTTTGGGCAGGTCGAGTGAGGGTCGGCTCAGACTAAGCCGGCGATAACACTTCGTTGATGTCAAAGTGATCTTGCGCCGGCTTCGAATTGAAGCAAGGTCTGCGCGTCTGACCCGTCGCATCCAGCGAGGCGCCAAGTGTATGTAGCCGGCTCCGAAGTCACCCCTCAGCCAAAGTTTGCCGACCTGCACCGGACGGCGAAGGGCGGGCCGCGAGGGCTCACATCGATCTGCGGGCTCTCGATGTGCTGTGGTTCAACACCGGCACGCTCTGCAATATCACCTGCGCCAATTGCTACATCGAGAGTTCGCCGCGCAACGACCGCTTCGCCTACCTCACCCTCGACGACGTCAAGCTTTACCTCGACGAGATAGAGCGCGAAGAACTGCCCACCAGCCTCATCGGTTTCACCGGCGGCGAGCCGTTCATGAACAGCGCCTTTCCGGCGATCCTGGAGGCCACGCTGGCGCGCGGGTTCCAGACGCTGACGCTCACGAATGCCATGCGTCCGATGACGCGGCGCAAGAGCGTCATCGCGCGTCTTGCCTCCGAGTACGGTTCTGCCATGCGCTTCCGGGTTTCCCTGGACGACTACCGCGCCGAGGTGCACGACCGTGAGCGCGGGCGGGGAAGCTTCGCCAAGGCTTTGGAAGGCCTAGAGTGGCTCGCATCTTCGGGCGCGACGGTCGAGGTCTGCGCGCGCCATCTCTCCGGTGACGACGATGCTTCGATCCGCGCAGGGTTCGCGCGACTGCTTGCCGACCATGACATTAAGATCGACTGCCACGATCCACAGCAGCTGATGATGCTGCCCGAGATGGAGCCAGGGGCCGATCCACCGGAGATCACGCCGGCCTGCTGGTCCATCCTGAATGTCTCGCCGGACGGCATCATGTGCGCAAACGCGCGAATGGTCGTGCGGCGAAAGGAAAGCGCGCGCCCGGCCGTGCTTGCCTGCACGCTGTTGCCCTACGATGAGCGGTTCGAACTCGGCCCAACGCTGAAGGACGCGTCCAAGCCTGTGTACCTGGCGCACAAGTATTGCGCGACGTTCTGCGTTCTCGGAGGCGCCTCGTGTGGCGCAAGCCGCGCCGACGCCGACTAGAGGGCCGAGCAGCTACTCCATCTGCGCGCGGAAATAGCCGACCGTTCTCTTCAGCCCCTCGTCCAGCGCAATGGCCGGCTGCCATCCGAGGGCCTTCTTGGCCAAGGCAATATCAGGCTGGCGCTGCTTGGGATCGTCGGTCGGAAGCGCCTCGAAAACGAGCTTCGAGCGCGCGCCCGTAAGCGCGATGACCTTCTCGGCCAGCTCCCTGATGGTGAACTCGCCGGGATTGCCGAGGTTCACCGGACCTGTGACGTCGTCCGGGCTCTCCATCAGACGCACCAGACCGTCAATCAGGTCGTCGACAAAGCAGAACGATCTGGTCTGCCGCCCCTCGCCAAAAATCGTGATCGGACGACCCGACAGCGCTTGCACGATGAAGTTGGAAACGACGCGGCCGTCACTCGGGTGCATGCGCGGGCCGTAGGTGTTGAAAATACGGGCGACCTTGATCCGCAGCTTGTGCTGGCGATGGTAATCGAAGAAGAGCGTTTCGGCGCAGCGCTTGCCTTCGTCATAGCAAGAGCGCGGCCCGATGGGATTGACGCGCCCCCAATATGTCTCCGTCTGGGGATGCACCTCCGGGTCGCCGTACACCTCGCTGGTCGAGGCCTGCAGGATCTTGCACCTCAGGCGCTTGGCGAGGCCGAGCATGTTGATGGCCCCGTGCACGCTCGTCTTGGTCGTCTGCACCGGATCGAACTGGTAGTGGATGGGCGAGGCCGGGCACGCGAGGTTGTAGATTTCGTCGACCTCCACGAACAGCGGGAAGGTGACGTCATGCCTGAGCAGTTCGAACCTGGGATTGGGGAGCAGGTGCGCGATGTTCTCCTTGGTGCCCGTGAAGAAATTGTCGACGCACAGCACATCCTTTCCATCTGAGAGCAGACGCTCGCAGAGGTGGGAGCCGAGAAAGCCTGCTCCGCCGGTGACGAGAACCCGTTTGGTTCCATAGTTGCGGCTCATGCGCCGATGCCCTCCGAGAGCGTGAGCGGCGGCCATGAACCGGCCGTCGCCCTGTCCGATCTTTCCACAAGCACAATTCCAACGGCCACCAGCAGCGCCGCAAGCGCAAAGGCGGCCATCAACCACATCGCCCACAGGCTAAAGCTGCTGCCAGCGACAAACGCGGCCGTGGCGAACGTCGCGTACGCATAGGGTTGCGCGCGAGCAGGCGCGGACTTCAGCGACGCGAGCAGGAGCAGGCCCAGGGTGAAGAGCATTGTGGCTCCGACGGCTCCGGTCTCATACCAGGCTTGGAGATAGACGTTGTGACTGTGCGACGTCGTGATCCTCAAGTACTTGGAACCAGGCGCAACTTCGGCAGCGTCCCGTGCCTTTGCCGAAAGCGGCCGGGTCGAGTTCACGCCGACACCGAAGACGGGCGCGCGCGCCACCTGTTCGGCCACGTAGCTCCAGATGATCACGCGATGCCTTGCAAACTCCGGAAGCCAGGCGGCTTGATACATCTGCTGAGAGTAGGCGAGCGCGCTCAGGGGAACCACCAGCATCGTCGCCGCAGTCCAACCGGCAATCATCAGCGCTCTTCCAGCGGGCAGGGAGAACCACGAGACCGCAAAGGCCACGGCGCCCCCGGCGAGCGCAAGCTTGGATGTCTCGTGATCGGAAACCAGTACCGTCGCGACTGCCACAGCGGCCATACAAAAAAAGATCGGCTTGCACCTGGGGAAGGTGTCTCTGGTCATAAGCAGCATGGGCCACAGACCCAGCGCGAGGGCGGCCGCGTTCCTGTTCAGGAGATAACCCGGCATTGCCGTCACCCAATCGCCAGTGACCTGCACCTCGGGTACCTTCGCACGGATCTCGGGCACGAACGACATGATCGCCCGGCGTATCGCCTGCGCGGTCAGCAGCTCGAAGCATAGAAAGGCAGTTCCAACAGAAGCACCGATGCAGATCCCGACTGAGATCGCGAACACAGCGCCCGTCGTCTGTGCTCTCAAGGCTACACCCGTCGCGAGTGCGCCAAACACGAGTACGAAATAGAGAGCCACGACGCCGCGGGCAGAAGCTGGCGAAAGCGACCAAAAGCTATTCGCAAGGAGATAGAGACCTGTCGCGAGCGACACGACGAGAAGCGGGGACACGGCGGGGAGGGGAAGCGCGCGCTTGCGTGCGATATGCCATAGCCCCAATAGCCCCATCGCCGCCGGAACCAGCGCCGGCGCGGTCATCGGAGCAATGATGAAGGTGGCCAGGAAAACGGCCGTAACCAGCCCCGTGATGTGGAATGCAGGCGTCAAGTATGTTCGCCCGAATGTCTGAGGCAACGAATTGGGAAGAATACGTTGCTATACGGCACGGCCCGGACGTGCACCAGACCCAATGCCATTCGGTTCCACGGTGAGATCGCGTCAGTTTGAGAGGTGCATGTGGCCGCAAGGTTGTGCCCTCCTCGCAACTTCTCCACTGTCACGAGTTGTGCACCGGCAGTAGCGCACGCGCTTCCCCGCCAAAGACTGCTAGCGTACTCTCGTGCGTTTGGTGAGGGTTGCATAATGTTTCGCTGGGTTGCTTTTGCGTCATTCGCCTTGCTGCAGTCGGCTTCTTTGCAAGCCGCCGAATTGCGCATCACCTTCGACGAATTGACGAAGCTGGTGCAGTCGATCGCCAACACCACCAAGATTTATCTGAACAGTGTCCCAAGCGGCTTGTTCATAAACGGCGGGCTGTTCGCTAGCGGCTCCTACATCGAAATCGGCGCGCAGCGGTACGAACTTCCCAAGCTGGAGAAGCAATTCGACAAGGCGGGCTCGAAGTACGGCTACTATGTCAAGGACATGAGCTCCACTTCGGTGCGGATAGGCGCGGTCGACAAGGCCCTTCGCCTGACCCTGACCATGGAGTCCGATGGCCCCGAGGCGGTTCCCGCCTGCGTTTCGGGCGAGTGCCCGCTGCTGAATTTTCTGCCGGACATCGAGTGGACGCGACCGTCGGTCAGCCTCGATTTCGTGCCGGTGCAATTCAACGGCGGCGTGTCCCTCAAGGTCACGAGTGTAACCATCGGTGGCACACCGCAGCCCGTGTGCCGGCCTTCGTCTGATTTCTGGGCACGCGCGGCGTGCAACATCGGCCGCGCGTTCGCCAACCAATCTATCTCAAAGCTCAGGACCGAACTGCCGAAGTCCTTGAGGGAGGCGATCAACCAGACGGATATTCAGCAGAAGCTCTCCGAGGGGCTGAAGGGATATCTCGTCGTCGGGCAAGCGGGAGCCGTAGCGATCAACGCCATTTCCATCGCTCCGTCGAGCATGACGGTCAATTTCAGGTTCAATACAACGGCATCGGCGGGCAACTAGGCATGCGCCCGGCCTGACGCAAACATCAGTGAAACCGGTTCAGCCGGAACAGCCGCGTGTCGTGCCGGGTTTCACCGTGCATGGCGAGGTCCGCCAGAACCTCGCCGACCGCCGAGCAGAACTTGAATCCATGACCGGAGAAGCCTGCAGCAACCACGGCATTCGGATGCTCCGGCAGGGTATCCAGAATGAAATGCTCGTCCGGCGAGTTCACGAACATGCAGGTCTTGAAGCTGACCGGCGCTCCCATCGGGCGGGCAAAATAGCGGCTCGCCAACCTTAGGATATCCTCGTCTTCCTTCGTGATGTGGCGATCGATCGTGTCAGGATCTACGTCCTCCTGCCGGTGGCGGAACTTGCCGATCTTGAATCCTTCGCTAGTCTGCTCGGGAAAGCCGTAGAAATTGCCCCGCTCGGGACAATCGAGAATGAATACCGGGAACTTGCCTGGCACATATTCCGGTCCGGGCGTCTCGAACCACCCCACCACCTGCCGCTGCGGCATCGCCAGCGGTCGAAGCTCGGCGAACAGCTTCCCGCTCCAGGCGCCCGCGGCAATCACCAACGAGCCCGCCTCATAGCGCCCACGTTCCGTCTCGACTTCAACCCTGCCATCGAACGTCTTCCAGCCACGAACAGGTTCGTTCTCACGTATGTCGGCGCCCAGCCGGCGCGCGACCGTGGCATGGGCAAGTATCGCGCGGTCGGCAGGAAGAAAGCCTGCGTCCGGCTGGTACACGGCCTCGAACCCGGCAGGCAGCCGCCACGCCGGATGGCGCCTCTCGACCTCCGCCGCGCTGAGCACTTCGTGTTTGAGCTTATGTTCGCGGCACGCGGCTTTTGATCCCGTAACCACGCGGCCGGAAGGCAGGCCGATGTCGAGGCCACCCGTTACGGTGACGAGCTGCTCGCCGAACTCCTGCTCCAGCGTTTGCCAGCGCTCGAGCGCCAACCGCATCAGCGGCACGTAGCTCGGATGCTCGTAGTAGGAGAAACGAAAGATCCGTGTCGAACCCGCCGAAGATCCCAGCTCATGCGGAATGCCGAACTGCTCCAGCCCGAGAACCCGCCGGCCGCGCCGCGCCAACTCGTAGATCGCGGCGGAGCCCATGCCGCCCGCGCCGATGACGATGTGATCGAAGACCTGTCCGCCCATCTGAATATACTCGGTCACGAGGCGGGCCTGGTCAACACGCAGCGCGTCCTGCCGACGCCCGCCACGTTCAATTGAAGGGGTGCGCGTCTCTTGGTATGCATCGGGTGCGCCGACACTGGCGGAAAGAACGGGTAACCGACTGGCATGAACGTCAGGATCGCTTCAGACGTCGGCGGAACCTTCACCGACAGCATTGCATACGACCCCGCCACCCGGCGGATCACCATCGCAAAGGTTCCGACGACACCGGAGGCCCGCGATGTGGGCACCGTCGAAAGCCTGCGCCAGACGTTGGATCAGTTGAGCGTGACGGGAAGCGCCGTGGGCTACGTCGGCCACGGCATGACAACCGCGACAAACGCCGTCATTCAGCGCACGGGCGCGAAGACTGCATTCGTCACCAACCGCGGCTTCAAAGACCTGCTTCTGATTGGACGCCAGGACCGGCCGAGTCTCTACGATGTCGATGTGGTCCGCGCGCCCCCGCTCGTCCCGCGCGAACTTTGCTACGGCGTCGCGGGGCGCCTGGACTACCGCGGCCAGGAAATCGAGCCGCTCGACCAGTCCGCGTTGGCCGAGGTGGCCGCCGACATGCGCGCTCGGGGCGTCGAGGCCGTGGCTGTCACGTTTCTCCATGCCTACGCCAACGATACTCACGAGCGTGCGGCGAAGGAGATTCTCGCACGCCACCTGCCGGGCATCCCGGTCTGCATCTCCTCCGAGATCCAGCGTGAGTTTCGCGAGTTCGAGCGGGCAAGCACCGTGGTGCTGAACGCATACCTCACGCCGGTGATGGCGCGCTATCTCCGCTCGTTCTCCACGCGGTTGCACGATGCGGAGACCGGTCTGGGCGTCGGCCGCGACAAGCCGGTGATGGTGATGGAAGCAGCCGGTGGCCTGATGACGGTCGAGACCGCCTTGGCGAAGCCGGTACACACCGTCTTGTCCGGACCGGCAGGCGGCGTCGTCGCCGGCGCCCACTTCGCCGGACTTGCCGGCGCCGCGAACGTCATCACCATGGATGTCGGCGGCACCAGCACCGACATCAGCCTCATTCGGCAGGGGCGGCCGGAAACGACGCGCCAGGCCAGAATAGGCCAGGTTCCAATCCGCCTCCCCACGATCGACATCAACGCCATCGGCGCCGGCGGCGGCTCCATCGCCTGGATCGATGACGGTGGCGCGCTGCGCGTCGGCCCCATGAGCGCGGAGGCGGTCCCGGGGCCGGCCTGCTACGGCCGCGGCGGCACGAAGCCGACGACCTCAGACGCCAATCTTGTGCTTGGCAGGCTGGGAAGCGAGACGCGGCTCGGCGGCCATATGCGGCTCGATCTGGAAGCTGCAAAGGCGGCGATCGAGAGCCACGTGGCACGCCCGCTTGGCATCGACACCGTCGCTGCTGCTGTGGGCATCCTGCGCGTGGCGAATGCCAACATCGTGCGCGGCATCCGCGTCGTGTCGGTGGAGCGCGGCCACGATCCCCGCCAGTGCGTGCTGGTGCCCTTCGGAGGCGCGGGACCGATGCACGGCACGCCCGTCGCGCGGGAACTCAGGATCGGGAAGATCATCGTGCCGCCCACACCCGGCATTCTCTGCGCCTTGGGCCAGCTCCTTGCCGATCTGCGTCACGACCTGATGGAGACGCACATCTTCCCCTACACGCCCGCCAATGCAGGACGCGCGACCGATATCGCCCGCCGCTTGAGGGAAGCTGGAGACGCTCGCCTGGCCGCGGATGGTGTCGCCGCGGACCGGCGAACCATCGAGGTGAGTGTCGAGGCGCGCTACGTGGGCCAGAGCTATGAGCTACCCATCAGTTACGCCTTCCAGGACGCTTCGGGGTGGACACGCATTGCGACCGATTTTCACGTCACGCATCGCCAACGGTTCGGCCATGCCGATGCCGAAGCACCCATGGAGATCGTCGGGTTCGGCGCCACGGCCGTCGGTAAGGTCGACACGCCCGTCCTGCCGGAACTGGCGCCCGGCGAACCAACCCCGCCCGCCGGCGCCCAAACCGGGAAGCGCGACGTGTTCTTCGAAAGTGACACGTTGGGCGAGGCCGGAGCCTGGTTCGCCACCAAGGTCTTCGATCGCCAGAAGCTCCTTGCCGGCAACGTGGTCGCAGGGCCCGCGGTCATCGAGGAGATCTCCGCGACCACGGTACTTTACCCGGGCGATCGCGCGCATGTTCATGCCAATGGCGCACTGATCGTGGAGTGCACGCCATGAGCAACAACCGGACGCAGACGATCGATCCCATCACGCTCGAGGTTCTGCGCAACGCCTTCGAGGCGACCGCGCAGGAGATGGGCGGCGTTCTGAAACTCACGTCGTTCTCGCCCAACATCAAGGAGCGCATGGATGCCTCATGCGCCATCTTCGATGCCAAGGCGCAGCTCGTCGCGCAGGCGGAACATGTGCCCATTCACCTGGGCTCGATGCTGAGGGCGGTCGGCCCGATCGTGGAGGCGGTCGGCGAACTGAGCGAGGGAGATGTCGTGATCGTCAACGACCCATTCGTTGCCGGCGCGCATCTGCCCGACATCACCCTTGTCGCTCCCGTACATCTAGGCGGCGCCCTGATCGGCTACGTGGCTACGCGTGCCCATCATTCCGACGTCGGCGGCATGGAGCCGGGCTCGATGCCTGGCAAGTCGGGTGAGATCTTCCAGGAAGGGCTTATCATTCCGCCGCTTCGTCTCTACGCCGGCGGCCAGCTGCAAGCCGACCTGATGCGCCTGATCCTCGCCAACGTGCGCACCGCCGCCGAACGGCGCGGAGACCTCAACGCCCAGCTCGCAGCCATCCGCATCGGCCAGCGGCGCCTCGGCGAGCTTGCCGAACGCCACGGCGCGCGCATGCTCGCGGACGCCTTCGATGCCATACTGGACTACGGCGAGCGGCGGATGCGCAACCGCATCGCGGAATTGCCGCCGGGAACGTACCTCGCCGAAGATTGCCTGGATGACGACGGCAGCAGCGACGAGCCGGTACATGTGAAGCTGCGCGTCGACGTGACGCCTGACCGGCTGGTCCTCGACTTCGCAGGCTCATCGCCGCAGCGGCGCGGCAACATCAATGCCGTGGCGCCGATGACCCATTCGGCGGTGTTCTTCGCCATCAAGGTCCTCACCGACCCCACAATCCCCGCCAACGCCGGCCTCCTGCGTCCGGTCACGATCAGGATCCCTGCCGGGTCGTTCCTCGATGCGCAGCATCCCGCCGCGGTCTGTGCCGGCAACACTGAAACATCGCAGCGCGTGTCGGACACCGTGCTGAAGGCGTTTGCCCAGTTCGCCCCGAAGCGAATTCCGGCTGCGAGCCAGGGCACGATGAACCTTATAGGCGTGGGCGGCACCGATCCGCGCAGCGGCCGCTCCTACACCTACATCGAGACCATCGCCGGCGGCCAAGGCGGCAGGCCATCGGGCGACGGCATGGATGGCGTCCAGTGCAACATGACCAACACCATGAACACCCCGATCGAGGCGCTGGAAATTGCCTATCCGCTGCGCGTCGAGCGCTACGAAATTCGGGAGGGCTCGGGTGGTCCTGGCCTGCATCGCGGAGGACATGGGGTCGTCCGCGCCCTGTCGGTGGTCGACCACGACGCACGTGTCTCCCTGCAGTCGGACCGGCGCCGGTTCGCGCCCTACGGGCTCGGCGGCGGATTGGATGGAACGCCGGGCCGCAACTGGGTACGCGACAAGAACGGTAACGAGAGAGCCCTGCCCGGCAAGATCTCCCTTACGCTAGGGCCTGCCGAAACGGTAGGCGTCGAAACGCCAGGCGGCGGCGGCTGGGGTCCGGAAAAAGGCTAATCGCCTCGTTCTTTCGCAGCAAATAGCGATCGACCGCGCAATGGACCGGTCTACGGCCCGCGGGAACACTGTCTTTCACCAAGCTCCTATTGCGTGCTTTGTGTTCTTACGGGATGCTGACGATCCGTCACTGCGCATACAGGGAGGAAGTTCATGCGTCTCAGAATTGCTGCTGCGGCCGCCGCAGCTGTTGCATACTTGGTCGCCGCTGCCGGCGGTGGCCTGCAAGCCCAGCAGCTCGACAAGAAGCAGTTCAACGTTGTCGGAACGTGGAACTTCCTGACCAACTGGCAGAAGCTCGAGCAACCGCTGTGGGCGACGGATCTGCCCGCCGCCTCGAAGGGCAACATCACGGGCAACATCAAGTCCATTACCGAGCTCAACCTCAAAGGCACCGAGCTCCTGCGCCTGATCAAACAAGGCGTATTCGATGCCGGCGCGGTGCTGCCGATCTACGTGGAGGACGGTGCGGCTGTGATCGAAGCCTCCGACATCGCTGGCGTGGCCAAGGATTTCAAAATGGGCCGCGACATCGTCAACGCCTGGATGCCGGAAATGCAGAAGGTGATGGGCGAGAAGCACGGCGCCATCATCCTTGGCACGTTCCCATTTCCTGAGCAGGTGTTCTATTGCCGTGGGGACATCCGCACCATCGACGACCTGAAGGGCAAGAAGGTTCGCGTGCAGGGGACATCGCAAGGCGACTTCGCCGCTGCCGTAGGTGCTGTTGGCGTCACGATCGCTTTCGGCGAGGTGGTGCCGGCACTCGAAAAGGGTGTCGTCGACTGCGGGATCACCGGCACGATGCCCGGCTACAAGGCCAAGTGGACCGAAGTGACCAATACCCTGTTCCGCCTGCCGGTCGGCTACACCATCGGCATCTGGGTCATGAACCAGGGCGTGTGGAACAAGCTGTCCAAGGACACCCAGACTTTCCTCACTCAGCAGATGAAGGCTCATGAGGACAAGTCCTGGAAGATCATTGAGGCGGAGACCGAGGAAGGCGTCGCGTGCAACACAGGCACCGGTGCATGCTCGGTCGGACCTGCAGGCAAGTTGAAGTTGGTGCGGCCTTCCGCGAGCGATCTCAAGGCGCGCGAGAAGGCGCTCAACGAGGTCGTGCTGGCGCGGTGGGCGAAACGCTGCGGCGATGCGTGCGCGACGACGTGGAACGAACTCGTCGGCAAGACCTACAATCTGACCGCCAAGGCCAACTGACACGAGACAGGGAAGGATGCGATCCGCACTGCGGATCGCGTCCTTGAATCTACATGGAGTTGGCCTGGAGGATCGTAGCTGCGATCTCGCGCGTCGCCATCTGGATTGGCGGCGCGCTGCTCTTTGTGGCCGCCGCCATCGTCAGCGCTGAGGTGTTTCTGCGCAAGGGCCTGGGCACCTTGTTCGGCTCCTCGTTCATGTTCTCCGGCTCGGACGAGATCTCGGCATACCTGTTCGCAGTCGGCACGAGCCTGTCGATGGCGCACGTGCTCGTGACGCGTGGGCATGTGCGAATAGATGTCCTTTACGGACACTTCAGCCAGCGCACGCGCGTATTGCTCGATCTGCTGGCGCTTGATCGTTCTCGCGATCTTTGTCGCGGCGCTGATCGAGCGTGCCTGGGACGTCGCGATCACCAGCTATGTCGAGCAAATCCGTTCCAACACGCCGCTCAGGATCCCTCTGGCGTGGGCGCAGTTGCCCTGGTTTGCAGGCATCGCCCTTTTCGGCATCGCGCTGGCGCTCGCCATACTCAGAACCCTGGTTGCGCTTGTGCGCGGCGACTACGCCGCGGCGGCGGCGATATCCAGCGCCGTTACCCAAGATGAGGAAATCGAAAGCGAACTGGAAGGGCCTCGGCCTTGCCAAAGACGGCAGTGAGCGGCGGACCTGAGCGATGCTGGGCACCACCCTTTTCCTGCTGATCGCCTTGCTCGCGCTAAGTGTGCCGGTGGCAGCCGTGATGGGCGTGCTGGGGCTCGCGCTCAACCAGTTCTATGCGTCGATGCCGCTGCATCGCGCCATGGGCGAGATCATTTGGAACGCGTCGAGCGAATACATCCTGATCGCGATCCCGCTGTTCGTGATGCTCGGCGAGATTCTGCTCAGGTCCGGCATTGCCGAGCGCGTCTACAACGGCATCGCCCAGTGGCTCTCCTGGCTGCCCGGCGGACTGATGCACGCCAACATCGGCGCGTGCGCCATGTTCGCCGCGACTTCCGGCTCCAGCGTCGCCACCGCCGCCACCATCGGCACGGTCGCGATCCCGGAGATCAAGAAGCACAACTACAACGAGCCGCTTTTTCTCGGCACGATCGCGGCTGGGCGGCACGCTTGGCATCCTCATCCCGCCCTCGATCAACTTCATCCTCTACGGCCTGCTCACCAACACATCGGTTCCGCGGCTGTACTTGGCGGGATTTATCCCAGGCTTTCTGCTCGCCAGCTTTTTCATGGTCACCGTGCTGATCTTTTGTCTGTTCGACCGCCGGAAGGGCGGCGCGCCGATCGAGACCAGCTGGAGCAAGCGCGTCAGCGTTCTCCCGTCGCTGATCCCGCCGCTGTTCATCTTCCTGGTTGTCGTCGGCTCGATCTACGCAGGGATCGCGACACCGACGGAAGCCGCCTCGCTCGGTGTGATTGCCGCTCTGGTGCTGGCTGGCTGGGAGCGACGCATCTCGCTGCCGATGCTGCGCGCTGTCGCCGAGGGTACCATGCGCACGACGGCCATGATCATGCTGATCATCATGGCCGCGCAGTTCCTCAACTTCGTGCTGGCGGCGATCGGGCTGACCGACGGCCTTGGCAAGTTGATCCAGGAACTGGGCCTCGGCAAGATCGGCACGATGATCCTGATCGTCGTGTTCTACCTGATCCTGGGCTGCTTCATGGAGACCATCTCCATGATGATCCTCACCACGCCGTTCATCGCTCCGATCGTTTTCGCGCTGGGCTGGGATCCGATCTGGTGGGGCATCGTGCTGACGGTTCTCGATCGAGGCCGCGCTGATCACGCCTCCCGTCGGCCTGAACCTCTACGTCGTGCAGGGAATGCGAGGTCGAGGCTCGATCAACGAGGTAATCCGGGGTGCACTTCCGTTCGTTTTCGCCATGGTGGCGCTGATCGGCCTGCTGATGGCGTTTCCCGACATCGCCTTGTGGCTGCCGCGATACATAATGGGCTGAGTGGACGTAAGCCGCGCAAGGTGGCACCTTTTGCATGCCGGAATGACGACCCGCTGCGGCGCCGGCGACCCGCGACAATGGAGCTTCGGCATGGCCCAGGTCCTGACTTACCCCAAGGCGAACCGCATGATGCACGTCAGCGACCCGAGGGAGGCGCGACGCATCATCCGCAAGGGCGAGCACACAGGCCACACCGCGGGCATCGCGTCCGAGTACGTGCAGGGCAACCTGTGCATACTGCCGAAGGACCTCGCGATGGACTTCGCGGCCTTCTGCCAGCGCAATCCCAAGCCGTGTCCCGTCATCGGCATGGGCGCCACCGGCGACCCGAGCCTGCCGGACCTCGGCGACATCGACATTCGCACCGACATCCCGCGCTACCGCGTGTTCAAGAACGGTGAACTCGTCGACGAGCCGACGGATATCCGCAGCTACTGGCGCGACGACCTCGTCACGTTCGTGATCGGCTGCTCGTTCTCGTTCGAGGGCGCGATGCTGGACGCAGGCATTCCCCTGCGCCACATCGAGCGCGACACGACCGTCTCGATGTATCGCACCAGCATCGATTGCGTGCCCGCGGGACCCTTCAAAGGCAAGATGGTCGTTTCGATGCGGCCGCTGAGCCCGGCGAACGCGATCCGCGCCGTGCAGATCACCTCGCGCTTCCCTGCGGTTCACGGCGCGCCCGTTCACCTGGGTGTGCCGGAATCGATCGGCGTCCACGACCTGATGCGGCCCGACTTCGGCGATCCGCCGGACATGGAGCCAGGCGATCTGCCGGTGTTCTGGGGCTGCGGAGTGACGCCGCAGGTCGCCGTCGAAGCCGCAAAACCCTCTATCTGCATAACGCACAAGCCCGGCGCGATGCTGATAACCGACAAGCTCAACAGCTCCCTCGCGGCCCTTTGACGGAAGGCTCGCTGCGGCAGCAGTGAACGAATGCGACAAGCTCCGAGAAAAAGCACGCGGCGCGCGGCCGCACAGATGCCCGGCGACTTCCGGCAGGCCGTGCTGACCATCCGCGTCGACTTGGGGCCGTTCGGCTATCTGGGCCCAGGCAAGATCACCCTCATGGAACTCATCTCCAAGCACGGCTCCATCTCGGCCGCCGGCAAGGAAATGGGCATGTCCTATCGGCGCGCCTGGCTGCTGGTTGACGAGATCAACGGCATCTTCAAGGAACCGCTGGTCGAGAAGCAGATGGGCGGCTCCGGCGGCGGTGGCGCACGCCTCACGCGCCTCGGCCGCGATGTGGTGAGCCGCTATCGCGCGATCGAAGGAGCGGCCGCCACCGCTACGGCAGCAGACCTTCGCGCCTTGAAAGGGTCACTGCCGAGCCAACCCCGCGCCCAGGCAGAAAGCAAAGGCTAGCTGTTTGATCCCAGGCTTTGATGGGCATCCTTTTCGAGCGAATCGAAGGATGCGCTATGGGCCAGATCGGCAACGGCATCCAATTCACCACACCCGGCGCCGGAGGCTCAGCCGCGCCGCTGATCAAGGAAGCCATTGCAAACGGCGAACACTTCCGCGCCCACGCATTCGAATATGCCTGCGCCTGAAACGACATCGACCACCGCACCACCACGGTCAAGCATCGGTAGTGGGTCAGTTTAACTGACCCACTACCCAAGCATCCGTGGACCAACGGTCAGGTCGAGAGGATGAACGGCACCATTAAGGATGCCACCGTCAGGCGCTTCCATTACGACAGCCACCAACAGCTCCGGCGCCACCTCGCCGGCTTCGTCGCAGCCTATAACTTCGGCCGAAGGCTCAAGACCCTCAAAGGCCTCACGCCCTACGAGCTCATCTGCAAGGCATGGACCGATCAACCCGAGCGCTTCACGATCAATCCACTCCACCAAATGCCGGGACTAGGCGAGCTGATCGCCGATGGGCAGCTGGCGGATGCGCTTGCCCGTCGCGGCGAAGATCGCATTGCACAGCGCGGGCGCGAACGGCGGAACGCCGGGTTCGCCCACGCCGCTCGGCGGCACATCGATGCCATGCTGCACGATGTGTGTGCGCGTCTCCTTGGGCGACTCCTCGATGCGCACCAGCGGGTAGTCGTGGAAGTTCGACTGCTCGATGGCGCCTGCCTTGAGGGTGATCGAGCCATGCTTGGCCAGAGTGAGCCCCATCACGGCAGCACCCTCCATCTGCGAGCGCACCCGTTCGGGGTGCACGCAGTAGCCGCAGTCGATCGCCGTATCCACGCGTGGGATCGAGATCTGCCCCTTGTCGCCGACCACCACGTGCACGACGGTGGCGACATAGGTCACGAAGCTGCGGTGGGCCGCGATGCCGAGACCCTGGCCCTTGGGCAGGGTTTTGCCCCAGCCGGCTTCCTTTGCGGCAAGCTCGGTGACCCGCCGCAACCGTCCCGTATCGATGGGGTAGGTCTCGAAGGGTTCGCCGTAGTTCCACCAGGGCGTCGTGACCTGCTGGCGCGGGTCGACGATGCGGGCAGGGCCGATCAGCTCGAGCAGGAAGTCCTTGGGGTCCTTGCCGAGCGTGTGCGCCATCTCCGCCACGAACGACTGCGTGGACCAGGCGTGCGCCACGTTGTTGACGGAGCGGAACCAGCCGATCCGCACGTGGCTCTGCGCTTCGCCGCTCTCCATGCGGATGTTCGGCACGTCGAACGGCGTGTCCACCCATCCCATGCCGAGCTCGATATCGAAGGGGTGCTTCGGATCGGGCGCGAACGTCGAGAGGATGGTCGGTGCCGCGCTACGGTGCCGCCAGGCGATGACCTTGTTGCTGGAGTCCAGGCCGGCTTCGAACCGTTCCGCCGTGGCGGTGTGGTAGAAGCCGTGGCGCACATCGTCCTCCCGCGTCCACACCACCTTGACCGGAGCGCCGCCAATTTCCTTGGACAGAAGCGCTGCCTCAATGGCGAAGTCGCACTTGGATTTGCGACCGAAGCCACCGCCGAGCAGTGTGGGATGGAGGGTCATCTCCGCCGGCGTGACGCCGACCGCGGCCGCGATGTCGTCGCGCGCCTGGCCGGGGCTTTGCACCGGCGCCCAGACCTCCCACCGGCCGTGGTTCATGCGGGCAACGGCGGCCGGCGGCTCCATGGTGGCGTGGTGGATGTGGGGCGCGTAGTACTCGGCCGTGATCACCCGCGCTGCCGAGGCCAGCGCCTTTTCCGCGTCGCCCTGGTTGCGCTCGACCTTGCCTGGCTTCTTGACCGCGGCCTCCAGACTCGCGCGGAAGGCCTTGGAGTCGTGCGTGGCGTTGGGGCCGTTGTCCCAGGTGATCTTCAGCGCCTCGCGACCCTTGATCGCCGCCCAGGTGTTGCGGGCGATGACGGCTACGCCGCCGAGTGGCGCAAACTTCGCGGGCGGCATGCTCGAGGGGATCATCACGATCTTCTCGACGCCGGGGACCTTCAAGGCGGCGCTGGTGTCGACTGAGGCCACCTTGCCACCGACGACCGGCGGACGCGCGACGACCGCAAACTTCATGCCTGGAAGCATGACGTCCTGGCCGTAGGTTGCCTTGCCGGTGGTTATGTCGTGCAGGTCGGAGATGCCGATGGTGCCCTTGCCGATGTAGCGGAAGGCGCTGGCGTCCTTGAGCTTGACCGCCTTCGCGTCGGGCACGGGCAATCCGGCAGCCGCGGCCGCGAGCTGGCCGTATCCCAATTTGCGGTTGGACGGCTTGTGGACGACTTCGTGCAGTTGCGCCTGTACCTCGCCGACGGGAACCTTCCACTCCGCGGCCGCGGCTTGTTCCAGCATCAGCCTGGCGGCGGCGCCGCAATGGCGCATGGGCTGGATCCAGTGGCGGACGCTGCGGGAGCCATCCGTGTCCTGGTTGCCGTAGGTGCGCTCGTCACCGGGCGACTGTACGACGCGCACGCGCGCCCAGTCGGCATCCAACTCGTCGGCCAGCATCATGGGCAGGGCCGTACGCGCGGCACCATTGCCCATCTCGGCGCGGGCAGCGACGATGCTCACGGTGCCGTCGCCCGAGATCGAGACGAACACCTTGGGGTTGTTGACGACGCCGTTCGGCATCGCGTCACCGCCGGTCGGATAGGCCGCGAGCGCCGCCCCAACCGTCGGGAACTGTGCGGCAAGCACGAGTCCACCGGATGCGGCTACGCCCTTCAGCAGGCCACGCCGGCTGACATTGGTGATCTTGAATTTCGGGGTGCTGAGTTCGTTCATATCACGCCCCCTTGGAAGCAGCGCGAACGGCCGCATGGATGCGTTGATAACAGCCACAGCGACAGAGATTGCCCGACATGGCTTCGGTGATTTGTGCATCGGTGGGTCCCGGGGTTCGTGCCAGCAGGGATGCTGCCTGCATGATCTGCCCGGTCTGGCAGTAGCCGCACTGCGGCACGCCTTCGTTGCGCCACGCGACCTGCACGGGATGTTCGCCCTTGGGGTGCAGCCCCTCGATCGTCGTTACAGCCCTGCTGGTGACGGAGGACATCTGCGTGATGCAGGAGCGTACCGCCACTCCATCGATGTGGACCGTGCAGTTGCCGCACAGGGCCGCTCCGCAGCCGAATTTTGTGCCTGTGAGACCGAGTTCGTCGCGCAGGTACCATAGGAGCGGCATCGACGGGTCGCCTTCATAGGTGCGCTCCGATCCATTCACACGCAGGTTGGGCATTTTGTTTCCTCCTCGGCATTCCTTGCTTTTCGTCAGGTCCGCACGCAGGCAGGCGAGTTGCGTCGCCGGGAACGGCGGACGCCTCATTGGGACCTTCTTGTCGTCGAGTTCTTTGTGACCCGTAGGCAGTCAATCGCGCTCGCTGAAGCAGCGCCAAGGCGCGATTGCCGGTGCACGGGTCAAGGCCGCGCATCGCAATTCAAGATGAGGCCCTCGATACGCGCATCATAGATCGACCGTCGGCTGAAAATGCGGCAGCTGCTGCTCACATCAGCGTGAAGATGAATGAGTCAGCGTGGGCGTGTGCCCAACGTGGGATGCCGCATGCCACGAAGGTGCGCGCTCACTCCTGCGGATAGCGCCATGGCTTTGCGGGCTGGGTCGCGGTTTGGTCGATCGTCCAGTGCGGGAGCGACAGACCCGGCGCGACATCGGCAAAGACCATGCGCACGCGCGTGCCGATGCCGACCGTTTTGACGGCATCCCGCGGTGCAAGCGTGCCGTCGGGCGTAGCGAGGTTCCCCACCACACGCAGCGCTTCGTGCTCGGTAGGCTTGCCCTTCTGCGTGTCGAGGTCGACGAGGAGCACGAGATAGGGGGTGTGGGCTTTGAAGGCCGGCTGAATGGCGTGATGCACCTCGCGTATAGGAGTGCACCTCGCCCTTGCCCTCGACGGGTACCCACTTCGATTCAGCGCCCATGCACCAGGGGCAGGCCGTGGCGGGCGGGTAGCGGAGCAGATTGCAGGACGTGCACTGCTGGAGATGGAAATTGTGCTCCGCACAGTGCTTGAAGTAGGCGAGGTTCTCGCCGTCGAGGTCGTCGATGACGAGTGGCATTCCGAGATATTCTGCCTTGATGGACATGGGAGCCTCCCTCAACCGCGCCGCATGACCATGGCCGAGCCGGTGCCCGGCGTTGGCCCAGCCGAGGTTGGCCGACAGCTCGCAACTCTTGACCTGGCGGCATCCGCCTTCGCTGTAGTCGTAGGTGTGCTTGCGCTTGCCCGTCGGGGCCGACCGGGCAGCTGTCGTCGACGTCGTGGCGGAGCTGGCGCACGTTCTCGATCACCATGTTCATGCCGTGGGTGTAGCCCTCGCACAGGTGACCGCCGCTGGTGTTGTTCGGGCGCCTGCCGCCGAGCCGGATGGTGCCGTCGCTGACGTAGTGGCCGCCCTCGCCCTTCTTGCAGAAGCCGTAATCCTCGAGCTGCAGCATGGTGGTGAAGGTGAAGGCGTCGTAGGAGCCGGTGACGTCGATGTCCTCGGGGCCGACGCCGGCGTTGGGCCACAGGATGTCGCGGGCGTAGTAGCCGGCGACGCGCGAGATCGGCCCGTGCTGGTAGTGCATGTCGGAGCGCGGCTTGCACACGCGGCCGGCCACGGAGCGGATCAGAACCGGGTGGTGGCGGCCATCGCGCGCCCGCTCTGCGCGCGTGACGATGATGGCGGTGGCGTTGTCGGTCTCCACGCAGCAATCGAGCAGATGCAGCGGCTTGCAGATGATGCGGCTGCCGATGACGTCCTCCACCGTGAGACGCTTCTTGTAGTAGGCCTTCGGGTTGTTGGAGGCGTGGTGGCTGTGGGCCACGCGGACGGCGGCGACCTGCTCGGGCGTCGTGCCGTAGTCGTACATGTGGCGCAGGAAGGTGAAGCTGAACATCTGGCCGGCGCTCTGCCAGCCGTAGGCGCGCGCGTGCAGCATGTCGCCCGTCACCGGGGCAACGGACCTCGCGCCGGTGCCGCCGATGCGCACCTGGGAGAAGCCGTTCATGGCGCGGAAGATCACCACCGTCTTGCACATGCCGGCTTCGATCACGCCGATGGCGATGCCGATCAGCGCTTCGGTGGAGGAGCCGCCGCCGAACACGTCCATGTAGAAATTGAGGCGGATGCCGACGTCGCCGGCGATGAAGGGGCCGAACGTGGAGTCGCCCGACTGGTAGGAGAGCATGCCGTCGACGTCGGAGGGCTTCAGGCCGGCGTCCTGGATCGCGTTGCGAACGGCCCAGGTGCCGAGTGCGCGCGTGGTCTTGCCGGAGCCGCGCGTGTAGGTGGTCTCGCCGACGCCGACGATGGCGTACTTGTCGCGTAGATGCTTGGGCGTCGAGGCGTCGGTCTCCGCGGGCAGCGGCATGGGCTTCCTCCTGGCTTTTTGCCGATCATGCCGCAGTCCGCAGCAATGGGCCAGATGGAGCAGGCGCTCAGGCCTTGTTCTCCCAGCGTCCTTCGGGCGACTGCTGCCAGTAGGTCACGGCGCAGCCGGCGCCCTTGGCCGCCTTCCATTGCGCGCGGGCGCGGGCGATGGCGTCCTCGTCGTTGCCGTCGAAGAGATAGACGATGCGCTCGTAGCCGGCGTGGTCGGCGAGTTCGGCACCGTCGACGAGGAAGCGCACGGTGGCGCCGTTGGGATTGTCGTCTTCGGTCGTCAGGAAGACGGGCTGCTCTGCGGTGTTGCCGTCCTTGCGGGTGCCGTGGGGGAGGAAGCTTTCTTCGGCATAGGTCCAAAGCAGGGTGTCGAGGGCGTCGACGCGTTCGTCGGAGCCCGCCTGCACAACCGCGCGCCAGCCGCGGGAAAGGGTGCGCTCCACGAGGCTCGGGAGCACGCGCTCCAGGGGCTGGCGTTCGAGGTGATAGAAGAGGACGTCGGTCATGACCGTTTGCCGGCGAACGGATTGTCACCCTTGCGCAGTCGGAAGCGGATCGGCACGCCGGGCAGGTCGAAGGCCTCGCGCAGGCTGCCCGTGAGGTAGCGGACGTAGGACTTGGGCAGGGCCTCGGGCTGCGTGCAGAAGGCGATGAAGGTCGGCGGGCGTGCCGAGGCCTGCGTCATGTAGCGGATCTTGATGCGGCGACCTCGCGTTGCCGGCGGCGTGTGGCGGTCGAGCGCGCCCGCCAGCCATCGGTTGAGTTCAGGCGTGGAAACGCGCCGGTTCCAGCGCTCGTAGCTTTCGAACACCGCGTTGCGCAGCTTGTCGAGACCCGTTTCCGCCAACGCCGATACGGTCGCCAGCGGCACGCCGGGAAGCTGAGCCAGCTGCACCACAAGGTCTTCGCGCAGGTCCTTGAGAACCTTCTGCTTCTCGCCGACCAAGTCCCACTTGTTCACGGCAAGCACCAGGGCGCGGCCTTCCTCCTCGACCATGCTGGCAATAGTCATATCCTGATGCTCGAAGGGGTTCTGCGCATCGGTCAGCACGACCACCACCTCGGCGAAGCGGATGGCGCGGATGGCGTCGCTGGCGCTCAGCTTCTCGGCTTTTTCCGTGATGCGCGCCTTGCGCCGCAGTCCCGCGGTGTCGAACAGGCGCACCGACCGGCCGCCCCACTGGAAGTCGCTGGAGACGGCATCGCGCGTGAGGCCGGGTTCGGGACCGGTGAGCATGCGCTCCTCGCCCAACAGCGCGTTGACGAGCGTCGATTTGCCGGAGTTCGGCCGTCCGACGATGGCGACGCGGATAGGGCGGTTGCCCGAATCTGCCTCGATCCCTGCGTCCTGGTCCTCCGCCTCACCCTTTCGGGTTCGGGCTTTGATCACCGGTTTCAGGCCGAGCGCGGCGAGCATCTCAGCCGCCAGCTCGCCGATACCCTCACCATGTTCGGCCGAGACCGCGATCGGCTCGCCGAGCCCGAGCTGGAAGGCTTCGTAGAAGCCGTCCTTTGTCACCCTTCCCTCGCTCTTGTTGGCGATCAGGATCACGGGCCGGCCCGAGGCTCGCACCGATCTGGCAAACGCCGCATCGGCCGGCGTGATGCCGGCGCGCGCATCGATCACAAAGAGGATGACGTCGGCGCTGGAA
>CAWALW010000027.1:0-11390 GCA_963782855.1 uncultured Alphaproteobacteria bacterium | reverse complement strand
CTAGGAAACCTCTGAACAACCCCTCGATCATGGCACACTGGTGCTGTTGATTCGAGGGGGCAGGCATGGGCCAGCTGAGCTTTGCGTCGCTCGACTTCTCGGCGAAGAAGAAGCGCACGAAGCGGGACGTGTTCCTGTCGGAGATGGCGGCGGTGGTGCCGTGGGGAGCGCTCGAAGGGGTGATCGAGCCGCACTATCCCAAGATCGGCCCGAAGGGCGGGCGGCGACCGTTTCCTGTCGGCGTGATGCTGCGCATCTACTGCCTGCAGCAGTGGTACACGCTCTCCGATCCCGGCGCCGAGGAGGCGCTCTACGACATCCAGTCCATGCGCGCATTCTGCGGCCTTGAGCTTGGTCGCGACGCCATCCCCGACGAGACCACGATCTTGAACTTCCGCCATCTGCTCGAGCGTCATGACTTGACGAAGGCGGTGTTTGCGGCCGTGGCGGCGCATCTGGAAGCGCGCGGCGAGATGCTGCGCGGCGGCACGATTGTGGACGCCACGCTGATCGCGGCCTCGCCGTCGACGAAGAACGAGGCGGGCAGGCGCGACCCCGAGATGACGTCGTCGAAGAAGGGCAACCAGTGGTATTTCGGCATGAAGGCGCACATCGGCGTCGATGCCGAGAGCGGGCTCGTTCACACGGCGGGCGTGACGACGGGCAAGGTGCACGACGCCAAGGTGATGGACCGCCTGATCCGCGATGACGACGTGGCGGTCTACGGCGACAAGGGCTACGCGAACGACGCGAAGAAGCGCGCGGCGGAAGAAGCCGGCGTCACGTGGGCGGTGAAGGAGAAGGCCAAGCCGGGCCGCGCACTGACGCAGCGACAGCGGGCGCGCAATCGCCGCTTCGGCAAGGTGCGCGCCAAGGTCGAGCACGTGTTCCGCGTCGTGAAGTGCCAGTTCGGCTATCGCAGGTGCGCTATCGCGGCATCGCCAAGAACGGCGCGCAGGTGTTCGCGCTGCTCGCGCTCGCCAATCTCTATCTCGTCCGCGGCCGGCTTGCGCCTGCGTGACAGGCAAGACCGGCCCGAAAACCCCCGCGTGGTCGGCTTGATGCCGGAAAATCCGTCACATTCCGATGCCGGCGAGCCCCGCCCTGACCGTCAGGCCGTGATATTCAGAGGTTCCCTAGCCTCCCCCCGGCGCAACTCTGCGGGCCGAGATGGCATTCCCCTGTTTCCGTGCAGCCGCTCAGACCGGACTAGCAGGTGCTCTACCCAGGATCGCCGCCGCGCGATCACAGTCGGCGGTCATCTGGATCTTCAGTTCGTCGACGCTCGCGAAATGGCGATCGCCGCGGATGAAGTCGATGAATTCGGCGTCGATCTCCCGGCCGTAGAGGTCGCCCTCGAAATGGATCAGAAACACTTCAAGCAAAGGCGCACCGTTGTCGAAAGTCGGGCGCGTGCCGAGATAGGCGGCCGCAGGATAGGCTTGCCCATCGAGATGGACGCGGACCGCGTAGATCCCATGCGCAAGCGCCGTCCCAAAAGGCATCGCAATGTTGGCCGTGGGGAAGCCGAGGCCCGCGCCGCGCTTCGCGCCGCCGATCACGGTGCCGGATATCCGCCACCAATACCCTAGCATTTCGGCAGCGCCCCTCACATCGCCCTGCGCGAGTTCAGCCCGAATAGCGTTTGAGGAGAACACTTCCCCGGCTTCCGCAACCTGGGCCACGACCGTCACGCCGAAACCCTGCCCCTCCCCGGCTCGCCTCATGGTGTCCGGATCGCCTGCACGTGCCTTGCCGAAGTGAAAATCATAACCGATCACGACGTGCCGGACCGCGAGAGCCATGACCAGAACCTGATCGATGAATTCCTGAGCGGTCAGCGCGGCCAATTTCGCGTCGAATGGCAGGACAACTGCAAGGTCGAGCGAGAACTCCCGAAGGAGCTGCAGCTTTCTCGGCAGAGGCGTAAGACGGAAGTGGGGCTTATCGGGCTGGAAGAACTCTCGGGGATGCGGCTCGAACAGGATCGCGCCCGCCGGACGCTGAAGAGCCACAGCCTCCTTCCGCGATGTGGCCAGAAGCGCCTGATGTCCGCGGTGGACACCGTCGAAGTTGCCAATCGCCAGGACGGCCCCCCGCGCGGCCAGCGGGACGTTCTGGGCTCCGTTGAGAACGAGCATCTGGGGGCCTGCGGGCAAGAGACACCTTCGTGCTTGGCGGACGGGTTTTGATGGACAGACCAACCGGCGTCAATTCTTATGTCCCTGTACATTCCGAGAGCCTGCGAGAGAAGCATGCATCAAGTCCTGCAACCCAAGGGATGGGCACCAGCAAAGGGCTTTTCCAACGGAATTGCGGCTGAGGGCCGCCAAGTCTTTGTCGCTGGGCAGGTCGGCTGGAAAGCCGACCAAGAGTTCGAAAGCGATGACTTTGTTGCCCAGACTGAGCAGGCGCTGCGCAACATAGTGGCGGTACTCAATGAAGCTGGAGCTAAGCCAGAGCATATCGTACGCATGACCTGGTATGTGACAAGCAAGCGCGAGTACGTTGATCGCCAGCGGGACATTGGACAAGCCTACCGGCGGGTGATTGGACGGCACTTCCCAGCCATGGCGCTCGTGCAGGTGGTGGCGCTGGTGGAGGACCGAGCCAAGGTCGAAATCGAGGCCACAGCCGTCATCCCAGTCCCCGGCGAGTGAAGCAGGTCATGTTTGCAGACCGCATCGAGAACAAGTGGATCGACGCGTTCTGCGAAGTCTTCGAGCGCTGCGCAGTCAAGACGGGCGACACGGCGGCGATCCTGTCGGAGACGCAGTCTCGCACGCTCAACGTGCAACTCGCTGAGCTGGCGCTACTGCGCATGGGCGCGAGACCGTTTCACGTGGTCGTGCCGACGCCGCGAAACCCGCATGCTGTGCCTGTGCGTTCGACAGGCGCGAGCCAAGCGATTGGCAAGCTCGAACCGGTGGTCGCGGCGCTCGGTCAGGCGGGCTTCGTTGTTGACTGTACGATCGAGGGTCTCATGCACGCACCGGAGACGCCGGCGATCCTGAAGGCTGGCGCGCGCATCCTCGTGATCTCCAACGAGCACCCCGAGGCGCTGGAGCGCATGGTACCGGACTCCGCGCTTGAGAAGCGTGTGCGCGCAGCCGCAAAGCGCTCTTCGCGGGACGAAGCGGATGACGGTGGCTTCGGAAGCCGGAACAGCGCTTGATATCGACATGACCGGCGCCTCCACCGTGGGCGTGTGGGGTTGGACCGACAGGCCGGGCACTCTTGCCCACTGGCCCGGCGGAATAGTGGTAAGCTTCTGCAAGACTGGCGGCGTCAACGGCACGCTGGTACTCGACCGCGGGGACGTCAATCTCACCTTCAAGCGCTACCTGGAATCACCTGTGCGCCTAACGCTCGAGGCCGACTACGTGACTCGAATCGAGGGCACCGGCACGGACGCTGAGCTCGTGCGGAGCTACCTCGCTGCTTGGGACGATCGCGAGGCCTATTCGGTGAGCCATGTCGGTTTCGGCCTCAATCGGAAAGCGCGCTACGAGGCGCTGGCCATGTACGACCGTCAGCACACCAACGGCACCGAGCTCCGCGCGGTGGCAGGTAATTTTCTGTTCTCGACCGGAGCAAACGAGTTCGCCGGCCGCTACACCGCTGGACACTTCGACATACCGGTGATGCGCACGACCATCGCCATAGACGGCAAGGAAGTTATCAGGAGCGGTGAGCTTCTGGACGTTTTCGACTGACGCCGGACAGGCGCGGCTACATGGGCAGCCGGGAAACTTGGTTTGAGAAGTAGTTGTCGACTGCCGTAACGAGCGAGCCCGAAACCTTATTTCTCCACTGATCCGAGCGAAGCTGCTGCGCGTCCTCTTGGCTTGTCAGGTATCCGAGTTCCAGCAGGATGGATGGGACCGTTGACGTTTTGAGAACTACGAACGCAGCACTCCTATCCGGGTTCTCCATCATGTTCGTAGTCGTGCCCATAAAATTCAACACGGACTGCACGAGCACGCTGGTCCGCTCGCGCTTGCGCTCAACGTCCATTCTCGCGAGGTCGGCCAGCATGTCCCGTACCGCGTTGACATCGCCGCCCGCCTTCTTGATCCGCGCCGTTTCGCTGTTCGACAATACACCTTCCCTGATCGCCCCCTTGGCGGCGTGACTGAGCGAGTCGGACACCTGCGGACGCAGGGAATAGATGGTAGCGCCCCTTGCCGTGGCGCGCGCTGCGTAGTCGGCATGAATGGCAATGAATAAGGCTGCCTGGTTGCGCTCGGCGAAATCGCGCCGCTCCTCGAGCGGTACGAACACGTCTGTCTCCCGCGTCATGAGCACCTTGTAGCGTCCTGTTTCGTTCAGCTTCTCGCGCAACCTCAAGCTGAACGAGAGCACAACGTTCTTCTCAAGTGTTCCAAACTTGGAAGCGCCGCCATCCTCACCTCCATGACCGGGGTCGATGACAATGACCGGCTTGAACGCCGTAGCGGCTCGAGCTTGGGGCGACAGCGCTGGCTTTGGTAGCGGCGGTTGCAGACTACTGCCCGCACCCAAATGCCGGGCACCTGAACGCAATGCGGCAACGGTGGCCGCATCCTTGGCCGAGATTAGATCAACAACCAGCTGATCGTTGCCGTCTGGCCCTTTTTCCATGGCGGAGCGTTCGACGACAACGGGCCCCGTCACGTCGATAACTACACTTGTCTTACCGGGAGCAGACATTCCGTGACGGAATGATCTCACCATCCCAACAGGGGCATCCTCAGGAACAGTGGGGAGCTCGATCTTCACACTTGGAAGATCCACAAGGACCCGGTTGGGATTGGTCAGCGTGCGTACGTCAAACGCAACTTCCCGCTCGACGCCAATGATGAAGCGTGTACGGGAACTGGGCGCCTCGGCGCGCTCGGGCGATGGCTTGAAAAGCTGAAATGGCAGCTCCAGCTGGAACGGCAGCTGTTGAGCATCTGCCGGGGTCGACAGAATTGCGCCCGCTCCAAGAGCGAAAACTAACGCCGCTCCGCGCCCTCCCAGACGTCGTAGCCTGCCCAAGACCATGCCGATAAGACCCCCGTCTCACGCATCACATTGGCGGATGATCTGTGGATTACCTGTGGAAAGTGGCATTTTCCGGGTAACGGTGACCCCGTCTTATGAGCCTGGAAAGGTTAACAGTTTACCAATGCGCACAAATGCTCGTTCGGCGCCGATCTCCACGATCAGGCTAGACTAGCTCTGGGCAATTCGGAGGGCAGATTGAAACGCCACGGAAGCGGTTTGCTCAGCGCCCTTCAAGATGTGCTGGTCCGTGCCGCATACACCGCGAGGAGTGATGTCAACGAGTGCGCGCTCCCGCGGGACCTTCCGCCACCGCACTCGCCCATGACGGGCGCTTCACCAGGCTCGTCGTGAGTTGTCACCCTGGTATGACCTTGCCGAGACGCTCGGCCGCTCGTTGCTGCCTCGCCGAAAGCAATGGGGCCGCCCTCTAACGGAGAGACGGCCCCCTGCTACTTCAAACTGCCTTATCAGGCCTTTTGGTTGCGATACCTGATCATGTAGCTGTCCATGGTGTACTCGGCGACCTGCCACCACAGGTACTGGTCGGACCGGAACGCGGCCAAGTGATCATGCATCTTCTTGAACCACTCGTTCTTGGCCGACAGCTCGGCATAGAGCTCGTTGGCGGCCTTGTAGCTGGCGTCCATGACATCCTGCGGGAAGGGCCGGAGCACGGCGCCCGAAGCGACCAGACGGCGGAGCGCCGGCGGGTTGCCCGCATCGTACTTTGCCGTCATCAACATGCCGGACTCCTGAGCAACAGTCGTGAGTATTGCCTGATAGTGCTTCGGCAGGGCGTTCCACTTCTCGAGGTTGAAGATGAAGTGCGGCGTGGCACCCGGCTCCCACCAACCCGGATAGTAGTAATACTTTGCGACCTTCACGAAGCCGAGCTTCTCGTCGTCGTATGGACCTACCCACTCAGCCGCGTCGATGGTTCCCTTCTCGAGAGAAGGATAGATGTCGCCACCGGCGATCTGTTGCGGCACGACGCCAAGCTTCTGCATGATGAGGCCGGCAAATCCGCCGATGCGGAACTTGAGGCCCTTCATGTCATCCAGCGACTTGATCTCCTTACGGAACCACCCACCCATCTGGCAGTTCGTGGATCCGCTGATGAAGCCGGTGACGTTGTACTTGGTGCGCAGGAACTCATCCATGAGCGCTTGGCCGCCACCGTGCATGTACCAAGCGTTCTTCATGCGGCTGTTCAAGCCGAACGGCAGATCGGTACCGAACGTGAAGGTCGGGTCCTTGCCGAAGTAGTAGTAGAGGGCAGTGTGACCCGCTTCCACGGTGCCAGCCTGCACCGCGTCGAGAACCTGCAGACCACCCACGATCTCACCCGCGGCGAAAACCTGGATCTGGAACTTGTTGTCGGTGATTTCGGCGACCCGCTTGGAGAGGTAATCAGGGTTGCCGTAAAGGGTATCGAGCGCCTTCGGCCAGCTGACCGGCATGCGCCATTTCACCTCGGGATTCGACTGCGCGATCGCAGGCGATGCAACAACGGAGGCCGCCGCTCCAACGCCGCCAACTCCGGCAGCCTTGATGAACTTGCGCCGAGTGAGTTTCGTCATTCGTTAGCTCCTTGGGATGATATGGCCGTTCCGGCTCTTCTGAGAATTGCGTGACAAATCACGATATCGAGGCGCGGACATGACGCGACCGTTCGGTGCGGTGCCCCTCCCTTAGCCGCGCAACATACGGCGAAAGCCTGCAGACAGGAAATAGAAACCTTCGTTTTAGGCACCATCGATCAGGCGGGCATACCCCTGCGCGAGGGTGTCGCCCAGGACCTGGGCGTAGCCAGCTTCAACGGCCTGCGGTCCGGAAATCTCGCCCAGCAAGACACCTTTGAAGTCCTCGCGTCGGAGATAGGTCATCGGGGCGCTGACCGGCAGGAAATGTGCCTTCTGTTTGTGCATGGTCGTGATTAACCCACGCATGTGGCCGGTGGCATCAGGCCTAGAGACGACGACCATGCGCACCGCACCTTTGTTGGATGAGATGAGGTGTATGTGGGTCGAAGCGGCCGAAATGTGCAGGCGTCCGCAATTGGCGTAAGGCTTGTCCGGCCGATCCTTTTCCTCGAACGCCAGACTGGGCGATCGCTCGTCCCAGAAAATGTCAGTTCGATAGGCCATAACCCCGGTCGGCACGGAGAACGACGGGCGCAACGTCAGATAGCTACCGATATAATGGTCGACGGCAGCACGCGTGTAGGCACCCAGTTGAACCGGTGCGACGTGCACTTCGACACCCGCCTCGATCAGCCCCTGCCGGTCATCCCGCAGCCAGGAGTTCCTTATGCGCTCGAAGTCGAGACCGAGCACCATGCACACGTCGAACAGCGTCTGGTCCCGGACGGTGCGGCCAGAGAGCAGGTTCTGGATGGTTTTCTCATGACAGTCCGCCGCGTCGGCAAGCTCTGCCTGGGTCATCTTCTTTTCTATCATCGCCGTGCGAATGAGCGCGATGGAGGTGGACGCCTTGCCTTCCAGACCCATCATGCTGCGCTTTCGAAGGAACCCGACATGGGCAAGCGTAGCCCAAAGCTGGACGGCCCGGGAGTGGGGATGGTGGTTGCCCTGGTCGGCCTGCCTAATGTGGCAGGCTCAGCGCACCCCAGAGCAGCACGAGCCCGGCACCGGCAAGTAGCAGGTCCATAAGAAAGCGGAACTGGTCTGCATCAAGCCGCAAGACGAACCCTTTCGCGAGCCGCGACCCGATCATAAGTGATGCGCCTATGAGGAGACCGCGCGCGATAGTCTCTGGTGGCAAGGCGTTAAATCGCTGGAAGACGATCGCCTTGGTTATGCCAATCGCCATCGAGCCCAATGCTTCCGTGGCTAGATACGCTCCCTTGGTGAGCCCGTAGGCGAGGAAGAAGGGCGTGTTGACAGGGCCTGTCGAAGCCACCATCCCGGACAGAAAACCGATCGCGGCGCCCACGATTGAAAGATGCCATGTCTCAATGCGCATCCCTCTAGCAAACAGCCAGCGCCGCGCCGGGATCATCGTCAGAAAGAGCATACCCAAAATGCTCTCGACCACTCGAGGGTCGAGAATAAGGAGGGTCCGCGCACCAAGCGCGGCCATCGGTACGGCCGTGGCGCAATAGAAGGCGTTGGCGCGCCAGTCGATATCGCGCCACCAAACCAAGACACGGGAAAAATTGGCCAGCAAAGCTGCGATCGCCATGGTAGGGACCGCTTCCTGGGGACCGAAGGCGAATATCAACGCCGGCATCAACATGATGGAAGCGCCGAACCCGACGATGCCGGAAAGCGTTCCAGCGACGAGACCAAGTGCGAGCAGCCCCAACCAAATCATCTGACGAACCCTAGCAGGCCTTCTCGCATGCGGACGCTTTGGAAGTCGCTTTGCTGCCACGCAGATGGCGCACGGCGGCCATATATCATGTGTGGCGCGTCGTCATCGACGATCGACGCCTGTGCACGGCTGGCCAACCATCGTCCGTGCCACCTGACACACTTGCTCGGCCTATTGACAGCAGGAGCGCAGCCGCCACAAGTTCCGCAACGCTGAAGGTCGCCATCGACGTCTGTGCTCAGGGAAGAAGATCATGACATCTGTTGCGAAGACTCCCACACAAGCGGCGGCACCCCCCTCCGCGGACTTCGCATCTACGAGTACTCGGACATGGTCTATTGGTGGGCCATCTGGTTCGCGGCCATGGTGGGCATGGTGCTCACGGCGGCGTTCGGCGATAGCATTATGATCGGCGACAAGGCGCTTAAGGTGCACGGCAGTCCATGGGTGGGGATTGGGTTCATGGTCGTCATGTTCGGGACGCTGATCTTCACCCACCTGAGGGCGCGGGGAATCTATGCGATCATTCTTATTCTTTCACTGGCCGTGATCGGGCTGCTGGTACACATGGCCGTTGGATGGACCTTTGTCTGGGACCTTGTAACCCTGGTGAAGGTGCACATGAACCTCGCCTACTACGTGGTGACATTTTTCGTGTCGTTCACTCTCTGGGTCTACATCACCTTCATCCATTCCCGCTTCACATACGGGTACGTGAACCCGGGCGAGATTGGCTGGCGATCACCTCTCACGGGGCAGGTCGAGAACTACCGGCCGCTCAACTTTGCCGTAGTCAAGCGCAGCGACGACATCGTCGTGCACACACTGCTCGGCTTGCGTTTCCTCGGGCTTGGGACTGGCGACATCGAGGTGAAGTTTGACGTGCCGGGCGGAGGCAGCCAGCTACACGTTTTCAAGAATGTCTGGCGGCCCGATGTGAAAATCAGCCGCATGGAACAGCTGATACAGGCACGTTAGCGGCATCCGCATATCTGCATGACGCGAAGAACGGCGGGTCACAGACCCGCCGTTCCTTCTTAGTAGTGGCGTTCCCTAGCGACCAAGGACTGTAACGCTCACTTGCGCCAGTCCAGACCCAATCATGCCGATCACCCTGGCAGCCCCCCTCGACAGGTCAATGACTCGGCCACCAATGAACGGTCCGCGATCATTGATCCTCACCTCGACGCTTCGTCCGCTACCGAGGTGTTTAACGCGCACACGCGTCCCGAAAGGCAAGGAGCGGTGCGCCGCTGACATCCCGTCCGGGTTGTAGCGCGCGCCGGACGCAGTCGTGTGGCCGCTGTAGTAGTACGAGGCAACACCGTGGATCTGGTGTCCGCCGGGAAGGGCCGCGACACGGACACGCCTTTGGTCGCGCACGTGACGCGTTCCCAACGGTGCCTGGCGGGCGGCGTGGCGGTTCGTCTGACGGGTAGCGCTCCGGCGGTGGGTCGACGACCGTGCGGCCTTGGGCCGGCGGGGCTGCACAGCCTGCGGACGCTCCTCGTCCTCGTCGTTCCGGTAGCTCGGCCTGACATCGTATTCACGCTCGTTATCGAGCGTGGTTGCGCGGGCGTACTTCTGCCGAGGCGTCGATTGTTGCCGGGGCGCCGACTGGGCTGCCTGGGAGGCGCGATACGGATCCCCCATCTTCCCAACATCTTCAGCGAAATCCGCCGCGGCCGGCAGCGCACCAAACGCACTCAACACCAGTGCCGCGGGAAAACACGCAAACAAGCGTCGCATAGACCACTCCTCTTCTTTGTGCCGATTGCCCGGGCAATCAACGCAGCCGCTGCACCGAAGGTTGCTCCGGTTGCACGCGAATGCCTCCGCAGTCTGTGGAGGGCGGCTGACGAATTTCAGTTGTCCCGTGCCGTTCGCCGATCCCGTGACGCCGTTGGGCTTGGGATCGACCGCCATCTAGCGGTGGTGCAAAGCAGCAATCCGCGACGCGTCAGGTCAACTAGGAAATATGAACCAGATTCATGCTTTTGCCGCACTTGGCTCAAATTACACGTGACGATTCAAGCGCATCAACGATACGCCACAGCGGGTGACACACGCGCCACGCGACAATTGGCGCACGGCGGCAACGCGCGAACTGGGAACGGATTTCGACCGGAACCTTTGCGCAAGCTCGAGCTTCAGAGCGCGCCGGGATAACCGCCCCCGTCGATTAGGACATTCTGCCCGGTAATGTAGCCGGCATGGGCCGAGCACAGGAACGCGACGACCTTGCCGAATTCCTCGGCTGTGCCGAAACGACCGGCGGGAACAGCGGCCTTGCGCTCCGTGTCGATAACGGAGAGCGGCACGTTGCGAGCCTCCGCCAACTTCTGGCTGGTGCCGCGAAGCCGGTCCGTGTCGAACGGCCCAGGAAGGATACCGTTGATCGTGACGTTGCTGCGCGAGGCCTTACGCGCGAGCACGGCCACTGCGCCGGTGAGCCCGAGGCGCGCGCCATTGGAAAGCTCAAGAGCGGCAATAGGCTGCTTGATCGAGGCCGACGTGATGTTGACGATGCGGCCGTAGCCCCGCTCCATCATGCCATAGATGGTGGAATGGATGAGCGCGATCGGCGTGATCATGTTGCCCTCAACCGCCTTGCGCCAGTCGTCGAGCGAGAAACCTTTGAAATCGCCCGGCGGCGGGCCGCCGGCGTTGTTGATGAGGATGTCGGCGTTCGGGCAGGCGGCCAGGAGCGCCTTTCGGCCGGCCTCGGTGGTGACGTCGCACACGACGGGCGTCACCTTCGCGCCAGTGGCCGCCAGCTCCTTGGCAGTCGCGTTCAGCGCTTCCTCGCCGCGCGCGCAAATCGTGACATCGACGCCCTCGGACGCAAGCGCCTGCGCGCAACCCCTGCCCAGCCCCTTGGAAGCCGCACAGACAATCGCCTTCTTGCCCCTGATGCCGAGATCCATGGCCATTCCTCTTTCTGCGTTAGATCGTTCGGCCAAAGATGCACGCGCCGGCGCAGCGGATCAAGCGTTCACCAGATCGGGCAAGCTTGGGCACCT
>CAWALW010000026.1:0-12197 GCA_963782855.1 uncultured Alphaproteobacteria bacterium | reverse complement strand
GCACCGACACGTCGAGCGCCGATGTCGGCTCGTCGCAGATGACGAGGCGCGGCCGGTTGATGAGCGCGCGTGCAATGGCAACGCGCTGGCGCTGCCCGCCGGAAAGCTGGCTCGGATAGTTGTCGTAGAGCGCGCGCGAGAGGCCGACGCGCTCCATCATCTCCTCGACGCGACGCCGGTGGCCGGCTGCCATCTCCCGCTCCCTGCACACGCAGCGGCAGCCCGATGATGGAGCCGATCGACTTGCGCGGATTGAGCGAGGAGTATGGGTCCTGGAACACCGGCTGAACCAGCGTCGCGATCTCCCGACGCGAAAGCGCCGACGCAGGCCGGCCAGCGATGCGGATTTCGCCCAGCGTCGGCGGCAGCAGGCCGAGCAGCATGCGGGCGAGCGTGGTCTTGCCGCACCCGGACTTGCCGACCAGGCCGACGACCTCGCCCGCACGAACCGTCAGGCTCACGCCCTCCACCGCCGACAGCCGGCGCTTGGGCCTGAACACATCCTGCACTCACGCGAAACGTGCGCGCGACGTCGCGCGCTTCCAGCATGGGCGCGTCAGCGGCTACTGTTGCCGCAAGCTCACAGCGCGGCCTCCGCTTCGCGCCGCGGCGTAGCGCTCGCCAACTCCGCATGACGGATGCAGCGAACGAAGTGCCCGCCCGATCCGGCGCCCTCCAGCTCGACGTCATTCCGCGTGCACGCATCGATGGCGTAACCGCAGCGGCCGGCAAACCTGCAGCCGACGCGCTCACCCACCAGCGACGGCACCATGCCGGGAATTGTCCCGAGCGGTTCGCCGCGCTTCGTACGCCCAGGCACCGGAATGCAGGCAAGCAGGCCGCGCGTATAGGGATGCGAGGGCGCGGAAAAGATCGCCGCGGCCGAACCCGTCTCCACCACCTGGCCCGCATACATGACCACGACGCGCGTGGCGATGCGGGCCACCACCCCGAGGTCGTGCGTGATGAGCACGAGGCCCATGCGCGAACTCGCGCTGCAGCTCCGCCAGCAAATGCAGGATCTGCGCCTGTATGGTCACGTCGAGCGCCGTCGTCGGCTCGTCCGCGAGAATGAGCTTCGGCGAGCACATCAGCGCCATGGCGATCATCACGCGCTGGCGCAGGCCGCCCGAGAGCTGGTGCGGATACTGCCTCAATCGGCTCGCCGCGCCGGTGATGCCGACCCGCTCCAGCAGATAGACCGCACGCTCGCGCGCCTGGCGCCGCGACACGGACTTGTGCCGCAGCACGGCCTCCTCGAGCTGGTTGCCGATGGAGTAGGCCGGATTGAGCGAGGTCATCGGCTCCTGGAAGATCATCGCCATGTCCGAGCCGCGCAGGTCGGACATCTCGCGCTCGCTGATGCCCGCGATGCTGCGGCCACCAATCTCCAGACGCCTTGCCGTGCGCCGCGCGCGGCGCCGGCAGCAGGTCCATCACCGCCAGCGCCGTGAGCGTCTTGCCGCAGCCGGACTCGCCGACGATGCACACCGTCTCGCCCCGATCGACATGAAACGACACGCCCTGCACGGCATGCAGCGTACCCGCCGGCACGGGAAGGTCGACGCGCAGATCATCGACCGTGAGGATGCGCTCGCTCATGCACGGTTCTCGGGCGCGGTCACGTCGCGCAGGCCGTCGCCCAGCATGTTGATCGCCAGCACCAGCAGGAACAGCGCGACGCCGGGGATCGTGATGAGCCAGGGATCGAAGAACATCAGGCCCTTGGCTTCGGAGACCATCAGCCCCCACGACGGCGTCGGCGGCTGCACGCCGAGGCCCAGGAACGACAGCGCCGCCTCCAGCAGGATCGCGTGCGCCATCTCCAGCGTCGCCACCACGATCAGGTGATTGACGATGTTGGGCGGCCACCTCCGTGAACAGGATGCGCGGCGTGGAGCATCCGAGCGCCTGCGCGGCGGTGACGAACTCCCGCGACCTCACCTGCTGCGTGGCGCTGCGCATGACCACGGCGAAGCGATCCCAGATCAGCAGCCCCAGCACCCATATGACGACGGTCAGCGAAGACGCCGACGATGGACACCACGGCCAGCGCGACCAGCACGACCGGCATCGAGAGCCGCGTCGTGACGATGAAGTTCACGACCATGTCCATGCGGCCACCGAAATATCCGGCGAGCACGCCGAGCACCGTGCCGATCACACCCGAAATGAGCATGGCCGAGAACCCGATCAGCAGCGATATCTGCGCGCCGTAGAGCAGGCGGGAGAGATAGTCCCGACCCAGGTGATCGGTGCCGAGCGGATGCGCCCACGTTGCCTTCGCTGATGCGTGCCATATCGGCGGAATGAGCTTGCGCGCGAGTTGCTGGTCGTAAGGATCGTGCGGCGCGACCAGCGGCGCCGTGAGCGCCATCAGGACGATCGCGCCGAGGATCAGGCCACCGATCAGCAAAGCCCCAATGCCGGAAGATGCGCCGCCGCAGCAGCGCACCGGGTGACGGCGCCAGGATCTCGGCGGCCGTCGGCATGCCGGCGCGGGGAAGGGCGGCCGTCATCTCAAGCCACCCTCAGCCGCGGATCGAGGAACGCGTTGAGCAGGTCGGCAAGCAGCGTCAGCAGCACGTAGAATAACGGACAGCACCAGCACGATCGCCTGCATGGTCGGCAGATCCTTGCGCTGGATCGACTCCCACGCGAGGTAGCCGAGGCCGTTGATCTGGAAGATCGTCTCGATGACGATCGAGCCGCCCAGCATGAACCCGAACTGCACGGCCGACAGCGAGACGACGGGGATGATGGCGTTGCGCAGCGCGTGCTTGAACAGCACCGTCGGCGGGCGCAGGCCCTTCGCGCGCGCGGTGCGGATATAGTCCGAGGAGAGCACCTCCAGCACGCCGGCGCGGGTCAGCCGCATCACCGCCGGCGTCACGTAGTAGCCGAGCGCAATCGCCGGCATCACGAAGTTCTGCCAGCTGTCCGAGCCGGTGATCGGCAGCAGCCGCCAGTACACGCCGAGCCACAGCACCAGCGTCAGGGCGAACCAGAACGTCGGCATCGCCTGGCCGATCACGGCGAGCGTCAGCGCGAAGCGGTCGAAGAACGAGTTGGGGCGCACGGCGGCCAGCACGCCGAGCGGGATGGCGAGCAGGAGCGCGAAGCCGATGGCAGCCGCGCCCAGCGCCATCGTCACGGGCAAGCGCGAGAAGATGATATCGGAAACGGGCTGGCGCATGTGGTAGGAGCGGCCGAAGTCGCCCTGCAGCGCTCCGACAAGCCAATCGTAGTACTGCACGGCAATCGGCCGGTCGAAGCCATAGAACTTGCGGATCGCGTCGATGTCCTGGGCGCGCGCGCCTTCACCCGCAATGGCGATGGCCGGATCGCCCGACACGTAAATCATCGAGAACGTAATGACCGAAACAGTGAGCGCGACCAACAAAGCCACGCCCAGCCGTTTCAGCGTAAAGGCGAGCATCGGCAACGCCCTTGGGGATCGACCCCGCTGCTACTTCCACTTTGCCGCGTAGAACTGCGGGATCTCATCGGACGTCGGCACGAAGTTCAGATCCGCCGAGAACGCGTAGTACTTCGCATAGGTGAACAGCGGCACCCAGAAGCACTCAGCCGCGATGTGCTCCAGCACCTTCTGCCAGGCAGCACGGCGCTGCTCCGGATCGGTGAGCGAATCCGCCGCCGTCGATCAGTTCCTTGGTCTTCGGGTCCTTGGTGAGGTCGTCCGGGCCGTGGAGGAAGAAGTGCGCCGCCATCGCCGAGACGTCGGGAATGGAGTTGGACCCCCAGGTGCCGTGCGCGATCGGCGTGCGGCCCTTGCGCACCGCCTCCAGGAACGCGGTGTACTGCTGGTAGGTGAGCTTGGGCCGGATGCCGACCTTTGCCAGATCACCGATCACGGCCTCGGTGAACTCGCGGTCGCGGTAGGCGAACAGATCGAACTCGAAGCCATCCGGGAAGCCCGCTTCCTTCAGCAGCGCCTTGGCCTTGGCCGGATCATAGGGATACTTGGTCACGTTGTCGGAGCAGCCGAACTGATCGGGATGGCACGGCGAATGGGCGACGACGGACGCCGGTCCAACCAGGTTCTTCGTCAGCGACTCGCGGTTGATCGCGTGCGCAACGGCCTGCCGCACACGCTTGTCGGTGAAGAACTTCTGTCCCGAGACGCCCTGCACGTCGAACTGCAGGTAGGAGACGCGCAGCGTCTTGGCGTTCTCGATCTCTAGTGCCGGGTTGGCCTGTAGCCGCTCGGCCTGATCCTTGGGCACGTCCCAGATCCAGTCGATGGCACCCGTCATCAGCTCAGCGGCGCGCGTGTTGGCGTCCTTGATGGTGCGGAACATGACCTTGGAGATGGCCGGCGTGCCCTTGAAGCCGCCTTTGAAGTAGTCGCTGTTCCGCTCCATCAGGATGTGCTGGCCGGGCTTCACCTCGGTGATCTTGTAGGGGCCTGAGCCGTTCGGCGGTACGGCGCCGAAATCCTTCTTGCCGTCGGGACGGGCCGGCGCGTTGTCGTAGTGTCCCTTCTGCAGGATGAAGCCGAGGCCGGCGAGATACGCGAGCGCCGGCGGGAATGGATTGTGCAGGTGGATGCGCACCTTGTACTGGTCGATCTTCTCCGCACCTTTGATCCAGGCCAGCAGGGCGAAGTTGGAGATCGCATTCTCCTTGTTGGAGACGAAGTTCAGCGTGTAGACGACATCATCTGCATCGAGCGCCTTGCCGCTATGGAACTTGGCGTCCCTGCGCAGTTCCATTTCGATCGTCTTGGTGTCGACCCAGTTCCACTTGGTGGCGAGCAGCGGTTTGATCTCGCTGGTCGTGGGGTCGATGATGACGAGGGTGTCCCAGGCCTGGTGGCCGATGACGACGAGCTCGCGGGTGTTGAGATAGAAGGGGTCGGCGATCGGGTTGTCGCGATCAGTCGCCCACACGAGCGTGTCGTTCTTCTTGCTCGCTTCAGCGGGAACGGCGGCGAGCCCAAATGAAACGACCGCGGCAACAAATGCAGGCAAAAAACGCTTCATCGACAGGGGTCCCCCGTTCCTAAAGGCAGCAAGACCAGCGACGATCCTAGCTTTCCGGGCCGTTTGCAAGGCTTGATGCTGCCTGAGATGGCGGCGGCTCTCAAACTCCGCAAAATGCGGCACCATAGGCTGGTCGGGGCAGAGGGATTCGAACCCCCGGCCCCCTGCTCCCAAAGCAGGTGCTCTACCAGGCTGAGCTATGCCCCGACAGACGCGATGGATGGCGCGGTGCGCTCGCGCGGGCTTCTAGCACGGACATGATGTCCGGGAAAAGGATTAGCCACGACGCCGTCATGCCTGATCCCCCTCCCTTGGCCGATTGACGGCTGCGGGAGATAGCGGATACTGCCGACATGCGGCCAATTTCGCCGCCTTCTTTCAAAGCGCAATCGACGGGTCTCGCCAACTGACCCGCCTGAAAACCCCAGCGCCTCCCCTCTCGGAGAAACAAGAATGAGCCGGTCCCGATCTCTGCCCCGCCTTCTAGCTGCTTCTTATCTCGGGCTCATGGCTCTCGCGTGCACCTCACTCGCACAGCAACCGAGCACTGAGTACGAACCCCGCGTCGGCCAGACGGGGCAAGGATGTCGTTTGGGTGCCCACGCCGCAGGCCCTTGTCGACCAGATGCTGAAAATGGCGAAGGTCACGCCCCAAGACTACGTCGTCGATCTCGGTTCCGGCGATGGGCGCACCGTTATCACGGCGGCCAAGATCGGAGCGAAGACCCTCGGTGTCGAGTTCAACCCCGATATGGTCGAGCTCTCCAGGCGGAACGCCGCGGCGGCCGGCGTGGGAGAGAAAGCGAAGTTCCTGAACGGCGACATCTTCCAGACCGATTTTTCGCAAGCTACCGTGGTCACGATGTTTCTGCTGCCCGGCCTCAACCTGAAACTCAGGCCAACGCTGCTCGACATGAAGCCCGGCACACGGGTCGTCTCGAACACTTTCACCATGAGCGAATGGAAGCCGGACCAGACGGCGAGGTTACGCAGAATTGCGAGTCCTCGTACTGCAAGGCACTGCTTTGGATCGTGCCGGCCAAAGTCAACGGTGCCTGGCAGCTCGGGCAGGGCGAACTTACGATCGATCAGGAGTTCCAGTATTTCCGCGGTCGGCTGACGACAGGCAACGTGGTGGCCCCCATCTCCGATGGCAAGCTCGCGGCCGACCAGATTTCCTTCACGGCAGGGGACACCCAATATACCGGCTGGGTGCGTGGCAATACGATGGAGGGCACCGCCAGGAAGGGCGGCTCGGATGCCAAATGGCAAGCCTCACGGAAGTGAGCGACACAATCGATCGCCCTGGACTAGGCGACGGATAGGGAGACGGACGTCATGGCAAAGTTCATCGTCGAGCCGCATTTCCGGCTCCAGGAGTGGGTGGCCGAGGAGAAGGGCTATTTCCGGGAGCAGGGGCTCGACTACGTGTTTCGCGAGCTGATCCAGGCCACGGACGGCAAGATCCACGATATGGGCAACAAGGTCGGCGCCTTCCAATCCTTCGAGAGGGGCCGTTCCGCCGACGTGAGCTGCGCGTGCCACTGGACCGTCGGCGTTGCCGCATCGTCCGGGCACGGCAAGCTTTACTCCCATCTCTATTCAGTCGCGCCGTCGGGCATTTTCGTCCCGGCAGACTCGCCGGTGAAGACCCCCGAGGACCTGGCCGGCGTGCCGATCTCGGTCGGCTATCAATCCGGCAGCCATTACTCGACGATCCAGGGGCTCGAGCAATACATGCCGGCCGACAGGATCAACCTGTCGTTCGCCGACGGCATGCTGTTCAAGCGCATGGAGCACCTGATCGATGGCAAGGTTCCCGCGTGCGCGCTGTTCAGCGGCCCCTACTACCTGGCGGAGCAACTTGGCTTCCGCAAGATAATCGACACCACGTTCATGATAGCGACCATGGTCCATGGCGACCCGGACCCGGAGGACCTTTCCAAGTTCTTCCGCGCGCTCAGGCAAGCACAGCGCGATCTCGACCTGCGGCCCGAACTTTACACGCACTATTACAAGCGCGAATTCCCGGTACGCTGGCAGGCCGTAATGGATACCCGCCGGTGGGGTCCGGGCGAGCGTTTGGTCTTCGAACCCTACACCAAGGAAGTCTTTGACGAGACGATCCGCTGGATCGGCGAGCACGGCATCTTCGCCGACACCGGCATGGGGTCGTGCCAGTACGAGAGCTCCGTCGTCCTGGCACAGTAGCGCGGCGATGGAACGGCTCGTTCAACTCTCCGAGGAGATCGCCTCCCGCCTCAAATTGCGGCGCGAGACCATTGCCGTGGCGGAATCATCGACAGGAGGGCTGATTTCGGCCTCGCTGCTCGCGGTGCCCGGTGCATCAGCTTATTTCCTGGGCGGCGCAGTGGTCTACACCCGGCAGGCGCGGCGCGCCCTGGTCTCCATTCCTGACGCAGCCATGGCCGGCATCCGATCCGCCAGCGAGCCGTACGCTGCCCTTCTGGCTCGCACGGTGCGCGAGCAGCATGGCGCGACATGGGGCCTGTCCGAGACCGGAGCCACCGGTCCCACCGGCAACCGGTACGGCGACCCCGCGGGGCATAGCTGCATCGCGCTCGCCGGGCCGGTCGAGCGTGCGGTTACACTCCGGACGGGCGACAGCGACCGCCGCGCCAACATGCACGCCTTCGCGGTGAAGGCGCTGGAGACCTTGCTGGCCGCTATCCCATCTTAAGGACGCGGGCCTCGCCGCATTACCCGACGCGCAGGCCGATGAAGCGGTCGAGGGTGGCGGTATCGCGCAGAAGGTCTGCCGAGAGCGCCCGATGAACGATTGCACCACGTTCCATGATCACGGCGTCGCTGGTGAGAGAAAGCGCGACCTCGGCGTGCTGCTCGATGAGGACCAACGCCGTCCCTTCATCGGCGACCATGCGACGTATCGCGGCGACGAGTTCCTCGACGATGATCGGTGCAAGTCCTTCCAGCGGCTCGTCGAGCAACAGAAGGGACGGGTTTGTCATCAGCGAGCGGGCAATGGCCAGCATCTGCTGCTCGCCGCCGGAAAGCTGGTTACCCTTGTTGCCGCGCCGCTCGGCGAGACGCGGAAAGAGCTGATAGACGGCCGGCAGGTCCCAGCGCCCGGGCCGTGAGGCGACCAGCAGGTTCTCTTCAAGCGTGAGCGACGGGAAAATCTCGCGCTCCTGCGCGACCCAACCGAGCCCCATGTGGGCACGGCGATGCGGTGGCCGCCCCGTAATGTCGTGGCCTCTCCAAAGAAGCCTGCCGCGCGTCACCTGGGTGAATCCCATGATCGTCAGCAGCAGCGTCGACTTGCCCACGCCGTTGCGTCCAAGGATGCACAAGCTGCCGCTCTCGGGGACCTCGATCGTCACATCGTCGAGCACGACGGCATCGCCGTAACCCGCGCGGATGCCCTCCACGGCAAGCAGGGTCTCAGCCATGGTGCGCCCCGCCCAGGTAGACTTCGCGCACGCGCGGGTCGGTCTGAATCTCCTGCGGCGTGCCTTCGACCAGGATCGTGCCGGCCACCATGACGATGATGCGGCTGGCGAACTTGAAGACGAGGTTCATGTCGTGCTCGATGAACAGCACGGTGATGTCGCTGGGCAGCCCGGCGATGGCGGCGAAAAGCTCCGCGCTGTCGTCGCGCGGCACGCCCGCGGCCGGCTCGTCGAGCAGGAGAACCTTGGGCTTGGTCGCCAGGGCCAGCGCTATCTCCAGCAGCCGCTGCTGGCCGTACGCCAGCTCACGCGTCAGCCTGGTGGCATCGCGGCTGAGCGACAGGGAGGCGAGGATGGCATGCGCCTCGTCTATGGCATCGGGGAAATCGGGGAGGCGCCGCCAGAAATTCCCCGCCAGCCCGCGACGTTCGCAGACGGCAAGGGTGACAGCCTCCAACGCATTGAGCTGCGGGAACAGGGTGGTGATCTGGAAGGTGCGCACAAGGCCGCGCGCGACGCGCTGGTGCGGCTTCAGCGAGGTGATGTCATCCTCGCCCAGGCGAATGCGCCCGGCATCGGGGCGCAGCATGCCGGTGATCAGATTGATGAGCGTCGTCTTGCCCGCCCCGTTGGGCCCGATCAGGGCGTATCGCGCGCCCTGCGGCACCGAGATGCTGATGTCCTTTGCCACGACAAGCGAGCCGAAGCTCTTGTCGAGTCCATGGGTCGACAATGCCGGGAGAGCGGTGGGGGAAATTGCCGGCGCCTGGCTCACGATGTCCTGCCGCGGAACGATGCCGTCAGCTTCGCAAGTCCTCCCAGCACGCCGTTCGGCAGGAGCATCACCACCGCGACCAGCAGCAAGCCGATCCAGAAATACCAGAGCTGCGGGTTGATGCCGGAGAACTGGTCGCGGGCCACCATGAATATGAATGCGCCCACGAGGCCGCCGTAGAGGCGGCCAGTGCCGCCAAGGATCAGGATGACGAGGATGTCGGCGGAACGCTGGAAATCGAGCACGCCCAGCGCGACCGTGCTCGTCGTCTGGGTCAACACCGCTCCGGCGATGCCCGCAAGGATCGCCGAGATGGTGTAGATCTTTCGGATATGCGCCGCGTTCGCAGCGCCAATGGCCGGCATGCGGATGGGGTTCTCGCGAATGCCGCGCAGGGAGAGGCCGAACGGGGAATGAACGAGCCGCCTCGCGAACAGGAAGGCAAAGAACAGCACGGCGAGCGAATAGGCGTAACCCGTGTACCCGTAGAGATCGAAACGAAAGTAGCCCAACAGCGGCGTGATATTCACGCCCTGCAGGCCGTCGGAGCCTCCCGTCAACCAACTCGCCTTGTTCGCCACTTCATGCAGCAGGAGACCGAGGCCCATGGTGATCATGAGCAGCGCAAGGTGCCGGAAGTGCGCAATGATGAAGCTCGTGGCGTAGCCCAGGATGCCGGCCACGAGACCCGCAGCAACAAGTCCGAGCAGCGGATCGCCCCAGCCGTGAACAGAAATGATGCCGGCCGTATACGCGCCGAGGCCGAAGAACGCCGCATGCCCGAGCGAGACGATCCCGGCGTAGCCGAGGATGAGGTCCAGCGACAAGGCAAACAGGGCAGTGATGGCGATCTGGCTGGCCAGCGACAGGTAGGTGGGAAACAGGAAGAACGGCAGCAGCGTTGCAAGCCAGAACGCAATCTCGAGCGGGTGCCACTTGGTTTGCGCCTGGAGGTAGGCTTGCGGACCGTAGAGACCGGCGGGTGAGAGGGAGGCGGTCATACCCTAACGCCTTCCGAACAGGCCGGCCGGCCGCCAGATGAGAATGGCGATCATCACGAGGTAGATCAGGAAGGCTCCAAGCTCCGGGAAATAATACTTCCCGAACATGTCGCTGACGCCAAGCAGCGCTGCCGCTGCCAAGGAGCCGCCGATCGAGCCGAGTCCTCCGACGGACACGACGATCAGAACATAGACGAGATAGGCCAGCGCGAAGGTGTGATCGAGACCGACGATCTCGATCGCTAGTGCGCCCCCAAGGCCGGCCAGGCCGCATCCCAGCGCAAAAGTAATCGCGAACGCAGCTTCGACGTTGATCCCGAGGCCTGCGGCCATGCGCTGATTGTCGACGGCTGCGCGCACGCGCGCACCAAAGCGGGTGTATTCCAACGCGACGATCAGCAGGACCGCAATGAGGAGCCCCGTCAGCACCAGGAACAGCCGATAGGCGCCGAGACGGAGACCCAGAAATGAGATGGAGCCACGAAGGAAAGACGGAGTTTGGATCGGCTGCTGCAGGGTGCCGAAGACATACGCGGCCGTCGCAACCGACATGAACGCGATGCCGATGGTGAGGAGAACCTGATCAAGCTCGGCCGCCTTGTAGAGGCGCCGATACAGCGTGCGCTCCAGGATGACCGCGGCCGCAGCAGCGGCCAGGAATGCAGCGGGCAGCGTGAGGAGAAACGGCCAGCCCATCGCGTTCACCAGCGTGACCGCTACGTAACCCCCCAGCATGGCGAAGGCGCAATGCGCCAGGTTGACGAAGTTCATCATCCCCAGCGTCACCGACAGCCCGACGGAGAGCAGGAACAGCAGCATCCCGTAGGCAAGGCCGTCGAACAGAACACCGAAGACGGGGGGCAGCATGGCGGATCGTCTTATCTATCTGCCTCATCGGCCCAGCAATGCCGAGACCGAAATCGTCCCTACGTTGCAGGACCCGAAACAACAGAATGGGCCAACCTCAGCGGCCGGCCCATCGATTGCCGTTCCAGCCGGTCGCTATTTGTGCGTTGGGTCTTTCACGTTGTCGACCTTGTCGAAGTCGACGTTGACGATATTGCCGCCAACCTTTTCGACTTTACGGATGTAGACCGTCTGCACCACATCGCGGGTGGCGGGATCGATGCTGATCGTGCCGCGCGGGCTTTCCCAGGACATGCCCTTGGCAGCTGCGATGAGGCTGTCGCCATCGGCCTTGCCGCCGGTCTTCTTCAGCGCCTCGTAGATCAGGTGCATGCCGTCATAGCCGCCGACGGCGAAGAAGTCCGGGTTGCGCTTGAACTCGGCGTTGAACGCCTTGACGAACTCCTGGTTCTTCTTGGACTGATGATTGTAGTCGTAGTGCCAGGCGCTGATCCGCCCGAGCGCCAGATCGCCGAGGCTCTTGATCGCGGTCTCGTCGACCGGCTCGCCGGTGCTCAGGACCTTGATCTTGTTGGGATCGATACCGCGCTCGGAGAAAGCCTTGCCGAGAGCGCTGGGCTGCGCGCCACCTGGAACAAACACGAAAATCGACTCGGGGTTCAGATCCTTGGCGCGCTGCACGAACGCGGAGAAATCCGGGTTTGCGACCGGCATCCGGACCGAGCCGACGATCTCGCCGCCCGCTGCCTTGAAGGCGCGCTGGAACGCACCCTCGGCGTCGATGCCGGGGCCGAAGTCGCTGACCATGGTGTAGGCCTTGGATACACCGCCCTTCTGCTTCGCCCAGGTGCCGAGCGTCTCGGAAATCTGCGGCAGGGTCATCGACACGCGTGTCGCGTAGGGTGACTTCGTCACGATGATGGACGTGGCGGCGTTCATCACCACCATGAACTTCTTGGCTTCGGCGGAAATGCCGGCCGCGCCGAGAGCTTCCGGAGTCAGCGAGAAGCCTGCAAGGATGTCGACGCCGTCACGCACGACCAGTTCCTGCGCCAGCCGCTTGGCCACGTCCGGGTTGGGCCCGCCGGTATCCTTGCGGATGACCTCGATCTTCTTG
>CAWALW010000025.1:0-154398 GCA_963782855.1 uncultured Alphaproteobacteria bacterium | reverse complement strand
ACCAGACAGGGATCACAGCCACACAAGACATGACCAGCCTGTAATGAGCAGCAACAATTCATTCAGCTGTTGGTCAAATACATACCCATGGCAAAGCTCAGCAACCACTCATCAAGATTTAAAGGCTTGGGTCACCTGGTTTCATTTCCTCGCTGCTTCTGTGTTTTTAAAACTAAGCAATTTTAATTTCGTTTTTTTTTTTTTTTTTTTTTTTTTTTTTTTTTTTTTTTTTTTTTTTTTTTTTTTTTTTTTTTTTTGTTTTTGTTTTTTTTTTTTTTTTTTGTGTTGCTTGGTTCAGATTACGTATTGCTCTCTCCAGGTCTCGCGGTTTTGTACGAGGCAGGCGTGATGCTGCGCCGCAAACCGCATCCGGTCGGGCTTCGAAACATCCTGGTCCCGGCGGCGCTTTTCCTGGCGCTGGTGCCGTGGATCGGGTTGCAGAACGCAACGGGCCTGTTTGCCGATGCCGCCAACCCGGCCTGGAAGATGGCTGGCGACGCGATCGGTGCATCGCTGGCCGGCAGCATCAGCGTCAATCGCGATCTGACCGCGGCGGCCTTGCTTCGCCTGATCACCGCCGCCGCCGTGTTCTGGCTCGCGTTGCAGCTGTGCCGTGACGCTGGCCGCGCGCGGGCTCTCGTCGGCGCAATCGCGCTGATTGGCGCGGCCTATGCCGCTTATCGGGCTGATCGCCGCGAAAATCGGCTGGTTTCGGATGCCGGAGATGCCGCAAGGCGGCGCCGTGTCGGCGACGTTTATCAACCCCGATTCCTATGCGGCCTTTGCCGGGATCGGGTTCCTCGCGACGATCGCTATTTTCCTGCGGCTGTGTCGCCTGTACGGCGTCGGCGCTCTGGAGCACTCCGCGGCAGCAGGTCGCGGCGGTGATCGAGATGATCGGCCGCGGCGGCGCGCCGGTCCTCGCCGGCGGGTTCATGATCCTGGCCGCGCTTCTTCTCACGGCGTCACGCGGCGGTATCGCCGCGACCGGGCTCTCGCTTGTCGCGTTGGTCCTGATCGCCCGGCGCAACGGCGCCGGACGCAACCCGGTCTCGTGGCCGGTGGTGCTCCTCGCGTTCGTCTTCGCCGGAGGAACCGTGCTCCTGTTCGGCGCGGCTCTCGTCGGCAAGGTCGCCGGCATGGGTTTCTTCGATCCCAATCGGCTCGCGGCGTATCGTCTGACGTTGCAGTCGATCGCCGATCGGCCCTGGCTCGGCTGGGGCTATGGTACGTTCGTCGATGTATTCCCGATGTATCGCGACGGCTCAATCGGCGGGTCAGGCACGTGGAGTTCAGGCGCACAATACCTACCTCGAAGCGATGCAGGGCTTGGGGATCGCCTCTGGTCTCGATCTTCGTCGCGCTTGTCGTGCTCCTTGTCTTTCGTTGCTTAAAAGGCGCGACGGCTGCGCCGCGAGAACGCCACGGTGCCGGGTCTCGCGGTCGCCGCCGCCATTCTCGTCGGCGCCCACGCGCTGATTGATTTCAGCTTGCAAATTCAAGCCGTCGCGTTAACCTTCGCGGCGCTGCTGGGCGCCGGGCTCGCGCAAGCGGAAAGCTCGAGGATTTTTCTCGACGACGGATCGGCGGAGCCGGGTGGACCGCGCCGTTGCGCGGCCGGCATTGACGCGCGGGGGCTGGCGGAAGCGGTTGACGGCCCTCGTGGTCTCGGTGTTGTGCGGATGCGCCGCGCTGCAGGGATACGATCTCGCGCTGTCCACGGCGCGGGGTTCGGACAGTAATAAGGAGAAGCTCGTCAACGGAGCGGCCGGCGAGGCGGCGCGAAATTGGCTGGGCATTCCGGGGCTCGGCCGCTCGGCTTTCGATCTTCCATTGGCGCAAATCGCCTCGATCGATCCTGAAGTGGGAAAGCAACGGGAGGCTGAACTGAACACCGTTTTAGCCGCGCGGCCGCTTTCGTCGCAAGCCTGGCTGTCGCTCGCCGTTTTCCGGCTGGTCGCTCGCGAACAGCTGGCGAATGTTGTCGCGGCGTTGCGGCTGTCCTGGGTGACCGGGCCGAACGAGAGCAGCGTACTTTGGCAACGCGGCGTCTTCGGCCTGGCCCTGTGGGATTTTCTGTCGGCCGACGCGCGCGAATGGACAACCCGAGACCTGGCCCGCGCCATGCGCGAAGACCTTGTCGCCGATCGTCAGGCGATGGCGGTCGCTGGCATGCTCGGCGCCCAATCGGCCGACGCGCGGACGCAGATACGCGCTCTGCTCGAAAGACAGGGTTTGCGACCGGCCGATCTCGCGCGCATCGGCTTGCCCGCCGAGTGATCCGGACGTCCGGTTCGCCCGCTCGCCGACCCGCCCCAAACTCTTTGCTTCAAACGGGAAAGGCCGGTATCGTCTGAGCAACGCCTTGTGATTTTTTCGCGGCTTTGCGGATGATGCAAACGGTGAGGAGGCCACCCGTATTGCAGCGGACCGGCGCCGCGACGATGGCGGCTCTCTTTGCCTGTATGCTGTTCGCCGATGCCGCACCCGGCGCCGGGATCGGTCGCCGGTCATCATCGTAAACAACGTCACCGGCACGCTCAAACCGCAGGAACCCCGAGTGCTGCGTGTCGGCGTCGACGTCTTTTCCGACGAAATCGTCAAGACCGCCGAGAAAAGCGTCGCCCGAATTGTTTTCGAGGATCAAACAAAGCTCGAAATCGGTCCCTTGTCCGAGGTCGTGCTCGACCGCTTCGTCTATGATCCGAACCGGTCGGACTCCGAAATGGCGGTCTCGATCGCCAAGGGGATAGCCCGTTTTACGACCGGCGTGCTGCGGCACGAAAGCTACAAGATCAAGACGCCGACGGCGACGATCGGGGTTCGCGGAACCACCCTGAACCTGCGCAGCGACGAGCGCGGAACCTGGGTTTATGTCGCGGACGGTTCGGTGACGGTCACCGCGAACGGGGTCACGGTCGTGGTCAATCCGGGGCAAGCGACATCCGTTCCGATCGGCGGGATACCGTCCCCGCCGGTCGACGAACCCTCGCCTCAGTTCGACATTACCGAGATGCAGGCGCTGCTGTGGGATGCGACGACATTCGGCATAATCACGTCGCTGACAACACTCGGTACCGGCACCCCGGTCGTGATCCAGAACAACTGCGTCAGCAAAAGCAGCAGCACGTGCAATTAGACTGAAGTTGCCGCTCGCATATCCCTCGTGCCGATGAACGCGCTCGCTTTTCTGCGCCGAGGCGGGTTGTATCTGCTGCCCGTTTCGATCCTGTTGCTGGCGGTCGCGGCGCGCGTCGCCGCTCCAGACCTTCTCGATCGCGGTGCGCTGATCGTCTTTGATCTCTATCAGCGCACGGCGCCGCGCGAGACCGGCGACCTGCCGATCCGCGTCGTCGACATCGATGATTCGAGCCTGAAAGAGCTTGGACAGTGGCCTTGGCCACGCGGCATGATCTCCAGCCTGATCGATCATCTGCGCGAGGCCGGTGCGTCGGTTATCGGGTTTGACATCGATTTCGCCGAACCGGACCGCACCTCGCCGCGCATGCTGGTCAGCGATCCGGCAATATTCGGCGCCTGGGCGCCGACGTATTGCTATCCAGGGCGACATCGAGGTGGTGCGCATCTTCATCGCCAACACCGCCTACGAGGCGCTGCGCGACTACGTCTTCGCCGTCATTCCGCTGTTCATGCTGATGGGCGAGTTCCTCGCCAAGTGCGGAGCAGCCACGGACCTGTTCGCTCTCATCAACCGGCTGATGCGGCGCGTGCCGGGCCGCCTCGGCATCGCGACCGTTTTTGCCAATGCCGTGTTCGCTTTCGTGACGGGCGTCAGCATTGCGGCAGCGGCGGCGTTCTCGCGCATCGCCTGGCCGGAAATGAAGCGCCACGGCTACGAGCGCAAGTTCGCGCTCGGCTGCATCGCGGGCAGCGCCTGCCTCGGCATGCTGATTCCGCCGTCGGTGCTGATGATCGTGTGGGGCGTGCTGACCGAGCAGGCGATCGGCAAGCTGTTCATCGCCGGCATCATCCCCGGGCTTCCTCGTGGTCGCCGCCTACTCGACCTACATCCTGTTCGTCGCCATCACGCAACCCGAGCGGGTCGGCGAGGCGCGCAAGGTCCCGCAATGCGGCCGGTGCAGCGCGCCGCCCCTCCGCCCGCCGTCGGCGACGACGGCGGCGTGCTCGACGACGCCCAGATGCGCGCCGCCCTGGTGAGCACACTGTTCGTGATTGCCCTCATCATCGGCGTGCTCGGCGGCATCTGGCTCGGTTTCTTCACGCCGACCGAAGGTGCCGGCGTCGGCGCCGCACTGGCGCTGTTGCTCGCCATCGCCAAGGGCATGCGGGCGCGCGAAATCTTCGATGTCATCCTGACCGTGGGACGGACGTCAGCGCCGCTCCTGCTGCTGCTGGTGATGGCGCAGCTCTACAGCCGCGTGCTGTCCATGACCGGCGTGACCGGCGCGGCGAAAGCTCTGTTCCTCGAACTCTGGGCTCGACCCCTGGATGATCCTCACCATCATGGTGCTGGTGTGGTTCGTGCTCGGCTGCATCATCGACTCGATATCGATCATCCTTCTCACCGTACCGGTGTTCGCCCCGATCGCGGTGGGCATCGGCTATGATCCCGTGGCCTTTGCGATCCTCGGCATCCTCGCGATCGAGACCGGGCTCCTGACCCCGCCGTTCGGCATCCTGGTGTTTACGGTGAAGGCGGCCCTGCCGCAGGAGAATGTCTCGCCGGGCGAGATTTTTGCCGGCTCGATACCCTATTGGATTTGCCTGCTCGTCGTGATCGTGATCATCGCGGCTTACCCGCAGATCGCGACGTGGCTGCCGAACCTGGGTCGTTAGTTCTCCCCGCCGAGTCCATCATTCGGCACCCCGAGCAGGGCATATCAGGATCGCCGTTTCGGGCCTGCTGAAACAGCAATTTCCCGCTAGTATGCGCGAAACAGCATCACCTGACGAGGGAAGCACATGGGGAAGCGGATTGCGATTGTCGGCACCGGCGCGGTAGGTGGCTATGTCGGCGCGCACATCGTGCAGGCCGGCGAGGACGTGACGTTCATCGACGCATGGCCTGAGCATGTTGAGCAGATGCGGCGCGGGGGCTTGCGCGTGACGCATGCGCGCGACGTGCCGGAGTTCACCGTGCCCGTGCGCGCGCTGCACATCACGGACGTGCAGCAGCTCGCCAAGGAGAAGCCCATCGACATCGCGTTCATCTCCACCAAGTCCTACGACACGGCCTGGGCCGCGCTGATGATCCGCCAGTACATGGCGCCGGGCGCCTACGCGGTCTCGCTGCAGAACTGCATGAACGAGGAGACGCTCGCCGGCGTGATGGGCTGGGGCAAGACGCTCGGCTGCATCGCCAGCTCGATCAGCGTCAACCTGCCGGAGCCGGGGCATATCCATCGCGGCGCCGGCAAGCACGGTGCCAAGCACGTCGTGTTCCGCGCCGGCGAGGTGCACGGCCGCATCACGGATCGCTCCGAGGAAATCGCCCGCCTCGTCGGCACCGCGGACAGCGCCAAGGCGACCGACAACCTCTGGGGCGAGCGCTGGTCGAAGCTCGTCGCCAACGTGATGCAAAACGGATTGTCGGCCTGCACCAACCTGCCCGGCCACGAGATCGTGCGCAACGATACGCTGCGGCGGTTTGCGACGCGGCTCGGCAGCGAGGCGATCCGCGTTGGACAGGCGCTGGGCTACCAGCTCGAGGACATCCTGCACCTGCCGCCCGAGACGATCGCGCGCGCGGGCGAGGGCGATGCCTCGGCGACCGAGATCTCCGATGCGCAGCGGATCAAGGATCTGTCCTACACGTCCGGCGACCAGCGCCCGTCGATGGGCCAGGACATGGCGAAGGGCCGGCGCACGGAGATCGAGTTCATCAACGGCTACATCGTGCGCGAAGGCGAGAAGGTGGGTCTCACCTCGCGGGCCAACGCGGCGCTGACGGACATCGTGCTGCGTGTGGAGCGGGGGGAGCTGAAGGCCGATCCCAAGCACATCATCGACCTCAGATTGAACTGAGCGTGCGCGTGCCTATGTTCATGGGCCTAAAGGAGAGCCCATGAAAACGCCCGGCCCGGATCACCCCATCAGTATCGCCGGCAACCCGAAGCGGGTGCGGGTCACGCTCGCGGGACACGTCGTCGCCGATACGACGCACGCGCTGACGCTGAAGGAGGCGAGCCTGCGGCCGGTGCAGTACATTCCCCGCGCCGACGTGGATATGTCGGTGCTGGAGCGCACGGCCCATTCCACCTATTGCCCCTACAAGGGGCATGCCGCCTACTATTCGGTGAAGGTGGGTGAGCGGTCCGAGGCCAATGCGGTGTGGACCTACGAGACACCCTATCCGGCCATGAGCGAGATCAAGGAATTGCTGGCGTTCTATCCCAGCAAGGTCGACAGCCTCGAAGAGATCGACCCCTGATTTGAGGTCGGCTCGTCGGAAGCGGGTCCGGTCGCGAAAATGTGTCGTTGCTTGCCGGCGCCTGCATGCTAGGAGGGCGGCGACAAGCGTCCCACATCAGCCGCAGCACGCCGTCCGGCGTCGGAGCACGACATGAGACTGAGCCCGCAAAATTCGCGCCGTCTGACGCAGCTCGTGTGGCGTGACCGCGCACGGCGATGGGTGCCGATCATCCTCGCCGTCGTCGTCGGCCTGGGCGGCCTGGCCTACGTGACCGAATTGCAGATCGGGCGGGTGGATCGCACCGTGGATGTCGTGACGCACGATGCGACGGTGCTCACCATCAAGAATCCCGGCGCGCGCGGCGCTGCCGTGTTCCATGTTCATCTCGACGACGGCCGGGACGTGGATGCCGTAAGCACCATGCGGCTGACGCCGGCGCACGGAGCGCACATGACTGTGACCGAGGCAAAGCACGCGTCGGGGCGCTCGACGTTTGATGTCGTACGCCTCGCCGAATAGCGGCCACCTCCGACTCGCCGGTGCCGATGACCGCGCCCCTGTCAACGCCGACACTGCCGCCCGGCATCCGGTCGCGCTTCGTGGACGGGATCAACGGCCTCGAATGCACGTGCTGGAGGCGGGCTTCGAGACGCCGGGCCGCCCGTGCCTCCTGCTGCTGCACGGCTTCCCGGAACTCGCCTACAGCTGGCGCAAGGTGATGCTGCCGCTGGCGGCGGCCGGATATCACGTCGTCGCGCCGGACCAGCGCGGCTACGGCCGCACGACGGGCTGGGACGGCGTCCTACGACGGCGACCTCGGCTCCTTCCGCATCCTCAACATCGTGCGCGATGCCATCGGACTGGTGTCGGCGCTGGGATATCGCTCGGTGGCCGGCGTCGTCGGCCACGACTTCGGCTCGCCGGTGGCGGCCTGGTGCGCGCTGCTGCGGCCGGATGTGTTCCGCTCCGTCGTGCTGATGAGCGCGCCGTTCGGCGGACCGCCGGGGCTGCCGTTCGACACGGCTGCGCGGGGTGCGGCGCGCGCACCATCCGGCCCCGATATTCACGCTGCGCTGGCCGCGCTCACGCCGCCGCGCAAGCACTACCACTGGTACTACTCCACGCGCGAAGCCGACGGCGACATGCGCAACGCGGCGCAGGGCATCCACGCGTTCCTGCGCGCCTACTATCACCACAAGAGCGCCGACTGGGCGGCGAACCGGCCCTATCCGCTGACGGCGTGGACGGCGGAGGAACTGGCGAAGCTGCCGACCTACTACGTGATGGAACTCGGCAAGACCATGGCCGAGACGGTCGCCTCCGAGATGCCGTCGCCCGCCGAGGTCGCCGCGTGCAAGTGGCTGACCGAGGATGAGCTTGCCGTCTACAGCGGCGAGTTCGCGCGCACCGGCTTCCAGGGCGGGCTGCAATGGTATCGCTGCCGGACGACCGGCCGGTTCGAGGCCGAGCTGGAGGTGTTCTCCGGCCGCACCATCGACGTGCCCTCGCTGTTCATCTCCGGCAAGAGCGACTGGGGCGTCTACCAGGCGCCCGGCGTGCTCGAGCGGATGCAGGCGGTCGCCTGCACGCAGATGCGCGGCTGCCATCTGGTTGACGGTGCGGGCCATTGGGTCCAGCAAGAGCAGCCCGAGGCCGTGACGCGCCTGCTTCTCTCCTTCCTGCATGACAGCGGCACGGCTGGCCTGAAATCCTTTCGCAGGTTCTCCGAGAAACGCAATCATGAGCAACCGAACCGCCGCCAAGCGTGTCGCGCCCAAGAAGCGTCCGGCGCTTAGCTCCGCCGAAGCCAAGCTGGCGGAGCTGCGCCGGCGGCTCGCGGAGGTGTCCGACCTCAACTACGCCGGTGCCGTGCTCGGCTGGGACCAGGCGACCTACATGCCGCCCGGCGGCGCAGCCGCGCGCGCCCGGCAGGGCGCGACGCTGAGCCGGCTCGCGCACGAGAAGCTCACCGATCCTGAGCTCGGCCGCCTGCTCGATGGCCTCGCCAAGCATGCCGAGAGCCTGCCCCGCGACTCCGACGATGCGGCGCTGATCCGCGTGACGCGGCGCGACTACGACAAGGCGACGCGCGTGCCGGCCGACTTCGTGGCGCGCTGGAGCGAGATGGGTTCGGCCTCCTACGACGCCTGGACGCGTGCGCGGCCGGCCAATGACTTCGCCACCATGCGCCCCTACCTGGAAAAGGCGCTCGACTTCAGCCGCAAGTACGCGGACTACCTGGGTCCGTACCAGCACATCGCCGACCCGCTGATCGACAGCCTCGACGAGGGCATGACGGTTGCCTCCGTGCGTGCGCTGTTCAGCGAGCTGCGCGCGGAGCTGGTGCCGATCGTGCAGGCGATTGCCGCGCAGCCGCTCGCCGACGATGCCTGCCTGCGCCAGACGTTTCCCGAGGCGCAGCAGCTGGCGTTCGGCCTGATCCCGACGCGGGCGCTACGGCTACGACTTCGACCGCGGCCGCATCGACAAGACGCATCACCCCTTCTGCACCAAGTTCGCGTCCGGCGACGTGCGCATCACCACGCGCGTGCGGGAGAACGACCTCGGCGAGGCGCTGTTCTCGACCCTGCACGAGACCGGGCACGCCCTCTACGAGCAGGGCGTGGACGCGCGCTGCGAGGGCACGCCGCTGAACTCCGGCACCTCCGCCGGCGTGCACGAGAGCCAGTCGCGCTTGTGGGAGAACGTGGTGGGACGCAGCCGCGGGTTCTGGGAGCATTTCTATCCGCAGCTGCGCAGACGTTCCCCGAGCAACTCGGCAAGGTGCCGCTGGAGACGTTCTACCGCGCCATCAACAAGGTCGAGCGCTCGCTGATCCGCACCGACGCCGACGAGGTGACCTACAACCTGCACGTCATGCTGCGCTTCGATCTGGAGCTGGAGATGCTGGAAGGCCGTCTCAAGGTGAAGGACCTGCCGGAAGCGTGGCGCGCCCGCTTCAAGGCCGACTTCGGCATCGCGCCGCCCGACGATCGCGACGGCTGCCTGCAGGACGTGCACTGGTACGGCGGCAGCGTCGGCGGCGCCTTCCAGGGCTACACCATCGGCAACATCCTGAGCGCGCAGTTCTATGCGGCGGCGCTCAAGGCGCATCCCGAGATCCCGCGACGAGATCGCCAAGGGCGAGTTCGGTACGCTGCACGACGTGGCTGCGCAAGAAGCTCTACCGGCACGGCCGCAAGTTCGGCCCCGACGAGATCGTCAAGCGCGCCACCGGCAAGCCCATGACGATCGCCCCCTACATCGCCTACCTGCGCGGCAAGTACGGCGAGCTGTATCGAGCTGCCGCACTAGTTCCCCTGGGTCCCGGATATTGCGCTATCGCGCAATTCCGGGATGACAAGTAAGCTCGCGTCCCAAAGGCGCGCGCAGACGATGCCGGGAGCAGGGTGAGGAACATGGGAGACGGCGGCAAAACGGCCCGGCGGCGGCATTTCCCGGCAAGATCGGCAAGACGATCAAGGACTCGACGCCGTACTGGCCCGCGGCGCCCAAGCCGCCCGCCGGCGCGCCCAACATCCTGATCGTGCTGTTCGACGACGTCGGCTTCTCCGACTTCGGCTGCTACGGCTCGCCGATCGCCACGCCGACCATCGACCGGCATCGCCGCGCAGCGGCCTGCGCTACACCGGCTTCCACACCACGGCGATGTGCTCGACCACGCGCGCGGCGCTGCTGACCGGGCGCAACCACCACTCCGTCGGCATGGGCTGCCTCGCCAATTTCGACAGCGGCTATCCCGGCTATCGCGGCAAGATCGCGCGCGAGGCCGGCACGCTCGCCGAGATGCTGCGCCCGCACGGCTATCGCAACTACATGGTCGGCAAGTGGCACGTCACGCCGGTGACCGAGACCGGGCCGACCGGCCCGTTCGACGGCTGGCCGCTGGCGCGCGGCTTCGACCGCTACTACGGCTTCATGGATGCCGAGACCGACCAGTACGCGCCGGAGCTGGTGCGCGACAACACCCACATCGACGCGCCCGGCACCTACGAGACGCGGCTATCACCTGACGCCGGATCTCGTCGACCAGTCGATCCGCTTCATCGCCGACCACATCGCCGGCGCGCCGCAGACGCCGTGGCTGACCTGGCTCGCGCTCGGCGCCTGCCACGCGCCGCACCAGGCGCCGCGCGACCTGATCCTGAAGTACGACGCGCTGTTCCAGCACGGCTGGGACGTCGAGCGCGAGCGCCGGCTGGCGCGGCAGAAGCGAGATGGGCGTCGTGCCCGCCGGCACGAGCTGCCGCCGCGCAACGACGGCGTGGTCGCGTGGGACAGCGCTGGGCGCGGACGAGCGCAAGGTGTTCTGCCGCCTGCAGGGCGCCTACGCGGCGATGCTCGACCATGCCGACCAGCACCTCGCGCGGCTGATGGCGTTCCTCGAGACCTCCGGCAGGCCGACAACACGCTGGTGCTCGTGCTGTCCGACAACGGCGCCAGCCAGGAGGGCTTCATCTGGGGCATGGTCAACGCCATGGGCCCCTACAATGCCATCGCCGGAGCCGATGCCGGCGAAGCTCGCGCGCATCGACGACATCGGCGGGCCGAACTCGCACTCCAATTTTCCGCTCGGCTGGGCGATGGCGTCCAACACGCCGCTGAAGCGCTACAAGCAGAACACGCACGGCGGCGGCATCCGCGATCCGCTGGTGATCTCGCTGGCCGAAGGGCTTGCCCGCGCGCGGCGAGCTGCGCCACCAGTTCTGCCACGCCAGCGACCTCGCGCCGACGCTGCTCGACGTGATCGGCATCGCGCGCGCCCGAGACGATCAACGGCGTGCCGCAGATGCCGCTCGAGGGCGAGAGCTTCGCCGCCAGCCTGCGCGACGCCGCCGCCCCGCCGCGCAAGCGCGCGCAGTATTTCGAGATGTTCGGCCATCGCGGCCTGTGGCACGACGGCTGGAAGGCGGTCGCGTTTCATCCGCCCGGCACGCCGTTCGAGAGCGACCGCTGGGAGCTCTATCACCTCGACCAGGACTTCTCCGAGGTCGCACGACCTCGCCGAGCAGCGAGCCGCAGCGCCTGCAGGCCATGATCGCGCGCTGGTGGCAGGAGGCGGAGCGCTGCCAGGTGCTGCCGCTCGACGATCGCTTCGGGCCGCGCTTTGCCGAGAACGCGGCGCGCGTGCAGGGCCATCGCCGCCAGTTCGTGTTCCACGCCGGCATGGGCCACGTGCCGACCGACGTGGCGCCCGACGTGCGCAGCCGCAGCTACCTGATCGAGGCCGACGTCGAGGTGCGCGGGCGAAGGCGTGCTGATCGCCCACGGCGACGTGACCTCCGGCTACAGCCTGTTACGTCCAGGACGGCCATCTGGTGCACGACCTCAACATCGGCGGCACGCACCAGATCGTGCGCTCGGACGCGCAAGGTGCCCGCGGGCAAGTGCCGGCTCGGCTTCCGCATGCAGCGCGTCGAGAACAAGGGCACGCGGCACGCTGCTGATCGACGGCGAGCCGGCCGGCGAGATGAACACCAACGACATGTTCCGCGTGCTGATCTCCTGGTCCGGCCTCGACATCGGCCGCGACCGCGGCAGCCCGGTCTCGCACTACGCCGCGCCGTTCGCCTTCACCGGCACGCTCAGCAAGGTCACCGTCACCATCGGCGACGACCAGGCGCTCGACGGCGAGGCCGCCGGCCGCGCCGAGATGGGCCGGCAATAGAAGGCATCGCTCGCATGTCCGCCGACGATACAGGGCCGCAAGGACGCGACGCCGCAGACCTGCGCGCACAACCACTCCTTCCTCGACGCGCTGCCGCTTCGGCGACCGCCAGGACTTCGAGGATGCCGCGCGCGGCTTCATCGGCACGCTGCCGGAGGTGACCGTTCCGCAACGCCGGAGGGCCGCGTCGATCTTCAGCCTGCGAGGACTACGCCTTCCTCGCGCACGAGCAGGCGCCCGACACGGTCAACCCGAGCCTGTGGCGGCAGGCGCGGCTCAACATGAACAACGGCCTGTTCCAGGTCACCGACCGCATCTACCAGGTGCGCGGCTTCGACATCTCCAACATGACGATCATCGAGGGCAGCCGCGGCCTACATCGTCATCGATCCGCTGATCTCGACCGAGGTCGCCGCGCGCGGCGCTGGAGCTCTACTGGCAGCACCGCGGCGACAAGCCGGTGACGGCCGTGATCTACACCCACAGCCACGTCGACCACTTCGGCGGCGTGCGCGGCGTGATCGACGAAGCCGACGTGAAGGCCGGCAACGTCGCCATCATCGCGCCGGACAGTTCATGGAGGAGGTGACCAAGGAGAACGTGCTGGCCGGCACGCCCATGATCCGCCGCGCCATGTTCCAGTTCGGCGCGCTGCTGCCCAAGGGCCCGCGCGGCCAGGTCGATGCCGGCCTCGGCAAGGTCATCTCGCGCGGCACCGTCACGCTGATCCCGCCGACGCAGATCATCACGGCAGCCGATCGAGACGCACATCATCGACGGCGTCGAGATCGATCTTCCAGCTCGCGCCGGACACCGAGGCGCCGGCCGAGATGCACATGTTCTATCCCGGGCCTGCAAGGCGCTCAACCTCGCCGAGAACGCCACGCACAACCTGCACAACATCTACCCGATCCGCGGCGCGCAGGTGCGCGATGCCAACGCCTGGGCCAAGTATCTCAACGAGGCGCGCGATCAGCTTCGCGCGCCAAGGCCGACGTGGTGTTCGCCCAGCATCACTGGCCGGTGTGGGGCAACGCGCGCCTGCTCGACTACCTCGCCAAGCAGCGCGACACCTACAAGTACCTGCACGACCAGACGCTGCGGCTGATGAACCACGGGCCTGAAGGCGGCCGAGATCGCCGAGCGGCTGGCGCTGCCGAAGAGCTCTGGCGCACGAGTGGCACGTGCGCGGCTACTACGGCACGTTCAGCCACAACTCCAAGGCGGTCTACCAGCGCTACCTCGGCTGGTACGACGCCAATCCGGCCAACCTCAATCCGCTGCCGCCGGTCGAGCGCGCGCAAGAAGCTCGTGGCCTACATGGGCGGCGCCGACGCGGTGATCGCGAGGGCGCGCGAGGATTTCGCCAAGGGCGAGTACCGCTGGGTGGCTGATGCCATGAGCCAGGTCGTGTTCGCCGAGCCCGACAACACGGCCGCGCGCGAGCTGGCTGCCGATGCGCATGGAGCAGATCGGCTATCAGGCGGAGTCGGCCACCTGGCGCAACGCCTATCTGTTCGGCGCGCTGGAGCTGCGCAGCGGCAGTTCCGTGCCGGCGATGCCCGCCCGCGCCGGCGGCGACATCGTGCGCGGGCTTCAGCCTCGACCTGTTCTTCGATTTCCTCGGCGTGCGCCTCAACGGCGACAAGGCCGAGGGCAAGACGCATCGTCGTCAACTGGGCCTTCCCCGACGTCGGCGAGCGCTATGCGCTGACCCTGCAGAACTGCGCGCTCACCTATCTTGCCGACCGCCACGCGGATGCCGCCGACGCCACGGTCACGCTGGACCGCACCACGCTGAACCGCATCATCCTGCGCGAGCTGGCGCTGCCCGAGGCCATTGCCCAGGGGCTCGTCAAGATCGAGGGCAATCCGATGAAGGTGGCCGAGCTGTTCGGCCTGCTCGACGACTTCACCATGGGCTTCGACGTCATCGAGCCGCTGCGCAATGATCTCCCTCTCCCCGCTTGACGGGGAGAGGGTCGGGGTGAGGGGCGGCAACACACGCCGGAGCGTAGCGTGGCCGCCCCTCACCCTAGCCCTCTCCCCACGGAAGGGTGGGGAGAGGGAAATGACGAGAGGGAGGACATCAATGGAGTTCGACTACGTCATCGTCGGTGGCGGATCGGCCGGCTGCGTGCTGGCCGGGCCGGCTCAGCGACGAACCCGGCAACGCGCGTGTGCCTGATCGAGGCAGGTCCGCCCGACAACAACTTCCTCTGCCACATGCCGTTCGCCACCGCGCTGTTCATTCCCGGCAAGTGGCGCAACTGGGCGTTCGAGACGGAGCCGCAGCCGGGCCTCGACGGGCGGCGCGGATATCAGCCGCGCGGGCGCATGCTCGGCGGCTCGTCCGGCCTCAACGCCATGATCTACATTCGCGGCCACGCGTCGGACTACGACGACTGGGCGGCGCAGGGCGCGACGCGGCTGGTCGTTCGCCGACGTGCTGCCCTACTTCAAGCGCGCCGAGGGCAACGAGCGCCTCACCGGCGAGCTGCACGGCAGCGAGCGGCCCGCTCAACGTTGCCGACCAGGTCAGCCCCAACCCGATCAACGAGGTGTTCCTGGCGGCCTGCGACCAGCTGCAGCTGCCGCGCAACGACGATTTCAACGGCCCATCGCAGGAGGGCGTCGGCCTCTATCAGGTGACGCAGAAGAACGGCGAGCGCTGGAGTGCGGCGCGCGCCTACCTGCCGCCGGAGGCGCGCATCCGGCCAACCTGCACATCGCGACGGGCATCGCGCGCGCTTCGCGTGGCGCTCGATCGGCCGGCGCGCCACCGGCGTCGTGTGCCGCCGCGGCAAAGCCGACGAGACCATAACCGCGCGCGCGCCGTGATCCTGTCAGCCGGCACCTTCCAGTCGCCGCAACTGCTCCTGCTGTCCGGCATCGGCCCGGCAGCGGAGCTGAAACGTCACGGGATCGCGGTCGTGCACGAGCTGCCCGGCGTCGGCCGCAACCTGCAGGATCACCTCGACTTCACGCTGCTGTACCGTGCGCGCAGCCCGCACCTGTTCGGCTTCACGCCGGGCGGGACTGGCGAAGCTGCCGAACGCGATCCGCCAGTGGCGGCGCGAGCGGCGCGGCCTGTTCACCACCAATTTCGCCGAGTTCGGCGGCTTCCTGAAGACCGATCCGGTGCTGCCGCGGCCCGACATCCAGCTGCATTTCGTCGTCGGCCTCGTCGACGACCACGCGCGCAAGCGCCACTTCGCCACCGGCTACAGCCTGCACACCTGCGTGCTGCGGCCCAGGAGCCGGGGCACCGTCGGCCTGCGCGACGCCGATCCCCTGAGTGCGCCGCGCATCGATCCGCAGTTCCTCAGCGATTCCGGCGATCTCGACGTGCTGCTGCGCGGCGTGAAGCTCGGGCGCCGCATCATGGATGCGCCGCCGTTCCGCGAGCTGCAGCCCGACGAGCTTTACACGGCCGGCATCCGCGATGATGCGGGACTGCGCGAACAGATCAGAAAGCGGGCGGACACCATTTATCATCCGGTCGGCACCTGCCGCATGGGCGCGGCGGGCGATCCGCTGGCGGTGGTCGATCCGTCGCCTCAAGGTGCGTGGGCATGGACGGGCTCTACGTCGTCGATGCCTCGGTCATGCCCACGCTGATCGGCGGCAACACCAACGCACCCACCATCATGATCGCCGAGAAGGCAGCCGACATGCTGCGCGCGTAGGCGGTTGGTGGCACTTCCAGGCCAGCCCGGGGCTCATCCTCGTCCTGAGCTTGTCGAAGGACGGGCCGCGCGCGCAAACGCCGTGGTTCGTCAAGCTCACCACTGGGTTGGCGCAACTAGGACGCAACTCGGTTGTGCCGTGATCGTTGCGTCATATTATGCGCGGGACGCGTGAAGAATTGTTTTGGTCGCGGTGCGCTTGGCTCCGCAGCTGGCGACGCAATGAGTTGTCTGGGAGGAAGATTGGAATGAAACTCTATACCTACTGGCGCTCGCTGGCGACGTTCCGGGTGCGCATCGCGTTGAATCTCAAGGGCCTCAAGTACGAGTCGATCTATGTCGATCTCGACGGCGGCCAGCAGCATCTGTCGGACTACAAGTCCATCAACCCGCAGATGGTGATCCCCTCGCTGATCGAGGACGACGGCAATATGCTGTTCCAGTCCATCGCCATCATGGAGTACCTCGACGAGACCCATCCCAATCCACCGTTGCTGCCTAAAGACCCGCGGGGCCGCGCCCGCGTGCGCGCGCTGTCGCTGATCACGGTCGCCGATACGCATCCGCTGATCGTGCCGCGCGTGCGCAATCGCGTCGATGCTCTCTACAAGGTGGGCGAGGAAGGCAAGATCGAGTGGGTCAAGCACTGGTTCAAGGAAGGGCTCGACGCCTACGAGAGCCACCTGTCGCGCGACAAGGCAACGGGGCTCTATTGCCACGGCGATACGGTGACGATGGCCGATCTTTGCCTCGTCAGCCACGCGGCCGGCACGCGCGTGTTCAAGGGCACGATCGACAATCATCCAACCGTGAAGCGTATCGTCGACCGCTGCCTGGCGGATGAGCGTTTCGCCAGCGCCCAGCCGCTGCGGCAGCCTGGTGCGCCGGCTGCGCATTGAAGGGCAAGGTCTCGGCTTCCGAAGTGTCGTTTTCGCGCCAAGTGCATCCGAAGGAGAAGTAGGTGAGATTTGTCCTGGTTGGCTTGCTCGCGCTGGCCTCCGTTGTTGCCGTGTCGGCGCAAACTCCCGTGCCCTCGCCTGAGCAGCGCGATGCCATCAAGAAGATCGCGGATGCGCGAGGGACTGCGGCACGAGGCAAGGTTACCGATCTAGTCCGCCTGCTAGAGGCGGCGCGCGCGGGCGTGGCCGCGGATCCCGCGTGCCGTCAAGGCAGCCAGTGCGCGACCAAGGAGGCCGCTGCAGACCTCCTGCTCACGTGGGTTGAGAACTGGAACTGCCAGGAGGCAACGAGCAACGCCGCCGATGATCGGGTGATAATTCTCGAGCTGAAGACCGCACTCGAGAGCCTAGGCGCGCCTCAGCAAGCCGCGGGTGCTTCCGACATGCAGCGGACGTTGGCAAAGCGCGTGCAGGAGGCCATCGACAAGATTGAGCGGTGCCGCGGGCTGATCTGGAGTGGACCTTCCGGCTCCGTGTGGTTCGCGTCCGTTGCACCGGACATGCCGAGCCATGAGAAGGAGCACTGGATGGTCAACTGCGGGCCTACGCCATTCGGGCGCTGGACCATCATGCGCACCGAAGGCCCAGCGGCGACCGCGCATGAGATCCTCGGCGGCGTGCTCGACATGAAGGAGAACGGCCGCGGGCAATATTCCCTGACCGGCGTCGGCAAGAGCAATCAGCGCGGCAACTACAAGGAGACCGGCGATGCTGAGTTGTCGGAGCTGCCGGGTGCTCCCGGCATGTACATGATCGTGCTGCGCGGGACTTGGAGCGATCGTGTGGCTGACGGTCGCGGCGGATGGGTGGCGAAGAACTTCAAGTTCGGCGATATCAGCTTCGGCGTGGAACGGCGCAAGATGCCTTGTCCGATGAAGCAATGATGCGCAGGCGGCTCCGGTGAATTGCGAGCTGGAAGTCAGAATCCATACAGTCCCTTCGGATTGTCCACGAACACGCGCTGGCGGCCGGATTCATCCGGCACCCAATCGGCCATGAGATCGAGGAGCTCGCCGACGTTGGGCATGTGCTTCCAGTTGGCGACGTGCGGCCAGTCGGAACCCCAAACACAGCGGTCTGGCGCGGCGGCGAAGAGTGCCTGCGCGATCGGAATCGTATCGTGATACGGCGTTCCCGCGCTGGTGACGCGGAAGGCGCCGGAGAGCTTCACCCAACCGCCGTCGCGCAGGAGGCCGACGAGCGTCTGGAAGCCGGATTCCTTCACGCCCAGCTCGGCAGGAAAGTGCCCCATGTGGTCGACCACGAACGGCACCTGCAGCTTTGAGATGGGGCGCGCCAGGGCAGGCAGCTCGCGCGCATCGAGCAGGAACTGCAGGTGCCAGCCGAGCTCGCGGCAGAGCGCGCCGTAGTCGGCGAGCTTGTCGAAACCGATGCCGCCGCCGTAGAGAACGTTGAGGCGAAGGCCCACGACGCCGGCCTCCTGCATGTCGCGATACGCCGCGTCGGACAGGCCGAGAGGGGCCACGGCGATGCCCCTCAGGCGCAGGCGATTGGCCTGCAACGTATCAAGCATCAGCCGGTTATTCGTGCCGTGCACACTGACCTGGATGAGCACGCCATGGCTCATGCCCGTGCCGTCGAGCATGGCAAGATACGCAGCAGGCGGGGCGGCAGGCGGCGTGTAAGCACGGCCCTCAACGAAGGGGAATTGGGGCGGCAATCCTATGACATGGGCATGCGTATCGACGGCCCCTGGCGGCACCTCATAGCGCGTGGCACGCCGCGGGTCGGGCGCCGGCCCGGGGCAGGGAGGCGCGGAACCGTGATTGGTGTTTTCGGCCGTCATGGTAGCATTAACCGTGTTTCGGAGGTGCCGCGCAGCTTGGTCCGGCGTGGGGCCGTTCGCAAGATCAAAGCGGGGAAGCTCGCTATAGGCAGAGGCAAACGCTGGGAGGACATCCATGAAACCGGTTGCCGTTTGCGCGCGCATTGCGTCCGCGCTCGTCTTGACGCTGATCGCCACCGCGGCCGCACTCGCGCAGAATTATCCGGCGCCGAAAGAAGGAACTTGGGTTGCGCGCGACTTCAAGTTCCACACCGGCGAAGTCATGCCCGAACTGAAGCTCGCCTACCGCACGGTGGGCGATCCCTCCGGCGAGCCGGTGATCGTTCTGCACGGCACCGGCGGCTCCGGCGCCGGCATGCTGAGCGCCAACTTCGCCGGCGAGCTGTTCGGCCCGGGCCAGGCGCTCGACGCGACCAAATATTTCATCGTGCTGCCCGATGCGGTCGGCCACGGCAAATCCTCCAAACCTTCCGACGGCCTCCGCGCCAAGTTCCCGCGCTACAACTACGCCGACATGGCGGCCGCGCAGTACAAGCTGGTCACCGAGGGCCTCGGCCTGAAGCGCGCGCGGCTCGTCATCGGCAACTCCATGGGCGGCATGCACGTGTGGCTGTGGGGATCGGCCTATCCCGATTTCGCCGACGCGCTGGTACCGATGGCCTCGCAGCCGACGGAAATGTCGAGCCGCAACTGGATGATGCGCCGCATGATCATCGACGCCGTGCGCAACGATCCGGCCTGGAAGGGCGGCGACTACACCGAGCAGCCGCAAGCCTTCCGCGCGGCCAACGTGTTCTTCGGCATCTCCACCATCGGCGGCACGCTGGCCTACCAGAAGCAGGCGCCGACGCGCGAGGCCGCCGACAAGCTGCTGGAGCAGCGCTATGCGCAGGCGACCAAGGCCGACGCCAACGACTTCCTCTACGCCTGGGATTCCTCGCGCGACTACAACGCCGCGCCGGGGCTCGACCGCATCACGGCGCCGCTGCTGGCGATCAACGCCGCCGACGACGAGCGCAACCCGCCCGAGACCGGCATCATGGAGCGCGAGCTGAAGCGCATGAAGAACGGCAAGCTGCTGCTGATCCCCGCCAGCGACGAGACCCGCGGCCACGCCGCCACCGGCATGGCGAAGTTCTACAAGCGCGAGCTGGCGGAGTTCCTGGCGGCGGTGCCGAAGCGGGGGATGTGACGCTGTCATCCCGGGCCTTGTGCCCGGGATCCATCCATCAACGAGCGCCGGCGCAAGCTGTGAGATGGATCCGGGCAACACGTGCCGGGATGACATCGCGCGACGGCGACGGGCATGGCGAGTTTCCACAAAGCGCGAGCCATCCATGACGAAAACCGTGGCAACCGCCTCGGCCTCCCGCTTTCGCGACCAGGCGATCGCGTTCGCAAACGGCGCCAGGGGGCCGCAACATCGACATTCCCTCGGCTTCGCCGTCGAACTATCACCAGGCGATCTCCGCGCCTGGGGAAATGCCGAGGCTGACCGTCGACGGCAAGCTGTTCCTGCCGCCTCCAGCCAAGCGCGTCTCCAAAAGCAAGTTGCCGCTCGTCATCGTCGCGCCCGGCAGTCTTGGCGTCGCGCCATCCCACCTCGCCCACGCCGAGACACTCACCAACGAGGGCTACGCCGCCTTCGTGCTCGACAGCTTCGGCGCCCGCGGCGTGACATCGACCGTCGCCCAGCAGACCCAGTTCTCGTTTGCCGCCAGCGCCTACGACGTGCTCGCTGCCTGGAGCGTGCTGGCGGCGCTGCCCGAGATCGACGGCACCCGCATCGGCGCGCAGGGCCACAGCCGCGGCGGCTCGGCCGTCCTCACGGCTGCAACCCGCCGCTTTGCCGACGCCGTCGTCGGCCAGGGACGCGGCCTCGTCGGCGTCCTCGCCGGCTACCCCTGGAGCGGCCACCAGTTCCTCGACCCGCGCGTCGGCACGACCGTGGTGCGCGTCCTCATGGGCGACGCCGACGAATGGTGCTCGCCGATGCAGGTGCAGGGACACTGCCAGGCCATCCGCCTCGCGGGCGGCGCCGTGACCATGCGGTTGTTCCCGGGCGCCCACCACAGCTTCGACCGGGGCACCGCGATTGCCGAGGTCGCGGAGGCATCGGTGTCGCCGGCCGCACCGACCATCTATCTCGCCGACGACGGCGCCTTCCTGCATCCCGTCGAGGCGGTGCCCAACGCCAAGCTGACCGACCGCGACCTGATGGTCTACGGCCTGAAAGCCGGCTACGGCCGCAAAGGCGCCAAGATCGGCAGCCGCGACGGCGAAGCGACGCTGTTCCGCGAAGACATGGTGGCGTTCTGGAAGCGCGTGCTCGGTGCGTAGCTGATCCAAGCGCCGCCCTTCGTCATCCCGGCACTTGTTGCCGGGATCCATCTCGCATCGTGGAGACGACGCTCTGCCGATCGCCGCTTCCCGCTCAACCCAACCGCCGAGTCGTAAGCTGCCGAACTACGGCCTTGAGCATCGAGCCCGTCCTGCACACGCTCAGGAGAGGGGCCTGCGGCCCGGCAAGTCCTCGGGCACGGAAAGACTGACAAGCCGTCATTGACTCGCGTGGCGTCCGCTACAATCTATCGATCCTTACTTTGTGCAATTTCCCCGATGGAACCATCATGACCTATGTTCCCGACCCGCAATTCGTCACCAAGATCCTGACCGAGCTGACATCCGCCCTTCCCTTCGTCGCCCGCATGGCCGTCAAGGGCATTCCCCTCAGCCTGAAGGAGCCGGCGATGCGCCTTTCGCTCGCGCAGGCGATCCCGCTTTCCTTCAGCGCCATCGCCATGTCCCAGGACAAAGGCAGCGTGATCCCGCTGACCCGGAACGGCGCGCTGACCGAGAAAGCCAAGGAAAGCCTGGTGAAGCGCATTGCGTCCGCGCTCGTCCCCGACGAGGTCCACGCCATGACCGACGCCCTCTACGCCGAGGTCGCCCGTCTCGGCGCGGAGTGCTACGCGGAAACCTCGTGGGAACTGAAGCAGGAGGGCGGCGAGACCGTGCTGCTCGTCAAGGACACCTCCCTGCTGAAGACCTCCGCCGACACCGTCGTCGACGTCTTCTTCGACTCCGTCGCCGCGCTGAAGGCGACCAAGTCGACGATTGCGGGGTGGTTTGGGAGGTGAGCGGTGGGCAACGCCGCGCTGAAGAGAGGCGCTGCCAGCCAAACCAAATATTCGCAGGTTATCTGCACGATAACTTCATTCCGTCGCCGCTCCTACCCGCCTGGGTAGGCTGTTCTCCACATAGAGGATGGCACACTGCTATAGGTGATTTGCCGCCCGTGTTACACGAGCGATGTCGTAGATGCGGGACATCCAGCCGTGACCGAGAAGGAACTGCGAGAGTACCTTGAAGCCTTGTATGCCAAGGAAGACGAGGACTGTGAGTGGAAGCAATGCAAGAATTAAAGAACGCATGGAGCAGCAGTAAGGGGGAGGATGTCAAATCGTATGTGTCCGCCATCGCTAACATGGAAGGCGACACCTCGTGCTAGGTGTCAAGGACAAGTCCATTGAGATTGTCGGTATTCGAGAGTTCCACGACTACACCGTCACTAATGCGCGTCCTCGGCTGGTTGGCCGCTGTTTCGGTTTGAACTCGGAACGGCTGAGGATTGAATGCTTCAAGACGAGCGATACAGAAGACCGTTTGGGTAATCCGTGTCCCAAGCACAGTCCGCGTCAGCCCGTCTACGCGCACGGCAGGCCGTGGCAACGAGTTGGTAACTCGCTCGTAGACATGCGTCCTGAGCGGCTTGCCGCGGTCCTCGCTGAAGCAATTGAGTTAGCGGACTGGTCTGCTGTTGTCGTGGAGGGCGCCTCCGTCTCCGACTTGGACGAGACGGCACTGGAGACTGCGCGGAGAAGTTCTCAAAGCGACACGCTCAGCAGCGCTGGCACTCCGAGATTGCCAAGTGGACCTGGCCGACTTTTCTGGACAAAACCAAGCTCAGCGCGAGCGGTGGCATAACGAGAGCCTGTCTTCTTCTGTTGGGCAAAGGAAACTCTGCCCACTACCTTTCACCACATCCAGCCCAAATCACATGGAAGTTGGATACAGAGGATGCCTACGAGCACTTCGGACCGCCCCTCATGCTCACCACCACGGGTGTGCTAAACCGGATACGAAACATCACCTACAAACTGTTCCCAAGTAATCAGCTCCTTCCTACGGAAATTGACAAGTACGATGCCCGTTCGATCCTTGAGGCACTTCACAACTGTATCGCTCACCAGGACTATGAACGGCAGGAACGCATTGCAGTTATCGAGATGGCCGACCGCTTGATCTTCGAAAGCGCGGGCGCCTTCTTTGAAGGTGCGGCCGAAGAATACTACAAGGGGACGCTCACGCCGAAGCGCTATCGCAATCATTGGCTAGCCCAGGCAATGGTGGAGACCGGGATGATCGATACGCTTGGCTACGGCATCCACAAGATGACCTCGTCGCAGCGGAACAGGTATCTCCCCCTTCCCGACTACACTCAGTCAACCACTCGCAACGTTGTGCTGCACGTTCCTGGGTCGCCCTATCGATGAAAAGTACACGCAGCTTCTGCTTGAGCGGCACGATTTGGACATCGATACGGTAATCCTGTTGGATCGAGTACAGAAGGGTTTGCCTATAACTGATGCTGCGGCGACGCGACTGCGCCGGGATCGTCTGATTGACGGACGGAAGCCAAACTTGCGCGTTGCGGCATCTGTTGTTGTGACAGCCGAGCCTACTCCGAGCGAGCGAAAGGAGCCCGCAGGTAACAAGAACCATCTGCGCCAGATGGTCCTTGGGTTTCTAATCGCTTCCGGCGGTGCGACTCGCGACAAGCTTGACGATTTGGTCATTCCGACCCTACCGGCCACGCTAACGAGCAAGCAAAAGAAGGACAGAGTGAAGAATCTTCTCTAAGAAATGCGCCGCAACGGCTTGGCATCACCGGATAAAGATGGGCGCGGGGCTGTTTGGCGCGCAACGTCTAAAAGCCCGCCGAATTGACCGCACTTACCTGTGTTTCTAGACGTTCTGGGGCGGTCTACCTACAAAATACACAACATTATCAATGTGTTACATGAAAGGAAGGCTTCCGAGCTAGACGTTAGCTAGATGGTGGCTAGACGTTAGGTAGTGAAAGCAAGCTTCATTTCCCTGCTGTGAGCCATGCGTGGGCAAACGATCTTGCGCTCGACGGCATTCTTGCCAAATGACCGTCACCTCCGCCCGAACACGCGGCCGAGCAGGCCACCGCCGCACCTGACTTGTCCGCGCCCGATGCGGCGCGTACCGCACCCGGCGGCGCAACCGCCACCACCGGCACATAACTCCCCGCCCCCACCTCCGGCCACCGCGCCGGCACCTTGCCGAGGGCGGCGAGAATCCGCTCCGGCGTGAACGGCTGCGCGAACACCTTGGCGCCAAGCGGCCGCAGCGCGTCGTTGATAGCGTTCATGATAGCGCCCGGCGCGCCGGCGGTGCCGGCTTCACCGGCGCCCTTCGCCCCCAACACGGATTCCTTCGTCGGCGTCTCGACGTGGCCGACTTCGATGTCGGGCATCTCGGCGGCCATGGGCACGAGGTAGTCGGCCATGGAGCCGATCAGCAGCTGGCCCTCGGGCGAGTAGACGCAGTGCTCGTACAGCGCGCCGCCGATGCCCTGCACCACGCCGCCGCGCACCTGCTCGTCCACCAGCAGCGGGTTGATGACGCGGCCGCAGTCCTCCACGCACCACACCTTCAGCAGCTTGACGAAGCCGGTGTCGGCATCGACCTCCAGCGAGCACGCCATCACGCCGTTGGTGAAGGCGAACGGGTATTGCTTGGTGATGAAATGGCGCGTCTGCATCAGCTCGCGCGGCAGGTCCGGCGGCAGCGTGTCGCCGCGGAAGTAGACGATGCGCGCCAGCTCGGCGAGCGGCATGCGCGCGGTGCCCGTGGCGCGCTCGACGATCTCGCCGTTGACGAGGTCGAGCGTGTCAGGCTGCGCCTGCAGCATCGCGCCGGCGATCTTCAGCGCGACTCCTTCACCGCCATGCCCGACTGCAGCGCCGCCTCCCCGCCGATGCCGGCGCCGCGGCAGGCCCAGGTGCCGCCGCCGTAGGGCGTGGTGAGCGTGTCGCCGGTGATGACGCGCACCTGGTCGATGGGCACGCCGACGCCCTCGGCGACGACCTGGCGGATGATGGCCTCCGTGCCCTGGCCCTGCTCGGTGACGCCGGTGGCGGCGACGACGGAACCGTCAGGGTCGATGCGCACGGTGCAGCCGTCCTGCGCGGAGATGCGCGCGCCGCCCATGCCGTACATGAACGGGCTGGGGTTGGTCAGCTCGATGAAGGTGGCAAAGCCGATGCCGCGATGGATGCCGCGCGCGCGCAGCCGCTCCTGCTCCACGCGCAGCGCCGGGTAGTCCATCATGTCGAGCAGCTTGGCGAGCGAGGCCTCGTGGCTGAGGCCCTCGAACTTCATGCCGGCCGGAGAGGTGCGCGGATAGGTGCCGTCCTTCATCACGTTGCGGCGGCGGAACTCCACCGGGTCCATGCCGAGCGCCTCGGCGGCGAGATCGACCAGCCCTTCCGTGACGGCTGACGCGATGGGATGGCCGACGGCGCGGTACTGGCAGGTCGGCGTCTTGTTCTGGAAGACGACGGTGGTTTTCGCGCGGTAGTTGGGGAAGTCGTAGGGCCCGCCCATCAGGTTGACGACCTGGTTGCCTTCCACGGCGCTGGTGCGCGGGAAGACGGAGTAGGGGCCGATGCCCGTGAGGTCGTCGACGTCGAGCGCGGTGATGCGGCCGTCGGCGTCCACGGCCATGCGCGCGGTGATGCGGTGGTCGCGGGCGTGGATGTCGCTGGCGAAGCTCTCGAGACGGTCGGCGATGAACTTCACCGGGCGGCCCATGATCTTGGAGATGACCGCGGTGGCGACCTCGTCGGGATAGACGTGCACCTTGATGCCGTAGCTGCCGCCGATGTCGGTGCAGATCACGCGCACGTCGCCCTCGGGCAGGCGCAACTGCGTGGCGAACACGCCCTGCATCATGTGCGGCGCCTGGGTGGCGTGATGGACGGTGAGCTTGCCGGTGGCGCGGTTGAAGTCGGCGAGGATGGAGCGGGGCTCCAGCGTCGAGGCCGGTGTGGCGGCCGGTGTGGATAGGTGGCCTCGACGACCTTGTGCGCGGCGGCGAAGGCCTCGTCGACCTTGCCGCTCTCGTTGGTGCGCTGGAAGCAGAGATTGTCGCCGAGATCGGGGTGGATCACGGGCGCGCCGGGGCTGAGCGCGGTTTCCATGTCGACGGCGGCGGGCAGCGGCTCGTAGGCGATCTCGATTTTGCCCAGCGCATCCTCGGCGGTGGCGCGGTCGCGCGCGACGATGGCTACGACGGCCTCGCCGACCCACGTGGCGCGCTCCAGCGGCAGCGGCAGCTGCGGGGCCGACTTCATGCCCTTGAGGTGGGCGAGGATCGCGACCCAGGGTTCGCAGTGGGGCGCCAGGTCCTTGCCGGTGAAGACCTTCAGCACGCCGGGCACCTTCAGCGCTTCGGCCGCATCAATGCTGACGATCCGCGCATGCGCATGCGGGCTGCGCGCGAAGGCGACGTGCACCATGCGCGGCAGGATCATGTCGTCGCACGAACTGGCCGCGGCCCTCCACCAGCTTCCTCGCGTTCGGGCGCGGGATCGACTTGCCGATGTAGGAGTTGGGCCGGTCGACCGCGTGCAGGTTGATCTCGTTCACGGGCTCAGCCCTTTCCATTCCGCGCCAGCTCCCTTCCCCCTGTGCGCGAGCGCCTGGCGTGGGGAGAGATTCGCCGAGAACGTCGCACGTCGAGGTTCCCCCCCTCCCTTAGCCCTCTCCCCACCAGGGGGAGAGGGAACGCGTTGTGCTGTTTGCGCCCGATTGCCACGGCCTCAACCCTTTCCGTTGCGTTGCCGCGCGACCGTTTCCACCGCGTCGACGATGGCGTGGTAGCCGGTGCAGCGGCAGTAGTTGCCGGAGAGGTGCTCGCGGATATCCTCGCGCGTCGGGCTGGCGTTGGATTTCAGCAGGTCGGCGGCGGTGAGCAGCATGCCGGGCGTGCAGTAGCCGCATTGGCAGCGCGTTGCGGGCGACGAAAGCGTCCTGCAGGTCGCGGATCTCGCCGAGTCTGACACGCCCTCGATGGTCTCCACCTTCGCGCCGTCGAGCGAGGCGGCGAGCACGAGGCAGCCGCGCACGATGGCCCCGTCGACGCGCACCGTGCAGGTGCCGCACAGGCCGTGCTCGCAGCCGGTGTGGGTGCCCATCAGGCCGAGCTCGCCACGCAGGAAGTCGACGAGATGCTGGCGGGCTTCCACGCGGGCAGCGACCGCTTCGCCGTTTACCGTGAGAGAAATGTCGAGGGCCGTGCTCATGCCGCGCGCGCCTCGGCGCGACCGGTGAGGCGGTTGAGCGCGCGGGCAAGCAGCACGCGGGCGAGGTGGCGTTTCATGTCCGGAGCTTCCGTGCTGGTCGGCGGGCGGATCGATGTCGCCATCAAGGCGGCCTGGGCGGCCGCGATGGTGTCGGGCAGCACCTGTTTGCCGCCGGCGGCTGCCATGGCCCGCTCGGCCAGCACCGGCCCGTCGCCGACGCCGAAGAACACAAGGCGCGGCTCGATGATGGTGCTGCCGGTCACCTTGGCCTTGGCGGCGATGCCGGCCATGGCGTAGTCGCCGGAGCGGCGCGCCAGTTCGATGATGGTGCTGCGTTCGCCGGGTTTCTGGGTCGGGAACTCGATGGCGGCGATCAGCTCGTGGTCGCGCAGGGCGGTGCCGTAGAGGCCGGTGAAGAACTGGGTTGCGGGAATGCGCCGCTCGTCGGCGGCATTGCGCGCGACGATGGTGGCGTCGAGCGCAACGCAGCAGGCGGGCAGCTCGGCGGCCGGATCGGCGAAGGCCAGCGAGCCGCCGATGGTGCCGCGGTTGCGGATGGCGGCGTGCGCGATCAGCGGCACGGCTTCAGCGAGCAGCGGCACGTGCTCGCGGATCAGCGCGTTGCTGCCGAGCTCGGCATGCGTGGTGAGCGCGCCGACGCGGATCGCGCTGCCTGTCTGGCGCGATGCCCCGCAGCTCCCGGATGCGCGAGATGTCGATCAGCGTGCCGGGATCGGACAGGCGGAAGGCGAGCGTCGCGAGCAGGCTCTGCCCGCCGGCCAGCAGCTTCGCGTCGGGGCCGGCGTCGCGCCAGAGATTGAAGGCGTCCGTGAGCGACGTCGCCCGAACATAAGCGAATGGCGGCGCCTTCATGGCGTCGTGGTCCTCCCTGCGATGCGCGTGTTGTGTGACCGCGCTTGGATGGAGTGTAGGGTCCGCTCCGGCGCAGAACAAGCCAACGCCGTCATTCCCGCTAGCGCTCTGGCGTGCTCAAGGGTGCGCGCCCATGCAGGGTAGATCGCGTTTCCTGCCTCCCCCTCGAGGGGGAGGATGGAATGCCACGGGCTTGGACTGCCGACCTCGACGTCTCCGTTAGTTCAACCGGCAGTCCAAGTCCGATGGCATTCCTGGTGGGGGTGGCTACCGTCACCTCGCAGCTCAATCACCCCACCCGATGCGTCCGTGGCTTGGCCCGCCAGTGGAGCTTGCAGCATGCGCGCGACGATGGCCGGTCCAAACCGCGGACGCATCGCCCTCCCCCCTCAGCGGGAGGCAAGAGCGCGTCTGAACGAGACGCCTACTTCCCGCGCAGCAGGCCCCCGAGGAAGCCCGGCTTCTTCGCCGCCTCCGCTGCCAGCATCTCCGGCGGCGGGGCGCCGTAGGGCGCCGAGCCCTTGCCGTCGCCGGCCGTGATCGCGCCCGGGTCGGCGCCGACGCGGCCGGCCTTGCGGTCGGCTTCCGTCTCGCGCGCGAGGCTGAAGTCGAAGTGGATGCTGGGCAGGCCCTTGATGGGGGAACTGGGGTCGCTGGCTTTTTCCTCGGCGACGAGATCGCCCGAGGCGCCGAAGACCACGTCGTCATCCAGGTGCTCGTCGCCCTGCAGATAGAGCGCGGTCACCAGCTCGCGATAGCCCGCGGCGCTGATGAGGAAGTGGATGTGCGCGGGACGCTTGCCGTGCCGCTTCTGCGCCATCACCATCTGCCCGACGGGGCCGTCGAGCGGGATGAAGTAGCCGAGCGGGCGCACGGTGCGGATCACGTAGTTGCCGTTGGCGTCGGTGCGGAAGATGCCGCGGCAGTCGATCTCCTCGATGCTGTTCTGGATGTCGTAGCGGCCGTCGGCGGCGGTCTGCCACACGGTGACGAGTGCATTCGGCAGCGGCTCGCCCTTGGCATTGGTGACGCGGCCGTAGAGCACGACTTCGGCGCCGCCCTTCAGGTCCTTGGCGATCTGCCCGCCGCTCGCGAAGACGGGTGTGTTCTCGCGGAAGAAGGGCCCGAGCAGGCTGGCGCCGGTTGCCTCCTCCACCTTGGTCTTGTCGTGCATGATATTGACCAGCGCCGAGAGGCCGACGGTGTCGGAGAGCAGGATGAACTCCTGCCTGGCCGGTGAGCACATCTGCCCGACCTTGGTCATGAACTCGATGCCCTTGATCCACTCCGCCGGGGTGAGCTTCACGTCGCGGGCGAAGGCGTGCAGGTGCTTCACCGCGGCTTCCATGACCTCCTTCATGCGCGGGTCCGGCGTGGTCGACATCTGTTCGAGCACGGCATCGGTGATGTTCTCGGGCGTATATTCGCGCATGGGCCTCTTCTCCCTGGCGCCGGTCGATGCGGCGCGCGTTCCCTGTCCTGCGAGATTGTGCGCGCGGCCTCTGCGATCTTCAATAGTGAAATGAGAACTCGAGCTTATGGCCCGCCCGTGTTTGCTGATGGGCGGCGTCCCCACAACGTCGAATTGTGACGCGACACAAGGCCATGAAGCCTTGGCTTGCGCATCGGCGCGCTTAAAGTGCCAAAAAAACCGGTTCCAATAGGGAGGACTGTTTTCATGACGCAGAACATCTCGCGTCGGGTGGCTGGCTTTGCTGCAGCTTTGACTGCGCTCGCCGTTGCCGGCTCGACGCTCTTCTCCAGCCCAGCGCTCGCACAGCAGAAGCCGATCAAGATCGGGTTCTCGATGTCGCTCACTGGTCCCCTGGGTGCGGGCGGCAAGTCCGCGCTGATCGCCATGGAGATCTGGCGCGACGACGTCAACGCGAAGGGCGGCCTGCTCGGTCGTCCGGTCGAGTTCATCTACAACGACGACCAGACCAATCCGGCACGCGTTCCGGCGATCTACACGAAGCTGATCGAGGTCGATCAGGTCGACCTCGTTGTCTCCAGCTACGGCACCAACGTGATCGCGCCGGCGATGCCGATCATCATGCGCAAGAAGATGGTGTTCCCATCGCTGTTCGGCCTGGCGGCGAACGAGACCTTCAAATACGACCGCTACTTCCAGATCATGCCGGCCGGTCCCGAACCTCTGACGGACTGGTCGCGCGGATACTTCGAGCTTGCCAAGAGCAAGGGCCTGAAGACGATCGCCATCGCCGCGGCCGACGCGGAATTTGCGCAGAACGCCGCGGCCGGAGCGCGTGCGAACGCCAAGGCGATGGGATTCGATATCGTCTACGACAAGTCCTATCCGCCGCCGACGACCGACTTCACGCCGATCATCCGCGCCATCCAGGCGACCAATCCGGATGCCGTCTACATCGGCTCCTATCCCCCGGATTCGGTCGGCATGGTCAAGGCGGCCAACGAGCTTGGCCTCAAGGCCAAGATGTTCGGAGGCGGCATGGTCGGCCTGCAATTCGCGGCCATCCAGAAGAGCCTCGGGCCGATGCTGAACGGGGTCGTCAACTACGACTTCTGGGTGCCGGCGCCGACGCTCAACTTCCCGGGCATCGAGGCGTTCCTTAAGAAGTACCAGGCGAAGGCTGCCGGGGCCGGCGTCGACCCGCTCGGCCACTACCTTCCGCCGTTCGGCTATGCCTATCTCGAGATGCTGGGCCAGGCCGTCGATGCCACCAAGAACCTCGATCACGGCAAGCTCGCCGAGCACATGCGCACCACGACGTACAACACGATCGTCGGGCCGGTGAAGTTCGGCAAGAACGGCGAATGGGCCCCTCCCGCGCCCTGATGGTGCAGTTCCGCGACCTCAAGGCCGACGATATGGAGCAGTTCACGAAGGCCGGAAGCCGGGTCGTCCTGTATCCGCCGTCGGTGAAATCGGGCGAGCTGGCGTTCCCGTACAAGCAATAGCCGCAAATCGAACTGCAGGCATGGGTGAGCGACGGGCGCCGCGACGACAGTGATTACTGATCCAGGACTGTTCCTGAACGCTGTCGTCGCGGGCATTTTGCTTGGCGGTTTCTATGCCGCCGTGGCGCTGGGCCTGTCGATCGCCTTCGGCCAGCTCGACATCGTCAACATCGCCCATCCTGCCTTCATCATCATCGGCTCCTACTTCGCCTACTATCTTCGGCGCGCACTACGGCTTCGATCCCGTCTTCACCGGGATCCTGATCGCGCCGTTCTTCTTCGTGCTGGGGATGGTCGTCTACCGCATCTACTACGTGAGCTTCGAGCGTACGGGCCAGGAATCGCTCACTGGGCTCGCCTTCTTCTTCGGCCTCATGTTCATCATCGAGGTGGTGCTGATCATGATCTATGGCGTCGACTACCGGCTGGTGTCCGCGTCCTACATCGGCATCAACTGGCACATCGGCCTCGTCGACTTCCCGCTGCGCATGGCGGTGCCGTTCGTCGTCTCGATGGCGATGACGATCGGCCTCTACCTCTTCTTGTCGCGGACGTTCATCGGCCGCGCCATCCTGGCCGTGTCGCAGGACCGGCAGGCCCTGCAGCTGATGGGCGCCAACCCTGTCCGGGTGAAGCAGATCGCGTTCGGACTGGCGCTGGCAACGGCGTCGATTGCGGGGGCGCTGCTGATCATCATCGGTCCGGTCGAGCCGTCCATCAATCGCGAGTACATCGGCCGCGCGTTCGCCATCGTCGTGCTCGGCGGCATGGGAAGCATAACGGGCACGGTGCTGGCGGCGTTCATCCTCGGCATCGCCGAGAGCTTCGTCGCGACCTTCGCCGGCCCGTCCTGGGCGCCCGCCGTGGCCTTCGGCATCCTGCTCCTCACGCTTGCCGTCCGGCCGTCCGGCATCCTGGGCAGGCCATCATGAAGGGTTGGGGCTTCTGGATCTTCGTGGCCCTGGCGCTGGTGGCCGGCTTCGTCTTCACCAGGGTGTCGAGCAACGAGTACTACTTCTTTGCCTCCTACATCGTACTGCAGTCGCTGATCATGGCGACGGCCTGGAACATCCTCGGCGGCTTCACGGGCTACGTGAACTTCGGCAGCGCGGGCTTCTTCGCCGTCGGCGCCTACACCACGATCGCGCTGCAGAAGTACCTGCGCAGCGTGGGTTTCGACGCGCCGCTGCCGGTCTTCATCGTGGCGGCGGCTGTCATCTGCGGCCTGATCGGTCTCGGCACCGGCTACCTCACGCTGCGGCTGCAGGGGCGTCTACTTCGCCATCGCCACCCTGGCGCTGGCGATCGTGGTCCAGACCTTCATCAGCAACTGGGACTACGTCGGCGCCGCCAAGGGCGCCTATATCCTGACGCCCGACCCGCCGCCGCTCTTCTCCAGCTACGTCAAGTACCTGTTCATGACGATGCTGGTGCTGGGGCTGATGGCGCTGGCGGTCGCGCGCTACATCACCAACTCCAAGTTCGGCCGCGGGCTTGCCGCCGTGCGCGACGACGAGGTCGCGGCCGAATGCATGGGCGTGCCGACGCTGCAGCTGAAGCTGATCTCGGCGACCGTCATGGGCGCGCTGATGGGCGTGGCCGGTGCGCCCTACCCGTACTTCGTCACCTTCGTCGACCCGCAGTCGGCCTTCCAGCTCAACATCGCCGTCAACTCCATCGCCATGCCCATGATCGGCGGCACGGCCTTCTGGTACGGGCCGCTGGTGGGCGCGCTGCTGCTCGGCACGGCGCAGGAGGTGATCTCGGTCACGATCTCGTCGGAGATCAACGTGCTGCTCGTCGGCGTGGTGCTGGTCGTCTTTCGTGATACTGGCCCCGAAGGGTCTCGTCGGCCTGTTCAACGACCTGCGCCGCAGGGGCAAGCGCGATGGCTGAGCGCATCCTCGACGTCAAGGGCCTACCAAGCGCTTCGGCGGCTTCGTCGCGCTGAACGGTATCGACCTCCATCTCGACGAGGGCGAGCGCCTGGGTCTCATCGGCCCCAACGGCTCCGGCAAGACGACGACGATCAACTGCATCTCGGGCTCGCTGTTCGGCGACGAGGGCACGATCATCTTCCGCGGCGTAGACATCTCGCGGCTGCCCGCGCACCAGCGCACGCACCACGGCATCGTGCGCAGCTTTCAGATCCCGCGGCCGTTCCGCAGCATGACCATCCTGCAGAACCTGCTGATCCCCATGGAGTACACCGCCACCGCACCGCGGCGGCGGCGGCGACCGGGAGGCGGAGGCGCGCGAGATCCTCGACCTCGTCGGCTTCGCCGGCCGCGCCAACGACAATTCGGGACGGCTGACGCAAGTCGACATGCGCAAGCTGGAGCTGGCGCGCGCGCTCGCCGCCAAGCCGCAGCTGCTGATCTCCGACGAGGCGATGGCGGGGCTGTCCACCTCCGAGGTGGACGAGATCCTCGGGCCTGCTGTTCAAGCTCAACGAGCGCGGCGTCGCCGTCATCATGATCGAGCACATCATGCGCGCGGTGCTGCGCTATCTCGCAGCGCGTGATCGTGCTGGATGCCGGCGCCAAGATCTTCGAGGGCACGCCCGACCAGGTCGTCAAAGACCCGCTAGTGGAGAAGGCCTACCTTGGCGAGTAGCATCGAGATCAAGAACGTCGACGCGGGCTACGGTTCCGTCCGCGTGCTGCACGGCGTCTCGATCACCGTCAACGACGGCGAGACGGTGGTGCTGCTCGGCTCCAACGGCAACGGCAAGAGCACGCTGATCCGCTGCATCGCCGGGCTGGTGCGGCCGGACGCCGGCAGCATCATGTTCAAGGCCGACGGGCGCGAGACCAACCTCGTCGGGCGCCGCCCGAGGAGATCGTCGGCCTCGGCATCGCGCTGGTGCCGGAAGGGCGGCGGCTGTTTCCGGCGCTGACGGTGGAAGAGAACCTGATGCTCGGCGCCTACCGCAAGGCGGCGCGCCGCAACATCAAGGCGAACCTGGATTTCGTGCTGACGGCCTTCCCAGCGCTGGCGGGACGGCGCAACCAGCTCGCCGGCTCCATGAGCGGCGGCGAGCAGCAGATGGTGGCGGTGGCGCGCGCGCTGATGTCGGAGCCGAGGCTGCTGCTGGTGGACGAGCCGTCGGTCGGTCTGGCGCCCATCCTCGTCAGCCGCATGATCGCCAAGATCAAGGAGCTGAAGGAGCAGCGCAACCTCACCGTGCTGATGGCCGAGCAGAACTTCAACCAGGCCATCAAGATCGCCGACCGCGGCTATGTGATCGTGCACGGCGAGATCGAGTTCGAAGGCAAGACCGCCGCCGACCTCGCCAACAACGACACGATCAAGCAGTATTATCTCGGGACGTAGCCGCGCCTCCGAGCGGCCTGCATCCGGAAGTCGATTTCTGACAGCGCGAGAGAAGATGGCCCGCACCTCGCGCCGCGCCCTCGTCATTGGCGGCTCCATGGCCGGGCTGTTCGCTGCGCTCTACCTGCGGCGCAGCGGGCTGGCGGGTGGATGTCTTCGAGCGCTCGCCGGTGGCGCTCACCGGCCGCGGCGCGGGGCATCATGACGCATCCGGAGATGCGCGAGGCCCTGGCCGAGCTCGGGCTGGAGGCGGGGCAGGACTTCGGCGTCCCGGTGCCGGGCCGCATCGTGCTCGATCTGGCTGGCGCCGAGATCGGGCGCAACGCGCTGCCGCAGATCGCGACCTCGTGGAACCGCCTGTTCGAGATGCTGGGCGGGGCGCTCGGGGCACCCGTCCTATCACGTCGGCCGCGACCTCGTGCACGTGACCCAGGATGCGCGCGCGGTCACGGCGCATTTTGCCGACGGCGCCTCGGAAACCGGCGATCTGCTGGTGGGGGCCGACGGTTTCCGCTCGCGCGGTACGCGGCCAACTGTTGCCGGACGTGCAGCCGCAGTATGCGGGCTATGTCGCCTGGCGCGGTCTCGTCGACGAGCACGATGCGGTTGCGGCGATGGGGCAGGACCTGTTCGAGCACCTGAGCTTCCACCTGCCGCCCGGCGAGCAGTTCCTCGGCTATCCGGTCGCGGGGCCGGGCAACGACCTGAGACCAGGGCACCGGAGCTGGAACATCGTGTGGTATCGGCCCGGCGGACGCGGAGCGCGATGTGCCGCGGCTGCTGACATCCGACACCGGCAAGCGGCACGATCTGTCGATCCCGCCGCCGCTGATCGCGCGCGGCGTCATCGCGGAGATGCGCGATGCGGTCGCGCGCCTGCTGCCGCCGCAATTCCGCGCCGCGATGGATCATGCCGAGCAGCCGTTCCTGCAGCCGATCTACGACCTCCAGAGCACGGCGATGGCCATCGGCCGCGTCGCGCTTGCCGGCGACGCCGCGTTCGTGGTGCGCCCGCACGTCGGCGGCGGCGTCGTCAAGGCGGCGCAGGACGCGGCCGTGCTGGCGGCTGCGCTCGAGGCGCACGACGATGTCGCGGAGGCCTTGCGCGCCTACGAGGCGCAACGCATCGGCGTCGGCGGCCGATTCGTCGCGCAGGCGCGGCGGCTTGGCTCCTACCTGCGGCACTCATTCGACAGACGAAGCGGAGCGCGCCAAAGCCGCGTGGCACGCCGAGCCGGCGCAAGTCATGGCCGAGACAGCGGTGCTGGATTTCATGCGTGAGAGCTAGCCGTCGGAGTGCAAACACGCCGGCGCTACACGCTCTCGCACCCGCACACGTGTAGCACCGTGCCCTGGGCTCCCGCCTCCGCGGGAGTGACTGTCCTGTATGAAGCGATATGCTCGCAACAACGTCATCCCCGCGAAGGCGGGGACCCAGGTCACATTGCTGTGCGGATTCGGCCAACCGAGATTGCAGAGCGCGTGGAGCGCCACCTATCGCCGGGAGGCTCAGGACACCTGCAGCCGCACCCCATCGGGCACCGGCAGCGGCTCGTTGGCGCTTTGCAGATACTCCACCGTGGTGAACAGGAGGTCCGTGTCGCCGATGTTCGCCACGCTGTGCAGCAGGTACTCGCCGGCCGCGTAGTTGAGATGCCGCGTGTCGCCGGGGAAATGCACGGTCTCGGTGATGGAGCCGTCCTCGAAGTAGCCGCGCGCCTTGCCGTGCGTGTGGCAGGTCCAGAAGTAGTCGAGCACGTGGCGGTGGAAGGTGCAGCGCTTGCCAGCCGGAACAGCAGGTGCCACACGCGCACCTTGTCGGTCTCGGAGACGAGCACGCTGCCGACGATGGGGCTGAAGCGGTTGTCCTCCAGCTCCTGCTGCAACTCTACCGGCCAATGGGCGCGCGGGTTGGCGCCGGCGGACGGCCTCTCGATGGTCTGGGTGGCGGTCATTGCGCAATCTCCCTGGGTAATTCGTGCGATCAGCGCGCATGATTATTGCGGCGATCATGTCTTCTCATCGAACCTCAATTCGCCGCCCCTGGCAATCGCCGCGTGACATGGGCAAAATGCGCGCAAAGCGGAAAGCGCCCCCACGGCGCGGAGAAGAAGGGCGGAAACCATGTCGAGCAGCCGGAACATCACCGTTTCCAAAGCAGCCGTCGATCAGGCCTTCAAGGAGCTGTCCAACTGGGGCCGCTGGGGCAAGGACGACCAGATCGGCACGCTGAACAACGTCACGCCCCCGGACATCGTCGCCGCGGGCAAGCTCATCAAGAAGGGCAAGGCGTTCGCGCTCGGCATTCCGCTCGGCGCCAAGCGGTCCGCAGCGCGGCCTGTTCGGCAAGCGCTGGAACCCGATCCACACCATGCTCGCCACCGGCACCGACGCGCGTAGCGGGCGCGGCAGGAGGGCCTCATGTACGCCGATGATGCGCTCAACATGCCGATCCAGTCGGCGACGCACTGGGATTTGCTGGGGCACATCTTCTATCACGACAAGATGTACAACGGGCATCACGCCAGCGCGGTCGACAGCAACGGGCTCTCCAAGCTCGGCATCGAGCACGCGCGCGACAAGCTGGTCGGGCGCGGCGTGCTGCTCGACATCGCGCGCTGGAAGGGCGTCGATACGCTCAAGGATGGCGAGGGCATCGCCAACGACGACCTCGACGCGTGCGCCGCCGCGCAGAAGGTGGAGATCCGCAAGGGCGACTTCGTCATCGTCCGCACCGGGCAGATGGAAGCCTGCAACGCGCGCGGCGAGTGGGGCGGCTATGCCGGCGGCGACGCGCCGGGCCTCAAGTTCGAGAGCTGCTACTGGCTGCAGGAGAAGCAGGTCGCCGGCGTGTGCTCCGACACCTGGGGCGTGGAAGTGCGGCCCAACGAGACCAAGGACGTCAACCAGCCCTGGCACTGGGTGGTGATCCCGGCCATGGGCCTCTACATGGGCGAGATGTTCAACCTGAAGGAGCTCGCCGAGGACTGCGCCAAGGACAAGGTCTACGAGTTCTTTTTCTGCGGCCCGCCGCTGGTCATTCCGGGCGGCACCGGCTCGCCGATCAACCCGCAGGCCATAAAGTAGTGTTCAGGTCCAAACTTTCGATTCCCGCCGTTATCCTCGGGCTTGTCCCGAGGATCCAGCTGTCCGCTAGCGTCAGAGCAAGCTGTTGGCTGGATGGTCGGGACAAGCCCGACCATGACAATTCGAGGCAGAGGAACGGCCTATGAAACTCGGCTTCTTCACCATGCCCCTGCATCCGCTGGGGAAGGATTGGCGGCTGTGCCTGCGCGAGGACCGCGAGGCGTTCATCCTCGCCGACGAGCTCGGCTTCGTGGAAGGCTACGTCGGCGAGCACGTGACGGATGCGGCCGAGAACATCCCCTCGTGCATCACGTTCATCGCCACGCTGGTGGATGCCACCAAGCGCATCAAGCTCGGCACCGGCACGGTCAACATGCCGAACAACCATCCGGCAGCGGTGGCCTCCAACATCGCCATGCTGGATCACCTGCTCGACGGCCGGTTCATCTTCGGCATCTCGCCGGGCGGGCTGCTGTCGGATGCGGAGGTGTTCGGCAACCTCAACGCCAACCGCAACGAGATGTTCGTGGAGGCGATCAACCAGGTGCTCGCCATCTGGGCCGGCGAGGCGCCCTACAACATCAAGGGCAAGTACTGGACGATCACCACCGAGCGCACGCTGCGCGCCGACATCGGCCAGGGCGTGATGGGCAAGCCGCTGCAGAAGCCGCATCCGCCGATCGTGGTGACGGTGGTGGCGCCCTACTCGCAAGGCGCGGCGGAGGCGGCCTCGCGCGGCTGGGAGCCGATCTCGGCCAACTTCCTGATGCCGGCGTGGGTCAAGACGCACTGGCCCAAGTACGTCGAGGGCTGCGAGAAGGGCAAGCGGCCGGCCGATCCCGCCAACTGGCGCGTGGCGCGTTCGATCTTCGTCGCCGACACCGATGCGAAGGCGCGCGAGTATGTGACGGCGGCGAACAGCCCCTACCGGCTGTACTTCGGCAACCTGCTCACCAAGCTGAAGATGGCCGGACGCGCAGAGGCCTTCAAGGAAGACCGCAGCATGCCCGACGATCCCGGCACTCGTTGCCGGGATCCAGCCTCAACGAACGCCCGAGCAAGCTGATGAGATGGATCCCGGGCACAAGGCCACGGCTGTCCGGTTCAGCACAGGGCGAGTTCCGGCTGGCGTTGATCGCGCGTGATGGTTGGGGGCGGGGCGGCGAGATTGTCGAGCGGTCGCCGATGCATGAGGTTGGCTTTTGCGAGGCGTGCGAAGGCGAGGAGGCTGGATGGGAAGGACTTGGCCCGGTGGGCCATCCTGAGGATGAGGAAGGCGATGAGCGCGACCGCAATCTGCGCCCTGACGGCGTTTTCGCTGGTTCCGAGGAAGCGCTTGATTTTGAGGTTCTGCTTGATCCAGCGGAAGAACAGCTCGATCTGCCAGCGTGTCTTGTAGAGCGCACCTATTTGTTCGGCGGGAGCCTCGAGATCGTTGGTGAGGAGCCGCAACGTTCGCCCGCCGTCGATCGCGACCACGACTTGGCGCAAGGCGATGCCGGCGAGCGGATGGCGCGCTCCGCGTGCCGATCTCAGGCGCCCATCGATGGCAACGAGGTTGTCCGATCGGACAGGGCTGCCCGGGGTGACGGCCCGTGCCTCGACGACGCGCGGGCATGTATGGGTCTTGAGCCGCGTTACGATCCTGCAGCCTGCCTTGTGGAGCCGGCCCCACCAGGAAAAGTCATAGTATCCAAGGTCAAAGACGTAGGTGGCGCCGGGCTCGATCGGCAGCGTGTGGGCCATGCTCACGTCGTTGACGCGCGCCGGCGTGATCGCAAAATTGGCCGGGATCGCGCAGTCTGCGTCAAAGTCCACATGCAGCTTCACCAGCGCACCATGGGTCTCGTAATCGGCCCAGGCCCGCGATATGTCGGTCAGGCGAATGCTGCTCGCATCAACGAGATGGACCGCTTCGCGCGTGGCGCGGCGCAGGCCAGGGCTCGCGCGCGCAGCGAGCACGGCGAACAGGTCGGCGAAAAGCTGTGCAGGACGCTTCGCATTGGCGTCGGCGAGTGTCGAGCGCGCTGGCACCGTGGCGCCGAGGTGATAGAGCCGGTGCTCGTGGCTCGCCATGGCTTGCCCGATCTCGCGAAGGCTCTGCGCGCCCGAAAGCTGCGCATAGATGAGCGCGATCAACTGGCTCTTCGTCGTCAACCGGCGCACGCGCGCGTCGGCACAGTGATCATCCACAAGACGGTCGAACTGGTCCCACGGCACGAACTGCAACAGCTGGTGAAAGAGGCTATTGTGATGCCGCATGGCGTCGATCTCCATCTGTGTCCGAGTAGGCCGGCAAGCTCTCGAATTCACAGTTGAATCAACGCCATGCCCCTCGTCTATCAAATCTCAACCGGACAGCCGTGGCACAAGGCCCGGGATGACAATTACTTCAACACCACCAGCGCATCCGCAGCCACGGCGCCGTTGGGGCCGACGAACACGGGGTTGAGGTCGGCTTCCTTGAGGCGGGCGCCGAGCGCGGTGGCCATCTCGGAGGCGGCGACCAGGGCTTTCGCCAGCGCCTCCTTGTCGGCGGCGGGCGCGCCGCGGTAGCCGTCGAACAGCTTGGCGCCCCGCAGGTCGGCGATCATCTCGCGGGCGGTCTCGATGCCGAAGGGCGCGACGCGGTAGGTGACGTCCTTCAGCACCTCGGTCAGCACGCCGCCCATGCCGAGCGCGACGACGGCGCCGAAGCTCTCGTCGTTGATGATGCCGATCAGGGCCTCCACGCCCTGCGCCATCTCGGAGACGAGCACGCCGTCGATCTTGGCGCCCGGCACGGCCTTGGTGGCGTTGGCCGTCACGGTGCGTACCGCACCGGCGAGGCTCTCGCGCGCAACCTTCAGCATGACGCCGCCGGCCTCGGTCTTGTGGGCGATGTCGCGGGAGACGATCTTCACGGCGAACGGCGCATTCAGCCCGCCGGTCGCGACCTCTGCATCCGCTCCGGCAGGAACGAGCACCTCCTTGGCGACCGGGATGCCGAAGGCGCGCAGCACGCTCTTGCTCTCCGCTTCGTTCAGCGTCACCGCGCCGACCGGCAGATCGAGCGCCTTGGGCGTGCGCACCTCCGGCGTCTTGCGCGGCAGCAGGCGGCGCTGGTCGGCGGCGAAGCGGGCGAGCGTCGCGGCGGCGCGCGCGAGCCGCACCGGCGTGGTGATGAACGGCACGCCGGCATCCGTCAGGGCCTTCACGGCCTCAGGCGACTTGGCGTGGCGGCCGGACCAGGCAACGTGGATCGGCTTGGCCGTGCGCCCGGCGACGGCGGCGATCGCCTCTCCCGCGCGTGCGGCGGAGGCGCCGGAGATGGAAGCGAGCAGGATGGAAAGCTGGTCGAGCTGCGGATCGGCCAGCACGATCTCCAGCGCGTTGATGAACAGGCTCATGTCGTTGAAGAAGCCGGCCGTGACGTCGGCGGGGTTCTCGGGCGAGCCGAAGGACGGCACGATCTTGCGCAGCGCGGCCAGCGTCGCGGCGGAGAACGGCGGCAGCGTCAGCCCGCCGCGCACGGCGGCATCCGCATAGACGATGCCCGAGCCGCCGGAGATGGACAGCACGCCGACCGAGTTGCCCTTCGGCAGCCGCCCCTGCGCGAACAGCTTGGCGACGTCGACGATAGGCTCCACGTCGTCGACCTCGATCAGGCCGGCCTGGCGCAGTGCCGCGCGATAGAGATCGTAGCTTCCGGTCATGTTGGCCGTGTGCGACGCGGCAGCCTTCACGCCGGCGTCGGTGGTGGCGCGCCTTCCAGATCATCACGGGCTTGCCTGTTTCGAGCGACTTGCGGCCGACATCCAGCAGGCGGCGCGCGTCGGGCGTGCCCTCCAGGTAGGCGAAGATGACGGACGTGCCCTCGTCTTCGAGCAACGAGGCGAGAAGCTGGGGCATGTCGATGTCGGTCTCATTGCCCGAGGACACGCAGATGCGGAAGCCGAGGCCCTGCGCCTCGGCGAGGTTGACGATGGCGTAGCCGAAGCCGCCCGACTGGAACGCGCACGACACCGAGCCGGGGCGAAAGTCGGTCTCATCCGCGACGCTGCCGAACGCCGCCCACACGCGCGACTGTATAGACAGCATGCCCTGGCAGTTCGGGCCGACGATGCGCACGCCGGTCTCCTCGACCACGCGCTTCAGCTCCGCCTCCAGCTTGCGGCCCTCCGCGCCCGCTTCGCGGAAGCCCGCGGTCAGCACGACGGCGAACGGTATTTTCGCCTTGCCGCAGTCGCGGATCGCTTGCGCGACGTGCGGAGCGGGAACCGCGACAATGGCGAGGTCGCACGGCTCTCCGATCGATGCGGCGTCGGCGTAGCATTTGTAGCCATGGATCTCCGGGTACTTCGGGTTCACCGGAAAGATGCCGCCCTTGAAGCCGGCGTTCTTGAGCGCCTTCAGCGGTTGCCCGCCGATGCGGGTCAGGTCCGACGAGGCGCCGATGATGGCGATGGCTCGTGGATGGAACAGGCGCTCGAAGCTCACTTTTGTACTCCGGAGAATTGAATGTGGATGATGGCAGGTCTCAGGCGCTGCGCCCTTCGGGTGCCGACAGCGGCAGGCCAAGCATCGCGCGCCGCTTCAGCCACGGGTTCGGGCCGATAGCGCGGCTCGCCGTAGAAGGCCTGCAGCCGCTCGAGAATGAACAGCACGCGGCCCGCGCCGATGCGGTCTCCCCATTCGAGCGGACCGAAGGGGTAACCGAGACCGAGCTTGGTGGCCTTGTCGATATCGGCAGGCGAGGCGATGCCGCGCTGGGCGACGCCGCAGGCGATGTTGACGATCATCGCCACCACGCGCTGCGCCACAAAGCCGGGACTGTCGTTGATGACGACGACCGGCTGGCCATCGGCGGCCAGGAGACCGTGGGCAGCATCGCGCATGGCGGGATCGATGGCGGGCGTCACCATCAAGGTGCGCGGACCCTTCATGCCGAACAGCACGTCGATGGCGACCGTGCGTCGGCCATCCAGCTTGAGATCTGCGACGGCGGTGGTCACGTCATAGCCGATGGGCGTCGATCACGATCAGCGCTTCCGCGCTCGGCTTCTCGCCCGTGCTCCACGTCGGCGCCAGCCTGCTTGAAGAGCTCGATCAGCGGCGCCTGCAGATCGGCGTGACTGGGGCTCGGGAACACCCACACCGACTTCGGTCGCGCCGGCGGTGCAGGCGGCGCGGGCGGCATCACCGCCTTGCCGTCGTCGTAGGCGAACCAGCCGCGCACCGGTCTTGCGGCCGAGCATGCCCGCCGGCGACGCGCAGCGCCGACAGGTTCAGCGGCGCGAAGGCGGGCTCGCCGTAGAACTGGGCAAACACCGATTCCATCACGCTGTGCTGCACGTCGATGCCGACCATATCCGCCAGCGCGAACGGTCCCATCTTGAAGCCTGGCGCGCCGGTCAGGATACGGTCGATGTCGGAGGCGGAAGCAATGTTCTCCGTCAGGATGCGTTGCGATTCCGGTACGAAGCCGCGGCCGACATGATTGACCAGGAATGCGGGGCTGTCGGTGCACAGGATCGGCTCGCGCGTCATGCGCCGTCCCAGCGTCATCATCGCGTCCGTCACCCATTGCGCCGTCCTGAGCCCGGGAATGATCTCCACCAGCCGCATCAGCGGCACCGGATTGAAGAAGTGCATGCCGCCGACGCGCTCGGGATGCTTGCACTTCGAGGCGATAGCGGTGATCGGGATCGAGGAGGTGTTGGAGGCGAGGATCGTCTCAGGGCCGACGACGCCTTCGAGCTTCGTGAACAGCTCCTGCTTCGGCTCGAGCTTCTCGATGATGGCCTCGACCACGACGTTGGCGCGGGCAAGATCAGCCAGGCTGCCCGCGACGATGATCCGATCCACCGCGGCCTTGGCATCCGCTTCGCTCACGCGCCCTTTCTCGACCAGCCCACCGAGCGTCTTGGCGATATAGTCCTTGGCGGCCTGCGCCGCTCCGGGCTTCTCGTCGAAGGCGATGACGCGCATGCCGCCCTGCGCAGACACCTGCACGATGCCGCGCCCCATCGTGCCCGTGCCGATCACGGCGACGGTCAGATCGGCTGCGTTCGGATCGAAGGGCATGCGCTTCTCCCGGATTGCCGCGGGCGTTGCGATGCGTCCCGCTGTCGATTGACCCCGCAAACTAGGCCGTGTCATGGTCCGCCCGCAACAGCCGCGGCGCGATTTCGGCGCTGCGCCCGCCAACGGGAATCCCTGCGATGATGACGGTCGAGGAGGCCATCACGGGCCGCCACTGCTTCCGCGCCTTCCTGCCAAAGCCCGTGCCGCGTGAGCTCATCGAGCGCATCCTGCTGATTGCCGGCCGCGCGCCGTCCGGCTCCAACATCCAGCCGTGGAAGGTGTGGGTGCTCGAAGGCGCGGTCCGCGACGAGATCTGCCGCGACCTGGGAGAGCGATACGACAATGCACCGCTGCCAAAGCGGAACTACAACTACTACCCGGAGAAATGGTTTGAACCCTACCTCGCGCGGCGGCGCGCCTGCGGCTGGGGCCTGTATGGCGTGCTCGGGATCGGTCGGGATCAGAAAGATAAGATGCACGCCCAGCACGCGCGCAACTTCACGTTCTTCGACGCGCCCGTGGGCTTGATCTTCACGATCAATCGCGATCTGGAGCAGGGCTCGTGGCTGGACTACGGCATGTTCCTGCAGAACATCATGGTGGCCGCGCGGCCGTTCGGGCTGGAGACCTGCCCGCAGGCGGCGTTCCTCAACTACCACGAGGTCCTGCAACGCCGGCTCGGCATCCCCGCCGAACAGACCATCGTCTGCGGCATGGCGCTCGGCTATCCCGACCCGAACGAGAAGGTGAACGTCTTCACGCCCGAGCGCGTGAAAACCGACGAGTTCGTGACCTACGTCGATCGTCTCGCCGATTGAGCGGAAAGGGCAGGGCTGCTTAGATCCCCTTCGCCATCAGCGCTGCGAACAGGATGATGAGCACCACGCCGACAAGCTCGTAATGCACGATCGAACGGATCGACTTCAGCTTTGCCTCGGTGACCGTCGGAACCTGGCCGGTTTTCACGGCCGCCCGCCAGCGCAGGAACTCGCGCGTGGGGATGATGGACAGCAGGCCCACCACGACGAACAGGCCGAACTTCGTGAGGAACGAGTGGCTGTGGAAGTAATAATAGTACCCCTTCTCGAAGTAGAAGACGCGGAGGAGGCCGACGACCAGCAGGACACCTGCTGCGCCGCCGAACAGCATGTCGGCGATCTGGAGCGTGCGCGCCCGCTCGAGCGTCAACGTCCCCCGCAGGTTGATCAGCTGGACGACAAGCGCTGCAAACAGCGTGAACGCGGCAATATGATGGAGGAAGGCAAACAGCGCGGCCATCGGGGGTTCTCCATTCCGTTCGAAGCGTGCCGGCGGCTTCGCCGCAGAGTTGTGGCAGCCAGGGTGCAGGGACGCTAGACTGGACGCAAGAGCTGATCGTTGAAGATTGGAAGCGGACGATCGTGCAACCGAAGCCGGAAGACTACGACTACGAGCTGGACGAGGCGCTGGGCGCCGTGGTCGGCATTCGCGCGCTCGTTCCCCCGGACGCCTTCACGGCGGAGATCCTGGGCACGGAGCGGGTCGGGCACGGTGCGCTGATCCGCAGCGACGGCATCGTCCTCACCATCGGCTACCTGCTGACCGAGGCCGAGACGGTGTGGATCAACCTCGGCGGCCAGCGCACGGTTCCCGGCCACGTGCTCGGCTACGACCAGGAGACGGGGTTCGGCCTCGTGCAGGCGCTGGCGCGGCTCGACGTGCCGGTGCTGCCGCTCGGCACGCTCGGCAGATGCCGAGGTCGGCATGCGAGTCGTGGTCGCGGGTTCCGGCGGGCGCAAGCACGCTCGGTGGCGGCGCGCATCATCGCCAAGCAGGAGTTTGCCGGCTACTGGGAGTACGTGCTGGACGAGGCGATCTTCACCGCGCCCGCGCATCCATTCTGGGGCGGCACGGCACTGATCGGTCCCGCGGGCGACCTGCTCGGCATCGGCTCGCTGCAAATCCAGCAGTCGGCGCCGGCCACGCGCGAGCGGCCCGCTCGGCAGGCCGACGACGCGAACATGATCGTCCCCATCGACCTGCTGAAACCCATCTTCGACGACCTCATCACCATCGGCCGGCCCAATCGCCCGGCACGTCCCTGGCTCGGCCTGTACGCCACCGAGGTCGGCAGCAGCGTTGCGATCCTCGGCGTCGCCGGCCGCGGGCCGGCGGACAAGGCAGACCTGCGCGCGGGCGATATCGTCCTCAGTCGTCGCCGGCACGTCGGTGAACGACCTGGCCGGGCCTGTTCCGGCGCGTCTGGGCCCTGGGCGAGGCGGGCGTGCAAGTTCCGTTGAAGGTCAATCGGGAGGGCCGGACCTTCGATGTCGACGGTGCGCTCCACCGATCGCCGGCGTCTGCTCAAGGGGCCGGTCCTGCACTGAGCGCGGCATGATCCAGTTGCACCCATGCGTGTAGAGCGTTCTCGGCGGCGGGCCGGGCGGCCTCTACTTCTCGGCGCTGTGGAAGCAGCCGGCACCCGCGCGACGAGGTGCGCCTGTTCGAGCAGAATCCGGCCGACGCGACCTGGGGTTTCGGCGTCGTGTTCTCGGACCGTGCGCTCGATTTCCTGCGCGAGGACGATCCGGAGACCGTCGAGCTGATCGCCCCGCGCATGGAGACGTGGCGCGACATCACGCTCGTGCACCGCGGCGAGGCGGTTGCCATCGACGGCGTGGGCTTCTCGGCCATCGGGCGGCTGGAGCTTGCTGCAACTCCTGCAGCAGCGGCGCGCGCTCAGCCGGCGTCGATCTCGCAGTTCGAGACGGCGGTTCAGTCGCTGGCCGAGCTTGGCGATGCAGACCTCATCGTCGCGGCGGACGGCGTCAACTCGCTGCTCCGCCGCGACACTCGGCGAGCGCCTTCGGCACCTCGATCTCCCAGCTCGACGACAAGTTCGCCTGGTATGGCACGACCGACGCCGCTTCGATACGCTGACGCAGACCTTCGTGTCGCACGCGCTCGGCACCTTCAACGCGCACCACTACCGCTACGCGCCCGGCATGAGCACGTTCATCGTCGAGTGCGATCCTGTGACCTGGCGGCGTGCGGGCCTCGACACGGCCGGCGAGGATGAAAGCCGCGCGATCTGCGAGGAGGTGTTCGCCGCCACGCTGCAGGGACACCCGCTGATCTCCAACCGGTCGATCTGGCGCAATTTCCCCTGGGTCTGGAACGAGCGCTGGTCGCGCGGCAACGTCGTGCTGATCGGCGACGCCCTGCACACCGCGCACTTCTCGATCGGATCGGGCACGCGACTGGCGATCGAGGACGCGCTGGCGCTGGTAAAGGCCCTGGAGGCGGAGCCGGCGATGTCGCATCCGCCCTGGCGCGCTATGAGAAGGAACGGCGTCCCATCGTGGAGAAGCTGGTGGCGGCCTCGCGCCGGTCGGCCGCGTGGTACGAGCGCTTTCCCGAGCACATGCAGCTTGCGCCGCTGGACATGGCCATGAGCTACATCCGCCGCTCGGGCCGCGTCGACGACGAGCGACTGCGCGAGATGGCGCCGCGGTTCATGGCGCTGTATGATGCGGCGCGGAGGACGGCATGAGCAGCGTACAGCAAATCGCCGATCCAGTGCCGCGCGATGCCGCGGGCGCAAGGGAAATCGGCTTCTCCCTGCCGGAGCGCTACAACGCGAGCGCCATCCTGTTCGACAACATCGCGGCGGGTCGCGGCGCGCGCACTGCGGTCACCGGACCTGCCGGCTCGCGCACCTATGCGGAGCTGGCGGAGGACGCCGCGCGCATGGGCGCCGGCCTGCTGTCGCTCGGTGCGAAACGCGGCGACCGCGTCCTGCTGTTCCTCGACGATACGCCGGCCTATCCCGCGGCGCTTCTTCGGTGCGATGCGCGCGGGTCTGGTGCCGCTGCTGATCAACACGCTTACGCCGTCCGATCTCCTGCAGTTCTACCTCGCCGACTTCGGCGCGCCGATTGCGGTCTGCGACGCCGCCTTCGCCGACCGGTTCAATGCGACGGCCTGCGCGGACACCAAGCTCGAGACGCTGGTCGATCACCAACGGCGCGCCGCCAGCGAACGCACCGGTGGCCGTGCGCGCCGCGAGCGAATGGCTCGAGCGCCCCATGCCTGCGCTCGTGCCCGCCGACACGCATCGCGACGACATGGCGTTCTGGATGTACTCCTCGGGCTCCACCGGGCGGCCCAAGGGCATCGTGCACCTGCAGCACGACATGGCCTACACGCACCTCTCCTACGGCCGCCATCTGCTGCAGCTTGCGCGAGGACGACATCTGCTTCTCCGTGCCGAAGATTTTCTTCGCCTACGGCCTCGGCAACTCCATCACCTTCCCGTTCGCGGTCGGCGCCTCCAGCGTGTTGCTGCCCGGGCAGCCGAAGCCGTCCGCCATCTTCGACTGCATCGCCCGCTATCGTCCCACGGTGTTCTTCGGGCTGCCGACGCTCTACACCGCGCTCACCAAGGCGCCGGAAGCGGCGGGTGCCGATCTGTCCAGCCTCCGCATGGCCGTCTCGGCCGCCGAGGTTCTCTCCGGCGAGGTCTCCGGCGCGTGGAAGGCGCTCTCGGGCCTCGACATCATGGAGGGCCTCGGCTCCACCGAGGCGCTGCACATCTACCTGTCGAACACGCCCGAGCTGAAGAAGCAGGGCGCCGCCGGCAAGCGCGTTCCGGGCTACGAGATCAAGCTCACCGACAGCGAGGGCCGCGACACGAGAGACGGCGAGGAAGGCATCCTCTGGGTGCGCGGGGATTCGAACGCGCCGTCCTACTGGAACCGCCCCGACAAGACCGCCGAGACCATGCGCGAGGGCGGCTGGATCTACACCGGCGACCGCTTCCTGCGCGATGGCGACGGCTACCATTTCTTCCGCGGCCGCGCGGACGACCTCGTCAAGGTCAGCGGCCAGTGGGTCTATCCGCTGGAGGTCGAACTCTGTCTCGCCGACCACGCCCTGGTGCGCGAGTGCGCGGTGATGGCGGTGGAGCAGGCGGACGGCCTCACGACGCTCAAGGCTTTCGTCGTGCTCGCCGATCCCGCGGTGAGTTCGGACGAGACGACGCGCGCCTTGCAGGACTACGTGAAGGGACGGCTGCTGCCTTACAAGTATCCGCGCCTCGTTGCCTACGTCGACGAGCTGCCCAAGACGGGCACCGGCAAGATCGACCGGCAGGCGCTGCTCAAGGGCGGCGCCTGATCGCGCCTGCACGTCGGGCAGGCCGCACAGGAGAATTTCTGATCGAAGGCATTAGCCTGATGCGGTTGCCCCTCCGGAGCCAGGGCGTTACAAATCATCTCGAAACGATAATCACAAAACGAGGGCCGCCGACCAACGCCCTCGCCAAGGGAGGAGAACACCATGGACAGACGCAGCTTCGTCGTCGGCTCCGCCGCAACCGCCGCCGCGCTCGGCACCTTGCCCGCGGCCGCTCAGGAGGTCTATCCCTCCCGGCCCGTGACGCTGGTCAATCCGTTTCCACCGGGCGGTGCCGCCGACGTTGTCGGCCGGCCGTTTGCGGCCGTGCTCGAGCCGCTGCTGAAGCAGCCCGTGGTGATCGAGACCAAGGCCGGCGCTGCAGGCCAGGTCGGCGGCCAGTTCGTGGCGGCTGCCAAGCCGGACGGCTACACGCTTGCTCATCCACATCGTGTCGATCTCGGGCTTTGCCGAGGTGGACAAGCTCTTCGGCCGTCCGCCCAAGTTCACGCGCGCCGACTTCATTCCGATAGCGCGCTTCACTGAGGGGCCGATGGTGCTGATCGTGAACGATCAGACGCCCTACAAGACCCTCAAGGAGCTGGTCGACGACGCCAAGAAGCGGCCGAACGAGGTGATCTTCTCCTCCTCCGGTCTCTACGGCGCCTTGCACTCTGCCGACCGCGCTGTTCATGAAGGCGGCCGGCGTCCAGATGCGCCACCTGCCGACCAACGGCGGCGGGCCCGCCCTGACGGCCATCCTCGGCAACAACTCGCAGGTGCTGGTTTCCTCGATCGCGGCGGCGAACCCACATATCCGCTCCGGCAAGGTGCGGGCACTGGCATGCTTCTCGGCAAAGCGCGCCGCGTCGCTCCCCGACGTGCCGACCCTCAAGGAGCTCGGCTACGACGTTGAGTTCTCGCTGTGGGTCGGGCTATTCGCGCCCAAGGGCACGCCCGACAACGCCGTCACTCGTCTGCGCGCGGAGACCAGGAAGGCTGTCGCCAACGAGCAATTCACGAAGGCGATCCAGAACATCGGCGATGTCGTGGCCTACCTCGACCAGCCCGACTTCGCCAAGTTCTGGGACGAGGACGCCAAGCGCGTCGAGGCCGCGGTGCAATCCATCGGCAAGGTGTGACGGCAACCGCCGGTTGGCTCTCCGGCGACCGAAGGGAAGCGTTCGTGCGCAGGGACCATGTAGCCGGCGGCATTTTCATCGTCGCCGGCGCACTCGTGCTGCTGATGAGTCAGGACCTGCCCTTCGGCACCCTGCCGTCGCCCGGCGCCGGCATGCTGCCCGTCCTGCTCCTCGGCCTGATGATGGCGTTGGGCGCCGGATTGGTGCTCGGCGGCGGTGCGAGCCCACCCGCTCGCGAGATCGCCTGGGACGATCTTCCTCACGCGCTCAAGGTCATCGCGCCCACCTGTGCTGCCGTCGCGCTCTACACGACGGGCGGCTTTCTGCTCACGATGGCCTGCCTGCTCTTCTTCCTCACGTTCGTTATCGAACGACGGCCACTGCTGATCTCTGCCGCGTTCAGCTTTGGAGTGACCCTGCTCGCATACTTGCTTTTCAGCAACATCCTCAAGACGCCGCTGCCGCGCGGCGTGCTCGGGTTCTAGCCGGGCATGGATGGCATCCTCGACAACCTGCTTCTTGGCTTCTCCGTCGCGTTCCGGCCGGACATTCTCCTCTATGCCTTCCTGGGCTGCGTGGTCGGCACGCTCGTGGGCATGCTGCCGGGCATCGGTCCGCTGGCCGGCGTTTCGATCCTGCTGCCGGCGACCTTCGGGCTCGATGCCACCAAGGCCATCATCATGCTGGCCGGCATCTACTACGGCTCGCAATACGGCGGCTCGACCACGTCGATCCTGATGCGCATTCCCGGCGAGGCCTCGTCCGTGATGACCTGCATCGACGGCCACGCCATGGCGCGCAAGGGCCGGGCCGGGGCCGCGCTGGCCATCGCGGCCGTCGGCTCTTTCGTTGCCGGGACGTTCGGCGTGATCCTGCTCACGCTGGTTGCTCCGCCGCTGGCGAGCTTTGCGCTGCGGTTCGGTCCGCCGGAGTACACCGCGCTGCTCGTGCTCGGCCTCATATTCCTCGCCTACATGTCGACGACCTCGCTCGTGCGCACGATGCTCATGGCGTGCACGGGCCTGCTGCTTGGGTGCATCGGCATCGACGTGATGACGGGGCACTTCCGCTACAGCTTCGACATCAAGGAGCTTGGCGACGGGATCGGCATCGTGCCGGTGGCAGTTGGGCTGTTCGGCCTGGGCGAGATTCTGTCGACGCCCAGCAAGACGGTTGCCGAGAAGATCAGCCCGCCCAAGTTCCGCGAGCTGATGCCCACGCGCGAGGAGTGGCGGGAGTCGGCGGCACCGATTGCGCGCGGGTCGGTGCTCGGCTTCCTCGTCGGTATCGTGCCCGGCTCCGCGCATATCATCGCGAGCTTCCTCTCCTATGCGGTGGAGAAGCGCATCTCCAAGACGCCGGAAGCGTTCGGCAAGGGCGCGGTGGCGGGCGTCGCGGGGCCGGAATCGGCGAACAACGCCGCGTCGACTGGAGCCTTCGTGCCGATGCTGGCGCTGGGTCTGCCGACGGGCCCCGTGATTGCCGTTCTGATGGCCGCGCTGCTGATCCACGGCGTGCCGCCCGGTCCGCAGCTCGTCACTGAGCATCCGCAGGTGTTCTGGGGCTTCATCGCCTCGATGTACGTCGGCAACCTGATGCTGCTGGCGCTCAACCTGCCGCTGGTGGGGGTGTTCGTGCGCGTGCTGCAGATCCCCTATGCCTACCTCTATCCGCTCATCATCATGTTCTGCATCATCGGCGTCTACGAGGTGAACCACTCCATCATCGACGTGTGGATCATGCTGATCATGGGCGTGTTGGGCTATCTGCTGCGCAAGTTCGATTTCGATCCGGCGCCGCTGGTGCTGGGCCTGGTGATCGCGCCGACCTTCGAGCTCAGCCTGCGGCAGTCGCTTGTCATGTCGAACGGCAACTGGACGATCTTCTTCACGCGCCCGATCGCGGGCGTACTGCTTCTGATAAGCGGCGTGCTGCTGGCGCTGGCTGCCGCATCCTGGCTGAGCCGCAAGGATTGGCGCAGCAGCCTTCCCGCCGAGGAGGCGGACAAGCCCTAGGCCTCAGTCGAGCCGGAAGCCCTTCTTGCGCACGAAGCGGCCCCAGTCCGCGCGTTCGGGGCTGGCGTACTGGCGCACCTTGTCCTCGGACCAGCCGTAGAATTCCGCCTTGCCGAACTTGTCGACGGAGCGCTGCTCGCGGATGGGCGCGACAGCGGCGCGCCGCCGGTCGTAGGCGTCGACGGCCGCCTCGATCCCTTCCTCGCTGAACCTGTCGCGATGGACGGTCGACGCGAGCGGGAGCCGCAAGCTCGTGTGGGGCTGCCGCAAGGGCCACCCGACGCCGAGACCCGCAACGGGGAACACATGATCGGGCAGGCCGAGGAGCTGCGAGACCTCCTCGGCGTGGTTGCGGATGGCGCTGATCGGCGTGCAGCCGAGGCCCGCCGCATCCGCGGCGAGCACGAAGGCCGACAGTGCGATGCCCGCATCGACGCCTGCGTTGAAGAAAGCGTCGAGATGGTCGTTGGCGAACGGCTTGCCGCGCCATTGGTGGAGCTGGCGCTGCCGCCGGTTGTTGCCGCAGAACACGAGCATGGCGGGTGCGCCGGCTATCCACGCCTGCGCCAGGGGGCCGTTGGTGAGCAGCTGATCGATGCGCGCCCGAATGCTGCGGTCCTCCACGATGACGATGTCGCGCTGCTGCAGGTCGCTCTTGCTGGGGGCCGAGAGCGCGAGGGCGCACAGCGTATCGATCAGCGCCGCCGCGACCGTGCGGTCCTGGAAGTAGCGGCACGACCCGCGCGCGGCGAGCGTCGGCCAAAGCTCGGGGCAAGTCTCGGGCCCATCTCCCGCCGCGATCTCGGGCGGCGCCTCTCCGAAGCGATGTGCGAGCGCCGCCCGCATCTTATCGAAACGGTCATTCATGCCGGCAATTCCCTGATGAACGCGCTAGCGCCGCGCCGCGACGATCTCGGCGATGCCGGCAAGCGACTGGTTGGAGAGCGGCAGGTCGATGGGCTCGTTGCGTTCTGCCGAAAGGTCGGCGGCGCAGTAGGTCTCCATGACCATGCGGGCGCTCTCAGGTGTCACCATGACCGGCCGGTCGAGGATGCACGAACTCGAGAAAGTGGATCGTTTCCGGCCCCATCTGGCCCGCGAACACATGGTCCACCTGTTCGCCGGGCATGGTCGACATGGGGAAGCGGATGCCGTCCGAGACCGTGCTCAGCCAGTTGTCGCGCTGCGTATCGTCGAGGAACAGCGAGCCTTCCGTGCCGGTGATCTCGATCCAGGTGGCGCAGTAGTTGGGATAGCTCGGCGGCAGGTTCCAGCCGCCGCCGATGGCGACCAGCACGCCGTTGTCCATCGTCACCGTGGACCACATGATGTCGTAGGAGCCGTTGACGGCCTGCATGTAGCCGTAAGCGCCCTGCGAGTAGACGCGGACGGGTTTGGCCGGCTCCAGCAGCCAGTACACCAGGTCGAGATCGTGGGTGGATTCCATCGCCGCCGGCGAGAGCTTCACGCGCGAGGCGATCTTCTTGCCGAGGCTGCGCGAGAGGTGCCGGCTCACCATCACGCTGACAGGCTTGCCGAGCGTGCCGTCGGTGATCTTCTTCTTGGCGTAGGCGAGCTTCGTATTGAAGCGTTGCGAGTATCCGATGGTGAACTTGAGTTTGCCGCGCTTGGCGAGCGTGATCAGTGTGTCGGCTTCCCAGAGATCCAGCGCGATCGGCTTCTCCAGCAGCACATGCTTGCCGGCCTGCAGGCAATCGCGCGCGATGGGAAAATGCGTCTGCTCCGGCGTGGTGCAGATGTAGACGGCGAGGATCTTCGGGTTGTTGATGATGTCCTGGTAGTCGGCAGTGGCCGCCGCCGCGTTGGTGAGCTTCTGCACCTCGGCCAGCCGGTCCGGGCGAATCTCGCAGATATGCAGTTTTGAAACGAGCGCCGAGCGGGACAGCGTCTCGGCGCGAATCCCGCCGCACCAGCCCGTTCCTATGACCGCAACCTCGACCGCCATTCCTTGTTCTCCTGCCGCGCCATGCCAGACGCCGGACCATGCGTGGCCGGTCGGACGATGGCAAGTGCGGCTTGGAGTAGTACGCGGTTGAGGAGTATCTAGCGCGCCCGGCGCTTGGACCGCAGATGCTCGCGGAAGGCGTCCAGCGTCTCATCGCTGACGTGGTGCTCGATGCCCTCGGCGTCCGCATCGGCGATCGCGGGATCGACACCCAGCATGATCAGGAAATCGCGGACGACACCGTGGCGCTCGCGTGCCATGGCGGCCAGCTCCTTGCCCTCGGACGTGAGGAAAATCGAGCGATAGGGCTTGCTCGTGACCAGCCCGTCGCGCTGCAGCCGCTGGATGGTGTTGTTGACGGTGGCGTTCGAAACACCGAGCCGGCCCGCGAGGTCGACGACGCGGGCTTCCCCGGTCTGCCTCGATCAGGTCCGCGATGAGCTCGACATAATCCTCGGCGACCTCGGTCTGGTGTGCCTCGCGCACGCGCCGGAACTTGTCCGCCTTTTCGCGCACGTCGCCGTCGGTTTCCGTTTCTGCCACTACCGTTCCTCAAGCCTTCAGTTGCCACACCCGCGCATACCAGAACCTATCATTGACAACAAATTTAGCCGATACTAAGTAATAAGCCTTGAGGTAAAGTTAGCAGCCTCGGTTACATTCGGGCTGGATGTGGATTGATGCACGGGATTTCGCGCACGTACGCGCATGACGCGCTCTTTTGGGTTGCGCTTGCATTGGTTGCGGCCGTCGTGGCGGATTTGTACGTGTCCGCCAGCGACCACAAACGCACCTTCACAGTGCTCGCCATGGAACCGAGAGGCACCGTTTCCTCCGACAAAGGACCTTTTCCCGGGCAGGCGCCGACAATGGTCGCCAAAACGAATGCTGGGGAGTGGCGCCCTGCGCAGGGCACCACATCCGCGGTAGGAACCTACGTCTGGTACCCAAACCGGATCGTCGTCGAGGTAGGGTGATGAAGTAACAATCGATTTCGCGGGCATCAACGGGGATGAACATCCCACGACCATCGCAGCGTTCGGCCGGACCTTCACGGTAAGACGCGGAGAAATGACCCGCGTGACATTCGTTGCGGACAAGGTCGGCATCTTCGGTTACGTGTGCAGTGCGCACCAATCTGGCATGAGCGGCGAGCTAATCGTCCTTCCAAAGAGTAAAAAGGGCGGGTAGGTGACGGGCGGCTCTTGCAACGGCTTGCCTGATTGCGTGGAGCAATCCGGATGATGCAAACGGCAATCGGAAAGCTGACTTCTGCCTGTGCCGCATTCCTGCTCGGTGGCTCACTGCTCACCGCGGTGGGACATGCGAACCAGGAGAGCGGGAAAGCGTTCCGCGCGGTCACGACATTCACCGTCATCCAGGACATCGCGCAGAACGTCGCCGGCACCGCAGCCGTCGTCGAGTCCATCACGCGGCCGGGCGCGGAGGTTCACGAATACCAACCGACGCCGCTCGACATCGTGAAGGCGCAATCGGCCAACCTGGTCCTGTGGAACGGTATGAAGCTCGAGCGCTGGTTCGAGAAGTTCTTCCAGAACGTCAATGCGGTGCCGAGTGTTGTCGTCACGGATGGCATCACGCCCATGCCGATCAGCGAGGGGCCCTACAAGGACAACCCCAATCCGCATGCCTGGATGTCGCCTGCCAACGCACTGGTCTACGTCGAGAACATCCGCAAGGCCTTCGTGAAATATGATCCCGCGAACGCTGAAACCTACAACGCCAACGCCGCCGCCTATGCGCTGAAGATCAAGGCGGTCGACGAACCGCTGCGCAAACGCTTCTCCGCCATTCCGGAGAAGCAGCGTTGGCTGGTGACGAGCGAAGGCGCCTTCAGCTACTTGGCACGCGACTACGGGCTCAAGGAATTGTACCTTTGGCCCATCAACGCCGACGAGCAGGGCACGCCCAAGCAGGTCCGGCGCGTGATCGATACGGTACGGCGGGAGAAGATTCCGGTGGTGTTCAGCGAGAGCACGGTCTCGCGACAAGCCGGCGAAGCAGGTCGCCAAGGAAACCGGCGCGCGCTACGGCGGCGTCCTTTACGTCGACAGCCTCAGCACCGCGGATGGTCCTGTCCCCTCCTATTTGAAGCTGCTGGAGGTCACATCGGATACGATCGTCAAGGGATTCGGGAAGTGAGGCCTCAGGCCGTCGGAAAGACTGATGTCAGCGGGGCCGCCCAAAGCGGCCTCGTTGCGTCTTTGTCGGTGCGCGGCGTGACCGTCACCTATCCGAACGGCAACACGGCCCTGGAAGATGCCTCCTTCGAACTCGGACCGGGGACGATCTGCGGGCTTGTCGGCATCAACGGCTCGGGCAAGTCCACGCTCTTCAAGGCGATCATGGGCTTCGTCACGCCGCGCGCGGGCGAGGTCAGGATTGCCGGGCTCTCCGCGCTGGAGGCGCAGCGGCGCAACCTTGTCGCCTACGTCCCGCAGTCGGAGGACATCGACTGGAACTTCCCCGTGCTGGTGGAAGAAGCGGTGATGATGGGCCGCTACGGCCGCATGGGCTTCCTGCGCATCCCCTCGGCGGAGGATCGCCGCAAGGTGGACGAGGCGCTCGAGCGCGTCGGCATGACGAGCTTCCGCAGGCGCCAGATCGGTGAGCTGTCCGGCGGCCAGAAGAAGCGGGTGTTCCTGGCCCGCGCGCTGGCGCAGGAGGGGCTGGTCATCCTGCTGGACGAGCCGTTCACGGGTGTCGACGTCAAGACCGAGGCGGCGATCGTCGACCTGCTGCAGGAACTCAAGGCGCAGGGCCACCTGATGCTCGTCTCCACGCACAATCTCGGCAGCGTGCCGGACTTCTGCGACCAGGTCGTTCTGGTGCTGCGCACGGTATTGGCCGCCGGTCCGACGCAGACGACCTTCACGCAGGCCAACCTGGAGCGCGCGTTCGGCGGCGTGCTGCGTCATTTCCGGCTCGACGGCACGGCGCTGCACGATGACGACGACCGGCGCGGCGTCACGGTGCTGACCGACGACGAGCGACCCCTGGTGTTCTACGGCGATCCCGAAGATGCCTGACGCACCCATGACCCGCGAGGAGAAGGAGAAGGCCGAGTGAGCGAGCTGCTCGTTCCCTTCGCCTACGACTACATGGTCAAGGCCATGTGGGTGTCGGCCCTGGTCGGCGCGACCTGCGCGTTCCTCTCGGCCTTTCTCATGCTCAAGGGCTGGTCGCTGATGGGCGATGCGCTCGCCCATTCGATCGTGCCGGGCGTTGCCGCCGCCTACCTTCTCAAGCTGCCCTATGCGGTTGGTGCGTTCGCCGCCGGGATGCTCGCGGCGCTCGGCATGGCGTTCGTGCGCAGCCAGAGCCGGCTGCGGGAGGATGCGGTCATCGGCCTGGTATTCACGTCGTTCTTTGCCGCGGGCTTGCTCATCGTTTCCATCAATCCCACCTCAGTGAACGTGCAGTCGATCGTGCTCGGCAACATCCTGGGCATCTCGGACGAGGATGTCTTCCAGGTCGTGATCATCAGCGCGGTGACGCTGGGAATCCTTCTGCTGAAGTGGAAGGACTTCCTGGTGGTCTTCTTCGACGAGGCCCACGCGCGCTCCATCGGCCTCAACCCGTTCTGGATGAAGGTGGTGTTCTTCACGCTGCTCTCGGCCGCGACGGTGGCGGCGCTGCAGACGGTCGGGGCCTGCCTCGTCATCGCCATGGTGGTGACGCCCGGCGCCACGGCCTACCTGCTCACGGACCGGTTCTCCGTGCTGCTCGTGATCGCCGTGACGATCGGCGCGCTGACGAGCTTCCTCGGCGCCTACATCAGCTATTTCCTCGACGGTGCCACGGGCGGCGTGATCGTCACGCTGCAGACGCTGGTGTTCCTTGTCGCCTTCGTTTTCGCGCCCAAGCACGGCGTGCTGGCGGCGCGGCGCAAGGTGACCACCGGGAGCCTGCCCTCGTGAGCACGCTCATCGGGCTCGTCACGACACCGCTGTCCTACGGGTTCATGCAGCGCGCGCTCGTCGTCGCGGTGCTGGTGGGTGCCGTCTGCGCGGTGCTCTCCTGCTACCTCGTGCTGAAGGGCTGGTCGCTGATGGGCGATGCGGTGTCGCATGCCGTGCTGCCGGGCCTCGTGATCGCAACCGCGCTCAGCCTGCCGCTGGCGGTTGGCGCGTTCGCCGCCGGTCTCACCTGTGCGCTGGCGACCGGCTACCTCAAGGAGAACAGCCGGGTGAAGGAGGACACGGTCATGGGCATCGTGTTCTCGGGCATGTTCGGCTTCGGGCTGGTGCTGTTCACCAAGATCGAGACCGACCAGCATCTCCTGCACATCCTGTTCGGCAACATGCTGGGGGTGACGGTTCGCGATCTGATCGAGACGGGCGTGATCGCGGGGCTGGTGCTGCTGGCCGTGCTGACGAAGCGCCGCGACCTGCTGGCCTATTGCTTCGACCCGCAGCACGCGCGCGCCATCGGGCTGCCGGTGCGGCTGCTGCACTACGGCTTGCTCGTTGCGCTGGCCCTGACGATCGTGGCCTCGCTCAAAGCCGTCGGCGTGATCCTGGTCGTGGCGATGCTGGTTGCGCCGGGCGCGACGGCGTACCTGCTGACCAACTCCTTCGAGCGCATGCTGGTGATCGCGGTCGGCGTGGCGGTGATTTCGAGCGTCGTCGGCACGCTCACGAGCTTCTACATCGACGGTGCGACAGGGCCATGCATCGTGCTGACCCAAACGGCGCTGTTCTCCGCCGCGTTCGCCTTCGGCCCCTATGGCGGCCTGTCGAAGCGGCTCTCCACAGCGAGCTCGAGCTTTCCGTGATGGATCGAGGTTAGCGGGTCAATCCCAGAAGCGCTTCTGCTTGGCGAGGCGCTTCCATTCCGCGGTCGCGCTCTTCCAGGCGTGCTCGGCCTGCGCGGTGTGCCAGCCGAGCACGTAGCCCGCCGCACGCTGCGCCTCGCGGCTCTCGCTGCAGCGGTTGTGGCAGATCTGGTTCAGCTCGGCGGCGGTGGCCACGTCGTTTACGTAGCCAAACACGTCCTGCAGCCGCTTCAATTCCTTGACGAACCTCTCAACCTTGCCGCGCTCATACAGCGAACCGAAGAACTCCGCCGTATAGCGAAAGCCCTTGAGGGCCTTGCGCATGTCGTGGCGGGCTTCCAGCGTGAGATCGTCGAGGGCTTTGCCCTGCTTGGCGATCCTCTTCCAGCCTTTGTCCAGGGCCTTCGCCGCGAACGCCCGCACGGGCTTGGCAAGGGCGCTATCCTCGGCAACGGTGCGCGGCCACAGGGCCAGGTAAAGCTGCAGCTTCGACCACTGCTCGCCTTCCAGCGAGGCCCGTGCCTGCTCGCGCATGGCGGTCGCGGTGCGCGTTCAGCGCTGCCTTCAACTCGTCGAAACCGGGCTCGCGCTTCATGCCGCCGGCGACAGGAGCCAGGATGCTCTCGATGAAGACGTCGGCATTGCGCAGTTCGCCGACGTGCTGACCGAGCGCCTTGGCGTGCTGTTCCAGGTCGCGCGTGGCGGACGGGAAGCTGACGGGCCGAAACGCCCGCAAAGCGCTGCGCAAGCGCCGCAGGCCGATGCGCAGCTGATGCGCCGCCTCAGGGTCGTCGGTCTCGAGCAGTGCCCGGCGGTTGGCGATGATCTGCTCGGTTGCGGCTTCCGCAAACTGGCCGAGCGCCGTTGCGCAGGTCTCGTCCCCGGTGAGCTTGGGGATACGCGCCTTGACGGGAACGACGCTCCCGTTCTGGCGGCCGAGAACGAGATTGTAGCCGCGCTCGGCCTTGCTCGCTTCGGCCAGGCGGACGTTCTCCTGGGAGAAGAGCGCCGCCGCCGCCTCCAGCAGGCACTCCGGGGATCCGGCCTTCAGCTCCAGTTCGGCTTCGCACAGCTTGTCCTCGGCCTTGCCGGCGCGAACGATGCCTTCGTCGAGCGCCAGCTCCACGTCGCCCTTGTCGGAGTGCAGGCGGTGCGTGGTGCGCGTGACCACCGTCTCGAACTGCGGCTCCAGCGTCGAGGTGCTGACCGCCTTCCTGATCGCGCGGCGAATGCGGCTGTCGGCGATCTGGCTGAGGTCGGGCTCGGAGTTTCCGATCACCGTCTCGACCTCGTCGGGATTGGAGACGCCGTTCCTGACGCCACGGCCGCCCGACTTGATGGTCTGCACCCACGTGTCGCCGATCGAGCGCACCCGCAGCGAGATGCCCTGGGCGCGCAGGCGATGGTCGGGCGTGTCGAAATAGACGGAGCGAAGCGTGCGCGTCGTCGGCTTGCCGACCGTGAGATGCTCCAATGCGGGGTTGCCCCCCACGCGCTGCAATTGCTGGGGTGTGAGCTCGAGCTTCAGCTCGAACTCGGAGTTCGAAACGCTACTCATCCCGCCGCCTATCGACTTCGACAACAGACCGCGCGCGGCAACAAAATCCCCTCCGGCGCGGGCGCGTCCGCATCTGACGCGCGCGCACCATAGTCGAGAATTTTGACGTTCGCCAAACCGGCTTACGCGTTCTCCATCGCACCTTTTGCGGGCACGTTTGGGTCGCGCTCCAGGTGCATGCCGGAGAGAAATGCAGCGACCCCAACCGGATCAATCGGTTCACCTGTCACATGAACGTCATGTTCAAAATCGGTGTGTGCACAACTCAATGCGGGAGAGGTCGCGAGGCAGTGCGCGGCTGCCGCAACGGCCTTGATGCGCCGTGAACGGGAACACAATTTATCTGGCGAGAAACGGAAAGGACTTGGCGGAGGGAGTGGGATTCGAACCCACGATACGGTTGCCCGTATACACGCTTTCCAAGCGAGCGCCTTCAGCCACTCGGCCATCCCTCCGGAGCGCGCGGACTATAGAGGGGTTCGCCCCCGGTGCAACCCTCACGGCGGCGTTGCCGATGCCGCATTTGGAGTGCACAATCCTGTGTGGATTTCAGCTGGATTCGACGGTTTTGCGATGGGAGCCTCCCTCCGTTTCCTGGCTGCGTGCCTGCTGCTCGTGGCGGTGATTGCCGCGGTCGACGATGTCACGCGGGCGCGCACGGCGGGCCACGCGATCGTCACCCCGGCTTTCGACCATTGGGCCAGGCTCGCGCCGGCGACGTTCAGCAACGCCAAGGCGGCCGTGCAGCGGAGCACGCACCCGGCGGTGTGGGACTACGGCGTGCGCGGCGTGCTGCAGCTGCCGACCTGGGCCTTGTTCGGCCTGGTCGGGCTGGTGCTGGCCTATGCGGGCCGCCGCAAGCGCCGGGTCAACATTTACGCCAACTGAGGACGCCGGTGCCCGTTCACGGCCACTGACTTTCGCTTGAAGGCGGCGGCAGGCGCTGCGCGAGGCGGCGCGAGATACTATATTAGGGCAGCTTGGAAGCGAGGATGGTCCCCATGTTCTTTGCCCGCAGGAAGCCCGAGATGCCGACCGCTGACACAGCCCTCAAGGGCCGCGCGGAAGCGATGCCGACCGCGACGACGCACTTCATCAATAAGCGCGCGCTGAAAGGCCCCTACCCCGAGGGCATGGAGACGGCGATTTTCGGTCTCGGCTGTTTCTGGGGCGCGGAGCGCAAGTTCTGGGAACTGGGTGACGGCGTCTGGGTGACGGCGGTGGGGTATGCGGCGGGAATGACGCCGAACCCGACCTACGAGGAGGTGTGCTCCGGACGGACCGGGCACAACGAGGTCGTGCTCGTCGTCTACGATCCGGCCAAGGTGAGCTACGAGACGCTGCTCAAGACGTTCTGGGAGAGCCACGACCCGACGCAAGGCATGCGCCAGGGCAACGACGCGGGCACGCAGTATCGTTCCGGCATCTACGCGACGTCGCAGGCGCAGCGCGGTGCCGCCGAGGCGTCCAAGGCGGCCTACCAGAGGGTACTGTCGGCCAACGGCTACGGCCCGATCACCACCGAGATCGTGGACGCGCCGGAGTTCTACTTCGCGGAGGACTACCACCAGCAGTACCTCGCGAAGGTGCCGCACGGCTATTGCGGGCTTGGCGGCACGGGGCTCAGCTGCCCGGTCGGTGTCGCCAAGGTGGAAGCCTAGCTCGCGTCAGGTCCGCTGCAGGACGGAGCCGAGAAGCGAAGGGCGCTTGCCCTTGGCTTGCGGCGTTGGCGATCTGAGCGAGGACGGCGCGCAGGCTCTCGACGGGATCGGGCCTGCTGAACACGAAGCCCGCATCGAGCGCGCGCCGCGGCACGATTTGCCGGCGGTTGTTGAGTGCATCCGCGACCAGCCCCAGGCTCGGCCGCAGCATCAGCGCGGGGATCGCCGCCAGCGGCCGCCGCGGGGCGGTCTCGGCCAGCATCTTCTTGAGGTCGGCGACGCGCAGCGCTTCCGGCGCGACGGCATGGATAGGCCCCGGCAACGGGCGCGATAAGGCAAGCCACGCGAGCATGGAGGCCGCGTCCTCGTGGTCGATTGCCGAGAGACCTGCGTCCGGATGCGTGTCGCGCCAGGTGAGGCCTTTGCGATGTATCGCGCGCAAGGGGCTCGATGAAGCCGCCTGCTGCAATGACGTGGCCGAAGCGCACGAGGGTCACGGTCGAGCCGTTCTCGCGCAGCTGGTCGGCGGCTTCCTCGCAGGCCAGGAGTGAGAGCGCGAGCTTGTTCTTCGGCGGCTTGATGCTGCTCGTCTCGGTGAGCGGCGGGCCTTCGCCGCTGCCGTAGACGGCGATGCTCGAGGCGGCGATGAGATGGACGCGGGTGCGTCCCAGCGCCTCGATCAGCGCGCGCGTGCCCTCGCGCCGGGATGCGGCGATGCGGGTGCGCTGGTCTCGCGAAAGGCGTCCGTAAAGGGGTTCGCCCATCAGGTGCACGATGCGCTCGACGCCTTCGAGCGCAGGCGCGGGCAGCGGCTCGGTGCGCGGGTGCCACTCGAAGGCGGTGACACGGCTGTCGAAGTATTCGAGCGCGCGATGCGGGCGGCGCGTCACGACACGCGGGTGCACGCCCTGATCGAGCAGCGTCTGGATGACGGCGCGGCCGATAAGGCCGGTGCCTCCGGTAACGAGGATCGTCATTGCCCCTGGCCGGTTTCCAGCCGGCACTCCCGTCTAGCGCCCCATGCGGACGCCTATCGGGTAGGCGCAATTGGGCATGAGCATGGCCGCTACTTGGCCATGGTGGCCTTCTTCGCCACGGCCGGCTTGCCTTTCTTGTCGGCCTTCTTATCGCCAACCGCCTCGGGTGGTCCGCCGGCGAGCACGGTGCTGCAGCCGGCCGGGAGCTGGGCAAGCGTGATCGGTGTCCGTTCGCGGATGGGCCCGGGCTTGGGCGGATTTTTCACCAGCGCGAGCCACCGATTCAGTTCCGGGCCGCAGCCGTCCTCCGGTCCGGCGTGCGGCTGGGACTCGCAATTGCCGCTGCCCTTGGGGCAGGCGATGCGGATGTGGAAGTGATAGTAGTGGCCCCAGATCGGCCGGATCTTGGCCAGCCAGCCGCGGTTCTTCTCGTCCTTGGTGGCATCGCAGACGGCCTTCTTGATTGCGGGATGGACCAGCACGCGCTCGACCTGGGCGTAGGATGCGGCGCGCTTCAGCAGGCGCAGATGCGCCTCCGTCCATAGCTTCGGATTGACGACGGTGGGGTCGTCGGAGAGCATCGAGGTGGCGGAAAGATCTTCGCGCTCCTTCTCGGTGAGACGCCGGTCCGGCATCGGCGTGAACCAGACATCCGCGTCGAGCCCCACCTGGTGGCTGGCGTGTCCCGTCAGCATCGGGCCGCCGCGCGGCTGGGCCAGATCGCCGACCAGCAGTCCGGGCCAGCCGTCATGCTTCTGGGCCTCGGTGGCGAGCTTCTTGAGCAGCGCCACCATCTCGGGGTGGGCCCAGTTGCGGTTGCGGGAGAGGCGCATCGCCTGCCAGGCCGGGCCGTCGACCGGCATCTCCATGCCGCCCGCGAGACAGCCCTTGGCGTAGAAGCCGATCGCCTGGGCCGCCATCGGTGCCGGCGTCTTGGCGGCGCCGAACAGCTGCTTGGCAGGTGTCGGCGGCTTCCTGAGCGGCTTGAAACGCTTCTTGGGCGCGGGTTTGGGCTCCTCGGCAACAACGGTTGCGGGTGGCGGCGTCTCCGTGGTCTGGGCGAGCGAGACGGCTGCGCCAGCGAGGGCGGCGAAGGCAACGAGCGAGATCGTGAGGGTGAGCCGGTTCACGTGTCGTCCCCCTGACTACTAGACCGCTGAAGACTGCGACTGCTTGCGGATGGCGGCGGCAGCGGCGATGGAACCAAGTGCGAGCGCGGCGGAGGCCACGACGTTCCAGCCGGCGAAGGAAAGGCCAAGGAAGCGCCAGGAGGCGACGCCGCAGCTGACCGGGCGACGGTTCAGCCCCTTGGCGTCGAGCTGGAGTGTCGGCAGCTCAGAGGGTGCCGCGCAGGTTGCCGGCGGATCCCACATCTTCCATTCCGCGCCGGCCTGATAGGTGCCGAGCCCCGCGTTGGCGACGAACATCACGGCCACCACGGCAAGCACGACGGTGGCCCAAGCACGCCGGTCCGCGATGATGAGACCGACGGCGATCGCGAGTGCCGGGATCGCCGCGTAGTAGGCGTAGCGCTGCTGGAGGCAGAGCGGGCAGGGAATGTACCCGCCGATCTGCTCGAAGCCGTGCGCAGCCAGGATCACCGCGACGGCGCCCGCCAGCACCGCGCCGGCGAGATGCAGTGGCGAATAGCGTTGCAGGCCGGGAAGGGCGTATGGCATCGGCGCTCGCGCAAACTGTGGTTCAGAACAAATACTTGATCGAGACGAAGCCGCCAACCAGGGCGACCACGAAGAGCGTGGTCAAGAGCGTGAGACGCCGCTCGATGAAGGTGCGGATGGGCTCGCCGAGCCAGTAGAGCAGCCCGGCGACCATGAGGAAGCGCCCGCCGCGCGTGACGACGGAGGCGGCGAGAAACACCCAGAAATCGAAGGCCGCGGCGCCGCTGGCGATGGTCACGAGCTTGTAGGGGATGGGGGTCAGGCCCTTGATGAGAATGATCCACAGGCCCCATTCATTGTAGGCGGCGCGGTAAGCTTCGAATTGCGGGCCGAGGCCGTAGACCGAGATCACCCACTGGCCCAGCGTCTCGTAGAGGAAGTAGCCGATCGCGTATCCCAGGATGCCGCCGATCACGGAGCCGGCGGTGCAGATCGCAGCGTACAACCAGGCCTTGTCGCGCCGGGCAAGCACCATCGGGATGAGCATCACGTCGGGCGGGATCGGAAAGAACGAGCTTTCCGCGAAGGCGACCCAGAAGAGCGCCATCGGCGCCTTCTCGTGGGCGGCCATGCGCATGGTCCAGTCATAGACGCGCTGCATCATGGCGAATGCCTATAGCGTGCCCGGGGGGTGTTGTCAGGTTACCGCGCGGAAGCGCTAGGCGTCCGCGGCGGCGAGCCCAAGCGCGAGTTGCACGGGCCGGAAGGAGCGGCGGTGGTGCGGCGTCACGCCGAAGCGCTCGATGGCGGCGTGGTGCTCGGCCGTGCCGTAGCCTTTGTGACGCTCGAAACCGTGGTGGGGGTAGCTGCGCGCCAGGTCGACCATCATGCGGTCGCGCGTGACCTTGGCGACGATGGAAGCGGCCGCAATCGACAGGCACTTGGCGTCGCCCTGCACGATTGCGCGCGATGAGCATGGCAGCCGCGGCGGCACCTTGTTGCCGTCGACGAGGATCAGCTTGGGCTCAAGATGGAGGTCGTCGACGGCGGCCGCCATGGCCCAGAGCGCGGCATTGAGGATGTTTTCGGTGTCGATCCGGTCGACATCGGCCACGCCGATGCCGACGCGGGCACTGGCCATGATCTCCCGGCAGAGCTGGCGGCGGATATCGGCCTCGAGCAGCTTGGAGTCGGCGATGCCATCCGGGATGTTGCGCGGATCGAGCACGACCGCGGCGGCCACGACGGGGCCCGCCAACGGACCCCTGCCCGCCTCGTCCACGCCGACGATGGGGCCGCCGTGGATGGCAAGCTCGACCGCTTCTAGTTCGAAGCTCGCCTTCATGGCGCGAATCGATTCTCCCTCTTGGGAGAAGCTTCGCGTCAGGATGAGGCGGTGTCAAAGCAGGGAGAACTGGCCTCCTTGCGGAACGGGGCGGCGGAAGAGGTCCGTGCGCAGGCGCAGGTTGCGCTCGTTGAGACCTAAGCGCTTCGCAGCCAAGCGGAATCGCAGGCCGATCTGCTCGGCGTAGGGGCCGTTGCCGCGTTGCCTCAGGCCGAACTGCGAAACGTAGTCCTTGCCGCCGTGCATCGACCTCAGGATGGCGATCACGCGGGCGGCCCTGTCGGGGAACTCGGTCGAGAGCCATTCGCGGAACAGCTCCTTGAGTTCCAGTGGCAGGCGCAACAGGACGTAGCCGGCCTCGCTCGCGCCGGCATCGCGCGCCGCCTCCAGGATGGCCTCGATCTCGCTGTCGTTGAGAGCCGGGATGATGGGCGCGGTCAGGACGCTGACGGGAATGCCGGCCTCGGCGAGCTGCCTGATGGCCTCCAGGCGCCTGGGCGGCGTTGCGGCGCGCGGCTCCATCTTGCGCGCGACGCTGCGATCGAGGGTCGTCACCGAGATTGCGACTTTCGCCAGGCCGCGCGCAGCCATGCGCGAGAGAATGTCGGCATCGCGGACGATCAATGCGGACTTGGTCACGACGCCGACGGGATGGCCGGCGGCTTCGAGCACCTCGAGGATCGAACGGGTGATGCGGTGCTCGCGCTCGATCGGCTGATAGGGATCGGTGACGGCGCCGATCGCGATCACCTTGGGCACGTAGCGCGGATGCGCGAGCTCGCGCGTCAGCAGCTCGGCCGCGTTGGTCTTCGCGTAGAGAATGGTCTCGAAGTCGAGGCCCGGCGAATGCCCGAGGTAGGCATGCGTAGGTCGCGCAAAGCAGTAGATGCAGCCGTGCTCGCAGCCGCGGTAGGGGTTGATCGACTGGTCGAAGCTGATGTCGGGGCTGTCGTTGGTGGAGATGATGCTCTTGGCCGTCTCCGGACGAACCTCGGTGCGGAAGGCATCGAGGCTCGCCATCGAACTCCCAGCCGTCGTCGAAGACTTCGCGCTCCTCGGTCTCGTACCGGCCGGCCCGGTTCGAGCGCGAGCCGCGGCCGCGGCGCCGTTCCGGGTCCACCAATGTCGTGTCGTCAGTCATCCGACCGCTGGTCGCCTCCTGCATCGCCAGCCGGAGCCTAATCCAAGCGACAGGAACGAAACAAGAACAAATATTCACTATCCCGTGGCGCCTTGCCGGCCGCTGTCCCTATAGTCCGCCGCGATTTGAACCGGGCGCGCCCTAAGTGATTTCAGTCATCATTCCCACGCTCGATGCCGAGATGGGCCTGGCGAAGACGCTGGGCGCGCTCGTTCCAGCGGCCGTGGATGGGCTCGATCCGCGAAGTCATCATCATCGACGGGGGGTCGGCCGACCGGACGGCAGCCATCGCAGACGACGCAGGCGCGACCTTCATCGTGAGAACCGGCGGGCGCGGGCATCAGCTTGCTGCCGGAGCGCGCAGGGCGAAATTTCCCTGGCTGCTGTTCCTGCACGCAGACACGGTGCTGGAACCAGGATGGGAGCGCGAGGCGGCCGGCTTCATGGCGGCTGTCGACGCTGGAAAGCGCACCCTCGGCGCCGCAGCCTTTCGCTTCGGGCTCGACGACACCGGCGCGAGAGCGCGCATGCTGGAGCACCTTGTTGCGCTGCGATGTGCGCTGTTCCGGCTGCCCTACGGTGACCAGGGGCTGCTGATCCCGAGGCTGCTCTATGACCAGATCGGAGGTTTCAGCCCGCACCCGGTCATGGAGGACGTGGACATCGTGCGGCGGCTGAAGCGGCGGCGGCTTTCGATGCTGCGGTCGCGAGCAGTCACCGACGCGCGCAAGTTCAGCGAGGTGGGATACCTCCGCAGGTCGGCCAGCAACCTGTCGTGCCTGAGCCTTTATTTTATGGGGGTCTCGACCGGCAGGATCGACCGCATCTACAGTCGCCGCGCCGGCATCAACTCTCCGTGAGAGCGGATGGCCAGCGTCATACTGTCGTCTACAGAGATGACGTTATTGCGTCTCGTAAAGTCTGATCTAGGGAGAGGATCAAATCATGCAAAGTATCTCACGTCGCAGCTTCGTGCTTTCGGCTGCGGCAGCCGGCGCCGCCTTCGGGCTCGACGGTCCGCTGGAGTTCGTCGGCAAGGCGTTCGCGCAGGCCCCGGCGGGCGGCGAGGTCGTCAAGTTCAAGGTGGGCGATATCGAAGTCATCCAGATGTACGACGGCGTCTAAAGGCCACGGCAGCCGCAATGAAGCGCTCGACGAGACCAACGCGAGAGGGGCGGGGTGACCGACGGACATGCCGATCGTTCACGTCACGGCGGTGAGGACGCCCGCCGGCCTCGTGCTGTTCACTTCGGCAGGGCGCAAGGTGGCCGACGGCCGGCAATATCACCAAGACAACCTGTGGAAGGTGGCAGGCATCGACCGCCCAGGTGAGAACCGTCATCACGCACTTCCATGGCGACCACATCAATGGCGCTGATGGCCAAGGAAACCAACCAGGCCATTTTCCCGAACGCGCAGATCCATTGCCCGCTCGGCGGCTTCTGGAGTACAAATCTGGACCAATCCTGCCGAGTTACGCCGGGGCAGCGCCAAGCGCATCCAGAGCGTGTTCCCGGGTTGGAAGAACATCCGCCAGTTGAAGGCGAGATCGAAGTGCTTGCCGGGCGTTGTGGAGCTCGGCCACACGGCGGGCCACACCTGCTTTCACATGGCCTCGGCGGCCAGCAGCTGATCGTGCTCGGCGATGTCCAGCCAACATCCGCGCGCTGACGTGACACGGCATCTTGTGCGCGAACCTGGCGGCTGGGCGTTCGATGCTCGACCTCGCGGAGGCCGGACGGCGCAGACGATCTCGATCGCGGCGATCGCCGAGCAACATCACGCAGGATACGACTGTGGGTTCCCGGCTGAAGCGTCCAGCGGGCGCGGCTATGGAGTCGTCGACGAGCCGGGGCTGCCGTAGCCGACTGCGGCCTTGATGCAGTGGCGATGGCGCCTCGCGTCTGCAGCCGAGGGGCGTCGCCGGAACAGGCCTCGCTTACGCCGTGCGTGCATGGACGCGTTCCTTCCCGTGCTCGCCGATATCGTTTCCGCATCCGACCTTGAGCGCAGCGGTGGACGAGCCGGCCGCGTGGTCGGGTGACATCGGCGAGAAAATCGGTTTGCGGCCAAATCGTGGCGCGACAACGTCAAATTCATGGTGTAAGCTGAAGGTCCCTGGGTCCTCGTATCGCGGGATTTGAAGGACCAATGGCGAACGCTTCGCCGCAATTTTCGCCGGCCCAACTGCTGGAATCGGGCCGGCGTGCCGAGACCGAAGGCAAGGTCGACCTCGCGGCGCAATTCTACCGGCATCTGACGGATCATCATGCCTACACGGCTGAGGCGGCCGAGGCGCGCAACGGTCTCGGCCGTGTCGGCGCGGTGCAGGCGCAGATCTGGCAGCCGGTCGGCAACGGCGCGCATACCAACGGCAATGGCCACGTCAACGGCCATGTCAACGGTGGCTCGCACGCGCCGCCGGTGGGTCCGCCCAACGGTGGCCATCTCAATGGCGGGAGTGCCTACGCGAACGGAAACGCGCCTATCGCCGACGCCGGCTACCGGGCGCCCCGGCCTGCGCGCGCAACGCGGCGCCGTCCCGTTGCGCCGCGCGATCACTATCGCGCCGGCCGCTTCATGGCGCGCGCCTTCAGCGCGCTCGGGTGGCTGATCGTGCTCGCCGGCGCGCTGGCCGCCGGCCTCTATTTCCTCCCCGGCAGTCCGCTGCTGCACTTCGAGATACTGCCGGTGCTCGGCTCTTCGGTCGCGGCCGTGGTGACGGGCCTTGCCGTCGTGTTCTCGGGGCAGGTCGCGCGCGCCGTCTTCGACCAGGCCAACGCCACGCGCGACCTCGTCGCACTCGAGCGCGCCAAGTACGGCGATTGAGCCGGGAGGCCGCGCTCAGCCCTTGCCGCGGCGATGCTCCTCCAGCCGCGGCATGATCTCGACGAAATTGCAGGGGCGGTGCCGGTTGTCGAGCTGGTGCACGAGGATGCCGTTCCACGCATCGCGGCAGGCGCCGGGCGAGCCGGGCAGGCAGAAGATATAGGTGCCGCGCGTCAGCCCTCCGCACGCGCGCGATTGGATCGTCGACGTGCCGACCTTCTCGAACGAGATCATGTGGAAGACGGTGGAGAAGCCGTCGATCTCCTTCTCGAACAGCGGACGCACCGCTTCGGGCGTGACGTCGCGGCCGGTGAAGCCGGTGCCGCCGGTGCTGATGACGACATCCACGTTCGCATCATCGATCCAGGCATTCACCTGCGCGCGGATCGAGGCGATGTCGTCCTTGACGATGGCACGCTGCGCAAGCTCGTGACCCGCGGTGCCGATCAACTCGCTCAGCGTATCGCCCGACCTGTCGTCGGACAGGCTGCGCGTGTCGGAAACCGTGAGGACGGCGATGCGGACCGGAATGAAGGGCCTGGCATGGTCGAGTTTGGGCATGGGCGCAGTCTAGCACCTCGATCGCCACTCATGCAGGGGGCTTCCACGGCGTGGTGAAGCGGAAGTTTCGCGCCTCGGGGACCGCATTCGGGCGCCCCGTCAACGCGCTACGACCCACCGCCTTGCGTCGGCGCGTTCACCATGGCGACGGCGCTGTTGACCGCATCGTCGAGGCCGTAGGACCACACCGCAAAACCGACGGCAAACAAGAGCGCCGTCACGACCGCGCCGAGCGTCCGGCTGCCGAACGACAGTCGCTCTCCGACATGCGCCGCAAACAGAACGAGCAGGGAAAGCGCAACCAGACCTACCCAGTCGATTGCCGCCCAGTTGATGGAAGCCATTGCCGCATCTCCTCTCAATAAGGAGATAAACGAGCGAGACGGGCCGGCGGTTTCATGCGGCGCGTGCGGAAGTTTTGTCCGCCCGCGTTCCGTCAACGTTTATGCGCTGCACGCAAGCAAATCGTAGGCGTACTGTCATGCCGGCTGATGCTGCTTTCCGGCGTCCGCCGTCCTTTCCGCGTTGTCGGCGAGCCATGCCCTTATCTCGGGGCAGTCGAGGTGATCAGCAAAATACTCGAAGAATTTTCTCAATCTCGCAGGTTTGAACGGCTCTATGTCGCAAAGCACGACACCATTCTCCATCGCTTCGCTGAAGCCGGGTCACGTAGTTCGCCCCCAGGCCGTCATCCTTCTTCCAAAAGACGCGGAAAACCTCCGACTCGCACAGCTCCCACATCCAAATGACCCAGCTGCCGAAGACCTCCGCCTCCATGATGCCTCGCGCGCGGAACCTGTAAGCCATCTCGAACAGGTTCAGCATCTGGCAGATGTACTGCCTCAGCACGTAAATGTCGGTGTTCTGTTCGGGCGACAAGTTTTCCTCGTCCATGTGTAGCTCCGGACGGATCGGCGTGAACCAAAGCTCTTGAACGAGCTTGGGATGATCAGCCTCGAAGCGGAAGAGCTGAACGGATTGCAGCTCCAGGGTCTGATAGATTTGTTGGTTCGCGGTGCGGTTCGCCTGCTCGCTGCGCATCAGGTAGGTGAAAAGGATGCCGACAGCGGAGACGATAAACCCAGCTGCGCTGAGAAGGTTGGAGGGTCCCAAGGGCTCCGACGATTGCAGGGTAATACGGTCACGACCGAACCATAGAAAGCAAAGGGCCGATATGGCGAAGAGCGCCAGCCCGCCGACAAGCATCATCGTGTAGAAGACGCGGTTGTCGTCGAGGCGAATGAGCGGGCGAACGAAGAGGGCATAGTAGACGGTCGTTAGCGTGCCAAGCATCACGAGCGCAGTTATCGCCGACCCCAGCAGCCTGTCGTGCGCAAACTGCCACGCGGCGTAGATGGTGACGCCTTCGAGCAGGAAGAACAGGCTGAAAAGGAGGACGCGCGTGGGCAGCCGCCCCAAAAAGCTCAGGACCGAGATCACGGCGCCCGCGGCCGCTCCTCCGATCACCAGCAGATACAGGCGATCAAGCCAGAACGTGGGAGCGATATAGAGCGCACACCCGATCAGAAGGAGCGGGAGAAGAACGATCAGCCCCAGGTGATAGCCGTGGTCTGCCTTCTTATAGAGCGGTTTGACCACGACGAGGATATAGATCAGCACAAGCGAGAGGATGAAAAGCAGGCCCCCGAGCAGGAGAATTATCACCTCGCTCAAGGCGGCAATGTCCGGACGCACCTCGCCAAAATTCATCGACGTCTCTCCTGGTCTTGGTTCATCGTGGACGGATCAGTTATGGCAATAAGGCCGCGAAGATCCGGACGCTCCCTGCTCGGCGATGCGGCGATCCGCGGAGGTGAGGTTGAGGTGCGCGCAAGGTGCGAGCCTGTGCCGCCGCCGTCTTCGACGCGGCCGGTGTCCCAATGAAGAAAGCAATCAGCAAACAGTCCCGCGGCATGCCCCACACCCCCGTGGAAGCGGCCAGTCTAGCGGCGGGCGGAGTGGCGAGCCAGCAGTCTGGGAAACACGCGCAGAGGTGTGGCCCTGCAGCGACGCTGCACCCGCAGGAGCGAGCCGCTGTATCAGCGGGCGATCCTGCTGATCTTCGTGCCTTCGAGGGTCAGGTTATACATGAGACCCTTATTGTCGAAGATGAAGCCCACGACGGGACTGGCAATTCTGCTGGTATCGATCGAGCCGCCGATCCCGACGGTGATCAGCGCCACCGATCCGTCGACGCCGACGCGCCAGCCGTTGATGCGGCGGAAGCTTACGAGGGCGTCATCGGTCATGAACACGATGATCACCGAGCGTGCCTGGGCGCCCAACTGGAGCCCGAACGAGGCCGAGACGATGTTGTAGTACTCGAGCGTCCTGCCGCGGGTGAGCAGCGCGCCCTCTCCGTACTCGCCGCCGAAGCCGATGCCGGCCTTGATGACGGTGGGGAAGACCAGGACGGCTGCCGATTTCGAGACGAGTTCGCGTGTTCCTCCCACGCGAAGGAAGAACTCCCTCATCGTCGACTCGACATTTGCGTCGATGCTTGCGGCAGAGGCGGCCTGGGCGCCCCCGAGCGGGACGATGCTGGCGATGGCCGAGCCCAACCCCAAGCGAAGTGCCGTTCTCCGGCTGAAAGCGTCCATTCCCACCCCCATCGGCGGTTGTCGTTCATCCGCAGTCGAATCGTACCCCATGCATGACTGCGTAGGCGCCGTATTGGGCGATAATCAGGCGAATCTGCGTCCGGCAGGCGCGCGCTGCTCACTGATCTGACGGTTGCCGCCCGCGGGCCATGCCCGCGCAACGCGCAGGGCGGCTTGCCGCAACGCTTTGCTTACCAAGAGCAGTGGGTTGGCCAGGTCGCTGTCCTGGCCACGTGTGCGGAGACTACGCGGAGCCTGCCAGGCGCAGCATGCGGGTCGGCGGGATCCTCGCAGGCGGAGTCCGTCGCCGATTGCCAGCGGGAGCGGCATGACGGGCACGCACAATTCGGTGCGGCGGTGCACTTCGCGCGTCAGGAGCGGATCGTTGAGATGGATCGCCATGAAGGGCCGGTCGTAGTCGACGGTCAGCCCCTGCCTCGGCACGAAGTCGCGATGCAGCTCCGACATCAGGTTGCCGAGCCCGCCGTATGAGCCGACGTGGGTGTGGATGGCGTGCGTGCCGCCGCCCAGGACCTGGCGGCCGATGCCCGCGTTCACATCCATATCCAGACCCGGCGTCATCTCGACGCAGGCGTCGTAGCGCAGGAGGTCCGTCGCCGTGACCTGGGGGTTGTCGCGGAAGATGCCGAAGCCGCGCCTGATGTGCCGGCGCGCGTTGTGGGCGACAAGCCAGCCGCTCAGCTTCTCCCAGGCCAAGCGCGCAGCCGCCTCGTAGCACCCGTTTCCGCGCGCATAGAGGACCGTGACCGGCCTGATATAGCGGTAAGTGACACGCACGAGAGGAAACCCGCAGTTGCCCAAACCCCGTCGGCGGCGATGAGCCGTCATGAGCGGATCATAGGCAACTCCGATTGCGCGATTCTTAACGCGCGCGTTCACATTTACGTTCGTTACGGAAGTGTTACTGCCGCGGCTGGCCGGCCAAAGCCGCCTTCACCAGCAGCAGATCGCGCCAGGCGAGGCGCTTGGCGGCGGGCGTGCGCAGCAGGTAGGCGGGGTGCAGGGTGGCGAGCCCGCGCGTGTGGAGCGAGCCGATCTCGACGTCGCGCGTTTTGCCGCGGATGCGCATGATGCCGTCGGGGACGTCGAACACGTGCTTGGCGGCGGCGCCGCCGAGGAGCAGCACCAACTCGGGTGCGACCAGCTCTGCCTGCCGCTCCAGGAAGGGCCGGCACACCTGCGCCTCCAGCGGCGTGGGCGTGCGGTTGCCGGGCGGGCGCCAGTAGACGACGTTGGTGATGTGGGCGTCGGCTTCGCTCAGGCCGATTGCGGCGAGCATGCGGTCGAGCAGCTGGCCGGCGCGTCCGACGAAGGGCTTGCCCGACTGGTCCTCCTCGCGCCCCGGCGCCTCGCCGATGATCATCAGCCGGGCTTTGGGTGCGCCCCGATAGAAGCAGAGGTTCTTCGCGGTCGCCTTCAGGCTGCAGCCGTCGAAGCGGGCGAGGACGGCTTCCAGCTCATCGAGCGTGCGCGCGCTCCGCGCCGCGTCGCGAGCCGCCGTGACGGCCACGTCCGGTGCAGCGACCGGCGTAGCGCCGGGGCGCCGCAAGCGGGGGCGGCGGAGGCGCGTACGGGGCAGGCCTGCCCTCCGGTCTTCTGTCGGTGGCGCGCGCGGGTGGGGCTGCGGAGGCTGCGCTCGAACGAGGCTCCCGGCGCGACGTCGCCGCGGCTCAGCCAGTCGACGGGCGCCTCGCCGACGGCCGTGTCGACGCCCATGTCGCGGTACCAGGCCAGCAGGGCCGCAAGGCCCGAGCGTTCGCTTTCCAGCATGCGCGCAGTCTAGCGCGAGACGCCCACTTTTCCAGTCCGCGCTTGACGCTTCATGGCGCGGCGACCTATCGAACCCGCAGGATCACCGGCGCCGAGGACCAGCGATGGCATCGAATGGGGCAGAGGCCGAGCCACGCGAAGCGATGGAATGCGACGTGGTGATCGTCGGCGCCGGGCCCGCCGGCCTCGCCACCGCGATCCACCTCAAGCAGCTGGCCGCGCGCGCGGGCAGCGAGATCGCCGTCGTGGTGCTGGAGAAGGGCTCCGAGGTCGGCGCGCATATCCTTTCCGGCGCGGTGATCGATCCCATCGGGCTCAACGCGCTCATTCCGGACTGGAAGGAGAAGGGCGCGCCGCTCGAGACGCAGGTGACGGACGACCGCTTCTATTTCCTCGGTCCGTCCGGCGTGCTGCGCATCCCCAACTTCGTCATGCCGCCGCTGATGAACAATCACGGCAACTATATCGGCAGCCTCGGCAACCTCGTGCGCTGGCTCGGCGAGCAGGCCGGCGAACTGGGCGTTGAGATCTATCCGGAGTTTGCGGTCTCCGAGGTGCTGTACGACGAGAAGGGTGCGGTCGTCGGCGTCGCGACCGGCGACAAGGGCATCGGCAAGGACGGCAAGCCGACCGACAACTTCCAGCGCGGCATCGAGCTGCGCGCCAAGTACACCGTGATCGCCGAGGGCGCGCGCGGCTCGCTGGCGAAGGGGCTGATCCGCAAGTTCGCGCTCGACAAGAATTCCCAGCCGCAGAAGTACGGCCTCGGCCTGAAGGAGCTGTGGGAGGTCGCGCCCGAGCAAGCACAAGCCCGGCCTCGTGCAGCACACGCTCGGCTGGCCGCTCGCCAACAGCGAGGGCGGCGGCTCGTTCCTCTATCACTACGGCGCCAACCTCGTGTCGGTCGGCTTCGTCGTGCACCTGAACTACGCCAACCCGTACCTGTCGCCCTACCAGGAGTTCCAGCGCTTCAAGACGCATCCGCTGATCCGCGACACGTTCGAGGGCGGACGGCGCATTTCCTATGGGGCACGCGCCATCACGGAAGGCGGCTGGCAGTCGATCCCGGAACTGGTGTTTCCCGGCGGCGTGCTGGTGGGATGCGCCGCGGGCTTCGTCAACGTGCCGCGCATCAAGGGCTCGCACAACGCGATCCTGTCGGGCATTCACGCCGCCGATGCCGCCTTCGCCGCCGTCACCGCGGGCCGCGCGCACGACCGTCTCGATGCCTATCCGCTTGCCGTGCAGGATGGACCCATCGCGCGCGACCTGCGCAAGGTGCGCAATGCCAAGCCGATGCTCTCCAAGTTCGGCACCATCGTCGGCACCGCGCTGTCCGGCGCCGACATGTGGGCCAACACGCTGCTGCCGGGCGTGGGCCTCGGCTACACGCTGAAGCACGCCAAGCCGGATTACGCCTCGCTCAAGCCTGCGGCCAAGGCGCGCCGCATCGAGTATCCGAAGGCGGACGGCACGCTCACCTTCGACCGGCTGACCAACGTCTCGTTCTCCGCGACCAACCACGAGGAGAACCAGCCGGTGCATTTGCAGGTGGCCGACATGGACCTGCAGAAGCGTTCCGAGCACGATGTCTACGCAGGACCATCGAACCGCTATTGCCCGGCCGGCGTCTACGAGTGGGTTGAGGAAGGCGGCAAGCCGCGCTTCGTCATCAACGCGCAGAACTGCGTGCACTGCAAGACCTGCGATATCAAGGACCCGAACCAGAACATCAACTGGGTGGTGCCCGAGGGCGGCGGCGGGCCGAACTACTCGGGGATGTAAGACAGGGCGGCGTCGGGAAACGGGAATTCCACAATGGCGAATGAACAGCTTCATCCCGACGCGCAGCGCGTGTGCGATCTGATCGTCGCCGCCAAGCGTCCCGCATACGAGACGCTGACGCCCACCGAGGCGCGCGAAGCCTACCTCGCCTCGCGCCGCGCGCTGCAGCCCGATCCGGAAGAGGTGGCCGAGGTGCGTTCGCTGCAGGCGGCCGGTCCGGCGGGGCCGATCCCGATGCGCTTCTATCGCGGCAACGGCGCCGGCATGGGTTCGCCGCAGCCGGCACTCATCTATTTCCACGGCGGCGGCTGGGTGATCGGCGATCTGGAGAGCCACGACCAGGCTTGTCGCGCGATTGCCAATGCGGCGCGCTGCATCGTCGTTGCGGTCGACTACCGGCTGGCGCCCGAGCACAAGTTTCCGGCCGCCGTCGAGGACACCATCGCCGCGACGCGCTGGGTCAGCGAGAACGCAGAACGCCTCGGCATCGACGGCAAGCGCATCGCCATCGGCGGCGACAGCGCGGGCGGCAACCTCGCGGCCGTGGTCGCGCTCGATGCGCGCGATCGCGGCGGGCCGCCCATCGCGTTGCAGGTTCTCATCTATCCCGCGACCGACTTTGGCATGTCGCATGCCTCCTCACATGCGCCATGCCGAGCAGCTGCCGCTGCGGCGCTCCACGATGCAATGGTTTGCGGCGCATTACCTGCGCGGCGCCGAGGACGAGGCGGACTGGCGTGCCTCTCCTCTGCGCGCGAAGAGCTTTGGCCGGATTGCCGCCCGCCCTCGTGGTGACGGCCGGCTTCGATCCGCTCAGCGACGAAGGCGAGGCGTACGCCCATGCGCTGGAGGCGGCCGGCGTGCCGGTGACGCTGGAGCGTTTCGGCGGCCAGATCCACGGCTTTCTCAACATGGGGCGCATCGTCGCCGACTCGGGCCGGCTGGTCGCCCTGACGGCCAATTCCCTGAACCGTGCGTTTGCGGCCACGTGAGGCCGCTCGCGTCCAAGTGGGCGCGTAACCACTACGTTTGGGCGCGGAAATTGGTCCTAGTGCCCATGCGATGCAATGGCGCACAAGGTGCGCTCACAAATCGGTAAGTCAGCAGGTTGCCGGGTAGAGCGTGCGCATACTTTTCTGTTAGCGTTCGCAATTGCGGCAAAGAAGGGATGCAGCGAAGCTCCCGCACACGAGGTGACATGCGCGCCACGCCCCCAGCGATCCTCGGGGTCGCTCTATTGCTCACGATGGGTCTAATGGCAGGTCCGCCGCCCGCAGAAGCGAGCGTCGGTGATGTGCCCGAAACAAAGACCCAGCTCGGCAGCTACCTGGCAGGCCGTCTCGCGCGCGGCCACCACGACTCGATGGCGGCCGCCACCTACTACGGCAAGGCGCTCGAGCACGATCCCGGCAACGATGTATCTGGTCGAGCAGGCCTTCCTGATGGAGGCGACGGAAGGCAACTGGAGCCGCGTCGAGGAGCTTGCCGGCCAGCTCATGCAGCTCAAGCCCGGCAGCGGCGTGGCGCGTGCATTCCTCGGTCTCGCCGCCTTCAAGGCGGGGCGCTATCAGGATGCCGAGGAGCAATTCAAGGCGACCGGTCCCAATTCGATCGGCGAGCTGACCAGCGCACTGGCTCTGGCCTGGACCTACCAGGCGCAGAACAAGACGCAGGAGGCCCTCGCCATTCTCGACGCGCAGAGGCTGCCGGACTGGGCCAACTATTTCCTCCGGTTCCATCGGGCGCTGATCGCCGACGTTGCCGGCCGTCCGTCGGACGCCCGCGCCGCCTACGAGCGCATGACCAAGAACGAGCGGATGCTGCGCGTGACGCTGGCCTACGCTCGCCAGGCTGCGGCCAATGGCGACATGCGTCTCGCGCAGAGCCTGCTCGCGGCAAACGCCGAGCGGACCAAGGGTGACCCGCATCCCTACGTGCGCGCGCTGCAGCAGGAGATCGCGGCCGGCAAGCGGCCGCAGCTGCTCATCTCCACGCCGGCCGAGGGGCTGGCTGAAGCGTTCTACGGTCTTGGGGAGGCCCTGTCAGGTGAAGGCAGCACCGGCATAAGCGTCGTCTTCCTGCAGTTTGCTCTCTACCTGACGCCGGATGCGCCGTTCCCGCTCGTGACGCTGGCCAATGCGAGCGAGACGACGAAGCAATACGCCGCTGCGATCGATGCCTACGAGCGCGTTCCCAAAGGCACGCCGTTCGAGGTGAATGTCGAGGTGCGCAAGGCCCTCAACCTGAACCAGCTCGAGCGCGTCGAAGAGGCGAAGAAGAGTCTGGAGCAGCTCGCGAGCGACTATCCGCAGGATTTGCGTCCGCTCGAGGCGCTCGGCGGCATCATGCGCGGCCACAAGCGCTTCGCGGAGGCTGCCGAATACTACTCGCGCGCGATTGCGCTGATCGACAGGCCGGACAGCAAGCACTGGACCTATTTCTATTCGCGCGGGACCAGCTACGAGCGCCTGAAGAAGCTGCCCGAGGCCGAGGCGGACCTGCAGCAGTCGCTGAAGCTCAGCCCCGACCAGCCGCTCACGCTCAACTACCTCGGCTACACGTGGATCGATAACAATCGCAATCTCCGCCAGGGGATGGCGATGATCGAGAAGGCGGTGAGGCTCAAGCCGGATGACGGCTACATCGTCGACAGCCTCGGGTGGGCGCATTATCGCCTCGGCAATTTCACGGAAGCGGTGAAGCACCTGGAGCGAGCGGTCGAGCTGCGCCCCGAGGATGCGACGCTCAACGATCACCTCGGCGACGGCTACTGGCGGGTAGGGCGCAAGCGCGAGGCGCGCTTCCAGTGGGAGCAGGCGCTGTCGTTCAGTCCCGATCCGGAGGACGCCGAGAAGATCCGCCAGAAGCTGGAGAAGGGTCTGACCGCCCTGCCACCGGCGCGAACGGTAAAGCGCAAGAAGGGCGCCCGCCACGCCGACCGCGCCAAGAACAGGAAGCGCACCGAGGTCAATCCCAATCCGCTATTCCCGTTCTTCCAGTGATCGCAAGGATCCGCTGAAGGCCTCGGTCTAGAATCGGCAGCCAGCCGGAATGTGCCTATGCCGATCCGCGAGTTTGCCCGTGCCAAGGTCAACCTGACGCTGCGCGTGCTGGGTAGGCGCCCCGACGGCTACCACGAGCTGGAAAGCCTCGTGACGTTTGCGGAACTCCATGACGTGGTGGCCTTGCAGCCGGGGACCTCCGGCAGCGTGGCGGTGACGGGTCCCTTCGCACAGTACATCGGCGGCGAGAACCTGCTCGTCAGGGCGCTCAACGTTCTGCGCGACGTTGCGCCGGGGCTCGCGCTTGGCGCGGTGCGGCTGGAGAAGAACCTGCCGGTTGCGGCAGGAATCGGCGGCGGCTCGGCGGATGCGGCGGCGTTGCTGAGGGCCGTGCGGCGCGCCAACCCCGAGCACGCGAGCGCAGTAGATTGGATGGGCATCGCCGAGAAGCTCGGCGCCGACGTGCCGGTGTGTTTCCTCGACGCGCCGGCGCTGATGACCGGCAAGGGCGAGCGCATTGCGCCCGTGCGCACGTCCTGCCGGGCGCCGCTGCCGTTCTCGTGAACCCGGGCGTTCCCCTGGCGACGGCACAGGTGTTCGAAAAGCTGGCGGCAAGGCCTGGTTCCCGCCGGAGACCGGACGCAGCCGCAGGCGCCGCGCATCGCCGATCTCGACGGCCTCGTCGGCTATATGCGCGGGGCCGGCAACGACCTGGAGGACCCCGCGCGCCGGATACTGCCCGAGATTGGCGCCGTGAAAGCCGCTCTCGGGGCGGAGCCAGGGTGCCTGTTCGCGGCGATGTCCGGCAGCGGCCCGACATGCTTCGGCATTTTCTCCGACCAGCACGCGGCGAAGCGGGCGGCGCAGGCCATTGCCGCATCCCATCCGAGCTGGTGGGTGGCGGGCACCGTGCTGGCGGGAAGCGGCTAGGGCGAGCCGTCGATCAGCTGCTGCGGCTGACGCAGAAGCCGATCACGTCGCCGAGCGCGCGGGTGTGGAGGCCGGCCGGAAAGATGGCGAGTGCGTCCCGCGCAATGCCGCCGTAGTGGCGCGCACGCTCCAGCGTCGCCTCGATGGCGTTGTGCTTCTTCATCAGGCGTACGGCCTGCTCGAGGTCGCCGTCCTCGATCTTGCGCTCCGACAGCGTGCGCCGCCAGAAGGCGCGCTCCTGCTCGCTGCCGCGCCGGAAGCACAGGATCACCGGCAGGGTTATCTTGCCCTCGCGGAAATCATCGCCGACCGATTTGCCCAGGCGCGCGCTGTCGCCGGAATAGTCGAGCGCGTCGTCGACGAGCTGGAAGGCGATGCCGAGATTGCGGCCGTAGGATTTCATCGCGGCCTGCTCGGCCGCCGGCCGTCCGGCAATGGCCGCGCCCACTTCGGTCGCCGCGGAGAACAGCGCGGCCGTCTTGGCGGCGATGATCTCCATGTAGTCGTCTTCGGTCGTCGCCGTGTCGTTGGCTGCGGCGAGCTGCATGACTTCGCCTTCGGCGATGACGGAGGCCGCCGTCGAGAGAATTTTCAGGGCCTGCAAGGAGCCGACATCGACCATCATGCGGAAGGCCTGGCCCAGCAGGAAGTCGCCGACCAGCACGCTTGCCTGGTTGCCCCACAGTCTGCGCGCGGACGACTTGCCGCGGCGGACGTCGCTCTCGTCGACGACGTCGTCGTGCAGCAGCGTCGCGGTGTGCATGAACTCCACGGACGCTGCGAGCCGGACATGGCCGGCGCCCTCGTAGCCGCACAGCTTGGCCGAGGCGATGGTCAGCATGGGCCGCAGGCGCTTGCCGCCGGAGTCGATCAGGTGGTGCGCCAGCTTCGGGATCAGGTCGACGTCGGAGACGGCCTTGTCCAGGATGATGCGGTTCACGGCCTCCATGTCGGAGGCCACGATCTCCATCAGCGGCCGCAAGGCGTCGGCCGGATCCCGTGCCTCTTCGAATGCGACGACGACGCCCAAGCGCGTATCTCCACAACAGCCCCCAAGATTGCGGTATAATCGAGCGCGGCGCGATTACGTCAAGCCCGCAAGCCGCGACAGCAGGTCGCCGTTGGGTAGAGGATTGCATATGCGCGAGCTGCTGGTGAGCAACGACGCGGTCACGATGAGCTTCGCCCAGGCGGTCTTGAAGGAGGCCGGGATCGAAGGTTTTGTTGCCGATCAGCACATGAGCATCGCCGAGGGCTCCATCGGCGCCTTTCCGCGGCGACTGCTGGTGGATGCCGGCTCGGTTACCCAGGCGCGCCGCCTGCTCGATGAAGCAGGCCTGGGGAAATGGCTCGTCAGTGACGACAGATAGTCATCCGGCGGCCGCTGATTCTGCGGAGGCGCCCGCGGTGGGGGCGCTGACCGAGGACGCCTTCCTCGGCGGCGCGCTGACCATCCTCCAGCCGAAAGCGGGTTATCGCGCCGGCCTCGACGCCGTGCTGCTGGCGGCAGCCCTGCGTGCGAGCGGGGACGGCCGGGTGCTCGATGCCGGTGCCGGCGTGGGTGTCGCGGGTCTCGCTGCGGCGCATCGCCTCTCTGGGATCAGGATGACGCTTGTCGAGCAGGATGCCACTCTCGTCGAGCTTGCGCGGCGGAACATTGCGCGCAACGGCATGAACGATCGCGTGCACGCGATCGCCGCCGACGTCACGCAGCGGCTCGGCAGCGTGCCGGAGCTGCATGCGCTCGCCGGGCGGTTCGACCACGTCATGGCGAATCCGCCCTACATGGTCGAGGGGCGCGGTACCTCCGCGGGCGATGCGAACAAGGCGGCGGCCAACGCCATGCCGGAGGGTGCGCTCGACCGCTGGATGCAGTTCGCCGCGTCGATGCTCCGGTCAGGGGGAACGATCACGCTGATCCATCGCGCCGAGGCCCTGCCGGAGGTGATGGCCGCGCTGGACGGGCGGTTTGGTGGCGCGCTTGTGCTGCCGGTTCACCCCTTCGCGGACAGGCCTGCCTCGCGCGTCCTCGTGCAGGCGACCAAAGCCAGCCGCGCTTGCCTCGAGCTCCTTCCCGGGATCATCCTTCACAACGCGGATCGCAGCTTTCGCCCCGAGATCGACGCCGTGTTGCGCCACGGGGCAGCCATCGACGCTTTCGCGGAGCGCTGATGCTTCCCATATCACTGGCGTGAGATGCTTCGCTTTCCTCTTCCATTGAATGATCGAGGCCCTGCCGATGCGCTTGTTCAGCCGCAAACCCGTCGTTCCCGTCCTGCGCTTCTCGGGGCCCATCGGCATGGCGACGCCGCTGCGGCCCGGCCTGGCGATCGCTTCGCTCGCGGGGCCGATCGAGAAGGCGTTCGCGCTCTCGAAGCTGCCGAGCGTTGCGGTGGTCATCAATTCACCCGGCGGCTCGCCGGTGCAATCGAATCTGATCTTCCGCCGCATCCGGCAGCTGGCGAAGGAGAAGCAGAAGCGCGTCTATGTATTCTGCGAGGATATCGCTGCGTCGGGCGGCTATTTCCTGGCGCTTGCGGGCGATGAGATCTATGCCGATCCGTCCTCCATCGTCGGCTCCATCGGCGTGATTTCCGCGAGCTTCGGCCTCGACAAGTTTATCGACCGCTTCGGCATCGAGCGCCGGGTTCATACGTCTGGAAAGGACAAGGGCGCGCTCGATCCCTTCAAGCCAGAGCGGCCAGAGGACGTCGCGCGGTTGCTGCAGCTCCAACGCGACGTTCACGAGGTCTTTACCGGCGTCGTCAGGGAGCGCCGCGCGGGCCGGCTCAAGGGAACAGAGGAGGAGCTGTTCTCGGGCGCGTTCTGGTCGGCGCAGAAGGCGGTGGAATTCGGCCTGATCGATGGTTTGGCCGATGTGCGATCCAAGATGCAGGCGCTGCATGGAGAAGACGTAAGGTTGAAGACCGTCCCATTGTCGCAGGGCGGGCTGCTGTCCCGGTTTCGCCGCCTTCAGATGTTTCCAACAGGCATCGGTGACGGATTTGCCTTGCCGCCCTCGTTCGCCGATGATCTGGTGTCGGCAGTGGAAGCGCGCGCCTTGTGGTCGCGCTTCGGCCTTTAGGAGGTTGCTATGGTGCCTCAGTTCTTCGTCCTCGCGCTGGTCGGAGCCGGCCTTTACGTCGGGTATCGCTGGCTGACCCAGGCGACGCAGCAGATCACCGTCGACGTACGCACCGCGGAAGACGAACTCCGCCGCCGGGCTTCCGCCGCGCTCGAGAAGGACATGGGCGCGCTGGAGTACGACCCTGCGACTGGCGTGTATCGCCCGACGGTGCGCTGAGGGCCGTGGCGCCGGGCAGCAGGGCTCAGTAGGCTCGCTTCAGCTTGGGAAACATCGGGAAGTGCTTGACGTTGAGCGTCGCCAGCCGGAGCCCGTGATGCTCCGCCGTGGCGCCGATGATGGCGTCGATCGCTCCTATGCCGTGGCTGGCGTCATAGAGACGCACGAACACACCGGCGCGCCTAGCTATGTCGGGTGTAACCGGCAGCAAGTTTATCTCAGATAGAAGTTGCTCGATTCGCTTTTCCTCGCGCCTGTTGCGAACGCCAGCGAAAAGCTCCAGCACGGAGGCGACTGAGGCATTGAGTTTGTCGCCCGTGCCCTCAAGCAGGTCCCGGGCATGCTCGCGGCCGCGCAGATAGTCTACAAGAATTGTCGTGTCTAGGATCATTCGGCGTCATTTGCCGCGCATCTGTTTGCGGACTCTGTCCATGCGCTGCCTGTCACGCTTGCGACGGCTGGCATAGAATTCCTCGATGTCGTCGCGATCCTTCCACATGCCGAAGGCTTGACGCCAGGCATCCTTCCAATCGCTCTGCTGCTCAACCGACTTGTCTTCCAACTCGCGATTGATGCCGCGGCGGATGATCTCGCCTTCAGACAGGCCGGTCAGAGCCGAACGCGTCTTGATGCGCCGCTTCTGCTCGGCGGTAATGAACAGCTGCTGCCGGACCAATTTGTTCATGGTTGCTCACCTACACATACTATATGTGTATATGAGCACCAGATCAAGCCGCACCGGAATTGTCGGATCGCGTCACAAGCTGGTGGCAAGTAAGCTGGACGCCTCAAGGGAGATGCAACATGGACCCGGCCGACAGCTTTCCGAGCCTGATCGATGTGGTCCGCCGCCGGCGCAGCGTGCGCCGGTTCGAGCCGGGGCGGCGCATCGAGCGCGACGTGCTGCTGAAGATCGGCGAGGCGGCGCGCTGGGCGCCGACCGGTGCCAACTCGCAATGCTTCGACGTGGTGATCGTTGACGATCCCGATGTGCGCGAGCGCGTGCTCGACGTGTTCCTCGCGCAGTCGAACCGGCTGATCGATCACGTAAAGGGCTTTCCCGCGGTCAAGAAGACCTACATGGCCAACACGGTGGCCATCGTCATCGTGCTGGCGGATGCGCGCTGGAAGGCGGCGTTCCCGGTGGCCACCAGCACCGAGTGGGAGCGCGAGTACCAGGAGAACAACGAGCGCATCCTGCTGGCCTCCATCGGCGCGGCCGTGCAGAACGTGCAGCTTGCGGTGACGGCGCTGGGGCTCACCTCGGCGTGGCTGTCGGGCGGCGGCGAGGACACCACCAACGGCGACCTGCGGGCGCTGCTCGGCTATCCCGACTGCATGCGTGCCGTCGGCACAATTCCCATCGGCTACCCGGAGAAGGATCTGGCCTCTCGCTACCGGCGGCCGCTGCAGCAAATGGTGCACTGGAACGGCTATGAGCCGAAGAAATTCCGCCCGGATGCCATGGTGGAGCACTATGTCAGCGAGGTGAGGCCCTTCGCCATGTATCGCGACGAGGAGGATGCGGCGCGCTGGGAGGATGCCGACAAGCGGCTCGGCCCCTGGCGGGAGGCGTTCACCTCGGATACGCCAAATCCCTCCGCGAAGCTGCCGTAGCGCGCTTTTCCGGCAGGCCCGAGACTAAGGGGCGTGACCCGGGGCCTCTTTTTCGTATAGTGCGCGCCGCATCGATAGATTCCTCGCAAAAGCACCATGCCCACCAAGACCGCCAGCAAATCAGCGGACCAGCCTGCCTTGAGGCCGACGGAGTCGTTCCAGGACCTGATCCTTAGCCTCCAGCAGTTCTGGGGCGAGCAGGGCTGCGTGGTGCTGCAGCCCTACGACATGGAGGTGGGCGCCGGCACGTTTCATCCGGCGACGACGCTGCGCGCGCTCGGGCCGAAGCCGTGGAACGCGGCCTATGTGCAGCCCTCGCGCCGGCCCAAGGACGGGCGCTACGGCGAGAACCCGAACCGGCTGCAGCACTACTACCAGTTCCAGGTGATCATGAAGCCGTCGCCGGCGGACTTCCAGGACCTCTACCTGGAGAGCCTGGACCGCATCGGCATCGACCCGCGGGTGCACGACATCCGCTTCGTCGAGGACGACTGGGAGAGCCCGACGCTGGGCGCCTGGGGGCTCGGCTGGGAGGTGTGGTGCGACGGCATGGAGGTGACGCAGTTCACCTACTTCCAGCAGGTCGGCGGCTTCGACTGCAATCCGGTGTCGGGCGAGATCACCTACGGGCTGGAGCGGCTCGCCATGTACGTGCAGGGCGTCGACCGCGTGTTCGACCTGAATTTCAACGGCCGCAAGGATGCGCGCAAGCTGACCTACGGCGACGTGTTCCTGCAGGCCGAGCAGGAGTACTCGCGCTTCAACTTCGAGCATGCCGATACGGAGATTCTGCTGCGCACTTCCGCGACGCGGAGAAGGAGTGCAAGGCGCTGCTGGAGGCCGGCGCGCCCAAGCCGAGTGCCAACGACAAGCGCCACAAGCTGGCGCTGCCGGCCTACGACCAGTGCATCAAGGCGAGCCACCTCTTCAACCTGCTGGACGCGCGCGGCGTGATCTCCGTGACCGAGCGGCAGAGCTACATCCTGCGCGTGCGCGAGCTGGCCAAGGCGTGCTGCGGGGCGTGGCTGGCGACGGAAGGGGGCGGGGCGTGAGGCTGTCATTCCGGGCGCTTGTCCCCGGAATCCGCCGATCCGCGGGCGCTCAGGCGAGTGGTGACGCATCGCGAGTGTGATCCCGGGCGACGACCGGCTCCCCGGGATGACGAAGTGAGGTGTCGACATGACGTGAGCACCCAAAGACACTGCTGGAGATGTCCGGTGCTGACATGCGCCCGCCGCCGCTGTCGCAGTGCGACGCTCATCATCATCGACGCGCAGAACGAATATCTCGACGGCAAGCTGGCGCTGCCGGGCGCGAAGCCCGCGATGGAGGCGCTGGCTAGGCTGCTGGCGAAGGCGCGCGCGGCCGGTGCGCCGGTCGTGCACGTGGAGCACAAGGGGCGCGCCGGGCGGGCTGTTCGATCGTCGAGGGGCGCGGCGGCGCCATCATCGAGGCGGTGAAGCCCGTCGAGCGGCGAGCATCTGGTGCAGAAGCCGCTGCCCAATGCGTTCGCGCAGACCGAGCTGGATGCCACGCTGAAGAAGCTCGGGCGCACGCAGCTCGTGATCGCCGGGTTCATGACGCACATGTGCGTGAGTTCGACGGCGCGGGCGGCGCTGGACCTCGGCTACAAGACGACGGTTGCGGCCGATGCGGCCGCGACGCGCGACCTGCCCGATCCCATGGGCGGCGTGATCGGCGCGGACGCGCTGCACCGCGCGGCGCTGGCCGAGCTGGCGGACCGCTTCGCCATCGTGGCGACGGTGGACGAGATTCCGGGGGACGTGAGCTGTCGGTAGCAGCATGTCTAACCTGATGAGCGAGCGTGCTCGCCGCATGCGGCGAGAGAAAGGCCCTGCAGAGCGCAAGGTCTGGTATCGCCTGCGCGAGCTGAATAGGCAGGGCTTCCAGTTTCGCCAGCAGGCCCCAATAGGGCCATACATCGCCGACTTCTGCGATCACACAGCGAAACTCATCATCGAGGTCGATGGTGGCCAGCACGGTGAGCCCAAGGGTCTTGCCTCGGACAGACGTCGCACGCGCTGGCTGGAGTCGGAAGGTTATCAGGTGCTCCGGTTCTGGAACCATGACGTGCTGACGAACATCTATGGCGTCGAAGCCGCAATTCTTCTCGCGTTGGGCGTTCTCTCGGAGAGTTCGACGGACACGACAAACGCCTCGCGAATTCCCTCCCCCCTTGCGGGGAGGGCAAGGGAGGGGGGGATTGCAGAACATCGGCCGTCGGGGTTCCCCCCACCCCTAGCCCCTCCCCACCAGGGGGAGGGGAATCCGCGCCGCGATCGGTGCGTCGGTCTGCTTTCAATGCGCGGGAAGGTCATCCAATGGCTGAACTGCTGCTCGAGTTGTTCTCCGAGGAGATTCCGGCGCGCATGCAGGGGCGGGCGGCGGAGGATTTGCGGCGGCTGGTCACCGAAGGCCTCAAGGCGCAGGGGCTGGAGGCGGGCGAGGCCAAGGCGTACGCGACGCCGCGGCGGCTGACGCTGGTGGTGGAGGGCGTGCCGGCGAAGTCGCCCGACATCAGCGAGGAGCGCAAGGGGCCGCGCGTGAATGCGCCGGAGCAGGCGATCGCGGGGTTCCTCAAGTCGGCGGGACTGAAGTCGATCAAGGACGCCGAGGTCGTCAAGGACGAGAAGAAGGGCGACTTCTACGTCGTGAAGGTCGAGAAGCCGGGCCGCGCGGCGAAGCGAGATCGTCGCCGAGGTGGTGCCGGCGATTGCGGCGAAGTTTCCGTGGCCGAAGTCGATGCGCTGGGGCGCGCCGACAAGTCCAATGTGACGGGAAGGTCTGCTCCCACAGAAGCGGAGATGTTGGTCGCAACGTCCTGGATCTGCCTGGGTGCGGCCACTCCATTCGATCGTATGCCTGCTCGACGGTAGGGTCGTGCCGTTCGCCATCGCGCGAAGTCGAGAGCGGCAAGGAAACGCGCGGGCATCGCTTCCACGGCAACGAGCCGTTCGATGTCGAGGGCGTGGCCGACTACGCCAAGAGCCTCAAGAAGCACAAGGTGATCCTGGATGCGGCGGAGCGCGCGGCGCTGATCGGCGAGCAGGCGCGGGCGCTGGCCAAGGAGCACAAGCTGGCGCTGGTCGAGGACGAGGCGCTGCTCGCCGAGAACGCCGGGCTCACCGAGTGGCCGACCGTGCTGATGGGCACGTTCGACGAGGCGTTCCTGGACGTGCCGGCCGAATGCCTGATGCTGTCGATGAAGCAGCACCAGAAGTGCTTCTCATTGAAGCATCCGCGCACGGGCAAGCTGGCGAACAAATTCCTGCTGGTGTCGAACCTGGTCGCCAAGGACGGCGGCAAGCAGATCGTCGCCGGCAACGAGAAGGTGATCCGCGCGCGGCTGAGCGACGCCAAGTTCTTCTGGGAGCAGGACCAGAAGAAGCCGCTCGACGAGATGGCGGTCGCGCTCGGCGGCATCACGTTCCACGAGAAGCTGGGATCGCAGAAGGAGCGCGTGGAGCGCGTCGCGGAGCTCAGCTTCCAGATCGCGGGCTCGGTGGATGCGGTGCCGGAGGATGCGCGGCGCGCGGCGCAGCTCGCCAAGGCCGACCTCGTGTCGGGCATGGTGGGCGAGTTCCCCGAGCTGCAGGGGCTGATGGGGCGCTACTACGCAGAGGCCGGCGGCATCAAGCCGGAGATCGCGCGCGCCATCGAGCTGCACTACAAGCCCAAGGGGCCGACCGACACGGTGCCGAAGGTGGAGGAGGGCGACGCGGTGGCGGTGGCCGTGGCGCTGGCCGACAAGCTCGACACGCTGGTGGGCTTCTGGGCCATCGGCGAGAAGCCGACGGGGTCGGGCGATCCGTATCAGCTGCGGCGCGCGGCGCTGGGCGTGATCCGGATCGTGCTGGAGAATGATTTGCGGCTTGGCGCTTGTGCGGTTTCTGCGACATGGCTTGCGCGACACTTGCGCTGTGAGCCTGTTCAGCAAGGAAGGTCTTGGAGACAGAAGGTGCCGCTGAAGTTCTCGAAGACGGTCTCGATTACAGCAAAAGACCTGGTCGAGAAGGTTCGTCGAGCGCTTCGCGATGCGAGACATAGGTGGAATCGCTCAACGCGTTGATAGCGGAACTGACGCAAGCCGCCGAGACCTTGACGATCTCCTCGCCTTCTTCGCCGACCGGCTCAAGGTGCACCTGCGCGACAAGGGTGCGCGGCACGATCTGATCGATGCGGTGTTCGCGCTGGGCGGGCAGGATGACCTGGCGCTGATCGTCAAGCGGGTCGACGCGCTGGGTGCGTTCCTGACCACGGACGACGGCGCCAACCTGCTCGCCGGCGTCAAGCGCGCCTCCAACATCCTCCGCGACGAGGAGAAGAAGGACAAGACGAGCTACGCCGGCGCCACCTACGACCTGAAGCTGCTCACCGAGAAGGCGGAGCTGGCGCTGGCCGCGGCCATCGAAGCGGTGAAGCAGGACACGCGCGCCGCCATCAACGTGGAGAACTTCGCCGGCGCCATGCGCGCGCTCGCCGAGCTGCGCGCGCCTGTCGATGCGTTCTTCGACAAGGTGACCGTCAACGCGCCCGATGCCGGCTGTGCGCGCCAACCGGCTCGCGCTGCTGTCGGAGATCCGCGCGGCGACGCTCAACGTGGCGGATTTCTCCAAGATCGCTGGGTAGTCGTCATGCCCGCGGAGGCGGGCACCCACGACACCGAGCCGCACAGGTTTGGAGAGTTGCATGGATTCCCGCCTGCGCGGGAATGACGTTGCGGCGAGCCCAATACGATATTCTTCGCCGCGTGAGTTTGTTGCGTTGGGTCCGCTTCGCTTGACCCAACCTACTCGGCTACTCAGCTGCGTTCTATTCCTGGCCGCGCTTCTTTCGACCTGCGCACAACTGTGCAGCGCGCGGCGAAGTTAACAGATTTGTGATAACGGGCTGAAAACAGGAATTCGCTTCTCAAACGAGGGGATTGCGGAGATTTCCTTACGCGTAGACTGAGCCTGCGGAGGATGAGCCTGTTCAATATGCAGTTGCACTGACGATTGGCAGCCCTAGTGTCCGGCGCGGGGTAGAAGCGGGAAGGAGCGCGGCAGGGCGGCCGCGCTCTTTTCCTTTCTGGGCCCACCGCTCACACCAATTGAAACCGCGCCTCCGCGTCGTGGCGACCTGGGTCCCGCGTGCGCGGGGATGACGGGTGTGGTGAGAGATGCGCGACGACGGGGCACATCGAGATCGTGGACGGCGGGAATATCGCGGCGGCGTTGCGGTGACCGCGTCGCGCTCCCTCTCCCCGTCCTTACGGGGAGAGGGTCGGGGTGAGGGGCGAAAGCTTGCTCAACGTTTGGGGCTGCCCCTCACCCTAACCCTCTCCCCACGCGGTGAATGCGTAGAAAAGGCGGCGAGGCGTGGGGAGAGGGGATTCTCACGTGAGTGCATACGGCTCGCGGCGATCCACCAGGATCTGCGACATCACGGAGAACACGATGTCGCCGTGCTGGTTGCGGGCTTGGACTTCGCTGGCGAGGATGCCGCGGTTGGGGCGCGACTTCATGTCGATCTTCTCGGCGATGCGGGCGCGGAATTCTATTGTGTCGCCGACATAGACGGGCTTGGGCCAGCTGCAGGTCGCGGAAGCCGGGCGACGGGCCGTAGACGGGCCGGCGCGCGCCGGGCTCGGGCGGCCGCGGTGCGGGCGAACTGCCGGTTGGTGATGATCTGGCGGATGAAGATCGACGCGGTGTGCCAGCCCGAGGCGCACAGCGCGCCGAACAGCGAGGCCTTGGCGGCGGCGTCATCCAGGTGGAAGGGCTGCGGATCGAACTCGCGGGCAAACGCGATGATCTCGTCGCGGCCGAAGGTGTGGCCGCCGAGGTCGGTGATCTCGCCGATCTGGCGATCCTCGAAGAACATGCCCTTGGCGGGATCGATGCGCGGGCCGTCGATGTCCCAGAGGCTGACGAGCTTCGCGCGGGCCGGCTTGGGTCCGGATGGTGCGGCCGGCGGCGGGCCGGGATGGCGCTTGCGGGTGAGCTGGTTGGTGTGCCATCGGCACAGCACCTCGCCCTTCTCGTCGACGAGCTCGATGGTGATCTTGGAGAGGCCGACGTCGGGGCGCGAGGCGAGGTCGCGCTTCTCCGTGTAGACGTGGCGGCAGGAGAGCACGGTTCCCGGCCGCACGGGCTTGGTCCAGCGCACCTCGTCGACGCCGGGCGAGCCGAGCGAGGCGGTGTGCTGCAGCGGGCCGTCGCAGATCATGCGCATCATGAGCGCGCAGGTGTGCCAGCCCGACGCGCACAGGCCGCCGACGGGCGTCGCCTTGGCGGCTTCCTCGTCGGTGTGCATGGGCTGCGGATCGAAGGCGCGCCCGTAGGCGATGATCTCGTCCTTGGTGAGGACCTGATTGCCGAAGGTGATCGGCTTGCCGATCTCGATGTCCTCGTGATGGAGCTTGGTGCCGGCCTGGCCGCCGGCGGAGATGTCGTCCTGCACGCGTGGTTCTCTCGCAATGCTGAGGTTTCCGCGCTCCTCATACAGGCCGGCGCCCGGCTTGTCAGCGCGGCGGTGTCAGGACGATGCGCCGGCGCATTGCAGACAGCGGCAGAGCAGCCGCTGCGCGGCTAAGGCGATTGCGGCGCGATGCCCGGCGACTGTGGCACCACCAGCCGCACCAGCAGGCCGCCGAGCTGCTGCGCGCGTGAACGGCTTGGCGACGACGGGCGGTCCTTGAACTCGGGCGGAATGGCGCGATCCTCGAAGCCCGTCAGGAAGCCGAACGGCACGCCCTGCGCGGCGAGGCGCTGCGCCAGCGGAATGCTGGTCTCGCCGCCGAGGCGAAGATCGAGCAGGCCGGCGTGGAAGGTGTTCGCGTCGATCGCGGCGAGGCCGTCGGCGACATTGCGCGCCCAGACGACGTCTTCCACGCCCATATGCCGCAGCAGTGTCCTCCGCATCGATGGCGATGAGAGGCTCATCCTCGACCAGCAGCACGCGCAAGCCGGGAGGCAGCGTCGGTTCGTTCAGCAAAGGCAGTCCCCTCCGCACGGTCTCATGCCGCCGCGCGCCCCCGGCATACTGGCGGTTCGGCTGCATGCCGCCTTGTGGTCCCTCCCATGGACCTTGTCTTTTAACAATGACATGTCCGAGTTGCGAGGGCTAAGGTCGAGGTGACTTGCGGCCACAGAACCCCTTCACATGGCGAAAGCACGAAAAAAGGCCGACAAAGACGCCGGTGCCGACGCCGTGTGCCAAGTGCCCGCTGCGCAGGCTGGAGATTTTTCGCAAGTTTTCCGCGGAGGAGCTGGCCTTCGTCAGCTTCTTCAAGAGCGGCGAGCTGGTGCTGGAGGCCGGCAGCACGATCTTCAGCGAAGGGACCAACAGCCCGCACCTCTATACGGTGCTGTCGGGCTGGGCGTTCAAGTACAAGACGCTGGAGGACGGCCGGCGGCAGGTGCTGAACTTTGCGCTGCCGGGCGACTTCATCGGGCTGCAGGCCTCGATCCTGGATGTGATCGGCCACTCGGTCGAGGCGCTGACCGACGTCACGCTGTGCGTGTTCCCGCGCGAGAAGCTGTGGTCGCTGTACGAGAAGCACACGGGGCTGGCCTTCGACGTGACCTGGCTCGGGGCGCGCGAGGAATCGATCCTCGGCGACTATCTGCTCACGGTCGGCCAGCGCCGGGCCGGCGAACGAATTGCATTCGTGCTGCTGCATCTGTTCCACCGCGCGCGGCAGCTCGGCCTCGACCAAGGGCAACGCCGTGGCGCTGCCGATCACGCAGGAGCATCTTGCCGACACCATCGGCTTCTCGCTGGTCCACACCAACAAGACGCTGAAGCAGCTGCGGAGACTGGGTGCCTTCAAGTGGACCGGGTCGACCTTCGAGGTGGTCGACGAGGAGAAGCTCGAAGCCCTGGTCGGGCACGGCAGGCGTCGATCGGCGGCGTGCGCCCTTTCATCTGACGGGAGCCGGCCAAGGTGAGCGATCTCGCGCAGGCTCGTATCGTCGTTGCCGGCGCCGGCAGCATCGGCTGCTATGTCGGCGGATGTCTCGCGCACGCCGGCCGCGACGTGACGCTGCTGCTGCGCCCGGCGCTGGCCGGGATCATCGCGAGCCATGGCCTGCGCATTTCCGATCTCGACGGAGCGGATCGCGCGCTGGCGCCGTCGGCGATCAAGCTGGCGACCGATCCGGCGGCGGCCTTCGCGGGGGCGGAGATCGTGCTCGTCACCGTCAAGAGCGGCGACACCGCGGCGATCGCGCGGCTGATCGCGGAGCACGCGCCGGCGGGCGTGATCGTCGTGAGCTTCCAGAACGGCGTCGGCAACGTGGATGTGCTGCTGGCAAGCGTCGGCGGCATGGGGCGCGTCGTGCCGGGCATGGTGCCGTTCAACGTGGTGCAGTCGCACGGTGACGGGGCGGCGGCGCGCTTTCATCGCGCGACCAGCGGCACGATCCTGATCGGCGGCGGGCAGCCGGGATTGCGGCAGGCGCTCCATGTTCCGGGTGCGGCTGTGGCCGAGCACGCCGACATGGGCGGCGTCATGTGGACGCAAGCTGCTGCTCAACATGAACAATGCGCTCAATGCGCTGTCGGGGCTGCCGCTGGCGACGCAGCTTTCGGACCGGCGCTGGCGCCGCATCCTGGCGCGGCAGATCGCGGAGGCGCTCGGTGTGCTCAAGGCCGCAGGTGTAAAGCCGGTGCGGCTCGAGGGCGTCGCGCCGGGCATGATCCCGCGCATCCTGCGGCTGCCCGGACTGGCTGTTCCGGCGCGTGGCGGGCCGCATGCTGGCGATCGATCCGGAGGCGCGTTCCTCCATGTGGGAAGATCTGACGCGCGGCCGGCCGACGGAGATCGACTATTTGCAAGGGGCGGTGGTGGCGATTGGCGGAGACGCACCGTATCCCCGCGCCAGTGACGCAGAGGTATCGTGCGGCTGGTGAAGCAGGCTGAGACAGCGAAAGCGGGATCGCCGGGGCTGACGCCGCAGTTGGTGGAAAGCGCCATCGCCTCGAGGTGAACTCGGTCCTGTGCCGATACACGATTGAAAGCGCACCCCTGTGTCGGTGACTTGGGTCCCCGCCTTCGCGGGGATGACGTTTGGTGTGGATGTTGCGCTCCGCAACGACCGTCGTTCCTTGCGCTGCTAGGATGACGTTGCCGAAGCGCATGCCGCCCACAACTTGCGTCATTCCCGCGGAGGCGGGAACCTAGTACACCGCGCAATCAGGGTGCGGCTGAGAAAGGGCGGCCATGGACGCGGATGTGATCGTCGTCGGCGGCGGGCTGGCGGGGCTGGTGGCGGCCTGCGAGGTGATCGACGCGGGCAAGCGCGTCATCCTGCTCGACCAGGAGGGCGAGCAGTCGCTGGGCGGGCAGGCGTTCTGGTCGTTCGGCGGGCTGATGTTCGTCGACTCGCCCGAGCAGCGGCGCATGCGCATCCGCGACAGCCACGACCTCGCGCTGCAGGACTGGATGGGCACGGCGGGCTTCGATCGCGCGGAGGATCACTGGCCGAAGAAGTGGGCGGAGGCCTATGTCGCCTTCGCCGCCGGCGAAAAGCGGTCGTGGCTGCATGGGCTCGGCGTGCGCTGGTTCCCCATCGTGGGCTGGGCGGAGCGCGGCGGGTATCTGGCGACCGAGCACGGCAACTCGGTGCCGCGCTTCCATGTGACGTGGGGTACGGGGCCGGCGATCATCGCGCCGTTCGTGAAGCGGCTGCAGGAGGCGGCGAAGTCGGGCCGCGCGTCGCTGCGCTTCCGGCATCGGGTGAACGAGCTGACGGCGAGCGGCGGCGTGGTCGATGGCGTGGCCGGCGATGTCCTGGAGCCGAGCCGCGTGGAGCGCGGCGTGCGGTCCTCGCGCACGGTGGCGGGCGATTTCGCGCTGAAGGCGCAGGCGGTGGTCGTGACGTCGGGCGGCATCGGCGCCAACCACGACCTCGTGCGCCGGAGCTGGCCGAAGCGGCTGGGCGAGCCGCCCAAGCACATGCTCTGCGGGGTGCCCGACCATGTCGACGGGCGCATGCTGGAGATCGTCGAGCGCGCCGGCGGCCGCATCATCAATCCGGACCGCATGTGGCACTACACGGAAGGCATCACCAACTTCGCGCCGATCTGGACGGCGCACGGCATCCGCATCCTGCCGGGTCCCTCGTCGCTGTGGATCGATGCGACCGGCAAGCGCCTGCCGGTGCCGCTGTTCCCGGGCTTCGATACGCTCGGCACGCTGGCGCATCTCAGGACGACGGGGCACGACTATTCCTGGTTCATTCTCACGCAGAAGATCATCGAGCGCGAGTTCGCGCTGTCGGGCTCGGAGCAGAACCCCGACCTCACGGGCAAGAGCATCCTGCAAGGTGCTCGGCCGCCGCTTCGGCGTGCAAGGCCCGGTCGATGCCTTCAAGAAGCAGGGCGTCGATTTCATCGTCAAGCAGACCCTGCCCGAGCTGGTCGCGGCCATGAACGAGCGGGCGGGGTCGGGGCTGATCGATGCCGGCGACCTGCAGCGCGTAGTGGAAGCGCGCGACCGCGAGATCGACAACACCTTCACCAAGGACGCGCAGGTGACGGCCATCCGCGGCGCGCGCAACTATCTCGGCGACAAGCTGATCCGCGTGGCGACGCCGCATCGCCTGCTCGATCCCAAGGCCGGGCCGCTGATCGCGGTGCGGCTGTGGGTGCTGACGCAGGAAGACGCTGGGCGGGTTGGAGACGGATCTCTCCGGTCGCGTGCTCCAGGCCGGCGGCGTCGCCGCTCGGCAACGTGTTCGCAGCGGGCGAGGTCGCAGGCTTCGGCGGCGGCGGCATGCACGGCTATCGCGCGCTGGAGGGCACGTTCCTCGGCGGGTGCCTGTTCTCGGGCCGCGTGGCGGGACGGGCGGCGGCGAAGGCCAGCTGACATCAGAGGCAACGCATGCAGTTTCATCTCAACGGGTTCAGGGCCGGCAATCCGGAAATCTCGGACCCGTCGGAGATGCACAAGGCATCCCCGAACACGGACACGCTTCCGGCGAGGTCGATGTCCTGATCGTCGGGTGCGGGCCGCCGGGCTGACGCTTGCCGCGCAGCTCGCGGCGTTCCCCGACATCAACACGCGCATCGTCGACCAGAAGCCCGGCCCGCTGCAGCTCGGCCAGGCCGACGGCATCGCCTGCCGGACCATGGAGATGTTCCAGGCCTTCGGCTTCCGCGAGCGCGTCGAGAAGGAAGCCTACTGGGTCAACGAGACGGCGTTCTGGAAGCCGGACGACAAGCAGCACGGACAGGATCGTGCGGCTCGGCCGCGTGCAGGATGTGGAGGACGGGCTGTCGGAGTTCCCGCATGTCATCCTCAACCAGGCGCGCGTGCATGACTTCTACCTGGAGGTCATGCGCAATGCGCCGAGCCGGCTGGAGCCGAACTATTCGCGCCGCCTCGTCGATCTTGAGATCGACCTCGCGGCCGCGAACACGGCTGCGGCCTATCCGGTGACCGTCACGCTGGAGCGGACGGATGATGCGCACAAAGGCCAGACGGAAACCGTGCGGGCCCGCTACGTCGTCGGATGCGATGGCGCGCGCAGCGCCGTGCGGCGGTCCCTCGGGCGGGAGCTGCACGGGGATTCGGCCAACCACGCCTGGGGCGTCATGGACGTGCTGGCCGTCACCGACTTTCCCGATATCCGGCTGAAGACGCTGATCCAATCGGACGGCGAGGGAAGCATCATCATCATCCCGCGCGAGGGCGGCTATCTCGTGCGCGTCTATGTGGAACTCGACCACCTCAAGGACAACGAGCGCGTTGCGGCCCGCAACATCACCGTCGACCGGCTGATCGCGGCGACGCAGCGCATTTTCCGCCCCTACGCGTTCGAGGTGAAGGAGGTCGCGTGGTGGTCGGTCTACGAGATCGGCCAGCGCCTTTGCGACAAGTTCGATGACGTGCCGGCCGGCGAGGTGGCGGCGCGGCTGCCGCGCGTGTTCATCGCCGGCGATGCCTGCCACACGCACAGCCCGAAGGCGGGCCAGGGGATGAACGTCTCCATGCAGGACGCGTTCAATCTCGGGTGGAAGCTGACGTCGGTGCTGCGCGGGCGGTGCGCGCCGAGCCTGCTGCACACCTACTCGGCGGAACGGCAGGCGATCGCCAAGGAGCTGATCGATTTCGACCGCGAGTGGGCGCAGATGCTGAGCGGCGCGCAGAAATCTCCGGGCGCTCCGGCGGGCGAAGGCGCGGATGCGGCGAAGGTGCAGGACTATTTCGTCAGGCACGGGCGCTACACGGCGGGGACGGCCGCCAGATACAAGCCGTCGATGATCTCCGGCGAGCCCGGCATCAGGAGCTGGCGAAGGGCTTCCCGATCGGCATGCGCTTTCATTCGGCGCCGGTCATTCGGCTGGCGGATGCCAAGCCGGTCGAGCTGGGGCACGCGGTGACGGCGGACGGCCGCTGGCGGCTGTTCGCGTTCTCAGGCGCGGAGGCGCCTGCGGCGCCGTCATCGCGCGTTGCGGGCGCTGTGCGATTTCCTGGCGCACGCGCCGCAGTCGCCGGTGCGGACATACACGCCTGAAGGTGCGGACATCGACGCGGTGATCGACGTGCGGGCCGTCTTCCAGCAGGGCCACCGCGACCTTGCCGTGGAAGCCATGCCGGACTTCCTGCTGCCGCGGAAAGGCCGCTACGGGCTGCGCGACTACGAGAAGATGTTCTGCCCCGATCTCAAGAGCGGGCGGGATATTTTCGATCTGCGCGGTATCGATCGGGAACGCGGCTGCCTCGTGGTGGTGCGACCCGACCAGTACGTTGCGCATGTGCTGCCGCTGGATGCCTTTGCGCAGCTTGCGGCGTTCTTCGATGGGTTCATGGTGAGACCAGGACGCTGACACGCATCAGGCCTGCCGCGGGGGTTTCGGGGGCGCGCTAGGACATCGTTTTGAAGCGTGTAATAGATTTGGTAGGGGTACCGGGTCGGTGGCAACATCCGAATCTCAGGGTTGTTGGTCGCAATCCCTATGAGGGGGTGAGACTTCAGTCGTTCGATGCGCGTGCGCAAGTGCCGCCTCACAACCTCCGCTGCTTTCTCAGAGGCGCGGGAGACGAGATAGTCGCGGATGTCGTGAAGGTCCTGGACTGCGCGCGGATCGAAGCGCAGCTTCATGCCCAGGGCTTGCCGATCGCTTCTTCTACGTCCTTATCAGACGCAAATTCGCCGTGCTTGGCACGGGCGAGCGCAGGCTCGAGGGCGGCGCGCTCATCTTCGGATCAGCTGGTAGCGGAGTCGGCGGCGGCGATTTCCGACAGCGCTTCTGCAGCCAGCTCCTGACGCTCCCTGGGAAGCGTGCGAACCTGATCGAAAAGCTGCTCCAGCCTGTCCGCAGTGCTTTTGTCCATTCAGGCAAGGTAGCACGATTTGGGCTGAGAAGGCGCCAGCGCCCTAGTTCGCAAACTGCAACGACATCACGCCGCCTTCAGTCTTTGTCATCCCGGCACTTGTTGCCGGGATCCAGCTGTCCGCGGGCGTCGAGCGTGATTAGAGATGGATTCCGGGGACAAGCCCCGGAATGACAACTTAATTCGCAAACCGGAACAGCATCACGTCGCCGTCCTTGACGACGTACTCCTTGCCTTCCAGGCGCATCTTGCCGGCTTCCTTGGAGGGGAGTTCGCCGCCGAGGGGACGAAGTCGTCGAAGGCGATGGTCTCGGCGCGGATGAAGCCTTTCTCGAAGTCGGTGTGGATGACGCCGGCGGCCTGCGGGGCCTTGGAGCCGCCGGTGACCGTCCAGGCGCGCGCTTCCTTCGGGCCGACGGTGAAGAAGGTGATGAGGTCGAGCACGTCGTAGCCGGCGCGGATCAGCGCGGTTGAGGCCGGGCTCCTTGAGGCCGAGCTGCGCCAGGATATTCCTGCCGCTCCTCGGGCTCCGAGAGCGGCCAGCTCCGCTTCGATCTTGGCGCAGATGACGACGCAGCCGGCGCCTTCGGCCTTGGCGCGGTCCTCGACCTTGCTCGGAGCAGTTCGTTGCCGCCGATGGAGGCCTCGTCGACGTTGCAGACGTAGACGACCGGCTTGGCCGTGAGAAGCTGGAGCTGCTGGTAGGGGCGCTCCTCCTCAGGTGTGCAGCTTGGCCCTGCGCGCAGGCTTGCCGTCGCTGACGAGCGCCAGCGCCTTGTCGATCAGGGCGACCTGCGCCTTGGCCTCCTTGTCGCCGCTGTTGGCCTTCTTCGCGCGTGGATCGCGGCGGCGCTCCAGGCTTTCCATGTCGGCGATCATCAGCTCGGTCTCGACCGTCTCGACGTCGCTGACGGGATCGATGCGGCCTTCGACGTGGGTGATGTCGGGGTCCTCGAAGCAGCGCAGCACGTAGGCGACGGCGTCGACCTCGCGGATGTGGCCGAGGAACTGGTTGCCGAGGCCTTCGCCCTTCGACGCGCCGCGCACGAGGCCGGCGATGTCGACGAAGTTGATCCGCGTCGGGATGATCTTGCGCCGAGCCCGCGATGTCGCGCAGCTTGTCGAGACGCGGATCGGGCACGCCGACGTCGCCGACGTTGGGCTCGATGGTGCAGAAGGGATAGTTGGCCGCCTCGCGCCGCCGCGGTCTGCGTCAGCGCGTTGAAGAGGGTCGACTTGCCGACGTTCGGCAGGCCCACGATGCCGCATTTGAAGCCCATGATCTCGTCTCGTTGGAGTTTTTGGTGTCCTTGCGGCCCATCAGCCACTTCTTGAGGTTCTCGGCCAGCGCGCTGCCGCGCTTGGATTGCCGCTCGCCGGCGGGATGCGCGGCGACGGGGCGCGAAGCGGCCGTCTCGCTGGCCGGCTCGTCCGGTGCGCGTCGCCGGCTCGGCGCTCTTGCTGCGCTCCCCTCGCCGGCTGCAGCTTGCGCGCGACATCGGTGAGGAAGCGCGCCTCGTCGCCGGAAGCGAGACGGCCGGCAGCGTCCGCCATCGCATCCAGCAGCGGCTCGAGCCACTCCTGGTCGGCCTTGGCGAAGTCGTGCAGCACGTAGCCGCTGACGAGATCCTTCGAGCCCGGATGGCCGACGCCGATGCGCACGCGCGCGTACTCGTTGCCGATGTGGGCGGAGATGGAGCGCAGGCCGTTGTGGCCGGCGTTGCCGCCGCCGCGCTTCACCTTGAGCTTGGACGGCGCGAGGTCGATCTCGTCGTGGAAGACGAAGATGTCCTCCTCGGCGATCTTGAGGTAGCGCATGCGCCTCGCCGACGGACTGGCCGCTGTCGTTCATGTAGGTCTGCGGCTTCAGCAGCATGACGCGGCGGCCGCCGATCGGGCCGTCGCAGACCTCGCCATGGAAGCGCTTCTTCCAGGGCCCGAGACCGTGCCGATCCGCGATGCGGTCGAGCGCCATGAAGCCGACGTTGTGGCGATGCCGCGCGTAGCTGCTGCCCGGATTGCCGAGGCCGACGAAGAGCTTCATGGCGCAGCGTCCATCGCGCCCGAGGCAGCCGGGCCGCAGCATGCGAGTGCCGCTACTTCTTGCCGTCGCCGGCCGGTTTGGCTGCAGCCGCTGGCTTGGCCGCAGCCGCAGGCTTTGCGCCGCCGGCCGGAGCCTTTGCGCCCGCCGCAGGAGCGGCCGCCTTGCCGTCCGCAGGCAGCCGCAGCGCCTTCGGCGCCGCGCCTTCAGCCGGAGCGGCGCCTTCCGCCGTGGCTGCTGGCAGTAGCTCGGTCGCTGCTTCCTCCTCGATCTTGTGGCCGGCGACGGTGGCAACCGTGAAGTCGCGGTCCTGGATGGTCGGCGTCACGCCCTCCGGCAGCTTGGTCGCCGAGATGTGGATCGAGCGGCCGATCTCCAGGCCGTCGAGGTCGAACTCGAACACCTCCGGAATCCTGTCGGCCGGCGCCAGCACCTCGACCTCGTGGCGCACGATGTTGAGCACGCCGCCGCGCTTGAGACCCGGCGACAGCGCCTCGTTGATGAAGCGCACCGGCACGTTGACGCGGATGCGGGCGCCGGGGCCGACGCGCTGGAAATCGACGTGCACCGGCATGTCGCTTGACGGGGTCGTTCTGCACCTCGCGCGCGATGACGCGCGTCTTGACCGTCGATGTCGAGGTCGATGACGGAGGAGAGGAAGCGCCCGCGGCCGATCACGTTGACGAGCTCGTTGGCGGTCGAGCGCGATGGCCTGGGGCTGGCCTTGCCGTCGCCGTAGACGATCGCCGGAACCTGGGCGTCGCGCCGCACGGCGCGGGCGCTGCCGGTGCCGGATTGCGCACGCGCGGATGCCTTGAGCTCGCCGGTCTGCTGGGCCATGGGACTGATCTCCAAAGGGAAATGGGCGCAGCCTGGCGCAAATGCACGGCGGCCCCGGAATTGGCTGGCCGCGTTATAGCGACGTGCCAGGGGCGGTGCAATGGGCTCGCCGTAGCCTAAAAGGCCTTACTCGCGCGTTGACCGGTCCTCCCTGGCACAATAGATTTTCCGTTGCGGTGCAAGCCGCATCCGGACCCGCGGGAAGGGCAAAGCCCACTTGCTCCGTTAGACTGCCAGCCAAACCTTTGTGCGGCCGAATTTGCGGGTCCTCGGCGCTTCATGCACGGAGGTTCCTATGCAGCGGCTGCCCGCAAGACCCAGCCTTGACCATCTGAAAAAGCAGGCAAAAGGCCTGCTTGCCCGCTATCGAAGCGGCGACGCGGAAGCGATTGCCCGCTTTCGCTCCTCCTTACCGGCCGCTACGGGAAAGCCGGATCACGTCGTTGCGGCCCTTGGCTTGCGGTTGCGCGACGCGCAGTCGTGCATCGCGCGCGAGTACGGCTTCGCCTCCTGGGTGGACCTCAAGAGTTTCGTCGAGGCACGGATGGCCTCCCTCGATGATCACCCTGCGCAAGTGCTTAGCTGGCTGCGGCTCGTCTATGCCGGCGACATCTCGGGCAGCGGCAACCGTGCGCGGCCCGCGGTGGCGGTGCGCATGCTGGCAGGAGAATCCTGAGCTGTCGCGCGATGATCCCTATCTCGCCTGTGCTGTCGGCGACGAGGCGAAGCTGCGCCAGGTCATCGCGCGGATCCGGTTGGGTCAATCGCGCCTGGCGGGCCGCTCAACCTGCCGCCGCTGGTGGCTGTCGCCCATTCCGGTCTGATGCGGCTCGCGGACTATCGCGACGGGCTGCACGCTTGCGCTCGCCTCCTGCTCGAAGCAGGTGCCGATGCAAATCAGTCGGTCGGGAGCCGGTGGTCGCCGGCGTCGCTGAGCCGAGCCTTCCGAGAAGGATCGGCTGTCGGCCCTGTACGGTGCGGCAGGCCAGAACCACGACCCGGAGTTGACTGCAGTTGCTGCTGGAGGCAGGCGCCGATCCGAACGACGGCGAGTCCCTCTATCATTCGCTGGAGAGCCCGCGTGCACCGAACTCCTGCTCAAGGCCGGTGCGCGCATCGCCGGCAGCAACGCGCTCTACCGCGCATTGGACCTTGATACGCCGGACGCGCTGCGGCTGCTGCTGGCGCATGGTGGCGACCCGAACGAGCCGGCTTTGGGACCGCCGACGTCCGATTGGGGGACGCTGCTGCTGTGGGCCATAAGGCGGCAGCGGTCGCGCGCTCATATCGCGGCCCTGCTCGACGCAGGTGCTGATGCGTCGGTGAAGACTCCGGACGGCGTGTCCGCGCATACCCTGGCGCTTCGCTTCGGGCTCACCGATGTCGCCGAGCTGTTGGAGCAGGCGGGCGCGCTTCGCCAGCCGTCACCGGAGGACAGCTTCATTGCCGCCTGCGCGCGGGGCGACGAAGCGGAGGCCCGCCGCATTCAATCCGCCCGGCCAGACCTCCCGGGCGCATTGAGCAAGGCGCAACTTCGCCTGTTGCCGGAGCTGGCGGCGGCTGGTCGCACCGAGGCCGTCCAGGTCATGGTCAAGCTCGGCTGGCCGATTGCAACGCGGGCCGGCGACTGGGACGCCTCCGCGTTGAATCATGCCGTCTTCCGCGGAGATGCCGCGCTGGCGCGTTTTCTTCTCGAGCACGGCGCCAGCTGGCAGGAGCAGCACGGGTTCGGCGACAACGCCTGCGGAACCTTGTCGTGGGCCTCGGTGAACGAGCCGGTCGAGGATGGAGATTGGCTCGGGTGTGCGGAGGCGCTGGTCGCCCACGGCATGCCCGACAGCGGAGCCCGACCCGGCAGGCTCCGAAAGCGTAATCGTCAGCGGGAAGCGCAAGTGGTTCTCAGAAGAGGTGACGGACTTCCTGCTGGCGGCACGCTCCGCACCACCCGACGCGTAGGCGGACTTCGCGCATGGTGAGCCCCTCGACGGCCCTACCACTCGGTCAAGGGGCGCCTGCGCCTAGCCTGATGGAAGGGGAATCCAGTTGTAGAGTGCGATGCCGCCGTCGACGGCGACGGTGGTGCCGGTGACGTAGCCGGAGAAGCGATCCGACAAAAGCGCCAGCGCCATGTTGGCCATGTCCTCCGCCTTGCCGAGGCGGCCGAGCGGGATCTTGCCGTCGAAGCTGAAGGCGGCCGCGTTGAAGCCGCCGCCCGGCACGGCGCCCGGCGCCAGCGCGTTGACGCGGATGCCGGCGGGCCCGAGCGCGCGGGCGAGTTCCTTCACCACCATCGTCTGGCCGGCCTTCGAGGCGGCGTAGTGGGGAATGTTGCGCGGCGTCTCGGCGTGCAGCGACGTGATGAACAGCATGCGGCCTTTGGTGCCGGCCGCCTGCATTCTGCCGGCCGATCTCCTGCGCGAGGAAGAAGCCCGAGCGCAGGTTGGTGTTGACCATCGCGTCCCAGGTCGCCTCCGAGACGGCGAGCGCGCCGTCGGCTTCGCGCCGCGGCAGGCGAGGCGGAATGCACGAACATCGAGACGGGCTGGTCCTCCGGCGGCAGGGCCGAGCGCCAGCCGCTCGTGGTCGAGAGATCGGCGGTGACGGCCTCCGCGCTGCCGCCGGCGCTGATGATGTCGGCAACGGCGGCGGCGTTCCGGTCCGGATCGACATCGACGCATCGGATCGCGGCGCCTTCGGCGGCGAGCGCCAGCGCGATCGCTCGGCCGATGTTGGAGGCGGAGCCGGTGACGAGCGCGCGCTCGCCGCGGAACAGTCCGATGGGTGTCATTGCGGCCGCCTTACGCTTTTCGGGGAAAGGGCGACATACAAGGCAATCCGTGCGCGCTTGTCCATGGCGGGCGGGGATAGCGGGCGGCGTCGCTATCATGTGCAACTGGTGATTTCGGCAAGTATTGCGGGCGAGGTTTTGTGCGGTCCTGTCGGAGGAAGTCTCGCTGCATTTACGGATTTACCTGCCGTCCACCAAGATTTGCCATTCATTCGATAAGATGAGCGGCGCTTTATCTCGGCGCATAACTGTTGGAGACGGCACTGATGGACGTCCTGGCATTCCTGCTGGGAGCGGTCGCGCTGCTGATGGCCTTCCGGGCCGGGCGGCGCGCGAACGCGTTGCAGGCGCGCCTCGACACGCTGCTCAACGAGGTGCGCGCATTTCAGACCGCCATGGCCCTTGGCCGCCGTCCCGGAGGTGCACAAGGGGCATCCGTGGCCACCGGTGATGCCGTGCCGGATGCTGTGCCTGATGGCGTGCCGCATGACGCGTCGGACGAGCCCATCACGGCGCGTGAAGGTGTGCCGTCAGCGGCTCCTGACGCGCCCGCAGGCCACCCCCGATGCCGCCACGATGCCCACGCTGGAGGAGCGTCTCGGCACGCGCTGGGCGGTGTGGGTCGGTGGGCTGGCGCTGGCGCTGGGCGGCGTGCTGCTGGTGCGCTACTCGATCGAGCAAGGCGTGTTCGGTCCCGGCGTGCGCGTTATCCTCGGTCTGCTGTTTGCCGCCGTCCTGGTTGCGGCGGGCGAATGGTTCCGCCGGTCGGAAAGGGTGTCGCCCGATCGCGTCGGTTCCATCAGCGCATATTCCCGGAATTCTGACGGCCGCGGGCACCGCGAGCGCCTTCGGCTCCATCTATGCCGCGCATGCCCTGTACGATTTCATCGGTCCGGGGGCGGCGTTCGTCGCGCTCGGCGCGATCGCGATTGCGACCATGTTCGCAGCGGCGCTGCACGGGCCCGCTCTCGCCGGTCTCGGTCTCGCCGGCGCTTTCGTCGTGCCGATGCTGGTCGAGTCCGCGGAGCCGAACCCGTGGCCGCTGGTGATCTATCTGGCGGTCGTGGCCGGAGCAGCCTACGCGCTCGCGCGCTTGCGCCGCTGGCTCTGGCTCGCAGCGGCCGCTGTTGCCGGCGGCGTCATCTGGGGGTTCGTACTGCTGGAGCCGGTCGGTGCAGGCCTCTCGGCATCCTGGGCGCCGGCGCTGTTCGTGCACGTGGCCATTCAGCTGGCGCTCGCGTGCGCGTTCATGGCGGTCGAGCCGCATCTTGGTGTCGCCGACGATGCCGCCGAGCCCGATTGGATCGCGACCGTTGCGCTCGCGGCCCTCACGGGTCTCGCCGTCCTCGCGCTCGGCGCCGCGCGCATGGATACGCAATGGACGGTGTTCGCCATCGTCGCGATGGCGATCCTCGCGGCCACCGCCTGGCGCAGTGCGCCTGCTGCGGCCGCTGCTCCGCTCTCGGGTGTCGTCGCGCTCGCGGCCATCGCGCTCTGGCCGGGCCTCAAGGAGCCGCCGGAGCCGCGTCTGCTCTCGCCGGCCGTCGAGCATGTGCTGCGCCTGCCGGAGAACATCACCAACTTCCTGTTCTTTGCCGGCGCTCAGTGTGGCTGCCCTTACGGCGGTCGCGACGCTGCGGCTCTGGCGCGGCCGGACGCTACCGCTGCGCACGGCCGGGCTGTACGCGCTCGGCGCCGTCGTGCCGCCGCTGCTGGCGCTGGTGCTGGCCTATCTGCGCGTGACGCAGTTCGACCGCTCCATCTCGTTCGCGCTGTTCGCCGTCGCGCTCGCCGGCGCCTTCTATTTCGTCGCCGACCGCCTCGACAAGATCGGCGACAAGACGCCCGCCATCCATCTCGCCATCGGCGCCTTCGCCTCCGGCGTGGCCGCCGCCATGACGCTTGCCTTCGTCATGGTGCTCGACCGCGGCTACCTCACGGTGGCCTTCGCGGTGACGGCGCTGACCACATCGATCTTCGCCGTCGTCGATCGCATCGCGATGCTGCGCTACGTCGTCGTCGCCATTGGCATCATCGTGCTCGGGCGGCTGGCGTGGGACCCGCGCATCATGGGCGCCGACGTCGGCACCTGGCCGATCTTCAACTGGCTCCTGCTCGGCTACGGCGCCCCGGCTGTCGCGTTTCTCGGCGCCGGCTGGATCCTCAAGCGCGAGGGCGAGGACCTGGCCGTGCGCCTGTGCGACGCGCTGGGGCTGCTGTTCGCCGCGCTGCTGTTCTTCTTCCAGATCCGCCATGCGCTCAACGGCGGCGATCCGCTGGCGCCCGCAAGCGGCCACGTCGAGCAGGGCCTGTTCGCGCTCACCAGCCTGGGCTTTGCGGCCGTCCTCGTCCGCATGGACCTGGCGCGGGCCAACCCCGTCTTTCGCATCGCATCGCTGGTGTTCGGCGTCGTCTCCGCGATTGTCGTCGCGATCGGCCTGGGGCTCGTCGAGAACCCGCTGTTCAATCGCGATCCCGTCGGCGGGCCGGTCCTGTTGAGCACGCTGCTTCTGGCCTACCTTCTTCCGGGGCTCGCCGCCGTCGTGCTCGCCCGCATCGCCCGGGGCGTGCGGCCGAACTGGTACGTGACCGGCGTTGCGGTGTCTGGCCCTGGTGCTGATCTTCCTCTACGTCACGCTGGAGGTGCGTCACGCCTTCCAGGGGCCGATCATTTCGCTCTGGCGGGCGACGGACGCGCCCGAGGTCTGGTCCTACTCCGTCGCCTGGCTCGCGCTCGGTCTCGTCTTCCTCGGCTACGGCCTGGTGCGCGGCTCGCGCGAGGCGCGCATGGCATCCGCCGCGCTGGTCGTGCTCTCGGTCATCAAGGTCTTCCTCTACGACCTGACGGGCATCGGCGGCTTCTGGCGCGCGTTCTCGGTGATCTGCCTCGGCGTGGTCCTGATCGGCATCGGGCTCGTCTACCAGAAGCTCATCTTTGCCCGTCCGCAGGCGCCCCCGCCGGCTTGAGTTGGGGCTTCAACCTAATTTCCGAGACACTCCCGCCTCCCGCTGAGTCACGTAATAATCCTACGAACTGTCGGAACTGACAGTGCAAGAGCCGTCCGGATTCAGGCAAAACAGGCCCTGGCGCATGATGTGCGCGGCAATTTCAGCAAATCGAGCGGATGCTCGGAAAAGGGGTTCCTCAATGCCTATCCCGTGCTCTCAACGGTCTCTCTCCCTTCGCCCTCCTGCGAGCTCCCTCTCAGCGCCAGGGGCAACTCTCAAGGCCTCATTCCGGGCATCGGGTCGGGCTTCGGATCGCCGGTAACGGTCGCCCACACACCTGACGGCAGCAACGTCGAGACCATCTCGATCGACCTCCCCGGCACGACCGGAGACATCGAGTTCATGGATGACGGCGGCGTACCTCCGCTTCTTCAGCTCGGCGGCGAGACCGGCGATCAGAACGTCGGCGAGGGGTTCGGCGGCCGCAGCGTCGAATCCGTCGATGTGGACGGGCCGCTCGACATCGGTCTCAACACCCTCTTCGGCCTCCAGGACAGCGAGAACACCGAGTCATCGGCCGATGTCGGCGGCGGGCTGCTGACGGCGATGCCCAGTCAGGGGCTGGCGCCCAGCAGCCTGGAGGGCGTCGGCGCCACCGGGCCGCTCGGCATCGACCTCGATGTCATCATGGAAAACACCACGGGCAGCGCTCTGACCTCACTCGTGTCCGTTGCCGATGGCGACGCCGTCTCGGGCCAATTCCTCGGCGGCGCAGGTGGCCGGATCGATACACTCACGCTCCAAGGTCCCCTCGAGGCGGTCATCGGAACGCAGGACGGCGGAGATGCGGGCTTTCCACTCGAGGTCGGCGACGACTCTGCTGGTGGGCGCGTCGCTGTTCGACAATCTCGCCAACACCGGGATCGAGACCTTCGATGTCGGGCTGGGGTCGATTGGGGGCCTGGATGCGCAAGGCATCGGCGGCCTCGACGGCCTGCTCGACGGCCTTTTCTCCTGATCGCCTAGCGACGCCGAACGACCCAAGCGTTCGGCACCCTGCTGAAAGATGCGCGCGCTTCCGGACACGGAGGCGCGCGCTACTTTTTCCGGAACTTGTCGAGCTGGATGATCTTGGTGTCGTTGGCGGGCAGGTCCGGCTGGCTCGCCGTCCCCATCCTCGGACGCTCCGGCGCAACGGTTTCGCCCGTCTTCGCCGCCTTGGTCTTTCGGGGCGCGCGCGGCTTCTTCTGCGGAGCTTCGCCGCCGGCTTCGACCGGCGTTGCGCTCTTGCGCACACGCACGGGGCGCGGTCCGGAAGCCTCGGCCGCCTCGTCTCCCAGCTCGTTCATGGAGTCGGTGATCGTCTCTCCGCCCTCGAACTGGAGCCCGTAGGGGACGCTCGGGTCGAAGAACACCTTCACGGCCGCGAACGGCACCACCAGCCTTTCGGGGATGCCGTCGAAGGACAGGCCCACCTCGAACTGGCGCTCGTTGACCACCAGATTGCTGAAGCGATGCTGGAGGACGATCGTCATCTCCTCCGGATATCTCTCCTTGAGACGCGGCGAGAGCCCGACGCCGGGCACCTTGGTGTCGAAGGAGATGTAGAAGTGATGGTTGCCGGGAAGCACGCCCACCTTGGCGACGCGCGCCAGGACAGTGCGAACGATTCCACGGATGGCGTCCTGCGCCAGCGCTTCGTAGTTGATGTGCCGCTCGCTCGTGGTCATCGCCAGCAAAATGCCACGGGGCTCGGCCGTGGCGCAAAGAGATTAGTGGAGGGCTTCTGTTGCCCGGTGCCCTCCGAACCGCGCCTGACGTTGCTAGACGCCAGGGCTTCAAGTTCAGGCTTTTCGCACTGCGTTACGCAGCGAGAGCAGCCTCAGCATAGTTGTCATTGGCAACTATTCTGATTGACCCGATAACGGCGGTATCATGCCGGGCAAAAGTGCACCCTTTACACCCTCGTCGATCCTAGTTCGCCCCCATCAGATGCCGCCGCACGGCCCGAATTTCTCGTTTGTTGCGGCATTTGGTGGAGGCGCCGGGTACTGCCCCCGGGTCCGATAGGCTTATTACGGAGACCATTTATCGCCATAGCCGGACGAATCCGGCACTCCTAATATAGGGACACTCCCTGCTAAAGGAAAGTTGACGAGCCACGGCCGCTCCAGGCGTGGTGGTGATGGAGCGGCCGCAGCGTGGACAATCGGCGGGATATACAAGGCAGTCTTTTCCGCCCCCCGAGCACGCTTTTGCGCGGTCCCCCGTGCTACGAGCCGCACACACCCTGGGGGCCTGCCCTTGCCCTGCTGGCGACCTTCCTCATTGTCGCTGCAAGCGTCGGCATTGCCGCGGGGCTCGTCATCTGGCTCGGCACCGCGACGGATGGTCCGGTCGAACTTCCCGGCCGCGGCCTTGCTCGGGGCGAAGCCTCTGCGGCGATGCGCATTTTTGCTGTCTGGCAGCTCAGCGTCGTCGTGCTCGTCGTGCTTGCTGCCACGCGCGGCGGGGTGCGCAGGGTGCTGGCGCTTCACCCGGTGCCGGGCGGATGGCGGACGATCGCGCTGGCGGTTGTTCTCCTGTGGGTCCTGCAGATTGCCTTCACCGCTTTCCAGCACATCATCATCCGTCACGACATCACCGCGGATCTGCGTGTCTTCTACGAGTTGATCCGCGGTCCGGACTGGCTCCTGACGGCGGCGGTGATCGGGCTCGGCGCTGCTTTCTCTGAGGAACTCCTCTTCCGCGGGTTCCTGCAGTCGGCGCTGGCCCGCACCAGCCTCGGCTACTGGGGCGCGGCCGCGATCACGACGGGCCTGTGGACGGCGCTGCACATCGGCTACTCGGCCGTCGGGATCATCGATGTGTTCCTGATGGGCCTGTTCTTCTCATGGCTCCTGTGGCGCACCGGCAGCCTGTGGGTGACGATCTTCTGCCACGCGCTCTACAACTCCTTGATCGTGCTGGCTTTGCGGTTCGTCGACTTGCCGGCGCCGACATGATGTTTGCGAGCGCAGACCGAGGTTTGGGTCCAGCTTAGGAATCGCCTACCTTAAGGGTATGCAGCAGTACCTCGACCTGTTGCGCCGCGTGCGCAACGAGGGCGTCCGCAAGACCGACCGCACCGGCACCGGCACGCTCAGCGTGTTCGGCCACCAGATGCGGTTCGATCTGAGCGATGGCTTTCCCGCTCGTCACCACGAAGAAGGTGCATCTGAAGTCGATCATCCACGAGCTGATCTGGTTTCTCGCCGGCGATACCAACACGAGCTATCTGAAAGCCAACGGCGTCTCGATCTGGGATGACTGGGCCGACGAGAACGGTGATCTCGGGCCCGTTTACGGCCGGCAATGGCGCTCCTGGGCGACGCCCGATGGCCGCAGCATCGACCAGATCCGCGAGGTCGTCGAAACGCTGAAAACCAATCCCGACAGCCGCCGCATCATCGTCACGGCCTGGAATCCGGCCGATATCCCCGACATGGCGCTGGCGCCCTGCCACTGCCTGTTCCAGTTCTACGTCGCCGACGGCCGCCTCTCCTGCCAGCTCTACCAGCGCTCGGCCGATGTGTTCCTCGGCGTGCCGTTCAATATCGCCAGCTACGCGCTGCTCACCCTGATGATGGCGCAGGTGGCCAACCTGAAGCCCGGCGAGTTCGTGCACACCTTCGGCGACGCGCACCTCTATCTCAACCACCTCGAGCAGGCCGATCTGCAGCTCAACCGTTCGCCGCGCGCCTTGCCGCGCATGGAGATCGATCCCTCCGTGCGCTCGATCTTCGAGTTCAAGTACGAGCATTTCAAGCTCACCGGCTACGACCCGCATCCTCACATCAAGGCGGAGGTGGCGGTGTGACGCGATGATGGCGTTGAGCATCCGCCCCGTGTGGGCCTGGGCGATCATCCACGCCGGCAAGGACGTGGAGAACCGGCCGCGCGCCTGTAACTACCGCGGACGCTTCCTCGTGCATGCCAGCCTCGACGCGACCAAGGAGGATTTCGAGAAGGCGATCGGGATGTTTGCAGCCGAGTCCGATCTTGGGACGCTGCCGAGCGAGGACGAGTTCGCCGTCGGCGGCATCATCGGCTCGGTCGAGCTCTGCAGGGTCTCCGACGCCTGCGACAGTCCATGGTTCGAGCCGGGCTCGATCGCCTGGCTCTTGCGCAACCCGCGCCCGCTGCATTTCCTGCCCTGCCGCGGCTACCGCAACTGGTTCCACGTGCCCGACGATCTTATCCCCGTGAGTCACCGCACATGATCGTTTCGTTTGTCGTCGCCGTGGCGGAGAACGGCGTCATCGGCCGCAACGGCCAGCTTCCCTGGCGCATGCCGACCGACATGAAACGCTTCCGCAAGCTCACGCTCGGCAAGCCCGTCATCATGGGTCGCAGAACCTTCGAGTCGCTGCGCAAGCCGCTCGATGATCGCGACAACATCGTTGTCACCCGCCGGGCTGATTTCGGGGCGCCGGGCATCCATGTGGCTCCCGGCATCCAGGAGGCGCTCGCGCTCGCTCAGCCCCTCGCCGTCGCGCGTGGCGCCGATGAGATTGCGGTCATAGGCGGCGCCGAAATCTTCCGCGCAGCGCTCCCCTTCGCCAACCGCATCTACCTCACCATCGTGCGCGGCCGCCCGGAAGGCGACACCTACCTTGAGCCGTTCGATCCGCAGACTTGGCAGGAAATCGAACGTGAAAGCCTGCCACAGACTGCGGATGATCAATTTCCTGCCGATTTTGTAGTGCTCAATCGCCGCAGTTAACGCTGGCTGGGCACTGGCGCGATGCCTTTCGGATCGCCATATACCCAAGGGACTCGCGGTGTTTGCGCGGTCTTAAGGGGTGCCCTATAAGCGTGCAAAGACGCGGATTTCCTCGCAGTGCGGCCGGTTCGCTTGCTGCCTATGGGGCGATTGCGAGCATGCAGTATCCCCAGCTTGAGGAAGGGCGGAACATAGATGCCTTGGAGTAATCAGGGCGGCGGCGGTGGCGGTCGCAAGGGTGGCCCATGGGGACAAGGCCCCAGCGGCGGCGGACCCAGTCAGCAGCCGGACCTCGAGGAACTGCTGAAGCGCAGCCAGGATCGCCTGAAGCAGGTGATCCCCGGTGGCGCCGGTGTCCCAGGCTCCTTCCTGTTCCTCGTCGCGGCGGTCGTCGCCGCAGTCGTCGCGTTCTATGCCTTCACCTTCCGCGTCAACCCCGATGAGCTCGGGGTCGTCATGCGCTTCGGCAGCATCGATCGGCAGGAAGGTCCCGGAATCCATTTCCGCCTCCCCTACCCGATCGAGGAGGTGCGCCTTCCCAAGGTGACGACGCAGAACATCATCGAAGTCGGCATGCGTACCGCAGCAGGTGCGCGAGGTGGCATTCGCGACGTGCCGGAGGAGAGCCTGATGCTCACCGGCGATGAGAACATCGTCGACGTCGACTTCGTCGTGTTCTGGCGCATCAAGGACGCGCAGCAGTACCTCTTCAACATCCAGAACCCGGACGCCACCGTGAAAGAGGTGGCGGAGAGTGCCATGCGCGAGGTCGTCGGCCTGTCCAACATCGCGCCGATCCTGACGGAGGCCCGCCAGAAGACCGAGCAGGCGGTGCAGAAGCTCATGCAGGACGTGCTCGATTCCTACGGGTCGGGTATCCGCGTCGACCAGATCCAGATGCAGAAGGTCGATCCACCCTCGCAAGTGATCGACGCGTTCCGCGACGTCCAGGCGGCGCGCGCCGACAAGGAGCGGCTGCAGAACGAGGCGTATTCCTACGCCAACAAGATCGTCCCGGAAGCCCGCGGCGACGCGGAGCGCATCCTGCAGGCCGCGAAAGGCTACCAGCAGGAGTCGGTCGCCGAAGCGGTCGGTCAGACGGCCCGCTTTCTGAAGGTCTACGACGAGTACAAGAAGGCGCCCGAGGTCACGCGCAAACGGCTCTACCTGGAGACGATGGAGCGGGTCCTCAGCGGTGCCGACAAGATCATCCTCGACGGGAAAGGCGGCGGACCGGGCGTTATTCCGTTCCTGCAGATCGATCCGCAGAACAAAGCCAAGGTGGGGCCGAACTGATGTTGAAGGCTCTCTCAGCCGTATTCGTCGTGCTCGCCGGTTTGGCGGCCGCGATCGCTTACTTCTCCGTCTTCATCGTTCATGTGAACGAGCAGGCGATCGTGCTCGAGTTCGGACGGCCCGAGCAGGTGATCAATCAGCCCGGCGGCAAGTATGGTCCGGGGCTGTACTTCAAGATCCCTGTCGTCCAGACCGTCGACTACTTCGACAAGCGCATCCTCGACCTCGATACCGCCTCCCAGGAGGTTACGGCGTCCGATCAGAAGCGCATCATCGTGGACGCCTTCGCGCGCTACCGCATCGTGGATCCGCTGCGCTTCTATCAGACGGTCCGCCACGAACGCATGGTGCGCTCGCGCCTGGGGCCGATCGTCGAGTCGTCCCTGCGCCGCGTGCTGGGTGGCTCTACCTTCCAGGACGTCGTCAAGGATAAGCGCGAGGCTCTCATGAAGAGCATCGCGAAACTCGTGAACGAGGAAGGCAAGGAGTTCGGTCTCGAGGTCGTGGACGTTCGCATCAAGCGCGCCGATCTGCCCGAGCAGAATTCCAAGAACATCTTCGATCGCATGCGTGCCGAGCGTCAGCGAGAGGCGGCGGAGTTCCGCGCCGAGGGTGTCGGGGCCGCCAACCGCATCCGCGCCAACGCCGACCGCGAGGTGACCATCATCAAGGCCGATGCCACCCGCGATGGCGAGCGCATCCGCGGCGACGGCGACGCGGAGCGCAACCGCATCTACGCCGAGGCATTCAGCCGCGATCCGGACTTCTTCGCCTTTTACCGCTCCATGCAGGCCTACGAGGCCGGCATGAAGGGTAGCGAAACCAGGATGCTGCTGTCGCCCGACAGTGAGTTCTTCAGATATTTCTCGAGCCCGAGCGGACTCCCACAGCCTAATCAGAAGCGATGAGTGACCTGCTCGTTGCCTTTGGCATAGTGTTGGTCGCAGAGGGCCTGTTGTGGGCGGCTGCGCCGCAGCTGGGTTTGAAGCTATTGGCAGCGGCGGCGCAGACACCTGAGCAGACCTTGCGTACGGCGGGAACGGCGGCTGTGCTTGCCGGCCTTTTCGTGGTCTGGTTGGTGCGGGGCTGACTTGATGCTTGGTGCGAGCGTGCAGGAGATGCGGCCATGAGCGGTCCCGGACGAGTCGAGGCAGACAGCGAACACCTCGGCGCGCCGTCCTCATTCTTTCCAGGTCGCTTTCGGCGCCTGGCGGCCGCCGCGATCTTCTCCATCGGCCTGGGCGTTGTCTGCCTCCCCGCGCTGGCGCAGATGCGTGGTCCTGCAAGTGTGGCACCGGTTGCTGAGAAGCTGCTCGACGCCGTCGTCAACATCTCAACGAACCAGACGCTGAAGGGTGCCGAAGGCGCGCCGCTTCCCAAGGTTCCCAAGGGTGCCCCGTTCGAGGAGTTCTTTGAGGACTTCTTCAATCGAAAAGGCGGAAAAGGGCCGGGCGACCGCAAGGTGAGCGCGCAGGGTTCTGGCTTTGTCATCGACGGCAAGGAAGGGCTGATCGTCACCAACAATCACGTCATCGACGGCGCGGATGAGATCATTATCAACTTTGCCGACGGCTCCAAGCTCAAGGTCGAGAAGGTTCTGGGCAAGGACTCCAAGACGGATCTCGCCCTTCTCAAGGTCAACCCGAAGCGGCCTCTGGCCCAGGTGCCGTTCGGATCGTCCGCGCGCATGAAGGTCGGCGACTGGGTGATGGCGATCGGCAACCCGTTCGGCCTCGGCGGCTCCGTTTCCGTTGGCATCATTTCGGCCAAGCAGCGCGACATCAACACCGGACCCTACGACGACTATCTGCAGACGGACGCGGCGATCAACAAAGGCAATTCCGGTGGGCCGCTGTTCAACATGGACGGGGAGGTCATCGGTGTTAACACGGCGATCATTTCGCCCACCGGCGGCTCCATCGGCATCGGCTTCTCGGTACCTTCCGATGCAGCCGTCGTGGTGCTCGACCAGTTGCGCCAGTTCGGAGAGACCCGTCGCGGCTGGCTCGGCGTCAACGTACAGTCCATCACCGACGACTTGGCCGAGGCTTATGGAATCAAGGAGAATTTCGGTGCGCTCGTATCCAGCGTGGCCCCCGACGGGCCTGCTGCGAAGGCCGGCATCCTGGACGGCGACGTGATCGTCAAGTTCGACGGCAAGGATGTGACGACCATGCGCGGCCTGCCGCGCCTCGTGTCGCAGACGCAGATCGGCAAAGAGGTCGACGTCGAGGTCCTGCGCAAGGGCCAGAGGCGCACCGTCAGGGTCGCCGTAGGCCGGCTCAACGAAGACGCCAAGGCCCCGCCCCGAGATCGGCAAGCGGCCCGGACCCAAAGGCAAGGGCAAGGGCCGGGAGAAGGACAGTGGGGTGCGTCCGGCACCGGGCCAATCCCTGATCGGTTTGGTCCTTGCCCCTCTGACCGATGAACTGCGCACCAAGCACGGACTTGGCGCAAACACGAAGGGGGTGGTTGTCGTCGACGTCGATCCGGTAAGTCCCGCCGCCGAGCGCCGGATCAAGGCGGGAGACGTGATCGTCGAGGTTGCGCAGGAGGCGGTCACCTCCGTCGACGACATCGTCAAGGGCATAGAGCGGGTGCGCACGGCCGGTCGCAACGCCGTGCTCTTGCGCTTGGAGGATGCCGGGGGCGACATGCGCTTTGTCGCCGTTCCAATTCAGTAGCGCGTTTCCTGCAGCAATTACCCTTTTCGCGGAGATAAACGTGTCCGAACGCCACAGCGTCATCGACACGATCACGGACAGCATCGTGCCCGTGCACAACGATGGCTACAAGTTCCTCGCCATCGCGGCGGCGGTCACGCTTTTCCTTTTCTGGTTCTGGCCGCCCCTGGCATGGGTGGCCGTGCTGATCACCGCGTGGATCGCGTACTTCTTTCGTGATCCGCCGCGTGTGACCCCACTGCGCGAAGGTTTGGTGGTGGCGCCGGGCGATGGCCGCAGTATCAGCGATCGAACGGGTCAAGCCGCCTGCCGAACTCGGACTTGGCGATACGCCTCGCGTGCGCGTTTCGATCTTCCTTTCCGTTTTCGATGTGCATATCAACCGCACGCCTGTGGCGGGTCGGGTGGCGCGGCTGATCTACACGCCGGGCAGCTTCCTCAACGCGTCCCTCGACAAGGCCAGCGAGGAGAACGAGCGCTGCGCGATAATTCTTGGCACACCGGATGGCGCCGAGATTGCCGTCGTGCAGATCGCGGGCCTGATCGCCCGCCGCATCGTCACCTTCGTCCGCATGGGCGACAACCTCGGTATCGGCGAGCGCTTTGGCTTGATCCGCTTCGGCTCACGTGTTGATCTTTACCTGCCGCCCGAGCACACGCCGCTCGTCGCGGTCGGCCAGCGCGCCATAGGCGGGGAAACGATCATGGCCGACCTGAAGTCGGCCGAGCCCGAGCGCGAAGCCAGGCAGCACTGATCGGACGCAAAAGGTCATCAAGATGGATCCTGTTCTGCCGAGGCTCGAAAGTCAGGAACGCCGCCGCCGCGGGCGTCTCCTGTTCCGGCAGGGCAAGATACCCCTGCGCATGGTCGTGCCCAATTTCTTCACCGTTCTCAGTCTTTGCGCCGGGCTGACCGCGATCCGCATGGCCGTCGAGGGACGTTTCGACATGGCGATCGCGCTGATCGTGATCGCGGCCCTGCTCGATGGCGTGGACGGACGGCTCGCGCGTGCGCTGAAGGCCCAGTCCAGGTTCGGCGCGGAGCTCGACAGTCTCGCCGACTTTGTAAATTTCGGAGTGGCGCCGGCCCTTCTCGTGTTCGTGTGGGGGCTCGGTGGGCTTCCGCGCGGCTTCGGCTGGATCGTGGCGCTCGTGTTTGCGCTCGCCATGGGCCTGCGTCTCGCCCGATTCAATTCCATGATCGACGTCGAGAAACCCAAGTGGCAGGCGAATTATTTCACCGGCATGCCGGCGCCCGCCGGTGCGATCGTCGTGCTCCTGCCGCTCTATCTCGATGGGCTCGGCTTGTTCGATATGCGGGGCTGGGCATGGCTCACCGCCGTCTACATGCTGACGATGGCTTTTCTCCTGGTGTCGACGGTTCCCACCTTCTCCGGCAAGCTGATGGGCGAGCGCATCGCCGGCGACTACGTGTTGCCGATGTTCGTCGCGGCCGCGGCGGCCGTGGCATTGCTGATCACCTATCCCTACGGGACGCTGACGCTGGTGACGCTGCTCTACCTTGGGACCATTCCCGTGAGCTACCGGCGCTTCGAGCGCAGGCTCTATGCCCCTAGCGTCGAGGCGGCGCCCCCGCCGGGCGCATCGCCCTCACCTGAGACGCCCGGTCTGCCGGACAGGCCGGTGGGGCCGACAAAGCACTAGGCTATTTGGTTTCTTCGGGCGCGCGGTTGTAGACATCGTCCGCGCGAACGATGTCGTCCTCGCCGAGATAGCTGCCGAGCTGCACCTCGATAATCTCGAGTGCGGTTCTGCCCGGGTTCTCGAGCCGGTGCCACTGGGTGGCGGTGATGTAGACCGACTGGTTCTCGTGCACCAGCTTCTCTTCGTCGCCGATCGTCACCTTGGCCGTGCCGTGCACGACCACCCAGTGCTCGGAGCGATGATGGTGCATCTGCATGGAGAGCTTGCCGCCGGGCTTCACATGCAGCAGCTTCACCTGGAAGCGCGGCCCGATATTGAGGGTCTCGAAGAAACCCCAGGGCCGGTAGTTGCGAACCTGCGTTTCCTGCTCCTTGCGGCGCGCCTGGCGCAGCTTGGCGACGACGCCTGAGACATCCTGCGCCCGGTTGCGATCGGCAACCAGCAGCGCGTCCGGCGTGTCGACAATGATAAGATCCTTGACACCCAGCGTTGCCACCAGCGAATGCGACGAGTGGATATAGGTGTTGCTCGTCCCCTCCAGCACCGCGTCGCCGTGCACGGCGTTGCCTTGCGCATCGCGTTCGCTGAGCTCCCACAGCGATGACCATGAGCCCACATCGCTCCAGCCCACGTCGATCGGCAGCACCGCGGCCGCACTCGTGCGCTCCATCACCGCGTAGTCGACCGAGATGCTCGGCGAGGCTGCGAATGCCTTCTGCCCCAGCCGAATGAAACCGAGGTCCTCGCTGGCCTCCGCGACCGATCGCCGTGCCGCGGTGGCCACGTCCGGCGCCAGGCGCGCAAGCTCGTCGAGGAATGCACGCGCGCCCAGCACGAAGATTCCGCTGTTCCAGAGGTGCTCGCCGTCCGCCAGGTAACGCTCGGCCGTGCTGCTGTCGGGCTTCTCCGTGAAGGCGGCGACGGAATAGACGTCCTCGAAGCCTGCCAAAGGCGTGCCGCGGCGGATGTAGCCGTAGCCGGTATGTGGGCTGCCAGGCTTGATTCCGAACAGCACCAGCTTGCCGGCAGCGGCGACGTCGGCGGCCCGCCGTACGGCCGCCGAGAAGGCCTCGCCATCCTGGATGACGTGATCGGACGGCATCACGACGAGAACGCCAGCAGGGTCCTCGCGCTCGATCAGCACCGCGGCTGCAGCGATTGCAGGCGCCGTGTTGCGCGCCACCGGCTCGAGCAGGATTGCGCGCGGACGGATGCCCATGCGCTCCGCCTCGTCGCTTACGAGGAAGCGGTGGTCGTTGTTGCAAACCACGACAGGTGCCGCGAAGCCGGCAGACTCGGGAAACCGTTGCAGGGTCGCGGCGAGGAAGCTTGCGGGCTGCGCTTCCGAAAAGCGGATGAACTGCTTCGGATACATGGCGCGCGACAACGGCCACAGGCGCGTGCCCGAGCCGCCAGACAGGATCACGGGATGAATTGTCGGCATGTGCAAGTCTCGAGTGGAATGCACAAGCCTTACCAGCGCCACGGCCGCCGCTCAAGGACGCGGCATGTTAATCGCTAATGGCTCGCCGGTGCGACTAGCGCTGCTGCAGCCTCTCGCGTATCGAGCGGAATGCATCGCCCGTGGGCGCTGCAGCCTGGCCCGGAGCGCGCGGCGGCGTCGCATCCGTAGCGCGCCGCATCCCATTGCCGTTGCCGGCGGCAGGTGCGGGCTGCGGAGGCGCTCCACTGGTCCGCACGGTGACGCCGGGTAGATCCGGCGCGGCGGGCTGCTGCTGCAGGTTCATGGCCTCGGCGAACATGGCGACGTTCTCCATCGCCGGAGTGCTCGACGAATTGCGCCAGCGATCGACGATGGCTTCCAGGTAGCCTTCATCGCCTATGGATTTCTGCCATTTCTCGGTGAACCGCGCGCTCGAGCTGCGTGGCATGCAGTGCTTGGGCAACTCGTCGAAGCGGATGCGCACGGGCAGCGACACGCCGTCGCCGAATGCGATCGCCTCGCGCTGGCCGAGCGCGGAGAGGAACTCCAGCAGCCCCGAGCCCGTATCGGAAATGGCGGATTTGACGATCTCCTGGTCGCGATCGTTCGACATCCTCAGCGCAAAAACCGTGTTGCACTGGGACAGGATAGTCGGATCGATCTCGGCCGGCCGCTGCGTGATGATGCAGAGCGAAGCGCCGTATTTGCGGCCTTCCTTGGCAATCTTTGCGATCGCGCGCTTGCAGGGCTCGAACCCGAGGTTCGGGTTTGCAGGCACGTAGCGGTGCGCCTCCTCGCATATCAGCGTCACCGGCAACTGCCCTTCGCTCCATAGCGCGAAGTCGAATGTCATGCGGCAGAGCACGGATACGACGACGTTGACGATCTCCGTCGGCAGGCCCGTCAGTTCGAGGATTGTGATCGGCTTGGAGTTGACCGGGACGCGGAAGATGCGCCCCAGGATCTGGGCCATGCCGTCGTAGACCGTCAGCGACCCGAACATGAACGAATAACGGGGATCGGCGCTGATGGCCTCGAGACGCGCTTTCACGTTGCGATAGGGCGACAGATCTCTCTTGTTCTCGAGCTTGCCCATGCGCTCGTCGATCATCGCGATGACGTCCGACATGCGATAGGGAACGGGCGTATCCACGGTGTACTTGACGTCCGTGGCCCGGCGCAGACCCTGCTGCGAGTTGGCGCGGCTCGAGCCGTAGCGGCCCTTGGCCATCGGTACCAACTCTTGCAGGATCTCGACCTCCGCCTTGCGCTCCTGCGGATTGCTGATCAGCACCTCGATCAGCTCTTCGAAGTTGAGCAGCCAGTAGGGCAGCTGCATGTTGCGCTGGCTCACCACCTCGCCCCAGTCGCCGAAGGCGGTCGCGTACTCGTTGTGCGGATCGAGCAGCACCATGTGAGCGGCCGGGTTCTTCTGCAGGATCGCGCGCAGGATCAGCGCTGTCGTGCAGGATTTGCCGGTGCCCGTTGTACCGAGGATCGCGAAGTGCTTGCCCAGCAGGTCGTCGACGTTCACCATGGCCGAGATCGATGGATCCTGGCGGATGCAGCCGACCCTCACCGAGTTCTTGTTCTCGCCGCAGAACGCAAGTTCCAGTTCCTCGCGCGACGCGATGCGTACGCGATCGCCGAGCGCCGGATAGACGGAAACACCGCGGTTGAAAGATGTGGCGCGGCCGTCGGCACCCTTCCAGAGTTCTCCGACCAGGCCGAGTTCTGCGATCCACAGCTCCCTCTCTCCCTCGCGCTGCGCGGGAACCGGCACGCTCAGGGCAGAGACGATGGCGAGCACCGCCGTATTGGTCGTGTCGATGGCGAACAGCGTTCCCATTTCGGGGCGCTGCTTCGGTTCGCGCAGGCGATTGTCCTCGCCGACGTGGCCGCCCTCGAGCATCACGATGGCCTTCGCCCCGGTCACCGAGACGATGCGGCCGATCGATGCCATCGGCGCGGCACCGGAGTTGATCGTGTCTTGTGCAGCAAACTGCATGGTGCGTTCCATCTCGCCGCTCAAAGCGCTCTGCTTCCGCCGGAGCCCAGCAGCGCGTCGCGTCCGCGCGTCACGGACACCTCGAAGCGCGAGGGGAGCAGCACGGTTACCTCGGTTCCCAGCGTCTTGGCGCTGCGCACTTCAAGCCGGCCGCCGTGAAGCTGAACGAGCGCCTTGGCGATCGGCAGTCCGAGCCCGGCGCCCTCGCGCCAGCGGGAATGACTGGCGTCGACCTGTGCGAAGGGGGTGAGCGAAAGCTTGACCTCGTCTTCCGTCATGCCGACGCCGGTATCCACCACGCTGACCGCGGCGCCACCGTCATCCAGGGCCTTGGCCGACACCCGCACGGTTCCGCCGGGAGGCGTGAACTTTATCGCGTTGCTGATCAGGTTGTTGAAGACCTGCCGCAGTTTGTCCGGATCGCCGCGGACCGTGGGTACGCCGGGAGCGAACTGGCTCTCCAGCGTCAGCCCGAGCTCGACTGCGTTGTGCGAGAAGTGCGCCAGCGAGTTCTTGAGAACATCGCCCAGCTCGATCTCGCGCGCGTCGAGGGTGTACTTGCCGCTCTGCATCTTCGAGATGTCGAGGATGTCGTTGATGACGGCGAGCAGGTGCGCGGCCGCATCGTGGATGAGGTTCGCGTATTCGATGATCTGGCTACCCGAGAGCTGGCGCCGATCGAATTCGCTCACGAGCTTGGCGAAGCCGATCACCGTGTTCAGCGGTGTTCGCAGCTCATGGCTCATGTTGGCGATGAACTCGGATTTCACGCGGCCTGCAAGTTCGGTCTCGATACGGGCCGCGTGCTCTGCGTCGCGCGCGCGCTGGCGCAGCACGGCGTCGGCGAGCAGCGTCGCGTACTCGCCCATAAGCGAGTTGCCCGATCCAATCGATGCAGGCGCACCCAACATCAGCCCAATTTCCCCTCGCAGCCCTTGGGGAGGTTATGGGTGAGAGCATAACTTGCGGTTAATTCATCAGTCGAAGTGGTAGTCGCACCCGTAGCAATTCCTTAAGAACGCCGGAATGTCGCGTTGATCTGTATGCCGCAATTGCTCGCCATCGACGCATTGGCGCCCATCTGCGAGCTGCGCCGCAACGTTTTGTTAGGGTTGATCGGCGGAGCGCTCGGATGTCTAATCCGATCCGGGAGTGTTAAGGCCGTCGGGCGGACAGTGGTCCGCTCTCGTGCCGATTATCCGGTCGGTGGTGAGGAAGCGAGATGAGGGCACCAGCCGATCGCGTCCTCTACGGCGCGCCGCTACCGGATGGTTCTACACCGTTCTGGCGGATGCGAACCCTCTGGGCGGCCGCTGTCGGGAAGCCCGTGACCACGGTTGAGCTCAATGTGCTCAATATTCTTGACGACATCGTGTGGTTTGGTGGGCCAGACAACGTGCAGCCGACGGTCAGGCTCGTTGCCGAGCATGCGCAGGCCATACTCAGCGCCGACCTGAGCTACCCGATCATCACCACGAGATCAGGCGAGGGGCTCGACGGTGCGCATCGCATCGCCAACGCATACCTACAGGGACTGGGGCATATAGCGGCCGTTGTCCTGGAAGACTGGCCGCCGGCCGACGGGGTCGTCCAAAGTCCGCAGTAGTCATTAGGCCGCGCCCAATTTCGCGCCGGCTGCAATTGCCGCTGAAACTTACCATTCCTGATGCATATGCTAGAATGGGCTTTCAAGTTTCGCCGCGGAGGCCACCATGATTTTCCGCCAGCTCTTCGACAGCGTTTCGGGCACCTACAGCTATCTCATGGCCAGCCGCCGCGGTGGAGAGGCGCTGATCATCGATCCCGTTCTGGAGAAGGTGGATCGCTACCTTCAGCTTGTGAAGGAACTGGACCTCAAGCTCGTCAAGGCGGTGGATACGCATATCCACGCCGACCACATCACGGGCCTCGGAGCGCTGCGCGATCGCACGCATTGCATCACGGTCATGGGCGAGAATGCCAAGGTCGACGTCGTCTCGATGCGTGTGACGGAGGGCGACAAGCTCACCATCGAAGGCCTGGCGATGGACGTCCTCTACACGCCCGGCCACACCGACGATTCCTACAGCTTCCTGATGGGCGACCGCGTTTTCACGGGTGACACGCTCCTCATTCGCGGCACCGGCCGAACCGACTTCCAGAACGGCAGCGCGCGCGCCCAGTACAAGTCGCTGTTCAACAAGCTGCTGAAGCTGCCGGACGAGACGCTGGTCTACCCGGCGCACGACTACAAGGGCGACACCGTCTCCACCATCGGCGAGGAGAAGCGCTGCAATCCGCGCCTGCAGGTGAAATCGGTCGACGAATATGTCGACCTCATGAGCAAGCTCAATCTTCCCAACCCGAAGATGATGGACGTGGCGGTTCCCGCCAACATGCGCCAGGGCCTTGCGCAGGACGAAATCGCGCGCAAGGGTTGGGCGATCACGCCTGACGCAGGCCGTAGGCCTCGTCGGGCGTCCCGAGGCAGCGCTCGTCGACCTGCGGGAACGCAGCGAGCGCGAGAGGCATGGCGCCATCCCGGGCTCGGTGCATGCACCCTATCCCGATCTGCAGGACAACATCCGCAAGGGTGGCGTGCTCTACGAACTGGCCCGCTCGACCGGCAAGAGGATCGTTTTCTACTGCGCCTTCGGTGAGCGCTCGGCCATGGCGGTGCAGGCCGCGCAGGACGCAGGCATTGCCTCGGCCTGCCATATCCACGGCGGCATCGATGCCTGGCGCAAGGCCAACGGCCCGCTAGAACAGTGAGAGGCTGCCTGCCGGCGACCGGCAGGCGTGCGCCAATCAGGTAGCGATCGCGGCTGTAGATCAGACCGCACACGCCCGCGAGAAGCGACATCACGGCCACGGCGGCTGAGCCGTCGAACTCGGGAACGGCAGTCCCTGCCTTGCAGAAGATGCCCGGGCACTTCGACAGTGCCAACGCGCTCTCAGCCCAGACCACGCTAAGAATTGAAGCCGCTGTCGCAGCTGTAAGTAGTCGCCACATGGATCATCTCCCGTCTTGCGACCCGTTTCATAGACGACCTGTGTCGCATGATGCTCTCCGTCCTCGCGCAATGGTTAACGTCACCTGCCAACGCGGCGATGGTTCGGTCGATTCTGACCGCCGCTCGCCCGTCGCTATTTCAGCACGTAGCGCGAGCTGAAGGCGTCGCCGTGGTGATCTCGGCCGGTCAACACAATGATGGCGCCCGCAGCGACGGGCTCCCCGAGTTTGCCGACAAGCCGCTTGCCGCCCTGATCGGCGAGGTTGACGGTCGTCGTCTTGCCCGACTGCTGGATCACCGCGCGCATTTTCGTGCCGGTCAATTCGTGCGCCTTGCCGTCCTCGAGCAGATAGACGACGAGTTCGGTCGCGCTCACGACAAGCTCCGTCTTATGGCTGCCCTTGCCGGCGATCAGTCCACCATTCGGGCCTTTCTCCTGTGCGAGCGCGCCACCTGCGGTGCTCAGAATGAGAAGGAAGGCCGCGATCCATGAGAGAGGACGATGCATTGCTGGTCTCCTTGGTTGCTGGGGGACTAGTAGGATTCCGCCGCTTGCGGCGCGTCCGACGGATCGGGAGCCTCGGTGCGGCTCGCGGAGAGAATGCGTTCCAGCGGTGCTTGCCCGAACCTGAGGAACAGCACCGGCGTGAGAAGCGTGTCGAGCAGCGTCGAACTGATCAGGCCGCCGAAGATCGTGACCGCAACCGGGTGCAGTATCTCCCTGCCCGGCTGATCGGCTCCTGCCAGGAGCGGCAACAGCGCCAACCCGGCCGCAAGCGCCGTCATGAGCACCGGCGAGAGACGCTCCAGGCTGCCTCGGATGACGAGGCCGGAGCCGAAGCGTTCCCCCTCATGCATCGCCAGATTTATGTAGTGGCTGATCTTCAGGATGCCGTTGCGCGCCGAGATTCCGGCGAGCGTGATGAACCCGATCATCGACGCCACGGACAGCGGTTGTCCCGCGATCGAAAGGGCCATCACGCTTCCGATAAGGGCAAGCGGGATGTTCGTGAGAATAATGCCGACCAGCACGGCTGATTGATACCGCTGGTAGAGCACCATGCAGATGAGCGCAAACGATGCCAGCGAGAGCAGGCCGATGACAAAGAGCCGACTCCTCCTGGGCCCTGAATGCCCGTCGAGCTGCGCGGTATAGCCTTGCGGGAGCGGCATCGCCACCAGCTCCTTCCGCAAATCGGCAACGATCGCCGCCATGTCGCGCCGGCCGTCGCCGTTGGCGCGCACCACGATACGCCGCCGCCCATTCTCGCGCAGGATCTGGTTGGGACCTTCGCCTTCCTCCACGTTGGCAAGCAGGCGGAGCGGCACGAACCCCTGCGGTGTGGAGACGAGCATCTCCCTGAGGCCGCTCTTTGTGCGATTCTCGTCGGCGAGGCGCATCACCACGTCGAAGCGGCGATTGCCCTCGATGATCTGCGAGACCACGCGGCCGCCGGAAAGCACCTCGAGCGCCTCCGTGAGCGCCGCCGGCGTGATGCCATACAGCGCGGCGCGTTCGTAGTTGGGGCTCACCTTGAGCTGGGGAATGAGGACCTGCCGTTCCACCTGCAGATCGACCAGACCGGGTACCGTTTGCAGCCGCGTGCGCATCGTCTCAGCGAGGATGCGCAGCACTTCGAGATCTTCACCAACGAACTTGACGATGATCTGCGCCTGCACGCCGGAGAGCATGTGATCGATGCGGTGCGCGATGGGTTGCCCGATCGACACTGCGACGGGGAGGACAACCCATCTTGGCGCGGATGTGGTCGTAGACCTCCTCCTTCCTGCGCTGCGAACGCGCGAGGTCGATATCGATTTCCGTGTTGTGAACGCCCTCGGCGTGCTCATCGAGCTCGGCACGTCCGGTGCGCCGCCCGACGCTCTTCACCTCCGGAACGTCCAGGAGCAGTCGTTCGGCGATGGCGCCAAGGCGGCTCGATTTCGCAAGCGAGATGCCGGGGTTGTATTGGAGGTTGAGGAGGATCGTGCCTTCGTTGAACTGCGGCAGGAACGCACGAGGCAGCAGGTAGGCACTGAAGCCGGCTGTCAGCACGGAGACTGCGACGAGGCTGAACAGCAGGCCCTGATGGCCGAATGCCCACTGCAGGAGCCTGGTGTTGCCCGCCTTCAGGCGGCGGAGGACGAAGCTGTCCCCGTGCCGCTGAGGCCCCGAAAGGAAATAGTAAGCTAGCACCGGCGTGAGGGTGATCGCGGTCACGAGGGACGCGAGGATCGAGACGATGTAGGCGACGCCCAGCGGGATGAACAGCCGGCCCTCGATGCCGGAAAGCGCAAACAGCGGCAGGAAGACCAGAATGATGATCAAGGTCGCATAGAGAATGCCGGAGCGAACCTCCTGGCTGGCGCGGGCGATAATCTCGATAACGGGTCGCGGGCTCGCACGCTCTCTGTTCTCCCTGAGCCGCCGCAGGATGTTCTCGATCCCCACCACGGCGTCGTCCACCATCTCGCCAATGGCGATCGCGAGGCCGCCGAGCGTCATCGTGTTGATCGAAAGCCCGAGCGCTTGGAACACAAGCACGGTCATCAGGATCGAGGTCGGGATGGCCGCCAGTGAGATGAGCGTGGCCCGAATGTTCATGAGGAACAGCAGGAGCACGATCGCGACGACCACGGCCGCCTCGATCAACACCCGCTCCACATTGCGGATCGACGTCTCGATGAAGGTGGCCTGGCGGAACTGGACTTTGTCGGCGGTCACGCCCTGAGGCATCGACTTCTGGATACTGGCGAGCTGCGCCTCCACGGCCCGCGTGAGGCTCACCGTATCTGCCGCGGGCTGTTTCTGGACGCCGACGATGACAGCCGGCTCGCCCATGTATCCCGCGTCGCCGCGCTTGACCCTGGCCGCGAAATCCACCTGCGCAACCTGTCGCAGGAGGACGCTCTGCCCTTGCCGGGTGGCGACGACCAAGTTGCGCAAATCGTCCAGCCGGTTCGTCAGCCCGATATTGCGGATCAGATATTCTTGCGCGTGTTGATCGATGAACCCGCCGCCGGTGTTCGTACCGAACTTGCGAATGGCAGCCTCGATTTCGGAGGGCGCAATCTCGAGCCGGCTCATCATCGCCGGGTCGGGAGAGACGCGGTACTGACGAACCTCGCCGCCGATCGGGATGACTTGCGCGACGCCCGGAATGGCAAGCAGTTGCGGGCGGATCACGAAGTCGGCGATCTCGCGCAATTGCATCGGCGAGACGCTCTTCCCCGTCACCGCGAGGAGCATGATCTCGCCCATGATGGAGGAGATGGGCCCCATTTGCGGTTGGATGCCGCGTGGAAGCTGGCTCTCACCGCCGCCATGCGTTCAGTCACCTGCTGTCGGGCGCGGTAGATCTCCGTATCCCAACCGAACTCCACGTAGATGATCGAAAGGCCGACACTTGAGGCCGAGCGCACCCGCTCGGCCCCCGGCAGCCCGACCATCGCGGTCTCCAGCGGGTAGGTGACGAGCTGCTCGACCTCCTGCGGCGCGAGGCCCTCGGCCTCCGTCATCAGCACGACGGTGGGCCTGTTCAGGTCGGGAAACACGTCGACGGGCAGCCGCGGCAGGACGAAGCTGCCGTAGATGATCAGCACCGCCGCGGTGGCGAGGACCAGCAACCGGTTTTTCAAACTGGCGGCGACGAGAAGATTGAACACGGGCGTCCCCTTCCCTTACCGCACCTGGTTGAGCAGGGAGGCATTGCGCACGACGATCCGCTCGCCGATTGAGATGCCTGCCGTGACACGACATTGTCGGCGTCGAGATCGTCGAAGCGTACCGGGCGCGGCAGGAAGACCTCCGGCTCGGTGTGGCTGAAGACGACGGTCTGTCCGCTCGGCGCCTGCGCCAGGGCGGAGCGAGGCATCACGATGCCCGTCACGGCCTGGTTCGTCGGGGCCGTTACGGTTACGGGAGCCCCTGCGTCGAGCGGTGCGCCGGACTCGACGATCTGGAATTGCAGGACCGAGTACTGGTTCTGCAGCGCGCGGCTTCGCCCGATGAATTTCAGCTTGATCGAGGCGCCGGTGCTCAGGGTTGCGGTCGCCTCTTCGACCGCCGTCGGATCGATCTGATCGAAGACCAGAGCTTCGACCATCAGGCTGGCGGGGTCGATGATCTGGAACAGCTGGTCGCTTGGAGCGACAACCTGCCCGGCAACCACGCGCGCCGCCGCGATCACTCCGTCCACCGGTGCGCGCAGGTCTTCGGGGCGCAGCTCTGGCGCTCAGAAGGTCGCGCCGCCGCTTCTCCAGCCCTTCGAGCTGAATGCGGATGTCCTCAACGGTCGCTTTCGCGACGACATTCTTCGCGAGCAATTGCTCCTGTCGCTCAAGCTTGCGGCGGTTGAGGGCGATTTCCTGGTCGAGCGTGCCCAGGGTCTGCGCCATGTCGGAAAAGTCGATCGACTGAAACGCGGGCGCGATGCGGCCGAGAAGGTCGTCTGCCTTGACGCGCGTTCCCAGCGCGGGCACGCCGCCCTCAGGTGGCTGATAGCGACCCTGGACGGTGCTTTGCACGACCCCGCTGCGGTTCGGGTTCGGAATGACGCGCCCGTTGAAGCGGGCCGTGCGCGTTCTGCGTCTCGGAGTTCGCAATTTTGGTGCGGACCTCGAGCAGCCGCTGCGTCGGCTTCGGAATGAACAGACTGCCATCCGGCCGGCGGTGCGGCGAGTTGCCTGCACTGGCACTGATATCGGTCCCGTGGTCGTGGCCCTCGTGCGCCCAGGCCAAGGCCGAGGTGAGGATGAGGCCGACGATGGTCGCCGGCACGATAAGCGCCTTGCGGCCGGAAAGAAGCGCCCCGCCCAATGCCGCAACGAGCAGGAACGCGCCGGCAACGGCAATGGCATGCCGCCTCGCCGGCAGCAACTCAGTGAGAAGTTTGCGCGCTCCGGATTGAGGGGTGGCTGCGCCGCCTCGCGATGCAGGAACGGTGAGCGTTCCGACCAGGAGGTCCTGGGTGTTGCCTTCGGCAAGGGTGATCAGGACTTCATAGCTTCCCGCCGTGCGGAGCACAGGAGCCGTCAGCTCGTAGGTGGCCGTCTTCGCCTGCGGCTCGGCCTTGAAGGGTTTCCCATCGAGCGACACTTCGATATCGGCGCCGGCTACGGGAGAATTGTCCTCGGTCCGGTCGAGATAGATGACCAGCACCTCGCCCTCGACGATGCCGACGAACTGATACTTCTCGGAAGTCGCCACGACGCGCGGCGAGGCGAGGCGTTGCGCAGTGCTCGCCTGCTCTCCGTGATCGTGGCCTTCGTGGGCGAAGGCCGGGCCGCTACCACTGAGGAGTGCGCCGAGCGCCAACGCGAGCGCGAAGGCGCGCAAAAGCTGCGCGTAGAGCCTGCGATGTTGGCAAGCCATGATGATGCTTCCATTCCAGCGAGATGATTGGGACGAAGTCCCCGGTTCTCAGGCGTGGAAGGAAGATCTGGGAGGTCTATCGAGGCACCCGGGCGCCGTGCTGCGCGGATTGTGTGCCGGTTCCAGGACGTAAGTTTCGCTGTCCGGACCGGCTACGCCGCAAGTGTCCCCAAGTATGGCGATGCCTCCGTGGCAGGCCATATCCAGGCACATGCCATGATCGTGGCCGGAGCCCGGTGACCCATCGCCGTGCGTGTGCTGCAGCGCAAGGTCGAGCAGCGTTTCCTCAGCGCCTCGATCGCCGGCATCGCCGTGGTGCGCTTGGTTGACCCCATGGTCGCCATGCGCCGCGGCATGCCCATAGGCGCCGATCACCGACGCCAGCAGAAGGGCAACAGCACCCGCTGCGGCTATGCATCGTGCTGACCATGAATGGTGCAAGCGGAGCATAGGTCTCTCGTCGGTCAAAGGTTGATATGACCGGGCATGTTGCCGAAATCAAGACGTTGGTTGAGCCAGCGTTATCTTGTTACGGCAGGGGCCTAACTTCAGCTGCGCGCAACAAGGGTCGCCGCACCAGGCGAACGGCCTGCCGAAACGGAGACGCCCTACAACCTTGCGATGGTGCCGCAGGAGGGAATTGAACCCCCGACCCACGCATTACGAATGCGTTGCTCTACCCCTGAGCTACTGCGGCGAAAGGCGTATTGAGCCAAGCACGCATAGCCGTCCTGACCCTGGATGGCAAGGCGTCCGGGGGAGGCCAACAGGGGGAATTCGGGGCCTGACCTGGGCCTCAGGCGGCCTTGCCGCACATGCCGGAAAAGCACCATGGCGTGATAGCCAAGAGCATGTCGAGAAACCGCCGCGTGGAGCGTTCGGGCTCGGACGCAACGAGGTTGGCGCAGATAGCGGCGTGAAGCTTCGGATCGGCGGCAAGTCTCCGGATTGCCAGGGCAAGCGCCCGCGCTGAGGTCGCGGAAGCGAGCACTCCCGTCTTGCCGTCGATCACCTGTTCCACCAGGCCGCCCATCGGCACGGCGACAACCGGCAATCTGCTCCCGAACGCGGCGGCGGCCGTGCCGGATTGGCTGCACTCCAGGTGCGAGACGACAAGGGCATCGTGCCGGCTGAACAACGGGCCGATCTCCGCGTCGCCGATCCATCGGTTGATGACCTCGGCCTTGAGGCTTGCCAGGCGCGCGCGCGTTCTGGTGGCGATTTTGCCCGCCCCCGCGATCGTCAGTGCGACCTCCGTGCCTCGGCTCGCGACGATCTCCAGGGCATCGAGCAAGAGGTCGAGTCCCTTGTATTTCAGAAGCCTGCCGAAGTGCAGCAACCTGAAGCCGTCAAGTCGCGCCGCCTCCGGTTCGAGGCCAGGTGCGCCATGGACCAGGTCCGGGAGGAAGAGGGGCACGATACGCTCTGGCGCAATGCCTCGGCATCCGATGAGCGCATTTGCAACCGATCGGCTCAGCGTCACGACCGCATCGGCACCGCGCGCCTCGCTCCGGAACCATGGCGTCAGGAGCGCGGCCGGGTCACCCGGGTGGCCGACGGCGTCATGCACGATGGTGACAAAGGGAACATTCAGCCTGCGGATTCGCGCCATCAGAACAGGCGACCACAGGTGAGGGCAAAGATTGATTACGGCGTTGGGCCGATCGGTTGCGATCCGGTCCAGGATCCGGCGCTCCGCGCGGAAATAATTTCGCAGCACGGTGGTTGGTGAACGCCCCTGGATCGTGTCGACGGGAACGAGTTGAGGCCCCAGGAACGCGAAGTCCTCAAACAGCTCGCTACCGCGGGATACGACGAATGTCTGGCGAAGGTCTGCTCGCCCGGTGCCCGTCTGTGCGAGCTGCAGCGCCAGGCGGGGGATTGCGCCGCGACGTCCGAGCGCGAGAAAAAGCAACTTGTGCCTGATGGCGCTGCCCTGCGGGCTTGAATGCGGCTCCCTCACGCCGCCCGAGCCTTGCGTGGCCGCGCCCCTCCGAGCCGCCGTAGATCGGCTTCGACCATTTCCCGGATCAAGTCCTCGAACGGTATGGTCGGCTCCCAGCCGAGCTTGGCCCGTGCCTTCGTCGAGTTGCCCCGGAGTATGTCGACCTCTGCGGGCCGGAAAAGCGCCGGATCGATGACGACGTGCGCATCCATGTCGAGGCCGGCATGCCCGAACGCCACGCGGCACATGTCGCGCACGGAGTGGGTGCGGCCGGTCGAGATGACATAGTCATCGGGCTTTGCCTGCTGGAGCATCAGCCACATGGCGCGAACGTAGTCCTTCGCGTGCCCCCAGTCGCGCTTCGCATCCAGATTGCCGAGAGACAGTGTGCGGGCGAGCCCGCACTTGATGCGTGCGACGCCCTCGGTCACCTTGCGCGTGACGAACTCGATGCCGCGCAGTGGCGACTCGTGATTGAAGAGGATGCCGCTCGAGGCGTGCAGCCCGAAGCTTTCGCGGTAGTTTATCGTAATCCAATGCCCGTAGACCTTTGCGACGGCATAAGGTGATCGCGGATAGAAGGGCGTCCGCTCCGATTGGATGCGCTCCTGGACCAGTCCGAACATTTCGGAGGATGACGCCTGGTAGAAGCGGGCTTCGGGACATTCGAGCCGCACTGCTTCGAGCAGGTTGGCCACGCCGATCGCCGTGACGGCGCCGGTGAAGAGCGGCTGGTCCCAGGACGACTTTACGAAGGACTGGGCGGCGAGATTGTAGATCTCGTGAGGCTGGATGGCTTTCAGCGCGCGCGCCAGCGAGGAGTAGTCGGCAAGATCACCGTCGACGAATTGAACCTGGCCGGCAATGCCGAGCCACTGCAAGCGATAGAAACCAGCCTCCGATGTGCTGGACCGGCGCAACAGGCCGAAAGACGTCATAGTCTTTCTCCAGGAGCAACTGAGCCAGGTAGGCGCCATCTTGTCCTGTGATGCCGGTAATGAAGGCCCTTGCTCGTGCCATGAGTGTCGCCCCGCGCCCCGTTGAAGTCGTTCGGCGCGACTATCACGGCGCAGGATTCGAGGACGCCCGGCAGTTTCCTCGTCCAACACTTTCGGCGTTACGGCATCCGGCATCGGTCAGCGGACAAGGACATGCGGGATATCGGCTTGCCTGAAAGCGATGGGTCTTGCGCCGAAAGAAGCACCTGCTCGCGCGTTTCGTTCGCAAGCCTGCTGATCTGCAGCGCCGTTTCACCCCAGCTGTGGGAGCGAAAGCGTGCTCTGATCTCACGCTCTCGTTGCTCGACGTATTCGGGTTGCACGATCGCGCGATGGACGAGATCGAAGCAGGTGTCTTCTTTGGTCGGAGTCGAAATAGTCGGCGAGATCGCCGCCAACCTCCGTCAAGGATGAGGCCTTGGAGGAGATGCAATAGCGTCCGGCTGCGAGAACTCTCACCCACCGGGAGGCCCCAGCCTTCGTACAGGGACGGGTAAACGGTGAAGAGGCAATTGCGATAGTACCAGGTGAGTTCCGCGTCCCCGACATCGGCAAGATGAACGATCAGACGATTGACCAGCGGGTCGTCGCGGATGAGGCGGAGAACGTGCGAGCCCGACGCATGCTCCATCCCAACAAGCAGGAGTTGCGGGCAGCTCTTCGCGAAGTTCCGCGGCCAGCCGGCGCCATACACGGTAGAGGCAAGACTGGTTCTTGCGGGCGTCGATGGTCGAAACACAGACGACGAAGGGCCTGTCCCGGACGGTAGCGGGGGGCAGACGGTAGGCTCTCGGGCCTCAGACCGGTATTGTCACCCAGTCTTATCGTGGCAATCGGCCTTGAGGGCAGATCGTTCGCGCGAATGAACCTTTCGATCTCCGACTTCTGGAAATCAGAGATCGCGAGTATCAGGTCGGCGTTCTCGATTTGCCGCCGAGCCCACAAGGTGAAGCGCCGGGCGTGGTAGGCGCCGGCCCACTGCGGGAAGAGGTACGGCACAAGGTCGTAGAGCAGGCTTATGCACCCAATCGGCACGAGTGCCTTCTGGTTCGCAATGAGATGGCCATAGCGAGGGAATTGCCAGGTGGCCGACAGGGATACGCAGATGTCGCCTGCCGCAAAAAGTGGCGCATGGCGGCCTGGCGTTGGTAGGGGTGAACTCGACTTGCGGCTAGGCGCTGTCTGCAGTCGTGCTGACAGGTCCCGAGCGCGCCCCAGCAACGCCGTGACACCTTCGCCCGCGTGCCTGCGCACGAGCTGCCCGGCGCGCTGAAGCCCACGGCGGCTTGAACACCGAACCGTCTAAACGATGCGGGCCATCTTCCTTCGTCCAGTGCCACGGCAGCTCGGATCGATGGACCGCGCTCAGGCGTCGCGAATGGCATCGGAACAGGCGCACATCGCTTCCGGAGGTTCTCCAACTCCATCAAGACGCTGAGCACGGTTCGCTGGATGCCCGTGAGCTGTGGCTCGGTCCAGATGCACAGGTCTGAAACGTCAAACCAGAGCGTCATTGCGGGGGTTGCCGAGTCCGGGCTTCACGCACCTCCTAGATCGCTGGAGCAGATCTCGGCGAGGGGTCGGAAGCGGTACCGAGGGAAAACGTGGGTGTCCGATAGCGGAGTTGGAGCGGTCGCTCTCAGGCCGACTTTTGCGGCGGCAGGCCTGCTCGCGGTGTAGGCGTGCATACCAAATTGTATGCAAGGCACGCGGTTGCCCTTGCGGTGAGCGTCCGCCGCCACTCAGCTGCGATCCGGCGAATTTTTCTTTTCTGGTGAGACGCTTAGGTCCCATCCGCATCGCCCAGATGCGGCTTGGCACGCCCTTTGCGGAGAGCGTCCGCCATTAACGTTTATCGCCAACAGACGAGGCCGGCATGAAGCGTCGCGACTTTCTGAAAACCGTAGCTGCAGCGAGTGCTGCGAGCGTCCTTCCCGCTCCCGCCGTCTGGTCCGCCCGCCAAGGCGCAATCGCGCCAGGAGACGCTGCTCGTCGTCTCCGAGAGCGGGCCGAACAATGTCGACATTCACGGCGTCGGCACCAACGTGCCGGGCTACGAGGTGTCGTGGAACTGCTACGACCGGCTCATCAGCCACGAGATGAAAACGCTGCCCAACGGGGTGCAGTACTACGACCGCGACAAGTTCAAGATGGAACTGGCCGAGGACATGAACGTCGGCGACATGTCCGCCACGTTCAAGCTGCGCAAGGATGCAAAATTCCAGGACGGCACGCCGGTCACCGCTCAGGACGTGAAGTGGTCGCTCGATCGCGCGGTGACGGTTGGCGGCTTCCCGACGTTCCAGATGCGCGCCGGATCGCTGGAGAAGCCCGAGCAGTTCGTGGTCGTCGACGATCACACCATCCGGGTCGACTTCATCACGAAAGGATCGCCTCACCATCCCGGACCTCGCGGTGATCGTGCCCTGCATCATCAACTCGGGCCTGGTGAAAAAGCACGCCAACGAAAAAGACCCGTGGGGCATGGAGTACACCAAGCAGAACACCGCCGGCAGCGGTGCCTACAAGCTGACGCGCTGGACACCTGGCACCGAAGTCGTCCTCGAGCGCAACGACGCCTGGAACCTCGGGCCGCAGCCCAAGATGCGCGCATCATCTGGCGCATGGTGCCGTCGGCCGGCAATCGCCGCGCGCTGCTGGAGCGCGGTGACGCCGACATCTCCTACGAGCTGCCGAACAAGGATTTCGCCGAGCTGCGAGATGCCGGCAAGCTCACGCGTCGTGTCGACGCCGTTCAGCAACGGCATCCAGTACATCGGCATGAACGTCACCAAGCCGCCGTTCGACAATCTCAAGGTCCGGCAGGCCGTGGCCTACGCCATTCCCTACCAGAAGATCATGGACGCGGCGCTCTACGGTCTTGGCCAAGCCGATGTTCGGTGCGGCCAGCTGACGCGCCCACCCAGGTCGCCTGGCCGCAGCGCGCACAAGTACAACACCGACATCGCCAAGGCCAAGCAGCTGCTTGCCGAGGCCGGCTACCCGAACGGCTTCGAGACGACGATCTCATTCGACCTCGGCTTCGCCACCGTCAACGAGCCGCTGTGCGTGCTGTTGCAGGAGAGCCTGGCGCAGATCGGCATCAAGGCTGAGATCAACAAGATCCCCGGCGCCAACTGGCGCACCGAACTGAACAAGAAGGTCGCTGCCGCTCTACACCAACGTGTTCTCGGGCTGGCTCGACTATCCCGAGTACTTCTTCATCTGGTGCTATCACGGGCGCAATTCGATCTTCAACACGATGAGCTACGTCTCGCCCGCGATGGATGCGTTCATCGACGGCGCGGGCGCGGCCGCAAGCTCCGGCAACACCGCAGACTACGAGCGCAACGTGAAAGGTTTCGTCGACCTGGCGTTCACCGACATCCCGCGCATCCCGCTGTTCCAACCGTTCTCCAACGTGGCGATGCAGAAGAACGTCTCGGGCTACCAGTACTGGTTCCACCGCCGGCTCGACTATCGCGCACTTGTAAAAGCTTGAGCCTGATGGCGTAGCGCCAAGGAGGAGGGCTCATGCTGAGCATGGTGCTGAAGCGGCTGATGCTCGCCGTCCCGAGCTTGATCGGCGTGGTGATCGTCACCTTCCTGCTGACGCGCGCCTTGCCCGGCGATCCGGCTGCCTACTTCGCCGGGCCCGCCGCCACCAAGGAGGCGATCGAGCAGATCCGCACCAAGCTCGGCCTCGACCAGCCGCTTCCGGTGCAGTTCGTCGGCTACGTGAGGGATCTCGCCCGTGGCGACATGGGCTCCGCGCTCACCACGGGACAGCCGGTCGCGACCGAGATCCGCGCGCGGCTGCCGGCGTCGGCGGAACTCACTTTGGTTGGGTTGATCTTCTCGATCCTGGTGGCCGTGCCGCTCGGCATCCTGGCAGCGACGCGGCCCAATTCGCTGATCGACCATGCCTGCCGCATCGTCTCCACGGCGGGCGTGTCGCTGCCGGTGTTCTTCACCGGCCTCGTCCTCGTCTACGTCTTCTACTATCTGCTCGGCTACGCGCCGGCACCCTTGGGTCGGCTCGACGTGTTCTATAGCGCGCCGCCGCCCGTCACCGGTTTCTATCTCATCGACAGCATCGTCGCGGGCGACTGGGAGGTTTTCACCGCCAGTCTGAAGCAGCTCGTGCTGCCGGCGCTGACGCTCGGCATCTTCTCGCTGGCGCCCATTGCCCGCATGACGCGCGCCTCCATGCTGGCGGTGCTCGCCTCCGACTTCGTGCGCACCGCGCGCGCCAGCGGGCTCTCCCCTTTCACCGTCGTCTTCACCTACGCCTTCCGCAACGCCATGCTGCCCGTGATCACCACGCTCGGCATGGTGTTCTCGTTCCTGCTCGGCGCCAACGTGCTGGTGGAGAAGGTGTTTGCCTGGCCCGGCATCGGCTCCTACGCGGTGGAGGCGCTGATCGCCTCCGACTTCGCGCCCGTGCAGGGCTTCGTGCTCACCATGGCGGTGATGTACGTGGTGCTGAACCTGCTGATCGACATTCTCTACGGCCTGATCGACCCGCGCATGAGGATCGAGGCATGACCAGCACCACCGCAGGTCACGCGCACGCAAAGGGACTTGCGGCCACGCTTTCCCACGCGCGCTATGTCATCGGCGAGAACCCGGTCACCGGATTCGCCTTTGGGCTGTTCGCGCTGATCGTGCTGGCAGCGCTCGATCGGGCCCTACGTCGTTCCCTACGATCCGCTGGCCAGCAATACGGCGATGGCGCTGAAAGGACCGTCCGCGGCGCACTGGTTCGGCACCGACCAGCTCGGCCGCGACATCTTCAGCCGCGTGATCGTGGCAACGCGGCTCGATTTCTTCATCGCGGTAGCCTCCGTCGTGCTGGTGTTCCTGATGGGCGGGCTGGCCGGCGTCGCGGCCGGTTTCTTCGGCGGCTGGACCGAGCGCATCGTCTCGCGCATCTCAGATACCATCATGGCCTTCCCGCTGTTCGTGCTGGCGATGGGGATCGTTGCGGCGCTCGGCAACACGGTGCAGAACATCATCCTCGCCACCGCGATCGTGAACTTTCCCGCTCTATGCGCGCGTCGCCCGCGCCGAGGCCAACGTGCGCCGCGAGGCCGGCTTCGTGCAGGCGGCTCGGCTGTCCGGCAATGGCGAGATGCGCATCCTGCTCGGACACATCCTTCCCAACATCATGCCGATCATGATCGTGCAGATGTCGCTCACGATGGGCTACGCCATCCTCAATGCTGCGGGTCTTTCCTTCATCGGCCTGGGCGTGCGGCCCCCGACGCCGGAGTGGGGCATCATGGTCGCCGAGGGCGCGGCCTTCATGGTGTCCGGCGAGTGGTGGATCGCGTTCTTCCCCGGTCTCGCCCTGATGATTGCCGTGTTCTGCTTCAACCTGCTGGGTGACGGCCTGCGCGATATCGCCGACCCGCAGCGGCGAACGTGAGGCGTCAGGCATGACAACCGTTCCGCTGCTCGACATTCGCGATCTGACCGTCGAGTTCGCCACGCGCCGCGGCACGGTGCAGGCCGTCCGGCACATCGACATCTCCGTAGCGAAGGGCGAAACCCTCGCCATCGTCGGGGAATCCGGGTCCGGCAAATCCGTCACCTCTTATGCCGTGATGCGCATCCTGGATCGCGCCGGGCGTATCGCCGAAGGCTCCGTCACGTTTTCCGGCATCGACGTGCGCAAGGCCGGTGAGCGCGAGATGCGCAACCTGCGCGGGCGCGAGATCTCCATGATCTTCCAGAACCCGCGCGCGGCGCTGAACCCGATCCGCAAGGTCGGCCACCAGATCGAGGACGTGCTGCGTCAGCACGCGCAGGCCGGCTCCGACGACAAGACCGAGAAGGCCATCGCCATCCTGGAGCAGGTGCGCATCGCGCGGCCGAAGGAGCGCTACCACGCCTATCCGTTCGAGCTCTCGGGCGGCATGTGCCAGCGCGTGGTGATCGCTCTCGCGCTCGCCTGCCGGCCGCAGCTCCTGATCGCGGATGAGCCCACCACCGGCCTCGACGTCACCACCCAGAAGACGGTGATGGACCTGATCGTGGAGCTGACGCGTGCGCGCGGCATGTCCACCATCCTCATCACCCATGATCTCGGCCTGGCGGCCGCCTACTGCGACCGCGTCGTCGTGATGGAGAAGGGCAACGTGGTGGAGACGGCCGAATGCCAAGACCATCTTCAAGGCGCCCTCGCACGCCTATACGAAGAAGCTGATGCGCGCCACGCCGCGCCCGGGCGTGGCGCTTGCCGATCTGCTGCCGGAAGGCGAAGCGTCACCGCAACGGCACCTGCGAAGAAGCTCAACGGCGCGGCGGCAAAGCCGACCGGGATCGAACCGCGAGCCGCTTCTCGTCGTCGACAAGCTCGTGAAGGAGTATCCGCGCAAGGCAGTCAGCGGTTCGCTGATGAACCTGCTCCGCCGCAAATCCAACGGGGCGGCGCAGACAGAGGAAGTTGCCACGTTCCGCGCGGTGGATGGCATCAGCTTCACCGTCCATCGCGGCGAGAGCGTCGGCCTGGTCGGCGAGTCCGGCTGCGGAAAATCCACGACCTCGACCATGGTGATGCGCCTGATCGACGCGTCGGGCGGCAGCATCATCTTCGACGGCCAGGACATCGGCGCCATCCCGGCGAAGAAGTTCGCCACGCTGCCGCTGCGCAAGCGCATCCAGATGGTGTTCCAGGACCCCACCGACAGCCTCAATCCGCGCTTTACCGCGGCGCGCGCCATTGCCGATCCCATCCTTCGACTCGGCGATATCAGGGGATCGGCTGCAGTGCGGGCGCGTTGCGAGGAGCTTGCGCGGCAGGTTGGATTGCCGGTGGAACTGCTGGACCGCTTCCCGCACCAGCTCTCCGGCGGCCAGAAGGCACGCGTGGGTATCGCCCGCGCCATTGCGCTCAATCCGGCGCTTGTCATCCTCGATGAACCGACCGCAGCACTTGATGTGTCCGTGCAGGCGGTGGTGCTCAATCTGCTGCAGTCTCTCAAGGAACAGCTCGGCATGAGCTACCTTTTCGTGTCGCACGATTTGCACGTGGTGCGCCTGCTGTGCGATCGGGTTATCGTCATGCGTGCCGGTGCGATCGTGGAGGAGGGGCCGACGGAACACGTCATGTCGGCGCCTCAGGCGGACTACACGCGCGAGCTGCTCGCGGCCGTGCCGCATCCGCCGGTGTAGCGTCGGAGGCAAGAATGGCTGAGATGAAAGGTGACGAGTTCGATGGTCTGATTGATGCCGCCGCCAAGTCGATGAGCTTGCCGATCGAAGCCGCTTGGAAGCCGGCGATCAAGGCCAACCTGCAGGTGAGCCTGCGCCTTGGCTGCCCTTGTCGAGGAGTTCGAGCTGCCGGATGAGGCCGAGCCCGCGCCGGTGTTCGAGGCCTGACGCATGAGCCCCTGGGCCACGGCCGCTGAGATCGCCGCTGCCGTCAGCTCCGGCACGACGAGCGCAACCAGCGTTGTTGAGGGTGCTCTAGCTCGCATCAACGAGCGCAACCCTACGCTCAATGCCTTCACCGCCGTCACTGCCGAGCGGGCGCTTGCGAAGGCGAGGGCGATTGATGCGCAGCGCGCTGCCGGCAAGCCGCTCGGTCCGCTCGCCGGCGTGCCGTTTGCGGTGAAGAACCTGTTCGACGTGGCGGGTCTTCCCACCTTGGCCGGCGCCAAGATCAATCGCGACCGGGCGCCTGCCACAGCGGATGGGCCGCTGATCGCGCGGCTCGAGGCTGCGGGTGCCATTCTTGTCGGTGCCCTCAACATGGGCGAGTACGCCTACGACTTCACCGGCGAGAACATCCACGACGGGCCCTCGCGCAACCCGCACGACACCGCGCACATGACAGGCGGCTCGTCGGGCGGCTCGGGCGGTGCGGTGGCTGGCGGCCTCGTGCCGATATCCCTGGGCTCGGACACCAACGGGTCGATCCGCGTCCCCTCCTCATTCTGCGGTCTGTTCGGCTTGAAGCCGACGTATGGCCGCCTTTCCCGCGCGCGCACGTTCCCGTTTGTTGCCAGCCTCGACCATCTTGGGCCGCTGGCACGATCCGCGAGAGACTTGGCGCTCGCCTACGATGCCATGCAGGGGCACGATCCGGAGGATCCGGTCTGCGCCCATCGTCCGGCTGAGCCTGCGCTTCCTTCCATTGATCTGGGCATCGGTGGCCTCCGCATCGCGGTGGCCGGCGGCTATTTCAAGCGTGGCGCTTCGAAAGAGGCCCTCGATGCCGTGGCGCGCGTTGCCGGTGCGCTGGGTGCCACGCGCGAGATCGAGATTCCAGAGGCCGGTCGCGCCCGCGCTGCCGCTTATGTCATCACGGCGTCAGAAGGCGCCGCGCTTCATCTCGATCGCCTCCGCACGCGTGCTGCGGATTTCGATCCGGCGACGCGAGACCGGCTGATCGCCGGCGCCATGATCCCGGCTTCCCTCGTCATCAAGGCGCAGAAGTTCCGCCGGTGGTATCAGCGCGAGGCGTTGAAACTGTTCGACGGCGTCGATGCGATCCTCGCGCCGGCGACGCCCTTTCCTGCTCCGCGCATCGGACAGCAGACCATGATGCTCGACGGTGCGGAGGTGCCCCTGCGTCCCAACATCGGCATCTTCACGCAGCCGATTTCCTTCATCGGGCTGCCGGTGGTTGCGGTTCCCGTGGCGATGAAGCCCTTGCCGATCGGCGTGCAGATCATTGCCGCGCCGTGGCGCGAAGACGTCGCGCTGCGTATCGCGTACGCCCTCGAAAAGGATAGGGTGGCCGTGGCACAGCGGCCGCCGGAATAGGGGAGCCCGATGGAGATCGACCTGCCTGAGGTCGTCGCAGAAGTAAGCGCGGCGTTCGAGCGCTATGAGAAAGCGCTTGTCACCAACGACGTCGAGACGCTCGACGCCATGTTCCGCAAGGATAAGCGCACCATTCGCTACGGTGTCGCCGAGAACCTGTACGGCCACGAAGAGGTGGCCGCCTTCCGCGCCGCTCGCCCAGCCATCAACCTGGCGCGCACGCGCTCGCGCACGGTGATTACCACCTTCGGCCGCGACTTTGCCGTCGCCTCCACGCTGTTCCAGCGCGAGGGCGGCAACAAGCTCGGGCGCCAGATGCAGACGTGGGTGCGCTTCGAGGAAGGCTGGCGCGTCGTCGCCGCGCATGTGAGTCTTATCGATCCGCCCGCGACTCCAGGCTGAGCATGACCCGATCCCGCGCTGCACTGCCCGCAGGAGGGCATCCGAGCCTGCAACCTGCCGAAGCCGCGAATGCGGATATTTCCACCGATATGAATGCGCCGCGGACTCTGGCCGCCCGCCTTCGCATGCAGCTTTCCGATGAGATCGTGCGCGGCGATCTCGCGCCCGGCGTGACGCTCGACGAGATGGAGCTTGCGCGCCGCTTCCAGGTCTCGCGCACGCCGGTCCGCGAGGCGATCCGCCTGCTCGGTGCCAGCGGCCTGGTGGACGCGCGGCCGCATCGCAGCGCCGTCGTCGCGCGGCCCGACAAGGCGCAACTCGTCGCCATGTTCGAGGCGCTGCGTGAATTGGAATCGCTGTGTGCCGGCTTTGCGGCGGAACGGATGACCGCGAAAGAGCATGCCGGGCTGCAGCGCTCGCAGGATATGCTGCTCGAGATCGTGCAAAGCGGCGATCCCCAGCGCTACCACGAGATCAACGAGGAGTTCCACGCGCTGATCTATGCCGGCGCGCATAATCCTTACCTTGCGGACCTCACGCTGGCGACGCGCGCGCGTATCGCGCCGTTCAGCCGCGCCCAGTTCCGCAACTTCGGGCGCCTCGAGAAGTCACACGAGGAGCACGCGCGCATCATCGCCGCGATTCTCGCTCATGATTCCGCCGGGGCCTCCAGCGTCATGCGCAGCCACATCGGCTCGGTCTACGATGCCTATGCCGGCTATCGCGCGGCCTGAGCGAGGTAGGCGCGCCAGCCTCCGAACTCGGAGATGTCGCGGGCGCCTACAACGCCTTGCGCCTCGACCAGGAACCCCTTGACGGCGCTGCCGTCGCGGAGGGTGACCGTGCCGATCGAAAGCGGAGATGGGACCGACGCGACGAACGCGCCGAAGGCTTCAGTCGACAGTGCCCAGGTCTCCAAGGCGATGCTCGTTCCCGCTCCCGCAGCGACGCGCAGCAGGCCGGGCCTCGCCGGCGCGCCATCGAGCGCAAACAAACGGTAGTCGGGCGAAGTGGAGGTGGCCTCCAGCAACCGCGCTCCATGCGCGACGAGTTCGCCATTGAGCTGCATGCCGGACATGTGCGCACCGACAACGGCGAGGGCAACTTCGCCCGCGCGTAACCCTGGTGCGAGCGCTGGCAACGCTGGCTGGGGCGCACCCAGGGCACCAAGCGTGAGGCCCGTGCGCGCATGCATGGCCATGCCGATGCTGGCCAGCGCAGCATCACGGCCGGCGTGACCCAGCAGCGTGACGCCGAAGGGTGTGCCGTCGCCTGAAAGCGCGATGGGGACCGCGATGCCGGCAAGATCGAGCAGGTTGGCGAAGTTCGTGTAGGTGCCAAGCTGCGAGTTGGGCCCGATCGGATCGGCTTCGATCTCGCTCACGGTGACCGGGCGCGGCATGGTCGGCACCATCAGCGCGTCGAGGCCTGCGAATGCAGCGTAGGCCTGGGCGCGCAGCTCCTGCAGCCGGTGGAAACCGCGGAAGGCGTCGATGGCCGATTTGCCCTCACCTTGGGAAATGATGCCGCGCGTGACGGGGTGCACCTTGTCGGGGTGCTTGGCGATGAAGTCGCCCACGGCCGCCGTGCGCTCGGCCACCCAGGCTCCCTCATAGAGCAGCCGCGCGGCCTCGAAGAAGGGCGTCAGATCAATCTCGGTCAGCTTCGCGCCGAGGTCTCGCGCAATCTTTTCGGCAAGCGCGAAGCCTCGTTCCGCGCTTTCGTCACCGAAGAAGAGCTTGTCCTGACTGCGGGGCACGCCGATGCGCACGCCTGCGGGAATCTCCGCAAGCAATCCGCGAGGAAACCGGCGCGAATAGGGATCGCGCGTATCGTGTCCGGCAATCGCATCGAGAGCGGCGAACGCGTCTTCGACGGTGAGCGCGAAGATCGAGACGCAGTCGAGCGACCGGCATGCGGGAACCACGCCGGACGTCGAGACGAGCCCGAGGCTGGGCTTGAGACCCACGATGTTGTTGAGCGCAGCCGGCACCCTGCCGGAACCTGCCGTGTCGGTGCCGAGCGCGAGCGGGACGATTCCCCGCGCGACCGCAACCGCCGATCCCGAGCTCGATCCTCCGCTGACGAGATCGCCCCGCAGGGAATTGCGCGGCATCCCGTAGGGCGAGCGCATGCCGACAAGGCCGGTCGCGAACTGATCGAGGTTGGTCTTGCCGATGATGATGGCGCCGGCGCGCTTCAGCCGCGCGACGGCCTCCGCATCTCTCTCCGGCGCGTAGGAAAACGCGGGGCAGGCGGCGGTCGTCGGCAGGCCGGCGACATCGATGTTGTCCTTCACCGCGACCGGGATGCCGTAGAGGGGAAGCGAGCGGTCGCCGCCCTGCAGGCGAGCGCATCGGCCAGCGCATCTTCCTCCTCCCGCAGCGAGATGAAGATGGCGGGATCGTCGATCTCACGGATGCGCTGGTACACGCGCCGTATCGTGTCGGCGAGCGCAATCGGCGCCCGATCTGTGTGCCGCCACCAGCTCTGCAACCGTCGTGGTCACCCAGGGCTCCTTGTTCGTGCAGCAGCCTGCGTAGAGCTTTGTCGGGGCAGCCGCAACAGTCGGAAAACCTGCTCAGACTTTGATCAATGCTGCAACAAACGAGCCAGCCACGGGCACCTGGGATCGCAGAGATAGATCCGGCGGCAAAGTTCGCAGGGCGACGAATGCTACTTGGATGGCGTCGATTTTGAGAACCATCCGGCAAGCGTGCCGAGTATGCCGCGCGGCATGTAGATGATGAACAGGATCAGCAGCAAGCCGTAGACCATCTGGTCGAGAGCGAGCGCCGAGCTGCCGAGGAGGTTCTTCAAGGTGGCCGATCCTTGGATGAGGACACGCAGGCCTTCGGCCAGGAGCTGCGTGAACACTGCGCCGACCGTCGGGCCGAGCAGCACCCACATTCCGCCGGATATGACGGCGAAGACCATGTTGAGGGAAAGGCCGAGACCGGCAATCGTTTCGGGGCCGATGTACATCTGGTACTGGCCGAAGGCCGCGCCCCCCAAGGCGCAGACCCCAGACGACAGCGCGGTGATCTTGAGCTTCTCCCGCGTCACGTCGATGCCGACGGACGACGCGGCATCCTCGTCCTGACTCGCGGCGTCCAGCGCGTATCGGTCCATGCTGCGGTCGACCCGGACCCAGATGTAAAGCCCGAACAGCCAGAGTGCGAACGCGATGTAGTAGGAGAGCATGCGGTCGGGCTCGAACTGGACCGCGTAGAACGATATGCCATCGCCGTATCGCGCCGGCTGGGTGCCGAGGGAGCCGCCCGTGTAGTCACGCAGGCCCACGATGCACAGGCGCACGAACTCGGTCAGCGCCAACGTCAGCAGCGCAAAGTAGTGGCCGGTGATGCGAAAGCGGAAGCAGGGATAGCCGACCAACACTCCCACCACGGTCGCCAGCAGAACGCCCGCCGGAATGCCGATCCAAGGCGAAAGCCCCAGATAGTTCCAGAGCATCACGGTGGTGTAGGCGCCGATGCCGGTGAAGGCGCCGTGGCCGAGCGAGGTCAACCCGAAGCGCCCCATGAGGGACCAGCCGGTGTAGATGAAGGACCAGAACAGGATCTGGATGAGAATATGGAGGTAGTACCGCTCGGAACCCGGAGCGAAGACGCGGATCAGGAGGGGAATCGCGGCGACGGCCAAGAGGCCGGCAATTGCCGCGGGACTGAGGCGCAAGGCCCTCATGACTTGCCCCCGAACAGCCCCTGCGGCCGGATGAAGATCGCGACCATGAAGAACAGGAACGCGATCGCATAGCCCCACTCCGTGTGGAAGCAGCTCGAGCCGACGGCGATGAACTGGCTGATGATGAATGCGGCAATGAAGCCGCCGATCATGTTGCCGAGCCCGCCCAGCACGCAGATCATGAAGATCAGCGGTCCGAACTGAAGGCCGATCTGGGGATAGATATCGTACTGGAGCACCATCAGCGCGGCCGCGAGGCCGGCGAGCCCGCCGCCGATGGCCGACGTCGCGAGATAGAGCTTGCGGCTGTCGACGCCCATCAGCGGCATGATCTGGCGATCCTGCGCGATCGCGCGAATGGCCGTTCCCATGAAGGTGCGCTTCAGGAACAGCCACAACGCGAACATGCCGCCGAGGGCCACGAGGAAGGCCCACACGCGCGCCCAGGCGAAGCTCATGTCGGCAAAGCCCACCGAGCCGAGGCGAATGCCGATGTTCTGGAACTCGATGCCGAAGGCCATGGTCGCGGCGGCTTGCAGGAAGAAGAGTACGCCGCCGGTCACGAGCAGCTGGTTGATGGGCGGCGTGTCCAGCACAGGCCGAATGACGAGATAGTGCAGCAGCGCGCCAGCCGCTGCCACCAGCAGGATGCCGATCAACGCCGCCAGCAGGAACGGCGCGCCGCCCTTGTAGGCGTAAAGAATGCCGTACATGCCGACCATGACGAGTTCGGCGTAGCAGATCCACACCACGTCGATGACGCCGAAGACGACGTTCAGGCCGAGCGCCAGCAAGGCGAGCAGACCGGCGAGCAGCAGGCCATTGATCAGCGCTTCTGCAAAGAAGATGTCGAGCTGGCAGTCCATTTCATTCCTTTTCGACGGGCGGTCCTAGATGCCCATGTACGCTTTGCGGATCTCATCGCTTTCGCCGAGTTCTCGCGCCGAGCCGCTCGCCTTGATGCGCCCCACCTCGAGCAGGTAGGCGCGGTCGGCGACCTTCAACACCTGGCGAACATTCTGCTCGACGATGAGCACCGTGTAGCCTTCCGACCGGATCTGCCGCACGAGGTCGAAAACCTGCGCGACGATCACGGGAGCGAGGCCCATCGACGGTTCGTCCAGCAGCACGAGCTTGGGGCCGCTCATGAGCGCGCGGCCGATGGCGCACATCTGCTGCTCGCCGCCGGACAATGTGCCGGCCAGCTGGTTCTCGCGCTCGCGCAAGCCGGGGAAACAGCTTGTAGACGTAGTCGAGACGCTCCGAGAACCGCGCGCGCGCGCCGGACGTGAAGGCACCCATGCGCAGGTTGTCACGCACGCTGAGCCGCGGAAAAAGGCGCCGGCTTTCGGGCACGTGGGCGATACCGGTCTCGATGATCCTGTGCGGAGGCGTCGTGACGAGATCGCGGCCTTCCATCACCATGATGCCGGCTGTCGGCGGCAGCAGCCCGGAGATCACGCGCAGCAGGGTCGTCTTTCCCGCGCCGTTGGCGCCGATCACGGCCACGGCCTCTCCGGCCTGGACGTCCAGGGATACCTTGAACAAGGCCTGGAAACCGCCGTAACTCGCGTCGATGCCGTCGAGCTTCAGCATCAGGCCGCATCCTTCCCGAGGTAGACCTCGATGACGCGGGCGTCGGATTGTGCGGCGCTCGGTGCTCCGTCGAAGATCTTCTCGCCGTGATCCAGCACGACGACGCGATCGACCACGCGCATGAGCACACCCATGATGTGCTCGACCCAGACGATGGTGATGCCCTTCTCGTCGCGGATGCGTCGCAGCATCGCTGCCGCCTGCTCCATCTCGCTGTGGTCGAGGCCGTTGAGGCTTTCGTCGGCCAGGAGCATTGTCGGACGGGTCGCCAGTGCGCGCGCAAGCTCCAGCTTCTTCAGGGAGGCGGCGCTGAAACCGTCGGTGGTGACGTGCGGGCCTGCAGGGAGGCCCACCAGTGCCAGCGCCTCCTCGGCCTGGCGCCAGCAAGAGGCGCGGTCGACCTCGCCCTGCTGTCCAAACCACGCCGAAAGAGCAACGTTCTCAAGGACAGTGAGGTTGGGGAAGGGGCGCGGAATTCTGATACGTCCGCCCGATCCCCTTGTGACACACCTTGTGGGCCGGCAGGCCCGCGATCTCCTCACCCTTGAGCTTTATGGATCCGGCGGATGCCGCGTACATGCCCGCGATGCAGTTGAAGGTCGTGCTCTTGCCCGAGCCGTTAGGACCTATCAGCCCGAGTATTTCCCCTTCCTGCACGTCGAAAGACACGTTCGAAACGGCCGTGAAGCCGTCGAACATCTTGGTCAGGCTGGAGACTTCGAGGAGAGCCACGGTGATTGCGCATCCGCAAGGGTTGGGAGGCCTTCAAGCGCAGGCCTCCCGTGGCGCTGGTGGTTCAGCGCGCGTATGCGTGGCCCTTAGGTAGAGGCATCACGGGATCGGCCGTTTTGATTGCCGCAGGCCAGACCACCTTCGTCTGGCCGCCGACGTACATCATCACGACCGGCGAGGAGCGCTCGTTCTGACCCGCCATCTTGTGTCCCGGCGGATTGAACTTCACGCCGTAGCCCTGGATCGTTCCGCCCGTCGGGGATGTCCGTTTCCAACGCAGCCTTGCGAAGCGCCTCCGGGTCGAAGCCGCCATGCTTCTTGATGGCGCGGGGGAGAACATCGGTGAAGAAGATCCAAGCCTGGTTGAAGCCCATGGAAACGTGCGGCGGCACCTCGTTGGCCTTGGTCTCGGCCTTGTAGCGCTTCACCATTTCAGCGGTGACGTCGCCGAGGCCGGCCTTCAGGCTCTTCGCGTCGAGTAGCTGCGCGGCGACAGGGTCGACATTGTAGACGTAGTTGACGTCGTCCTTGAAGCTCGTCGACCAGCTTGTCGATCTGGCCGTAGCCGGCGCCATGACCGATGAGTGCAGACCACTTCAGGCCGGCATCCTTGGATTGGCGCAGGAACAGCGTGATGTCCGGATTGTACCCCGTGTGCAGGATGACGTCGGGCTGCGCGCGCCGCAGTTTCGTTACCAGCGCGGAAAGATCCGGCGAGGTTGCCGCGTAGCCTTCCTTGTGGACGATCTGGATGCCGAGTTCCTTGCACTTGGCTTCGTTGCCCATCGCGACGCCGACGCCGTAGGGACCGTCCTCGTGGATGATGGCGACCTTGACGTCCTTGACTTCCTTCTTGAGCCTGGACTTCGCGTTCTCGGCGACAAACGTGCAGGACGCTTCGCCGAACTGGTCGGAGTGAACCTGCGGCCGGAAGACGTATTTCAGGTTCTTGTCCTTGAAGACGGCCGAGGCGACGCAGACGTTCGCCCACATGAACTTCTTGGCGGCATCGACCCGCGCCGCCATCGGCACGCAGTGGGCGCTGGAGAAGACGCCCATCAGCAAGTCGACCTTGGCGTCGTTCAGGAGACGTTCAGCCTCGTTGATGGCGACGTCGGTCTTGGATTGAGCGTCCGCCTCGATGGCAATGATCTTGTTGCCTTCGACGCCGCCCTTCTCGTTGATCATGTCGATGGCGATCTTGTTGCCGATGGCGGCGGCCTTCGAGCCGCCGGCGGCGAAGGCGCCGGTTTGATCGTAGATCACGCCGACCTTCACGTCGGCGACCGCCGAGCCTGCGAGCAGGCTAAGCGCGACAAGGCCAGCTGACATGCCGGCCGCTGCGAGGCGTATCATGCGTCTCCTCCTGGAGCTTCCAATCTTCGTTTTTCTTCGTGTCGTCAGTGTGGGAACGAGCGCCACGCTCTGTCAATCAAAACCCGCGCTATCCGACGAAATGCTCTGCCGCGACGGCCCTGCAGTCCATCTCGTACTCCAAGCCTTGCACCGGCGGCCGGCACAGATGCCAGGTCAGCCCGCCGCAAGCGGCGCCGCGGCCAACGATTTCCCCCGCAAAGAACGGGTAAAGATTGTGCACGGTGTAGACCTGCGTTGCCGTGGTGGAGGCCCAGGACTGGCCGAGGAGCCCAAGCCGCCGCTCCATCTTCGCCGAGAACGAACAAGGCCTTTTCCCGGATCGCGTCGTCGCTGGTTTCGCCGTAGCGAACGGTTCGCTCGCGGTAAGTGGCGCCGCCTTCCCGCGCCTCGCCGCTGCCGGCGACGACGAACGTTGGCGAGGCATCGTCCGATGCCACAGTGAATGAGAACGCGTGGAAGCAGGGCTCGGAGGGTGGCGCCAGTTCGGGACAGACGTTGCTGCGGGCGACGGGGTTCGTCTTGCCGTCGTAGATGCCCCATTGTGCCAGGGTCTCGACATAGACCTCGTTGAAGCCTCGGAAGCCCTGGTCCGTGAACGGCTGCGGCGAGCGCAGCTCGCAGGCGCAGAACGCGGTCAGCGGCCGTCCGCGAGCGGTGAGGATCGCTTTCGCTCGCTCGAAGCCCGCAGCGATCGGCACGGGCTCTCTGAACACCACGCGCTCGATGCGGTAGCCCGCATCGGCGGCAACCCCGCCCGAGTACTGGAACACGGCGGGTATGAAGCGATAGCCGCCGGGATTGAAGGACTGCACTGCCGTCATGGATGAACTCCGCTGCGAGACACGCGAGTGTCCTCTTATAGCTCCGTATCAGGCGGCGATCAGGCGATGTCGTGAGCGGTTTCAGTTGCAGTTGGCGGAGAGGGAGGGATTCGAACCCCCGATACCCTTGCGAGTATGCCGCATTTCGAGTGCGGTGCATTCAACCAGCTCTGCCACCTCTCCAAGCCCCGTGCGAGGCAATCTGCAATCTTTGCGGATGCATCCCGCGTCCAGGCGTGGCTGGGCCCGAACGGAAAGCCGCTCCCGGCGCGGCCGAGCAGGCAAGCGTGCGGGAGGGGTGGAGATATGCAAATCTGTCCGTCCGGGCAAGGCGGGCCGCCGCTTTGCGAAAGTGGTGGGTCGAGACCAATCGCTTCCGACGTCTCCGCCGACACCTCCGGGCGTGCGGCAACCGGCGGAAATCCGCGCCGTTTCGCGCAGGCCTGCTGGCCGCTCCGGCGTTGACTTTGCGAGGCCTCTCAACAATAGTGCGCCCCAACCTGGGGTCCGGCATCGGACGGTTGTCCCTGCGGGGCAATAAAGACTAAGGAAATCAATTATGTACGCGGTCATAAAGACGGGCGGCAAGCAATATCGCGTCGCCGCCAAGGATGTCTTGACCATCGAAAAGCTGGAAGGTGAGGCGGGCGCCAAGGTGGAGTTCACCGAGGTGCTCATGGTCGGCGGCGACAAGCCCAAGCTCGGCAGCCCCATGGTTTCGGGCGCCAAGGTGGTCGCCGAGGTCGTCGAGCACAACCGCGCCCCCAAGGTCATCGCCTTCAAGAAGCGCCGGCGCAAGAACTCGCGCCGGAAGCGCGGCCATCGCCAGCACCACACGGTGGTGCGCATCACGGAAATCGTCGGCGCCTGAGGGCGGCCGAAGACTGAGGAACCAGAACAATGGCACACAAAAAAGCAGGCGGCTCGTCCCGCAACGGCCGTGACTCGGCTGGCAGGCGCCTGGGCGTCAAGAAGTTCGGCGGCGAGCAGGTGATCGCCGGGAACATCCTGGTGCGCCAGCGCGGCACCAAGGTTCACCCCGGCGCCAACGTCGGCATGGGCACCGACCACACGCTCTTTGCCCGGACGGACGGCGCGGTGGAGTACGCCACCAAGCGCGGCGGCCGCGTGTACGTGTCGGTGAAACTGCCCGCCAAAGCGGCCGCAGAGTAGCTGCCCTCTCATGGCGCTTGCGCTCGGCCGCTGGTCTGGCCGAGTATTCGGCTTGGCGCGATTGCCACGCAGGGTCGCGCCGGAAATGACGACGACGAGCGGCGCGCCGCCCTCATGGCTACACTGGTGACAGAGCGCCTCGTGTTGCGGCCCTTCCGCCGGGAGGATGCTGCCGAGTTTGCACGCCTCGCGGGCGACTGGGCTGTGGCGTCCATGACCAGTGACATTCCCCATCCACTGTCCAGGACCCAGGCGGAAGCCTGGCTGAAGCCCGGGCGCGGCGAAGTGCGGTTTGCCGTGACGCTGGATGAGCAGTTGATCGGCGGCAGCGGCTTTTACCGGCGGCGCTCGGGGGCGGCGGAACTCGGCTTCTGGCTCGGCCGGCCCTGGTGGGGCAACGGATATGCAACCGAGGCCGCGCGGGCCGTGATGCGCCATGGGCTGATGGCGCACCGCATTCCCGGGTATACCTCGTCGCACTTCGTCGACAACTGGGCCTCCGCCAACGTGCTGCGCAAGCTGGGCTTCGAGCCGGTCGGCCGAGGACTGATCGTAAGCTCCGCGCGCGGGCACGACGTAGAAGCTGTAACCTATTGGCTCGACGCCAAGCGCGCGCTGCAGCTCATTCCCGCGCACGTTGCGCGCGAAGTCGCAAGGCCGCGCTGGCGCGCGTGGCTCGGCAGGCTTGCCGGAGGGCCGGCCTGAATCACATCGCGTTCGCGTAGCCGACGCATCTGCCGGCCGCTGACGAAGGCGCGAGTTCACGACGCAAGGCGTATGACGCATGAAATTCCTCGACCAAGCCAAGATCTACATCGCCTCCGGCGCCGGCGGAGCCGGCTCCGTGTCGTTCCGGCGCGAGAAGTTCATCGAGTTCGGCGGGCCCGACGGCGGCGACGGCGGCAAGGGCGGCGATGTCTGGGTCGAGTGCGTCGCCAACCTCAACACGCTGATCGACTACCGCTACCAGCAGCACTTCAAGGCCAAGAGCGGCGTCGGCGGCATGGGCCAGAACCGCTCCGGCCCGGCCGGCGCGGACGTCATCATCAAGGTGCCGCCGGGCACGCAGGTGTTCGACGAGGATCAGGAGACGCTGCTCGCGGAAGTCATGAACCCGGGCGAGCGCGTGCGGCTTGCGCGCGGCGGCAACGGCGGCTTCGGCAACGCGCATTTCAAGTCGCCCACCAATCGCGCGCCGCGGCACGCCAATCCCGGCCAGCCCGCCGAAGAGATGACGGTGTGGCTGCGCCTCAAGCTGATCGCGGACGGCGGCATCGTCGGCCTGCCGAACGCCGGCAAGTCGACCTTCCTCGCGTCCGTCACGGCGGCGAAGCCGAAGATCGCCGACTATCCCTTCACGACGCTCTATCCCAACCTCGGCGTCGTGCGCGCTGCCGGACTCGACTTCGTGCTCGCGGACATTCCAGGCCTCATCGAAGGCGCGCACGAAGGCGCCGGTCTCGGCACGCGCTTTCTCGGCCACGTCGAGCGCTGCCGCGTGCTGCTGCATCTCGTGGATGCCACGAGCGAGACCATCGCCGCCGACTACAAGACCGTGCGCGCCGAGATCAAGGCTTACGGCGCGGGACTGGAGAAGAAGAAGCAGGTGCTGGCGCTCTCCAAGTGCGATGCGCTGGACGAGGCAAACGATCGCGGCCAAGGTTGCGGAACTGAAGGCCGTCGCCCGGCGCAAGCCGATGGTGCTTTCGGCGGTCTCGCGCCGCGGTGTCGACGAGGTGTTGGCCGCGCTCGCCCGCGAGATCCGCGGCGCGCGGAGCAAGGAATTGGCCGCCGAGCCGGCCGAAGCGCACAAGCCCTGGACGCCGTGACACCGCGGAGATGTAGGAATGCGGTTCGCGCGGCTCGACGGGCGCGTCGCGGCTTGCTACGCCTTGAGCACTCAACTGGAGGTCGCGCGATGATGAAGCTCTTGTCGAACCCGTTCTCGCCCTACGGACGCAAGGTCAAGATCGCCATCGCCATGAAAGGTGTCGGCGACCGCATCGAGATCGTGACTACCGATCACCAATCCCGGCGACAACCCCGAACTCAACCGCGCCAATCCACTGGGCAAGATCCCTGCGCTCGTCATCGACGGCAGCACGGCCATCTTCGACAGCCACGTGATCTGCGAGTACCTCGACAGCCTGGCGCCGTCGCCCGTGCTTTTTCCGCCGAGCGGGGTTGAGCGCATTCGTACGCTCACGCTCGGATCGCTCGCCGACGGCATCCTCGATGCGGCCCTGCTGCTCGTCTACGAGAAGCGCTTTCGCCCGGAGGCGGGTTGGCACGCGCCCTGGATGGCAGCGCCAGCACGGCAAGATCGACCGCGCGCTGGACTTCCTCGAGAAGGCGCCGCCGGCCTGGGGCGCCAGCCCTGACTACGGCCACCTGACGCTCGCCTGCGCACTCGGCTACCTCGATTTCCGGCACGAAGGCAAATGGCGCAGCGGTCATCCCAAGCTGGTCGCCTGGCTCGACGCCTTCGCCGCCGCCGTCCCCGCTTTCGAGGCGACGCGGCCGAAGCAATGAACTCCCTCTCCCGCTCTGCAGGGGAGAGAGTCGGAGTAAGTAGCTCGACCTCCCCGACCCTGAGCCTGTCGAAGGGCGCTGCTCCACATAACGCCGCTGGTTCGACAGCTCATCACTGGGACATCGCTTGGGGCTTCGCGCGATGCGCATAGAGGGCACCGCCAGCTTCAATACGACCGCGGCATCCCCAGTACGTGCTGGCCGACGTAGGCGAGGATCATGTTGGTCGAGATCGGCGCCGTCTGATACAGCCGCGTCTCGCGCCACTTGCGCTCGATGCCGTACTCGCGCGCGTAGGCGAAGCCGCCGAACGTCTGCATGCACGAATCCGCCGCCGCCCACGCCGCATCGGCCGCCAGCATCTTGCCCATGTTGGCTTCCGCGCCGCAGTCGCGGCCCGCTTCGAATAGCGCGGCGGCTTTCTTCACCATCAGTTCGGCCGCCGCCGTCTGCGCATGCGCCCGCGCGATGGGGAACTGCACGCCCTGGTTCTGTCCGATCGGCCGGCCGAACACGATGCGCTCCTTGGCGTACTCCGTCGCGCGGCGGATGAAATAGCGCGCATCGCCGAGCAACTCCGAGGCGATCAGGATGCGCTCCGCATTCATGCTGTCGACGATGTACTTGAAGCCCTGGCCCTCGACGCCGATCAGGTTTTCCGCCGGCACCTCGAGGTTGTCGAAGAACACCTCGCAGGTGTTGTGGTTCAGCATGGCGTCGATCTTGCGGATCTCCACGCCCTTGCCCTTCGCCTCGCGCAAATCGACGAGGAACACCGACAGGCCCTCGGAGCGCTTCTTCACCTTGTCCGCCGGCGTCGTTCGCGCCAGCAGCAGCATCAGGTCGGAGTGCAGCACGCGGCTCGTCCACACCTTCTGCCCGTTCACGACGTAGCGGTCGTTACCCTTCTTGTCCGCGCGCGTCTTGAGCTGCGTCGTATCGGAGCCCGTCGTCGGCTCGGTGACGCCGAACGCCTGCAGCCGCAGCTCGCCCGAGGCGATACCCGGCAGATACTTCTGCTTCTGCGCCGCGTTGCCGTGCCGCAGCACGGTGCCCATCGTGTACATCTGCGCGTGGCAGCAATACGCAACGAACCAGTAGAGGACATAACAC
>CAWALW010000024.1:0-25235 GCA_963782855.1 uncultured Alphaproteobacteria bacterium | reverse complement strand
TGCCGGCGCGTCACAGCGGTACTGGCCGCCCGAGAGACCGGCTTTGCCGTCTCTGTTGCGTGTGCGTCGCAAGCGTGCTCAGTCACGCCGATACGGTCTCGGCGCCGCCCCAGGCCGGCTCGATTTGCTCGCGCCCAGTTCACTCGAAGTAAGGAGATCCGTTGTGTTGAGGACCATCTTGGCAACGGCGGTAGCGCTTGCCGTCGGCTGCGCCAGCGCAATGGCGCAGGATATCAGGATCGCGCACGTCTACGATAAGACAGGACCGCTCGAGGCCTATGCCAAGCAGTCCCACATCGGCTTCATGATGGGGCTCGAGTACGCCACCGGCGGGAAGATGGAGGTGCTCGGCCGCAAGATCGTCGTGATCGAGAAGGATACGCAGACCAAGCCAGATGTCGGCCGCACTGTGCTGGCCGAAGCCTATGGCGACGACAACGTGGCGCTGGCCGTTGGCCCTGTGAACTCGGGTGTGGCGCTCGCCATGCTGCCGGTCGCACAGGAGCACAAGAAAATTCTGCTCGTTGAACCCGCGGTGGCCAACTCCATCACCGGCTCCAATTGGAACCCCTACATCTTCCGTACGGGGCGCAACTCCTCCCAGGATGCAGTCTCGAATGCGGTGGCTCTCGGCGAACCCGGCGTCGTGATCGCCACGTTGGCGCAGGACTACGCGTTCGGCCGTGACGAAGTCGCCGCATTCAAGGCGGCGCTCGCTCCCACCGGGGCAAAGCTCGTGTTCGAGGAATTTGCGAAGACCGACACCACGGATTTCACGGCCAACGCGCAGCGGATCTTCGATGCGCTGAAGAACGAGCAGGGGCGCAAGTTCATCTTCGTCATCTGGGCCGGCGCCAACAACCCTCTCGGCAAGCTCAAGGCGCTGCAGCCAGAGCGGTTCGGCGTGGAGATTGCCACGGGCGGTAACATCCTCGCTGCGTTGAAGGCGTATAAAGAGCTGCCGGGCATGGAAGGGGCCACCTACTACTACTACGAGATCCCGAAAAACGCCGTGAATGAGTGGCTCGTGGCCGAGCACAAGAAGCGCCACAATAGCCCGCCCGACTTCTTCACTGCGGGCGGTATAGCGAGTCGGGCATCGCCGTGGTGGAGGGCATCAAGAAGGCCGGCGGCACCGATACCGAGAAACTAATCGCAGCCATGAAGGGCCTTTGCTTCATGACGCCCAAGGGCCGCATGTGCTTCCGTCCCGAGGATCACCAGGCGCTGCAGTCGATGTACCACTTCCGGACCAAGGTTGATCCGAATGTGGAATGGGGCATCCCCGAGCTGGTGCGCGAGCTGCAGATCGAGGACATGCAAATTCCGATCCTGAACAAGAAGTGATGGGCGGCATGCCTCTCCCCCGATGTGGGAGGCGCATGCGTCGCCGATCCCCTGCAGTGAAAAGATGGCTGCGGCAGCGCCAGCGATCGAGACGCGCGACCTCACGATGCGCTTCGGCGGCCATGTGGCCGTCGACGCGGTGAGTTGCGCGTTCGAGCGGGGCACGCTGACGGCCATCGTCGGGCCCAACGGAGCCGGCAAGACCACCTATTTCAACCTGATCTCAGGCCAGTTGAAGGCCACAGCGGGAAGAGTTTTTCTCGACGGAGAGGACATCTCGCGCGCGGGCGTGGCTGAACGCACCCATCGCGGCATCGGGCGCGCCTTCCAGCTCACCAACTTGTTTCCCAATCTCACGGTGCGGGAGAACGTGCGCCTCGTCGCCCAGGCCAAGGCGCGCCGCGGGTCCGATATGCTGTCGATGGCCGATGCGCACACAGAGCTGCTCAGGAGCGCGGATGACGTGCTGACCCGCGTGCGGCTCATTGAGGTCGCAGACCGCAAGGTGGCTGTGCTCCCGCACGGCGATCAGCGCAAGCTGGAGGTGGCGATGCTCATCGCGCTTGGCTCGCCGGTGCTGATGTTTGACGAGCCAACGGCGGGCATGAGCGTCGATGAGGTGCCGGTGATCCTCGACCTCATTACACAGCTCAAAGCGGACACATCGCGCACGATCCTGCTGGTGGAACACAAGATCAACGTGATCCGCTCGCTGGCGGACCGCATCGTTGTCCTGCAATACGGCTGGCTCGCGGCCAGCTGGAAATCCGCGCGAGGCTATGGCCTCGCCGATCGTGCAGGAGGCCTATCTGGGCCTGGAGGCGGTACGTGCCTGACGCATTGCTCACGCTCGACGGGGTCCACACCTACATTGCGCAGTATCACATCCTGCAGGTGGTGAGTTCGACCTGCGCCTCCCAGGGCGGCATTACGGTGCTGCTAGGCCGCAACGGTGCCGGCAAGACTACATGCCGGCGGACCATCATGGGCCTGTGCGCAGAGCGCAAGGCCGCGTGACGTTCGCCGGTAAGGATATCTCCTCGCCGACACGCCCGCGATAGCCCAGCATGGCATTGCCTTCGTGCCGGGAGAACATGGGGCTATTCACCGATCTCACGGTGCAGGAGAATTGCATCCTTGCGGCACGCTCAGGCCCGATGGATCCGGCGCGGCTTGCATGGCTGTTCGGACTGTTTCCACCCGACGTTCTGGACGCTTCTGCGGCACACTCTCTCCGGTGGACAGAAGCAGATGCTGTCGATCTCCCGCTGATCGAAGCCGCGGCGTCTCATCCTGATCGACGAGCCGACCAAGGGGTTGGCGCCGGCCATCGTCAAGTCCATGACCACCGCGATTGCCGAGTTCAAGCACGCCAACACCACGATCCTGCTGGTGGAGCAGAACTTTGCCATGGCGCGGGAAGTCGGCGACACCGTCGCGGTGATGGATGACGGCCACATCGTGCACACGGGCACCATGGCTACGCTGGCGTCGGATGCGGGGCTGCAGGAGCGGCTGATGGGGCTTACCCTGGAGGCGCATCAATGACTGGGGCCGCGATTGCTCCAACGATCGTCCAACAGAGCGCGGCCGAGCGGCTGGAGGCGATGTTGCCCGTGTGGCCAGTGCCAATCGTCGCTCTTGCTGGATTGGCTCTGATCGGCACGCCTTCCACGTGGCTGAGCGCTAACCGCGGCCGGTCTCGCCATGGGGATGATGATCTTTCTGATGGCCTCGGGGCTCACGATTGTGTTCGGCTTGATGGACGTCATCAACTTCGGCCATGGCGCGTTCATAGCGGTCGGCGCGTTTATCGGCGTCACCGTTCTCGCCGGGCTTGCGGCATGGACAAGTGCGGCCTCTGTTGTGCTGAACCTCGCCGCACTGGCAGCCGCGTTGCTGGTCGCCATGGCCGCAACCGGCGCGCTCGGTTGGCTGTTCGAGCGCGTGATCGTGCGTCCCGTCGATGGCTTCCACCTCAAGCAGATCCTGGTGACCATGGGCGGGCTTATCATCGCCCAGCAGCTCATCCATGTGATCTGGGGGCCGGACGCCATCACGCTCTCCCGGCCGCAGATGCTGAAAGGGTCCGTGGTCATCGGCGGCGCGCTGATCGAAACCTATCGCATCCTGGCCGCGGGCCTCGGCCTCGCCGTGTTCATCGCCATGCGCTTGGTGCTCACGCGCACCAAGATCGGCCTGCTGGTGCGCGCCGGCGTGGAGAACGGTGAGATGGTGGAGGCGCTCGGCTATCGCATCCGCCGCCTCTTCATTGCGGTGTTCGTGGCGGGCTCTGCGCTGGCGGGCGCGGGCGGCGTGATGTGGGCGCTCTACCAGGAGACGATCACCGCGCACATGGGTTCCGAGATCATGATCCTGGTGTTCATCGTGGTCATCATCGGCGGGCTCGGATCGATCGAAGGCTGCTTCATCGGCGCGCTGTTCGTGGGACTGATGGCCAACTACACCGCCTTCCTCGCGCCCAAGGTGGCGCTCATCTCCAACATCGGCCTGATGGTTGTCATTCTCATGTGGCGCCCGCAGGGGCTCTACGCCGTCGTCAAGGCGAAGTGAGACCGCGCGCCCATGCTGATCAGGCTCATCTCCGGTGATCGTCCTGGCGGGGTCGTGCTGAGCCTGCTGCTGATTGCCGTCGCGCTCGGGCCTGCCCTCGCACCGTTCCTGTTTCCCGGCACGCGCTCGCTCGATACGGCCGCGCGCATCTGCATCTTCATCGCGCTGGTGGCGAGCTATGACCTGCTGCTCGGCTACACCGGCATCGTCTCGTTCGCGCACACCATGTTCTTCGGCATGGGCGCCTACGGCGTGGCGATCGCACTGAAGACGATGGGCCCGAGCTTCTCTGCCGTAGCTTTGGGCGCGCTGCTCGGCACGGTGGCGGCAGCGCTGCTTGCGCTTTTGATCGGGCTGTTCTCGCTGCGCGTGCGGGCCATCTTCTTTGCGATGGTGACGCTTGCCGTCGCCAGCGCATTCGAGACCCTGGTGTCCCAGCTCTCCTTCCTCACCGGCGGGGAAGACGGGCTCAACTACACCATTCCTTCGGCGCTCACACCGGGCTTCCGCGTGTTCGAGGAGCGCGTGCTCGGCGTGGTCATCAACGGCCGCCTCATCGCCTACTACATGATCTTCTTTGCAGCCGCGGCGCTGTTCCTGATCATGCTGCGCGTGGTCAACTCGCCCTTCGGCCGCGTGCTGCAGGCCGTGCGTGAGAATGCTTTCCGCGCCGAGGCGATCGGCTATCGCGTGGTCTACTACCGCACCGCTGCAACGGTGCTGTCCGCCGCCATGGCAGCGCTCGCCGGCGCGCTGCTCGCGGTGTGGCTGCGCTACACCGGGCCAGCGACGACGCTGTCGCTGGAGATCATGGTCGACATTCTGCTGATGATCGTGATCGGCGGCATGGGCACAATGTACGGCGCCGTGGTTGGCGCCGCAGTGTTCATCATCGCGCAGAACTACCTGCAGACTCTGATGAAGGCCGGCGCCGAGCTGGTGCCGGCGCTGTCGGCAGTCCTGCACCCGACCGCTGGCTCCTGTGGCTCGGCCTGCTCTTTATCCTAAGCGTCTACTTCTTTCCCGCCGGCATTGTTGGACGCCTGCGGGGCAGGCGATCCTAGGTCGGGTCGCTCAGAACCCCACCTTGTCACCGCCCTTGAGCTTGAGCATCTCGCGGGCCTCGTCGCGGCTTGGCGATTTCCAGCCCCAGGCCCTCGATGATCTGGCGCGCCTTGGTCACCTGCTCGGCGTTGCTCTTGGCGAGCTGGCCTGGGCCGATCCACAGCGAGTCCTCCAGGCCGACGCGCACGTTGCCGCCCATGGCCGCGGACTGCGCTGCGATCGCCATCTGGTTGCGCCCGGCGCCCAGCACGCTCCAGTGATACTCGTCGCCGAACAGCCGGTCGGCCGTGCGCTTCATGTGCAGCACGTCTTCCGGATGCGGGCCGATGCCGCCCAGGATGCCGAACACCGATTGCATGAAGAACGGCGGCTTGATCACGCCGCGGTCGGCGAAATGGCGCAGCGTGTAAAGGTGGCCGATGTCGTAGCACTCGATCTCGAAGCGCGTGCCGTTGTTGGCGCAGGTGGTGAGGATGTACTCGATGTCGGCGAACGTGTTCTTGAAGACGCGCTCGCGCGAGCCTTCCAGGTAGGGCTTCTCCCAGTCGTACTTGAACTCCTTCTGCCGCGCGAGCATCGGGTACAGCCCGAAGTTCATGGTCCCCATGTTGAGGCTGGCCACCTCCGGCTTGAAAGTGCGCGGCCGGGCCGCACGCGCTCCTCGATCGCCATGGTCGGCGCGCCGCCGGTGGTGATGTTGATGACGCGCGCTGGTGCGCTGCTTGATCACCTTGAGGAACGGCGCGAACGCTTCCGGCGACTGATCCGGCCGCCCGTCCTGCGGATTGCGCGCGTGCAGATGCACCACCGCCGCCCCCGCCTCCGCCGCGCCGATGGCCGCGTCCGCGATCTCGCTCGCCGTGATCGGCATGTGCGGCGACATCGACGGCGTGTGGATCGCGCCCGTGACGGCGCAGGTGATGATGACTTTGCGGCCCTTGGCCATGGTGCGTCTCCTCGTTGCGTCTTCGTTGTTCGCCATCGCGGCTTGCCGAAGTCATACCGGGGCTCGTCTCCGGTATCCAGCCTGGACACCACCTTTCGAGCGTCAGCCATGCCGCATGCCGTTGCGGTGATCTGCGGCCAAGCCTATCGTCAATTGGCGGCCGTCTGGCCGTCAAAGGAGCCTGCGGCACGTCCAGCGCACGCGGGACCGGAAGGGGAGGATCGCCGATGATGCTCGCCTGGCTCCCCAGAGTTGCGGTCGCTTGTGCCCTGCTCTTTGCTTCGCGCCGCGCGTGCCGTGCTCGCCCAGGACTTCCCCTCGCGCAACGTGCACATCGTCGTGCCGCTCGCCGCCGGCAGCGGCATGGACGTGGTCGTGCGGATCTATGCGGAGGAACTCGGCAAGGCGCTCGGTAAGCCGGTCGTGGTCGAGAACCAGCCCGGTGCCGCGCTGATGCTGGCGGCGCAGAACGTGGCGCGCGCCGCCCCCGACGGGCACACGCTCGTCGTCGCCTCCTCGCCCGTGATGGCGGTCAATCCGACGCTCTACAAGAAGATCAACTACGACGCCGAGAAGGACTTCGTGCCGCTGGCGCTCTACGCCCAGTCGCCGTTCGTGCTGATCACCAATCCCGCCTTCGGCGCCGAGACCGTGAAGGACTTCATCAAGAAGGCGCAGGCGGCCGTCGATCCCGTCACCTATGCCACCACCGGCGCGGGCACCCTGCAGTTCCTGACCATGGAGACGCTCAAGCGCGACCACAGCTTCAAGGCCGCGCACGTCCCCTATCGCAGCCCGCCGCAGATCGTCACCGACATCGTCGGCGGCCACGTCGTCTCCTCCATCTCCGAGACCGGTGCGGCGCTCACGCTGATCCAGGACGGCAAGCTCAAGGCGCTCGGCATCACCGCCTCCACGCGCCATCCGCCGTTGCCGCAGGTGCCGACCATGGCCGAGGCGCTGGGGCTGCCCGGCTTCGAGGCGGTGTCCTGGCACGTGCTGATGGCGCCGTCTGCTACACCGCGCCCGATCGTGGAGCGACTGCATGCCGAGATGACGCGCATCACCGGCGATGCCGCCTTCCAGAAGCGCGTCAGCGAGGTCGGCCTGATGCCGCTCGCCCCGCGCTCGATCGCGGACATCGAGAAATACATCAAGAGCGAACGCGACCGCTGGAGCGCCGTCGTCACCCAGCTCGGACTGGCGGGGACGCTTTAGCTCCCTCCGCCGGGGGCGGACGCTCCATTCAACTCGTCTCACCGCCCCTTCCTACGCTCTCCCGCATCGAAGTGCCGGGGACGAGAGCGAGCCGAGTTAGGCACGCGTCCGCACTTCACTCCGCCTTCGGCTGCGCCTCTCTTGTGCGCGACCAGCGCCGCGATGCGGTCGTCGCGCCAGCGTTGCTTTTTCAGTATGGCGTCGCTGCGACGGCGCCCGGCCCCAGCTCTCGACCGCGCGGCCAATGTTCTCCTTGCCCCACACGTCCGGCGTCACCGGCCGCGCCGAGGTACGATACAGCGTCTCGCCGTAGCGCGCGCAGTAGTCGGGAATGCCGCCCGGCGCGTTGAGCTCGATGGTCTCGAACGGCCCCATGAACGCCCAGCGCAGGCCCAGCCCGTCGCGGATGGTCTTGTCGAGGTCCTCCGCCGACACGAAGCCCTCGCCGACGAGGCGCATGGCCTCCGACAGCAGCACGCCCTGCATCCGATTGAGAATGAAGCCGTCGATCTCCTTCCTCACCTCGATGGGCACCTGGCCGACGCTCTCGTAGATGGCGCGCGCGCGCTTCGATGGTGTCCGCCGATGTCCACGGTGCGCCGCACAGCTCCACGATCGGCACCACGTGCGGCGGGTTGACCGGATGCGCGATCAGGCAGCGCGCGCGGCCCTTCAATTTCTCCGTGAAGCGCGAGGCGACGATGGCCGACGAGGACGAGGCGAGAATGGCCGACGGGGGTGCTGCCGCATCCAGCTCGGGCGAATACCTCCAGCTTCACCTCGACCCGCTCCGGTCCGTTCTCCTGCACGAACGCGACATCCTGCACGGCCTCTTCCAGGGAGGCAGCCGGCGTGATGCGCCTGGCGGCTGCGGCGGCATCCTTCGCCAGGCCGTGCCTGGCCACGTCGTGCAGCGCCTCCTCGATCAGCCTTGGCGCAGCCGCGAGTGCGTCCTTGTCGGGGTCCCACAGCCGCACGTCCCATCCGGCGCGCGCGAACACGTTGGCCCAGGCGCGGCCGATGAGCCCTGCCCCAACCACACCCACCGTCGGCATGCGCTTCCTCCACTCTGTCCGTGTTTGCGCCAGCCTAGCACGCAGCGCGCGAGATGGTAGGCTCGCCGGGCAGCACTTCCGCCCGTCGCTGCGCTTGTCGAGCACGGGTCCGTGGCAGGCAAGTTGCGCTTGCGGCGCATCCTTCACGGCTCAGCGCTGGCTCGGGAAGCGTGGCAAGGAGGGAGAACCGCCATGGATCTCGGCATCAAGGATTTGCGCGTGCTGGTGACGGCCGGCGCCGGCGGCATCGGGCTGGAGATCGCGCGCGCCTTCGTGCGCGAGGGCGCCAAGGTTCACATCTGCGATGTCGACGAGACGGCGCTGGCGGCGGCGAAGAAGAGCGATCCGCAGCTCACGCAGAGCGTGTGCGACGTGGCCGACCGCGGCTCAGGTGGCGCAGCTGTTCGACGACGCGCTCGAGGCGCTGGGCGGCCTCGACTGCCTCGTCAACAACGCCGGCATCGCCGGGCCCGACCGGCAAGGTCGAGGAGATCAACCCGGAGGACTGGGACCGCTGCCTCGCCATCGACATCACCGGCCAGTTCAACTGCGTGCGCCTCGCCGTGCCGCACCTCAAGCAGTCGCAAGAACGCCAGCATCATGAATCTGTCCTCGCAGGCCGGCAAGCACGGCTTCCCGCTGCGCTCGGCCTACGCGGCGGCCAAGTGGGGCGTGATCGGCTTCACCAAGTCGATCGCCATCGAACTCGGCCCCTTCGGCATCCGCGTCAACGCGCTGCTGCCGGGCCTCGTCGCCGGCGACCGCATCCGCCGCGTCATCGAGGCCAAGGCCCAGCAGGCCGGCGTCTCGTTCAAGGAGCAGGAGGCGGCGATGTTCGCGCAACGTCTCGATCAAGGACTACGTGACGCCGCAGCAGCTCGCCGACATGGTGGTCTTCACCGCCTCGCCCCGCGCCAAGACCATCTCCGGCCAGGCGATCTCCGTGTGCGGCGATACGAATATGCTGGGTTAGCAAGAGGAAACTCCCATGCCCCGCATCCACCACATCCACATCAAGTCTCCCGACCCGCGCAAGACCGCCGAGTGGTGGGTGGAGGCGTTCGGCTTCAAGATCGTCGGCGACGAGACGCGCGTGTTCGGCGACCGCTTCATCCGCTGCACCACCGAGGACGGCTTCGCCGTCACCATCTCGGGCGCGCGCACCGACGAGAAGCTCGGTCCCGGCGACGCCTCCCGCATCACGGCCTGGAGCACGTCGCCTTCGAGAGCGCCGACCTGGAGGCCGACATCGCCCGCCTCACCGCGCTCGGCGCCAAGCTGCAGGAAAGCCCGATCCAGGTGCCCAACGGCCCGCGGGTCGCCTTCCTGCACGGACCCGACGACGTCCGCATCGAGCTGGTTCAGCCGCCGAAGAAGTGAAACGCGCTAGCGCAGCAGCGGCAAAGCTCGCGCGACGGTCGAACGGCTGATAGGTGCCGCGCATTTGCGCAAAGATCTATTGCGCCGTCCGCGATCGACGGACCGGCGGTCGCCTAGCTTTCGCGACTCGACTGCGGCAGCCGCCCGCAATCGGCGCCGAAGCGCTCGAGGGTGCCGTCCGCATTCTCCGCGAAGCGGCAGTCCTTGCCGCGTCCGGGGCATTGATAGATGTCCTGCTCAGGATCGTAGATCAGCCGCCCGCCCCGGTTCCTGGTCTGGCAAAACAGCGTCGTTTGACCGCGCCTCGTCATGAGAGCCATGTCCAACCTTTGTCCGGATGACGCGCGCCTGCCGCGCAGGCGACTACCTAGCCCCGCGGCAGCACCCCGTCCAAAGAATTCGGGCGACACGCGTGCGGGAGAACTGCACGTTCGTGCACCGCTCTACCTTTGCGGAGTGAGCAGGGCGGATCGATTCGTCCCAAGGCGACCCGCTGCTGCGATGGTGCTGCCGGAGGGGATTGAACTCTCGACCTCTCCCTTACCAAGGGAGTGCTCTACCACTGAGCTACGGCAGCTGACCGGGCATGGACCCGCGCACGAGTGCGCTAGGCTAACGCGGAATGCGGCGGATATGCCATAGGCGGCCGGTTGCGGCAAGCCACGCAGTCACCCTCTCCAAAGCACAGCCTTGTGCGCTGTTGGCGACGCACGTAGTGTCCGGCCATGAACTCGGCCGCGCGTCGGCAAGGCCATGGCACAGGACAAGAAATCCGGAAAATCGCAGCAGGCCGGTCAGCGCGAGGCGAGGCTCGCAGCCGCTCTGCGCGAGAACCTCAAGAAGCGCAAGGCGCAGGCCCGCGAACGGGCCGCGGGGGCGCCGCGCAAGGACGAGGCGGCATCGCGTTGATGGGCCGTTCCGGGTTCGTGTCAGCGCCGTTGCCTTGCTGAGCGTCAGGCTGCAGACACGGGGCACATATGGATCGCATAACAGTCGCGGGCGGCCGCAAGCTGAACGGGGTCATCCAGATTTCAGGCGCCAAGAACGCGGCGCTCCCCCTGATGATCGCGAGCCTCCTGACGCCCGATCGGCTCACCTTGAAGAACGTGCCGAATCTCGCCGACGTCAACCTGCTCGCGCGCATCCTGCGCAACCACGGCCTCGACTTCACCATTGACGGCAAGCGCGCCGATCCCTCGCCGCACATGGGCGAGACGTTTCATCTGACCGCGCGGGACATCGTCGACACCACCGCGCCCTATGAACTCGTCAGCCGCATGCGCGCGAGCTTCTGGGTGCTAGGGCCCCTCCTCGCCCGCTGCGGCGAGGCGCGCGTCTCGCTGCCGGGCGGCTGTGCCATCGGGACGCGGCCGGTCGACCTGCACCTGATGGCGCTGAAGGACATGGGCGCCGAGATCGACATCGACGGCGGATACGTGATCGCCAAGGCGCCGAGCGGACTCAAGGGCGCGCGCATCGTGTTCCCGAAAGTCTCGGTTGGTGCCACGCATACGGCGCTGATGGCGGCTTCGCTCGCCAAGGGCGAGACCGTCATAGAGAACGCCGCGCGCGAGCCGGAGATCGGCGACGTTGCGGAATGTCTCGTCAAAATGGGTGCGCGGATCGAGGGGATTGGCACGGGCACGCTGCGTGTCGACGGCGTGAACCGGCTCGAAGGCACCGTCCACACCGTGCTGCCCGATCGCATCGAGACCGGCACCTATGCCTTCGCTGCTGCGGCGGCAGGCGGTGACGTAGAGCTGCAGGGTGCTCGCAGGAGCCTGCTCGAGGCCGCCTTCTCGGCCCTGGAGCAGTCCGGCGTCGACATCACGGAGACGGACAACGGCATCCGCATCAAGCGGGACGGCGCGGCCCTGGAGCCCATACGGATCGAGACGCAGCCCTTCCCGGGCTTCCCCACCGACCTGCAGGCCCAGCTCATGGCGCTGATGACCAAGGCGCAGGGCACCAGCGTCATCCGCGAGACCATCTTCGAGAACCGCTTCATGCACGTCCAGGAGCTGGCTCGCCTGGGTGCCGACATCCAGCTTCAGGGAGACACCGCCACCATCAAGGGCGTGAAGTCGCTGCGCGGTGCCCAGGTGATGGCCACCGACCTGCGGGCTTCGGTCTCGCTGGTGATCGCCGGGCTCATGGCCGAGGGCCAGACCACCATCAACCGCGTGTACCACCTCGATCGCGGATTCGAGCGGCTGGAGCAGAAACTCTCCGGCTGCGGCGCCCAGATTGAGCGAATTGTGAGCGGCTAAGCAAAAGATCGTCTTCACAAGGGGCGTCTCCCCCTTTACCGGCCCTTCCCGCCTTGGCTATCAGGAGGCTCGGACGTAGGGCATTGTTCTTGCTTGCGCCCGTCCGTAGAGGAACTCGCAGGCCATGGCCGATCTGAAGCTTGTCGCGCTGGACGCTGAAGACCTGTCCGTGATTTCCGCGCATCTGCAGGATGCGGTCGTGAAGGTAGCTGACGTCGCCTACCTTCCGCGCGAGAAGCGCTTTGCTGCCGTCCTCAACCGGTTCGACTGGGCGGACGCCATCAGCGACGGCTCCAAATCCTTCGCCCGCCGGCGCACGGCGCTGCGTTTCGAGCGCGTGTTGTCCGCCCAGGTGCAGGGCATCGACCTGAAGAACAAGAGCCTCGTGCTGGATCTTCTCGCCATCGGCTTCGAACCGCGCGAGGCGCCCGCAGGCGATGTCACGCTCGTTTTCGCCGACAACGGCGCGATCCGCTTGCACGTTGAATGCATCGAGGGCGAGATGAAAGATCTGGGCGCGGCTTGGCAGGCCAAATCAAAGCCGCAGCACCCTGACGACCCATCAGGCGTGCAGGGCACCTGAGAAGCGAGGCGCGCACGGCGCATCATGCCGATCCGTTTCAGCACCGCCGACCCGGGCTTCGACGACGCCTTCAGGCTGTTTCTCGCGGCCAAGCGCGAGGCGTCCCCCGAGGTGGATGCCGTGGTGGCCGACATCATCGCGCAGGTGCAGCGCGAGGGCGACAGTGCGCTGATCGCGCTGACGCAGAAATTCGACCGCGTCGACCTCGGCGCAATCGGCATCCGCGTGAGCGAGGAGGAGATTTCGGACGCGATGGTCGCGAGCGACCAGGAGATCGTTGCGGCACTCATTTTCGCGCGCGATCGCATCGAAAGCCACCACCGCCGCCAGCTTCCTCGCGACGACCGCTACACCGACGCGCAAGGCGTGGAACTCGGTTCGCGCTGGACGGCAGTTGAATCCGTCGGGCTGTACGTGCCCGGTGGCCTCGCCAGCTATCCGAGCTCGGTCCTCATGAATGCCGTGCCGGCACAAGTGGCCGGCGTCGAGCGCATCGCCATGGTGGTGCCGTCCCCGGGTGGAGAGCTCAACCCGCTGGTGCTGACGGCTGCACGTCTGGCAGGCGTATCGGAAATCTATCGCATCGGCGGCGCGCAGGCTGTGGCCGCGCTCGCCTTCGGCACGGAGACCGTGACCGCTGTCGCCAAGATCGTGGGCCCCGGCAACGCCTACGTGGCGGCGGCCAAGCGGCGCGTGTTCGGCATCGTCGGCATCGACTCGATTGCAGGTCCGTCGGAAGTGCTCGTCATCGCCGACAAGGACAACGATCCCGAATGGCTCGCCGCGGACCTGCTGGCGCAGGCCGAGCATGACACGGCCGCGCAGAGCATCCTGATGACGGACGATGTCGCCTTGGCGGATGCGGTCACTGCTGCCGTGCTGAGGCAGCTCCAGGACCTGCCGAAGAGACAGATCGCGGCGGCAAGCTGGGAAACATTCGGCGCCGTCATCGTCCTGGGGTCACTCGACGAGGCGCCGGCGCTCGCCGATCGCATCGCGGCAGAGCACGTCGAGATCGCGACCGCTGATCCGGGAAACCTCGCCTCGCGCATCCGCAACGCAGGTGCCATTTTCCTCGGCAAGCACACGCCCGAAGTGATCGGCGACTACGTTGCGGGCTCCAACCACGTGCTGCCCACCGCACGCAGTGCCCGCTTCTCCTCGGGTCTCGGCGTGCTGGACTTCATGAAGCGAACCTCGATTTTGAAGCTCGGCGAGGCCTCGCTCGCCGCACTTGCGGGGCCCGCGATGAAGCTCGCCGAAGCCGAAGGCTTGGAGGCACACCGCCGGTCGGTCGCGATCCGCCTGCGCAACAGCGGGAAGGCCTGAGCGCGTCCATGTTCGAGCCGCCCGTCGATCCGAACTCCAAGTCGAAGCTCGTCGCCATAAATCTCGATGAGGCCTCGATCGGACGCGGCAACGCCAACATCGAGCAGGAACGCGAAGTCGCGATCTTCGACATCCTGGAGAGCAACAAGTTCGAGCTGGAAGGCCGTGACGATGGCCCCTATGTGCTGAAGCTCGCCATCGTCGAGGATCGCCTGGTGTTCGCCGTGCGCCTGGAGACCGGCGACGATGATTTCACGGTGGTGCTCTCCCTCACTCCGCTGCGGCGGATCATGAAGGACTACTTCATCGTCTGCGAAAGCTACTACCAGGCGATCCGCAGCGCCCCGCCCTCGCGCATCCAGGCGATCGACATGGGCCGTCGCGGACTGCACGACGAGGGTAGCCGCGTTCTCGTCGAACGGCTCAAGGGCAAGATCACCGTCGATGGCGACACGGCGCGGCGCCTGTTCACGCTCATCTGCGCGCTGCACTGGAAAGGGTGAGAGGTGGCGGCGGGGGGCAAGGAGCTGCCGGGCGCCGTGCTCTTTGCCTGTTCCATGAATTCCGTTCGTTCGCCGATGGCGGCGGCCATCCTGCGCCACCTGGCAGGCCGCCGCGTGTATGTAGAATCGGCGGGGGTGCGCGCCGGTGGCGCCGATGCCTTCGCCGCCGCCGTGATGAACGAAATCGGCATCGACATCACCCAGCACAAGCCGCACACGCTGCGCGATCTCAACGACACGTCCTTCGACCTCATCGTCACGCTTTCGCCAGAGGCGCACCACCAGGCGCTCGAGCTTGACTCGAACTATGGCGGTGGACGTGGAGTACTGGCCGACCTTCGATGCCACCATGATGATCGGCCAGGGCAGCCGCGAACAGATCCTGCAGGCCTACCGCACGGTCCGCGACGAGCTTTTCCAGCGCATCAAGCGCCGCTTCGGCTTCGAGGGCGGCCCCTCGATCTAGCTGCCGCGGGGCGGCTTGATTTTGCCTGCGCACCGTGGCCAATGTCCCGCCGTGTGATGACCCTGGAGCCGCATTGCCATGGCGACGTCAAAAGGTGGCCTGCTCGGCGTTCTGAGCCGTACCGACAGTCCGCGCCGCGAGACGCTGCGCACTGAGCTTGCGCGCACCCGGCAGGCGGACCGTCGCGCCGGCCTCAAGCCGAAGCTGGTGCTGGCCAGCGCATCGCCTCGCCGTCTGACCTTGCTCGGACAGGTCGGCATCGAGCCGGATGCTCTTCGCCCCTCCAGCGTCGATGAAACGCCCAAGAAGGGCGAGATGCCCCGCGCGCTCGCCACGCGGCTGGCCCGCGCCAAGGCGGAGGAGGCGCGCGACGGCGTCGCCAACGACAAGGAGATCGCCGACGCCTACGTGCTGGCTGCCGACACGGTCGTGGCCGTTGGCCGGCGGGTGCTTGTCAAACCACGCTTCCTGGAAGAAGCCGTTGCGGCCCTGCATCTCCTGTCGGGACGCGCACATCGGGTGCTCACCGCGATCTGTCTCATCACGCCGGAAGATCGCATGCGCGTGAAGCTCGTCGACACGCGGGTGCGGTTCAAGCGCCTCTCCAAGGAAGAGATGGAGGCCTACATTGCCTCACGCGAGTGGCGGGGCAAGGCCGGGGGGTACGCCATTCAGGGTCTCGCCGGGTGCTTCGTTCAGAAGATTTCCGGCTCCTACACCAATGTCGTCGGCCTGCCGCTGACGGAGGTCGTCAACATGCTCATCGGTGAGGGCTTCCCGGTCCATTTCAACTGGCTCAACCTCGGCGAGTCGGACATCGACTGATGCGCCGCCTTTAGATCCTGCAGCAATGGCATCCTCGCAATCCCCGGATCGGCCCGCAGCAAAGTGCCCGATCTGCAGCCGGCCCACTGCAGAGGCCTACCGGCCCTTTTGCTCGCGCCGCTGCGCCGACGTCGACCTTTCCCGCTGGCTACGGGGAACCTATGCCGTTCCGGATGCCGGCGAGAGCGAGGATGGCGATGAAGGCCAACCGGCGGAGCAAGATGGCACGGCCAAGAATGGCGAAAAGAGCAACTAGCCCCGCCGCTGCTTGAGCAGCTCGACGACCTCCGCATCGCTCACCTGCTCGAAGTCGCGATAGAACGAGCCGACCGAGCCGAAGCTCCCGGGCGAGTTCAGGCAGACGACGTCATCGGCTTCCCGTCGAAGCATGGCGAGGGCTTCCCGGGATGCGACCGGCACCGCAGCTATCAGCTTGGCAGGCTGTCTTCGCCTCACGCTGCGAAGTGCGGCCTGCATGGTCATCCCCGTCGCTACGCCGTCATCGACGACGATCGCAGTCCGGTCGGCGATTTCGTAGGCCGGCCGCCACGCCGCATACTCGCTGCGCCGCTGCGCGATCACGGCAAACTCGCGCGCCGCTTCGCGACGCGATAAAGTCATCGCTCAGGCCGAGCGAGCGAGCGACCTCGTCATTGACGACGATCTCCGGCGATGGACCCTCGGCAACCGCGCCGACGGCCAGCTCCGGCTCGCTGGGAGCGCCGATCTTGCGCACGAGTGTCACGTCAAGCGGCGCCCGCAGTATCCTGGCGATCTCCGCCCCGACGGGCACGCCGCCGCGCGGCAGGGCGAGCACCAGTGGTACCGCAAGCTCCATCGCCGCCAGTTGCTCGCCAAGCAGGCGGCCGGCCTCGACGCGATCCGCAAACACCAGCCTTCTGCGCATGGTCCGATCCTAAGCGCATTGCGGCCGCCGCACCGGTCGAAAAGCGACGTCAAGGCGTGAAAAAGCATCGCCCGATGGCGTATGCTCGCACGCTGATGGGTGGCAGAACAGGGTAGAGCAGATGAGACTGGCAACATTCGAGCATCGGGGCCGCACGAGCTATGGCGTGGTGCAGGCCGATGCGATCGTCGAACTTGGGACGCGGCTTGCGGCGGCGCCGACCTTGCAGGCCCTGATCGCCAATGGCCTGCTGGGGGAAGCGCGGAGCATCCTGGCGCAGGAGCGCGGTGGCATTCCGCTGGGTGAGGCCGTACTGGAACGGCCCATCCCCGCGCCGGGCAAGATCCTGTGCGTCGGCATCAACTACCTCGACCGCAACGCCGAATACAAGGATGGGTCCGAGCAGCCCAAGAACCCGAGCGTCTTCCCGCGTTTCGCGCAATCCTTCGTGGCGCACGGACAGGCCCTCGTCCGGCCGCCTGAGACCGGGCAATTCGACTACGAGGGCGAGATCGTGATCGTCATCGGAAAATCGGGGCGGCGCATTCCGCGCGAGCGGGCGATGGCGCATGTGTTCGGCTACACCATCGCCAACGAGGGCACGGTGCGCGAGTGGACACGGCACGGAAAGTTCAATGTCACGCAGGGCAAGAACTTCGATCGCTCGGGTTCCATCGGCCCCTGGATCGTGACCGCCGACGCGATGCCGGCCGGGCCGATGCGCGTGATCACGCGCGTCAACGGCGAGGAGCGGCAGAACGACACCACCGATCGCCTGCTGTTCCCGTTCGATTTCCTGGTGAGCTACCTGTCGACCTTCACCACGCTGGAGCCCGGCGACCTCATTCTCACCGGCACGCCCAACGGCGCCGGCGCGCGCTTCGACCCGCCCAAGTGGCTCATAGCGGGCGATGTCGTCGAGGTCGAAGTGCCGGGAGTGGGCGTCCTGAAGAACGTCGTTGAGGACGAGAAAGTCTGACCGGACTCCCCGCTTCGCGAGAGGGAAGTCCGGCCAAACTGGGCTGTGTTACGGGCAGAACCAGACAGGGCCGACGATGATGCAGCCGCGGGTCCGCCAGTCATAAGGACGGGCGCCGTAGCGGCGCCAGCCACGCGGAGCGCTGCGGTAACGCCCGCCGGCACGATGCCTGTGCGCGCGATGACGTTTCCCCTTATGACGGTGCTGCGCCTGCTGAACGATTCCAGAGGAATCCGGCGTGGTGAGACCCGCCAACGTGGATGCGGGTACGCCTGCCGAAGCCGACGAGGCTGCGAGGAGAAGCGACACGGCGGCCGCAGGCAGAATAGCCTTCAACATTCCATAGCTCCTTGGGATAGCGGGCCCGATGCCCGAAACGACGGGAGACGCGCGAAACTGCGAGCCTCGCGCTGTGCGGAGCGGAGAACGCCGGCGCAGCCTGCGAGTTCCGTCGGCCGCCCGGGCAAATCGTCTAGGGCAGGATGTTTGCGCGTCTGCTCTGGCGCTCGGAGTTGGAGCGAAGACGCGTGCAGGGCAACATTCCGCAGCGCGCCGCGAGCTGCCGCTGGCAGGTTTGGTTAATTGGGAGACCACCTTGTTGGTTTGACGCGAACTCTGCTAGAGGCTGTAATTGTTTGAAAGCGGCGAGAAGTCCGCGATTGAGGAAGCTGCCCACCGTCGCAGAAAAGCCGAACACGAAGACCGCAGCTTGGCGAAACGCCAGCCGCCGGTTTCAGATTTGTTTGGTCCTGCGTCCGACCCGGAGTGCGTGCTCGGCCGATGCAGATAGCTACGAGAAGCTACCGCTTTGCGGCTGGCGTGTTCATTGTTGCCTGGTTGGCACTGTCCGCGCCATGGCTCAGCGGTGCAGTCACGATCCCGTACGACGCCAAGGCGCTATTCCAGTCGGAACTCCAGTTCCTTGCCAATGCGCTGCACGCCGGCCAGTCGCCTCTCTGGAATCCCAGCGCGTTTGCCGGCATGCCCCAGATCGCCGATCCCCAATCGCTGATCTTCTCGCCTGCGATCCTGCTTGCGTATTTCGAGAAGATCCCAAGTTTTCGGCAACTGGATTTCTACGTGCTTGCGTTGCTCGCCATCGGTGGATTGGCGGTACTGAAGTTCTGCCAGGACCGGGGATGGCATCCGGCCGGCGGCACCGTTGCCGCCCTGGTATTTGCATTCGGTGCGTCGGCGGCCTGGCGCATCCAGCACATCGTGCATATCCAGAGCCTTGCTTACTTCGCGGTGGCCCTGTGGCTGCTGTCGCGCACGCTCGTCAGGTCGTCCCTGCTTTATGGCGCGCTCGCAGGGGTCGCAATCGGCATGATGATGCTGGAGCCCAACCAGGTTGCGCTCCTCGGCGGCTATGTCCTCGCCGCCTGTTGTGCGGGGCATTGGCTTTCAAGCGACGATCGCCTCGTCGCGCTGCGCGGGAGCGTTAAGCCGCTGGCGTGCGCGGCGCTTGTGGCGGCATCGATCGCCGCGCTGCCTCTGCTGTCGACCTATCTTTTCCTGGAGGCCTCTAACCGGCCGGAGATCCTGTTCAGCGAGGCCGTACGTGGATCACTGCATCCGGCATCGTTGCTGACGGCCGTCGTCCCGGATCTGTTCGGCTACGATCAGTCCCGCAGTGCACTACTGGGGCCCTTACAGCGAGTGGTGGGACAGGAACGAGCTCACGCTGTCGTCAAACATGAGCCAGATGTACATCGGCATGCTGCCGATTCTTCTGTTCCTGACCGTCGGCCTCTTGCGCGGCGCCCTGTGGCATCGCGAAGTCCGCACGCTCACCATCGCTAGCGCATTTCTCCTGCTCTATGCGCTGGGCGGCTACACGCCGATCTTCCAGTTATTCTTCCATGATGTGCCGGGCGTGAGCTTCTTCAGGCGCCCGGTGGACGCGACATTTCTGATCGGAGCCCTGCTGGCCGTCCTCACCGGTTATTTGGTGCACTTGTGGGCAAGCGGCACGCTGCCCGCTGCGTCCCGGCGTCGGCAAGCGGTGGAAGGTGCCGCGATCGGCTCCGTTCTCCTGGCGGGATTGGCCATCGCGTGGAGCGCCGGCAGGATAGCCGACGCGTGGAATCCGCTGACCGTGGCGGCTGCGTGGATGGCCGGGGCTGGCCTGCTGCTGGCCGTTCCGCCCGCGTGGTTGAAGCGCAGTGTCCGCTTTGCCGTCGCTGCGCCCGCGTTTCTCCTGGCGTGCGACCTTGCTTTCAGCAACGGGCCCAATGAAGCCACGGGGCTTCCGCCCGCCAACTACGAGGTGCTCAAGCCAAACTGCACTAACGCCACCGTCCGATTTTTGAAGGAGAGGCTGCGAAAGCAGCCGGGGTCGCCTTGGCGGGACCGGGTTGAACTCGTCGGACTCGGTTTCGATTGGCAGAACGCGGCCCTCGTTCACGGCTTCGAGGGTACGCTTGGCTACAATCCCTTCCGGCTTGCTGAACTCTCCCAGGCCACGGGCGCCCGCGACTATATCGCCGGTCCCGATCAGAAGACCTTCTCGCCGCTCTTTCCCTCCTACTCCTCACCAATGGCTGATCTGCTGGGCATAAGGTTTGTCGCGGTCGGTGTTCCTATCGAGCAGATAGATCGAAAGCTGAGGCCCGGGGATTTGAAGTTCGTGGCCCGAACTCCCGATGCCTTCATCTACGAGAACCCGGACGTTCTGCCTCGTGTTCTGTTCGTCAGCGATTGGAAGCGGGTCGATTTCGATCAGCTTGGCAAGACGGGCAACTGGCCGCACTTCGATCCTCGCCAAACCGTTCTGCTGGAAAAATCACCCCGGCTAAGCCAGCCCCTTGTCTCGCTCGCCAACCTTTCCACTGGTGCGGGCGCGCGGGTCCGCCGCTACGAGAACACGAAAGTGGTGATCGACGTTGATGCCGCGAGGCCGGGCTTCGTGGTGCTTCACGATCTTTGGCACCCGTGGTGGGTTGCGCAAATCGACGGGCGCGACACCGACATTTTGCGCGCCAACGTCTTGTTCCGCGCCGTCCAGGTGCCCGCCGGCCACCACGTGGTCACATTCGAATTCAGGCCCGTTGCGGGCGCCGTCACCGAGCTGAGCGATAAGCTGTTCCAGCGGGCCGGTCCTGGCTCCCTCAAGGTTGAAACGATGCCTCACCCCTGATCGGACGAGCCGAGCGTCAATCCGCCACGACCGGCTTGAAGTCGTGCACCGGCGGCAGCACCGGCGTGCCAGGAAACACGCTGCCTTCCTCGAACCAGCTCTTGCGGCGCCGCCGTGCCCCACAGCGTCTGCCGGCGCGGATCGCGCAGCGACCAGCGGATCGGCTCGAAGTCGGGATCGACGGTGAGATAGTCGCGGCATAGAGCTCGATGCGATGGCCGTCGGGATCGCGCACGTAGAGGAAGAACGCGTTGGCGAGCCCGTGCCGGCCGGGCCCGCGCTCCATGTTGGCGAGATAGCCGGTGGTGGCCATCACGTCGCACAGGTGGATGACGTTGAGACGCCCGGCACCCAGTAGGCGAAGTGGTGCAGGCGCGGGCCCTTGCCGCTGGTGAAGGCGAGGTCGTGCACGCCGCCCTTCCGGTGCATCCAGGCGGCGGCGATCTTGGGCTCCGCCTCCTCGCTCTCGGCGTACTCGGTGAGGCGGAAGCCGAGCGAGGCGTAGAACTCGATGGTTGCCTGCACGTCGCGCACGAACAGGTTGAAGTGGTCGATGCGTTGCGGCTGGCAGCCCTTGTAGAGGCCGTACTGCTGCAGGATGCGCTCGGCCTGGTCCATCTTGAAGTAGAGCTCGAGCGGGTTGCCCTGGGTGTCGGTGGCGTGCAGCGTGCGGCCCTGGAACGGCACCTCGACGAACTGTGCGGGCAGCTGGCGCTGCTTGAAGAAGGCGTGCGCGCGGTCGAGGTCTTCCTCGCTGCCGACCTTGAAGCCGATGCGCTCGGCCACGGGCTCGCGGCCCGCGCTTCAGGACGAGCGAGTGGTGGTTGCGCTCCTCCATGCCGCGGAAATAGATCGCGTCCTTGCCGGCCTCCTCGACGTGCAGGCCGATGATGCCCTCGTAGAAGGCGCGGCTGCGCGCCGAGGTCGCGCGCCGTCAGCACCGTGTGGCTGCAGCGCACGACGTTGAACGGCGGATTGAAGATGTGGGTTGGGAACGGGCATGGCTAGCGTCCTCGCGCTAACTGGGCTCGAAGCAGGCTGTCATCCCGGGCCTTGTGCCCGGCATCCAGCTCGTCCGCTGGCGCCGGCGCCCGCTGGATGAGCTGGATGCCGGGAACAAGTGCCCGGCATGACATGTGATGCGGCAGATGAGTTCGCGCACGTCAGCCCCCGATCCTCGGCACTTTGTGCGTGTCGTAGGCGACCGCCACGTTCTTGGTCTCCATGTAGAAGTCGAAGGAGTAGTCGCCGCCGTCGCGGCCGATGCCGGACGCCTTCATGCCGCCGAAGGGCGTCGGCAGGTGGCGCACGTTCTCCGAGTTGACCCAGATCATGCCGGCCTCCAGGTCGCGCGCGACGCGGTGGGCGCGGCCGACGTCGCGGGTCCAGATGTAGCCGGTGAGGCCGTAGCGCACGTCGTTGGCGATCTGCACGGCGTCGGCCTCGTCGTCGAAGGGGACGACGGTGAGCACCGGGCCGAAGATCTCGTCCTGGGCGATCTTCATGCTCTGCTTGGCGTCGAGGTACAGCGTCGGCTCGACGTAGTTGCCCTTGCCGTCCATGGCGCGGCCGCCGCCGCAGGCGATCCTGGCGCCCTCCTTCTTGGCCGAGGCCGGGAAGCTCAGCACCTTGTCGACGTGCGCGGGGTGGATCAGCGGGCCGATCTCGGTGGCGGGATCGAGCGGATGGCCGACCTTGATCCTCTTCACGCGCTCGGCGAGCTTCGCCGTGAAGCCGTCGTAGATCGAGCGCTGCACCAGCGCGCGGCTCGACGACGTGCAGCGCTCGCCGTTGAGGCTGTAGATCATGAACAGCACGGCATCGAGCGCGCGGTCGAGATCGGCGTCGTCGAACACGATCACCGGGTTCTTGCCGCCGAGCTCGAAGTGCACGCGCTTCAGGGTCGGCGCGCCCTGCGCCATGATGAGCGAGCCGGTCTTGCTGTCGCCGACGAAGCCGACCGCCTTGATGAGCGGATGCTCGGTCAGCGCCTTGCCGGCCGTCTCGCCGAGCCCGTGCACCATGTTGACCACGCCGGCCGGCAGGCCGTGCTTGCGGATCACGCCGTCCATGATCTGGTTGAGCAGCGTCGCCGACAGCGGGCTCCACTCGGCCGGCTTGTGCACCACCGTGCAGCCGGCCGCCAGCGCCGGCGCGATCTTCCACGTGGACAGCATGAACGGCGTGTTCCACGGCGTGATGATGCCGACGGGGCCGATGGGCTGGCGCAGCGTGTAGTTGATGTGGTCGGTGTCGGGCAGCGACAGGCCGTCGCGCGGCGCCCGGCGCGCGGTCGGCGAAGAAGCGGTAGTTCTCGGCGCCGCGCAGGGCCGCCTTCTCCATGTAGCGGATGGGCTGGCCGGTATCCATGCTCTCGACCAGCGCGATCTCCTCGGCGCGCGCGACGATCGCGTCGGCGATGGCGTGCAGGATGGCGCGGCGCTTGGCGCCCGGCACGGCGCGCCAGGCGGGGAAGGCGGCAGCCGCGGCCTTGGCGGCCGCGTCGATGTCGGCCGCATCGCCGGCGGCGACCTTGGCCAGCACCGTGTTGTCGACCGGGCAGAGCGTGTCGAAGGTCTTGCCGGAGTTTGCAGCGGCGCTCTCGCCGGCGATGAAATGGCGGACGGGCGCGCCCTTGAACTGCGCCAGGTAGCCCTCGGCCTTGTCGAGGTTGGCGGCGAGGCTCGATGCGCTCTTCTTCTCGCTCATGCGGCGCTCCCTTTGCGGCGGGCTTCGACGATCTCGTGCAGGTTGTTGTGCTTGAGGCTGCCGACGGGGTCGATCTCCACGATCTCGAAGGTCAGCCCCAGCGGGCGCTTGGCAAACACCTTGGCCGTCTCGGCCTTCAGCGCAGCGAAGATGTGCTCGGCCGCCTTCTGGCGCACCTCGGGCGTCCGGCCCACGCCGATGCGCGCCTGCACATGGATGAAGCCGTTGTCGGCGATGGCTGTCGGCGACCTGGTAAATGTCGCGCCGCTCCGCCCGCGTGCGGATGCCGCCGATGGGAAAAACGCCGGTTTCCAGCGCGGCGGCATGGACGGCTGCGACAAGCCGGGGAATGTCGACATCCGCCTCCAGGTTGGCGGAGTATTCGACGATCAGGTGGGGCATCGCGCTCTTTCGCTGAGTGCGGCTGCGCAACGTTTAGCAGGCGCGTCCACCCGCATCGCCAAACGCGTCATCCCGGTGCTTGTCACCGGGATCCATCGTGCAGCAAGCTCCGGCGCCCGCAGACGGCTGGATACCGGGGACAAGCCCCGGTATGACAGTCGGAGAGCGATGGAGACTAGGACATGCGCGTCGATCTGAATTCCGACCTCGGCGAAAGCTTCGGCGCCTGGAAGATGGGCGACGACGACGCCATGCTCGGCATCGTCACCTCCGCCAGCGTGGCCTGCGGCTGGCATGCGGGCGACCCCGTCGTCATGCACCGGGCCTGCGAGATGGCCAAGAAGAACGGCGTCGCCATCGGCGCGCATCCCTCCTTCAACGATCTGTGGGGCTTCGGCCGGCGCGTGATCCGCGGCACCAGCTTCTCCGACCTGGAGAAGCAGATCGCCTACCAGATCGGCGCATTGCAGGGCGTGGCCGCGATGGTCGGGCACAAGGTCACGCACGTGAAGGCGCACGGTGCGCTCGGCAACCTCATCAACGACGAGGACGACTTCGCCATGGCGCATGGCGCGCGCCATCAAGGCGGTCGACCCCGAGCTCGTCTTTATCGTCATGCCCGGCCGGCCGACGGTTGCGGCGGCCGAGAAGCTCGGTATTCCCATGCTGCAGGAGATCTTCGCCGACCGCGCCTACCAGGACAACGGCCAGCTCGTCATGCGCGGCCAGCCGGGCGCCATGATCCACGACGTGGACGTGGCGGCGCGAGCGCATCGTGCGCGCGCTGCAGGACAACGTGATGATCTCCGTCACCGGCAACAAGGTGCCCGTGAAGATCGACACCATCTGCGTGCACGGCGATACGCCGACGGCCGTGGAGATGGCGCGGCAGCTGCGCGCAGCGGCTGCAGAAGGCGGGCGTCGAGCTGAAGGCCTACACGGCCGCATAGCTCGAACTCGGCGCAACGTCACCGTTGTGCCACTGTGACGTGCCAACATCCGCGCATTGCTCGTTACGAAATCGCAATCCTCGTCACTTCGTGCGAGAATTTTTTGCCCGCAGCCTCGATTTCGGTCTGACCAGACCTACATGGCGGTAGTGCAGCGTTCTCTGTGGGGTGGGAACATGCAGTACGTGTGCGACGCGGGATCGAAGACCTGGTTCCGCTTCGAGACAGAAGCCGAAGCCGCGCTGGAATCGCGCGCGATGAATCACGCGGTCGAGAGATACTTCAAGCAGGCGCGTGATGAGGCCGCCAGTACCTACGTGCCGCCGAAGTCTGCCCACTACATCGAGCAGAACATCGGGCTCAAGGCGCACATCCAGAAGGCGATGCCGCGCTTCCTGACGCTGCGCGACGGAGAGGGAAATGCCCTCGTCACGGCGATGCTGCCGCCGGAAGGCGAGGATGAGCACTCATTCCGGCCCATCGTGGTCGGTATCGAGAATACCGATCCCTTTCCGGAGCATGGCGAGGCTATCCAAGCGCTGGCAAAGCATTTCGGCCTCACGCTCGATGCGGCGCGCAGCTATCCCT